>CACMFU010000037.1 GCA_902613065.1 uncultured Pelagibacteraceae bacterium | reverse complement strand
CAATTCAAAGAATTAAAAAAGTATCAAAAATAATTAAATCTTACTCAAAAAAATATAGGGTAATAGTTTTGTCATCTGCAATGAGTGGAACTACCAATAAGCTGATCAATATGTCAAAAAAAATCAGTGAAAATTTTCCTGATAATGAATATGATGCTCTAGTTTCTGCTGGTGAACAGATTTCGTGTTCGTTGTTAGCAGGACATTTAGCATCAAATGGTTTAAATTCTAGATCTTGGATGGCTTGGCAAATACCAATTATAACAGAGGGTAAACACAAACATTCAAGAATTAAATATATAAATAAAACTAAAATTTTAAAATTTTTAAAATCTGGAGGAATTCCTATTATCGCTGGATTTCAGGGCGTGGATAAAAATTCAAATATTACAACTATCGGCAGGGGTGGTTCAGACTCAAGTGCAATTATGGTTGCAAAGTTTTTTAAAGCTGATCGATGTGTTATCTACACTGATGTTGAGGGAGTATATACAACAGATCCAAATAAACTTAATGCTGCAAAAAAAATTAAAAAAATATCTTATGAAGAAATGTTAGAAATGGCCTCATTAGGATCAAAAGTAATGCAACCAGATTCTATACAAGATGCAAGATTAAATAGGATAAATATTGAAGTAAAATCATCATTTATAAACAAATCTGGCACATTAATTACAAAAAGAAAAAATATTATTAATAATAAAATTATCACAGGAATTTCTTCTACAGATAATGATGCAAAAGTAACTTTATTAGGAGTTAAAGATAGACCAGGCATAGCAGCCTCGATATTTAAACCACTTTCACAAAATTCGATAAACGTAGATATGGTAGTTCAAAATATATCCGCTGATGGAAAGCAAACAGATCTTACATTTACAATCAAGTCAAATGATTTGAATAAAACAAAAAAAATTATAAACAAAAATAAAAATGTTGTTTTTAAAAAATTAATATTTGATAAAAATGTATCGAAAGTATCAATAATAGGTGTTGGAATGATTACTACTCCAGGCGTTACATTTAGAATGTTTCAAGCACTTGCAAGAAAAAATATAAATATACAGGTTATTTCAACTTCAGAAATTAAAATATCAGTTTTAATAAAAAGCATAAATGCTTCAAGAGCAATAAAATGCTTACACAAAGAATTTAACTTAGAAAAATGATTTCAGAAATTAGACCATTTAGAAAAATTAATAGAAAAAAGACAAGAGAAATAAATGTAGGTAAAATTAAAGTCGGAGGAAATAATCCTATAACAGTTCAGACAATGACAAATACATTAACCACTGACCACAAGTCAACGATTGAACAAATTAATAAAGTTGCAGAGGCAGGAGCAGATATTGTTAGAGTTTCTTGTCCAGATAGTAAATCAACGAACTCTTTAAAAATTATAATTAAAAACGTTGACGTTCCAATAGTTGCAGATATTCATTTTCATTACAAGAGAGCAATAGAAGCTGCTGAAAATGGTGCAAATTGTTTACGTATTAATCCAGGAAATATTGGTAATGTAAAAAGAATTGCAGAAGTAATCTCTGCTGCAAAGAATAATAATTGCTCAATTAGAATTGGTGTAAATGCTGGATCTCTAGAAAAAGACATACTTGAAAAATACAAGGAGCCATGCCCAGAGGCCTTAGTAGAGAGTGCTTTGACAAATATTAAAATAATTGAAGATATGGACTTTTCAAATTTAAAAATTAGTGTCAAGTCATCAGATGTATTTCTGTCAATTGCAGCATATAAATTATTATCTGAAAAAACTGATTATCCACTTCATTTGGGTATAACTGAAGCTGGAAGTTATTTGCCTGGAAGCATTAAAACATCTATTGGATTTGGAAGTTTACTACTTGATGGGATTGGAGACACAGTAAGAGTATCACTTTCTGATGATCCTTTAGAAGAAGTTAAAGTAGGAAATGAAATTTTAAAATCTTTAAATTTAAGAAATAGAGGGGTAAGAATAATTTCTTGTCCCTCATGTGCTAGACAAGCTTTTCAAGTTATTGAAACCGTAAAAAGGCTTGAAGAAAAATTATCTCATATTAAAGAACCAATAACTTTATCGATTATTGGATGTGTTGTTAATGGACCCGGAGAAGCTAAGCAAACAGACATTGGAATTACTGGTGGTGGAAAAGATAATCATATGCTGTACTTAAATGGACTAGATACAGAAAAGGTGACTACAAATGATATGATTGA
>CACMFU010000036.1 GCA_902613065.1 uncultured Pelagibacteraceae bacterium | reverse complement strand
GAGGGGTTTTCTACTCTGATGCAATGGAAGATCTAGGTAATTTTGCAATTAAACACAATATACCAGTTACACAAACAGTTATGGGTTACTCTACTATGAAGAGAGATCACTCTCATTTTTTAGGTCCAATAGGTGGTCTTGGTGGCAAAGCAGCAAATAATTTAGCAAAACAAACTGACCTAGCTATTGCTGTTGGAACAAAGTTAGCTGATTTCACAACTGGTTCGTGGGCAAATTTTGAGAACCCAGACTTTTCACTTGTTAGTGTTAATGTCTCTAGATTTGATGCTAGCAAACATTTGGCGCAATCAGTAATAGGTGATGCAAAAGTAAGCTTACAAGAGCTATCAAATGCTTTGGGAGATTGGAAAGCACCTGATGAATGGCATAAAAAATCAAGAGATGAATTAAAAAATTGGAATGATTATGTAGATAAAGAAAGCGGTCCAACTAATCAAGAACTACCTAGTTATGCACACGCTGTAGGAGCAATATATCGTAATTCAGATCCAACAGACATTGCTGTTACTGCAGCAGGTGGATTGGTCGGAGAAGTTGTACAAATTTGGAGGCCAAAAGAATTAAATACACATGAAACCGAATGGGGTTTTAGCTGTATGAGCTATGAAATTTCTGGTGCATTAGGAGTTAAAATGGCAAACCCAGATAAAGAAGTAATAGCTTTTGTAGGAGATGGATCTTATTTGCTTTTTAATTCAGATATTTATTCATCAGTTATAACAAATAATAAATTAATAATAGTTTTATGTGATAATGGAGGTCATGCCGTTATTAATAGGCTACAATTATTTAAAGGTGGCAAAGAATTTAATTGTCTATTTAATAGTTCAAAAGCTCCAAATCTTGTACCTGTTAATTTTGCTAAACATGCAGAGAGTATGGGTGCAAAATCTGAGGAGGTATCATCTATTTCTGAATTAGAAGAAGCATTTAAAAGAGCTAAAAAATCTGATGTGACTTATTTAATTTCAATAAAAACTCATTCTTATGAGTGGCTAGAAGGTTCTGCTTACTGGGAAAGTCCTACTTTAGAAATGCCATCAACAAAAGAAAATGAAGAGGCATTAAAACTTCATAAAGAAGGAAAATCAAAGCAAAGACAAGGTGTCTAAAATTCATGAATAAAGTTTTTAAGGTTGGTCTCATAGGATGTGGCCATATCGCAGAAACATATTTTAGGGGACACCAATATTTTAATAATTTCAAAATCGTTGCTTGTGCAGATATTAATCAAAAAGCAGCTGAAAAATGTGCGAAATTATACAACATCAAATCAATGACTGTTAATGAAATACTAAAAGATAAAGATATTGAGGTAATTTTAAATTTAACAATTCCTCAATCACATTATTCTGTATCAAAAAAAGTATTAAATGCAGGTAAGCATGTTTATTCAGAAAAACCATTAGCAACATACTTTCAAAAAGGAAAAGAGCTAGTGGCTTTGGCAAAACAAAAAAAATTATACATTGGTAATGCGCCGGATACTTTTCTTGGAGGAGGAGGACAAAAAGCAAAGGAATTAATTGACTCTGATTTGATTGGACAAATCAAACTTGGAAATGCAATCTTTGCATTTCCTGGTGTTGAAAACTTTCATCCAAAACCAGAGTCTTGGTATAAAAAAGAGGGAGGTCCAGTAATAGATATGGGTCCTTATTTTTTTACAACGCTTGTTAATCTTTTAGGGCCAGCTAAACAGGTACAAGGAAGAACATTAACGGCTTTTAAAAGAAGAAATTATAGAGCAGGTCCAAATAAAGGAAAAACATTTAAGGTTGAAACACCAACTACTTATTTAGCAACAATTCAATTTCATAATGAAGCAATTATTCAAGTTACTCTATCCTTTGATGTTATAAATCATCAAAGAAATCATATGGAACTTTATGGAACTAAAGGATCAATTATCGTTCCTGATCCGAATATGTTTGGTGGATCTGTTTATATTTCTGTTACAGAGGGTGGTCGTTGGGGTGAACATAAAACTGATAAAATGCATTTAGGAAAAATAAATATTACATCTGCCAGCGGTAGATCTAATGAGTCACCAACAAATGCAAACTATAGAAGTGTTGGAATGTCTGAGATGTTATATTCGATCGAAAAAAAGAAAAAACATCGATGTTCTGGAGAGCTATCTCTTCATGTTTTAGATATAATTGAGTCTACTATGAAAGCTGCAACAACTGGAGTACCTCAAAAAATAAAAACTAATTGTGAAAAGC
>CACMFU010000035.1 GCA_902613065.1 uncultured Pelagibacteraceae bacterium | reverse complement strand
GCAAAGTTCTAAAAATGATGAAAGACAAGCAAATTGAGTTTGTCGATTTAAGATTTACAGACCCAAGAGGTAAATTACAGCACTTAACTATGGATGCATCGGTAGTCGATGGGGACATGTTAACCGATGGTGTATTTTTTGATGGATCTTCTATTGCTGGATGGAAAGCAATAAATGAATCCGACATGATATTAAAACCGGATTTAAACAGACAAATCGTTGATCCATTCACATCTCATAATACTCTTGTTTTATTTTGCGATATTTTAGATGCAATTAAAAGAAATCCTTATGAAAGAGATCCAAGAGGGATAGCGAAGAAAGCTGAAGCTTATTTAAAGAAGACTGGTATAGGTGATAAAGCTTACTTTGGTCCAGAGCCAGAATTTTTCGTTTTTGATGATGTAAAAATCAAAAACGATATGAACGAAACGAGTTTTTCGATAGATAGTACAGAAGGACCGTATAATTCTGGAAAAAGTTATGAAAATGGGAATATGGGTCATAGACCTGGAGTTAAAGGTGGATATTTTCCAGTCCCTCCAGTAGATAGTGCTCAGGATATAAGAGGTGAATACCTAAAAGGTTTAAGAGACGTAGGTATCACAGTTGAAAAACATCACCATGAAGTTGCTCCAAGTCAGCACGAACTTGGAATGCTTTTTGGTACATTAGTTGATCAAGCTGATAATGTTCAATTATACAAATATGTTGTTCAAATGGTTTCACATTCATTTGGTAAAACTGCTACGTTTATGCCTAAACCTGTAAAAGGTGATAATGGATCTGGAATGCACGTTCACCAATCAGTTTGGAAAGGAAAAACCCCAGTTTTTTCTGGAAATAAATATTCAGGTTTGTCACAAACTGCACTTTATTATATTGGTGGAATACTTAAACATGCTAAGGCGATTAATGCTTTTTCAAATGCTACAACAAATAGTTATAAAAGATTAATTCCAGGTTTTGAAGCTCCAGTGTTGCTTGCTTATTCTGCAAGAAACAGATCAGCATCATGTCGAATTCCGATAACTCTAAGCAAAAAAGGAGCAAGATGTGAAATTAGATTCCCAGATGCATCTGGTAATCCATATTTAACATTTGCATCTATGTTAATGGCTGGAATTGACGGTATCAAAAATAAAATTGATCCAGGCAAATCCTTTGATAAAGATCTTTATGCTTTATCAGAGAAGGAAGTTAAAAAAAGTTCCAACTGTTTGCGGATCATTAAGGGAAGCAATGGAAAGTTTAGATAAAGATAGAAAGTTTTTAACTCAAGGTGGAGTATTTACTGACGATCAAATTGATGCTTATATTGCTCTTAAATTTGAGGAGATACACAACTTTGAACATACACCTCATCCTATTGAGTTTGATATGTACTATAGTTGTTAAATAGCTTTTTTATTTTTTAGCTATTTTATTTTTTCCTAAACCTTTTTTAACCACGTAGTTGAGGGTGCCATGCGCGCCCGCTTCTACTGGTTTAATTAAACTTCTGAATAAAGATTTTCTTTTTTGAGTTTTAACTTCAGAGTTAATTAGGTTTTTATGCTCAAAAGTGTTCATATCAATGATTCTACCATAGATATGCAATTAACGCAATGCTGATATGCGTATATTAAATACTATATTTTAAAGGATTCTCCACATCCACATCTCTCCGTTTCATTCGGGTTATTAAATACAAATTGTGAAGAAAATTTTTCTCTTTTAAAATCCATTTCTGTTCCAAGTAAATACATTACAGCTGCAGAGTCTATGAAGACTTTCACTCCCTTATCTTCTACCACTTCATCATTTGGGTTTGCTTCTTTTGTATACTCCATAACATAGGACATTCCTGCGCATCCACCAGACTTAACACCAACTCTAACTCCTAAAGAGTCTTTTTCAGCATTAGACATGATTTCTTTTATTCTTTGAGCTGCGTTATCGCTTAATGTTATAATTTGTTTTGTCATAAATTTAATTCAAGTTTTGCAGCTTCAGACATCATTGATTTATCCCATGGTGGTTCCCAAACTAAATCAAGATCTACTTTTGAAACTTCTTTAATTTCTAATATACTGTCTTTAACTTCTTTAGGCAAACTTTCAGCTACGGGACAATTTGGTGTGGTTAAAGTCATTTTAACCTTAACTTCAGAATTATTAACAATAATATCGTATATCAATCCTAATTCATATATATTAACAGGTATCTCTGGATCATAAATTTTTTTTATTTCAGCAATTACTTTTTCTTTAAGATCCATTTTCATTCCTCTGTTTTTACAATTTGATCTGAATTGTCTAATGCTGATGTAAGAGTATGCCAAGATAAAGTTGCACACTTTACTCTCATAGGATATTGTTTAACACCCGATAAACTCATTAATTTAGTTTTCTCATCATCTTTTAAAATATTGGTTTCTAAAGAATCTTTTTCTTTTATCATTCCTAAAAAATCACTTACAATTTCTTTTACCTCTTTCTCTTCTTTCCCTCTAACCATATCAGTCATAATTGATGCTGATGCCATTGAAATAGCGCAGCCATGCCCTTCAAATGCAATGTCTTCAACTTTTTTATTTTCATTTAATCTGAGATAAA
>CACMFU010000034.1 GCA_902613065.1 uncultured Pelagibacteraceae bacterium | reverse complement strand
GAACCATACGATTTTGTTCATTTTAATAATTAAAGACTGATTTTGAAAGTTCTTGAAGTTTTGTCGTCTGAGACTTTTAAAATTTTAAATTTAGAAGTTTTTTCAAGCTTTTGACCTTTGTTTGTAACAAAAGATTTCATTTTCTTAACTTCGCCCTCGGGCATTTTTCTTGTGTATTTCAGAGTATGTTTTTTTGAACCAATAACAAATATAGTTTTCATGAGATTTTAATTACAAATATATTTATTATCTGTCTCTGTGACATAAGTTTCATTTAAGAGTTTGGGAATATTTAGATTATTTTGATATCGAGAATCTACTAAAGAGACAGGTTGTATTCAAATAATATATTTATAAAAAATAGAAATAAATTTGTTGAATACAACCTACCTAAAACTTATTTTTATAAGTGAAGGAGGTGCAAATGCTTAGAATAACGCCACCTGACACTTAGCTGGTGAGATATCACATATTAAAAATAACACAAACTAAATCCATTTGATGGATTTGGCCAAAATGGCATAAAAAAGGGGAGCTCTTTTGGTAATAACCAATTGAGCTGACCCCTTTTAATAATTTTTAGACATAAAATCTTTAATTCTCTTAGCACCTTCAATTATATCTTTTGTGCTTCTTGCGTATGAGAATCGTATAGTAGAATTTCCTCTTTTTTGATCAAAATCAATTCCTGGTGTTATTGCAACATTTGCTTCATCTAAAACTTTTTTACAAAAAGCTAAGCTATCATTTGAATATTCAGATATATCAACATAAATGTAAAAAGCTCCATCAGGTGGTGAAAACTTTTTTAATCCTGCTTTCGGTAATTCTTCTAAAAGTATCTCTCTATTTTTTTTATATACCTCAACATTCGATTGTAACTCTTCATTTGCATCTAAAGAAGCAAGAGCTGTAACTTGACTTGCGTGTGGAGGACAAACAAACAAATTTTGTGAAAGTCTTTCTACTTGTCTAATATGATCCTCTGGTACAACCATCCAACCTATTCGCCAACCAGTCATTGAAAAGTATTTTGAAAAAGAATTAATTACATAACAATTATCTGTAATCTCTAAAGCTGAAGTTGGATTATTTTCATATTGAATTCCATGATAAATTTCATCACTAATAAAACTCACATTATTCTCATTTGCTGTATTAACTAAATTCTCTAAAGATTGTTTATCCAGCATAGACCCAGTTGGATTTGCAGGTGATGCAACAAGAATTCCATTTAAATTATTATCAGTAATATCTTCTGGAACAGGTTGAAATCTATTTTGAAGTTTAGTTTGAATATCTACAGTTTCCAAACTTAGTGATTTTAGTATTTGTCTATAACTTGGATAACTTGGAGATCCAATTCCAACTCTGTCTCCACTATCAAACAATGCCGAAAAAGATAATATAAATGCTCCAGAAGAACCTGTTGTAACTACTATTCTATTTGGATTTAAATCTAAATTGTACCAATCTCCATATAGCTTTGAAATTTTTGTTCTTAGAGCAGGTAGACCAAGTGATACGGTGTATCCTAGATTGTTTTTGTTTATCTCATTAGTAATATATTCTTTTGCAATCTTTGGTGCTGGTGTTCCTGGCTGTCCTACCTCCATGTGAATTATATCTTTACCTTTTTCTTCTG
This sequence comes from uncultured Pelagibacteraceae bacterium, assembly GCA_902613065.1. Lineage (GTDB taxonomy): Bacteria > Pseudomonadota > Alphaproteobacteria > Pelagibacterales > Pelagibacteraceae > Pelagibacter. The sequence goes on along the minus strand of CACMFU010000034.1, from coordinate 1,689 downwards.
CAATTCTTGCTGATTCCATTACATCCATTACTATAAATGGATCAACATCTGATCTTTTTGATTTTTTCATCATTTTATTTGATCTTCACAAAATTTTTTAACTTCATCAGCAGAGAGTCTTTCGCTCTCAAGTTTATTCGAATCTAATTCAGCTTTTCCAATTATACACGCTTTAATAGTTTTGCTTTTATTAAAATCGTTATAATAATTAGTTGAGATGTAAAGAGCTATAATTCCTAATACTAAAAAAACTATAAGCTTTAAATTTTTTTTCATTAAATTTCAGTTTGAGCTTTTATCCTTTCATAAGCTAATCTAGTGTATATTCCTAAATTTAAAAAGGGCTGTGGTGGTAACCAGTTTGGTTTTTTTCTTTGTTGTATTACTTCAATTTCATTGGATTGTTGATTAGAGGCCATTAGAGCTATTTGTTCACCGAATAGTGTTCCTACTCCAATTCCAGATCCATTGTAACAGCCTGCGCTAAAAATATTATCATCAATTTTTTCAAATATTTGAGAGCTATTACCACTTCTACATACAATCCCTGACCAACTGCTCTCTATAATATTATCTGGTAATTGTTTAAATCTTTTTTTGATACCTTTTTTATGAATTACAACTCTTTTATTTAATTCATTTCTATTCATTGAAAAAGGGTTTCTTAACTCTGCAGTGTTTCTTATAAGTATTCTCCTATCTTTAGTCATTCTAATTGTAGCACCCATAGCTCTTATTGGAAGAACGCCCCATTCTTTTGGAGATCCTATATCTTTAAACTCTTTATCTGTTAGTTTTCTCGTAAGACTGGCAGTTAATGTAATTGGAAAGCTATAATTTTTTTTTACTTTTAAAGATTTCAAAAAACCGTTTGTACAAAATATGATTTTTTTAGTTGTTATTTTGTTTTTTTTTGTAAAACATTCAATTTTGTTGTTAATCTTTTTCCAACCGTTAATTTGTGAATTTTCATATACTTTTACATTATCTGGTAAAGTATCAACCATTGCTCTAGCTAATTTACCAGGGTTTAAAAGTATTCCTCCTGAGGTAAAAACTCCAATTTTATAAAAAGGCGTTCCCAATTTTTCAGTTAACTCTTTATTAAACAAAATTCTATTTTTAAAACCAAGACTATTTAATAATTTACTGAACGATTGAGCTTTTGTCTCATCCTGCTCTTTCGAAGAAGCAAAATATTTTCCACATTCATTCCAATCACAATCAACTTGATATTCTTTTATAAATTTTCTCACAGCCTCTATACCTAAATGGTATATTTTAGTTTTTTTTACATAATTCTCTTTATCACTATTTGATGTAAAACCATCATTCAATGTAGTATCAACAAGATAACCTGAATTTCTTGAGCTACCACCCTCTCCTGCTAATTGGGCATCAATGAGAACAATTTTTTTATCTTTTTTTTATGTCTGAAAGTTTTCTGGCAGCTGACAATCCTGTATACCCAGCTCCTACAATTAAATAATCGCAGTAAATATCCTGATCTAGTAATTTAATATTACTTCTTTCAGGAAGTTGGTTTGTCCACCCACAGGAATTGTCGTTAATTAAATCCAATTGAATTATAGTTTATTTGTTAAAAATATTATTTATTTTTTTCAAAAAAGAGTAGACTTTAATTATGCAATTTTATCAACCTAAAGAACTCCCAAAAATTAAGGGTAA
>CACMFU010000033.1 GCA_902613065.1 uncultured Pelagibacteraceae bacterium | reverse complement strand
TAACCCAAATAGATTTGATCTTCCTAAGCCAATTATAAATAAAGGCGGGTGTAATCTTTCGTTTGCTGGTCTTAAAACTGCAATATTAAAAATTACAAGAAATATAAGTTCACAAAAGGAAAAGTATGATTTGGCAGCTTCTTTTCAAAAAACAATTGAGGATATATTGTATATTAAAACAAAAATTGCTTTTGACGAATTTTTAAAAAATTTTCCTGTAAAAGAAAGAACATTTATAGTTGCTGGAGGTGTTGCGGCAAATAATGGAATAAGAAAAAAACTAATTCAAGTCAGCGATGAAAATCATTTTGTATCTATATTTCCAGACCTTAAATTATGTGGAGATAACGCAGCGATGATTGCAATGGTAGGTTTAGAAAAATTTAAAAAAAAACGATTTGATAATTTAGACTTACCCGCAAATCCAAGATTAGCTTTAGATAAAAAAGCAAAATTTCTTAAAGGTGCTGGAGTACAATTATAATTAAATATGTATGTGATCTGGTTTTTTACCTTTTGAATAATTTTCGTATACTTTCTCAAAAGCAATCTCAATATTTTTTGTAAATAATTTCGAATTAAATAATGATTTATTCTTAATATTTTCTTTTAATTTATTTCTAATTTTATTAAGCAATTCATTATTTTTAGCTAATTTAACAGCAAGATTAACATAATCATCTCGATTATCAGTTATTAATTCATTTAGATCAAGAGAAACAAGTAGACTAGCCGAAACCCTACTAGCAAATGATTGGCCGCTTAGAGTAATCAAAGGAAGTCCTGTTCTCAAAGCGTCACTTGCTGTTGTATGAGCATTACAGGGATAAGTATCCAAAAATAGGTCTGCAAGGCTATGTCTTTTCAGATGTTCATCAAGTGGTAATCTTTCAGCAAATTTTATTCTTTCAATATCAATTCCGTTTTTATTGAATTCTTTTTTTAGGTTTAACTCTGATATTTTATTATCACTAAGTAACCAAATTATACTATTTTCAACATTTTTAAGTATTTTTACCCATAAATTAAATATTTCTGGAAGTATTTTATAAGTTTGATTAAAACAACAAAAGACAAAGCTATCTTCGTTTAAGCCAAAATCTTTCCTAGTGAATTTTTTTGTAGAAATTTTTTTCTTACTTTCGTTAATTTGGTAAGAATTTGGCATATAAATGATCTTTTCAGTATAATATTTTCTGTTTTGATCACTTATCAAAACACTGTCTGCTATTAAATAATCCATCGTATTACAGCCAGTAGTTCCAGGATATCCAAGGTAGCTGATTTGAATGGGTGCACATCTTTGTATAAATAATCCAAAACGGTTATTGTCTGTAAATCCTTTAAGATCTATTGCAATATCAATATTATTTTCATTGCAAATATTTATAATTTCATCATTTGATTTTAAACTAACATCAAAAAATTTATCAAAAGATTTATTTAACCTATTTCTTATTTCAGAGTTATCATTCTTCCCAAATGAAAATGCATATATCTCAAACTTATCTTTATTATGATATTCAAATAATTCTACCATTAAATGGCTAGTTGCATGTGAGTGGAAATCAGAAGAAAAGTAACCTAAGCGAACCTTATTATTTTGTTTATATTTATATTTCTCAATTTTTTTTATATTATTTGATAAATCTTTCACAAAAATTTCAGAAACTTTTTTTTGTAAAGATGGTGAGTCTATTAATGAAATCACAGGAAAAGGATTTGAAAATTTTTTTTCACTCAATATGTTATTTTCTAAAATAATTTTATCATTCTCAATATCGGTCCAGTCGCAAATAGAACATTTAGATTGAATAATTGTACCTCCCAAAAAAGTTATATTTGGGTCAATTTTTAAAGCAATCTTATGATTAAAAATTGCTTCATTAAATTTTTTTTTATCTAAAAATAAATTTCCTAGATTTTTATAAGCTTCCGAAAAATTGTTATTTAGCTCAATAGCTTTGTTATAATTGATTATTGCTTCATCTAATCTATTTAGAGCTTTTAAAACTTTTCCTTTATTATAAAAAGCTAGAGAATTATTTTTATCAATCACTAATGCTTTCTCATAACAATCTAGAGCATTTATGTAAGATTTAGTCTCGTTATAAACATTTCCTAAATTATTTAGAGCGTCTTTATTTTTTGGATTTATACTTAAAGACTTTTTATAATTTTCGATAGATTTATCATACTCATTTAAATGGAAATAGACATTTCCTTTATTATAAAATGCATCAAAGTAATTAGGTTTGATATCAATTGCTTTGTCTAAATATTTTAATGCTTCTTTAAAATTATTAACTTGGCATAATACTAAAGAATATATGTTGTACAAATCAGGGATATTTGAGTTAATTGTAATTGCTTTATCTAAAAATTTGAATGATTGTTGATATTCTTTTAAATGAAATGAAATAATCCCCAAAAGGTATAACGCATCAAAATTATCTTGATCTATTTCTAATAATTTTAAAGAAGCCTCTTTTGACTTTTCTAGATGACCTTTTTGAAATAATTCAACTGCCGCATTAATTAATTTTTTCATTTATGAAAAAACATTATATCTGAAAAATTATTAAGAATTTATTATAATTTAGCAACCTCCGCCGCCGCCACTCATACCTCCATGACTCCCACTTGCAACGGTTGCTTTTTCATGTGCCATCATTAGATCTTGTTTTTGATCTTCCATATCTTTTTTACCCTTAGCTGTTAACACATATGTAGTCTGCATATTTGATGAAATATTTGCAGATATCTTATTTTGTTTTATGATTTCTAAATTTTTTTCATCAATTAATTCTTTAATTTTATCTTGGTCACCATAATCTTTTGAAAAAACTGAAGGTGTGTCAAAAATATCTAATTCTTTAATTAATTGAACTTCGGCAGTATTTTCCTCTGAAATTTCTGCTTCAAACCATTTACTTCTTAAATCACCTTCTCCTCTAATTTCAAAATAATTTACTTTCCCAAAAGCTTTATTTAATTGAACTATTTCTCTTGTATTATTATTTATTGGATTACTAAGTTTATTATATTTCCATTTACCTTTTATTAAATTGCCTTCTTTATCAAGATAAACTCCACTTCCATGAAACATGTTTCTTTTAAATGTCCCTTTATATTGTGTTCCATCAGAAAATTTAAACACTCCATAACCATGTGCTTTTCCTTTTTTTATATCTCCTTGATAAATCGCTGAACCAAAATTTAAGGTTCCAACTGTTGTCTCTGATTTTAAAAATGGGATCTCCGGAAAATTTGTTTTGGCGTCATTAGCAATACCTGAAAAAAATTTCCATAATTTGCTATCTTGAATGATATCTCCTTTAACAACGGTATTATTTAATATTAAAAACAACAGAAAAAATAATAATTTTTTGCTCATCAGATTAAACTATAATTTAATACATTATTTGTAAAATTTCTTTATATCAATAGATGAAAAAACCGTTTTTTTTAGCAATTACAGATTAGTTTTCAATTAGCAACCGCCGCCGCTACCACCGCTACCACCGCTACCAGCATCACCTCCACTGGCATTTTTTTTGTCTTGAGAAACCATTAACTCTCCTTTTTTAGAGAGTTTAAATTCACCATCAATTATTTCAGC
>CACMFU010000032.1 GCA_902613065.1 uncultured Pelagibacteraceae bacterium | reverse complement strand
TCAGAAGAAGATCTAAATATTTCCAAAGCCGATTATATGCCTTCTTTGAGTTTAAGTGGGTCCAAGAGCCTTGAAGAAACAAATAAACTTACAAATCAGAGCGGTGGTGATGCAACAATCAGTGATGTAGACCCATTCACAACATCTATAAAATTAGAGCAAACCCTATTGGATTTTGGAAGAGAGCTTAATTATGAAAAAAATTTAATAGGTTTAGAACTTGCGAAAGCAAAATTATTTAAAAAAGAACAAGATGTTCTTTACAGTGCTATAGAAGCTTTTACATCTGTAATTTTATCAAGAGAAAAAGTTGCAATTAATAGGCAAAATTTAAATTTACTTATTAAACAACTTGAAAATGATAAAGTTAGATTAGATAGAGGACAAATAAAAACTGCAGATTTATCACAAACTGAATCCTCACTTGCTGGAGCAAGCGCTCAACTAACTCAAGCAAGAAGCGAATTAATGATTAACAAGTTAAATTACGAAAATATTATTGGTAAACTTTTAAATACAAATGAACTAAAAAAGACAAACAGAGCAATTGTGGGAGTTCCAAGTGAACTTAGTTCAGCAATTAATTTAGCAAGAGAAAAAAATCCAGATATAATGATCGCTAAAATAGAATTAAATCAATCTGAAATGGATATTGCAATTGCCGAAAGTGATTTAAAACCAACCGCATCTTTATCTTTAGAAAGATCTTATGCTGAGGATTTTACTTCTACTATAGATGAGAGAGAAAAGGATACTCTTAAAGCAACAATTAGCTGGCCATTTTATTCAGGTGGGAGTAAACGTGCAAAAATAAACAAGAATACAAATCTAAAAACTAGAAAAATTTTATTATTTGAGGATGCAGTAAAAATAACTGAAAAAAATGTTGGAAGTGCATGGTCAAATCTTGAAGCATCTAAAAGTTTTTTAAATTCTGTAAGATCTCAAGTTAGAGCAGCAAAAATTGCTAACGAAGGAATAGCTGCGGAATATGAAAGAGGTTCAAGAACAACGCTAGATGTTATTCAATCAAACTCTTTGTTATTGGCTGCAAAAATTTCTCTAGCAGAATCTGAGAGAAATAATCTCATAGCCCAATACAATGTTCTAAAAGCTATTGGTTTATTGAATAGCGAATACCTAAAACTCAAGTAATTTAACGATTTTAAACTATTTTGAGAAATATATTGCCAATGAGAACAAAATGTGTACATTTAAATCCATGATTCGAGTGTTAAAAAAAGCAAAAAAAGAGGCAAAAAATGACTAAAAATAACCTAAAAGTGGTGAAAACCGCAAAAGATAAAGAATTGGAAAACAAAGAGAAAAATAAAGCATTAGACGCAGCAATCAGCCAAATTACAGATAGCTTCGGAAAAGGCTCAGTAATGAAACTTGGTGAGCAAAAAGCCATGGATGTTGAGTCTATCTCAACTGGATCTTTAAGCTTAGATCTTGCTTTAGGAATTGGTGGATTACCAAAAGGAAGAATTATTGAAATTTATGGACCAGAGTCTTCAGGAAAAACTACTTTAGCATTGCAAGTAGTTGCAGAAGCACAGAAGGCAGGTGGAATTTGTGGTTTCGTTGATGCAGAACACGCTTTAGATCCAGTGTATGCAAAGAAATTAGGTGTAAATACTGAAGAGTTGCTAATTTCTCAACCAGACACAGGTGAACAAGCTTTAGAAATTACTGATACATTAATTAAATCTGGCTCAATGTCAGTTCTTGTTGTGGACTCTGTTGCAGCATTAACGCCAAGAGCTGAAATTGAAGGCGATATGGGCGATACTCATGTTGGTTTGCAAGCTAGATTGATGTCTCAAGCATTGAGAAAATTAACAGGCTCAATTTCACGAACTAATACAATGGTTATTTTCATTAACCAAATTAGAATGAAAATTGGTGTTATGTTTGGAAGCCCAGAAACAACATCAGGTGGAAATTCTTTAAAATTCTACTCATCAGTTAGAATGGACATTAGAAGAATTGGAGCAATTAAAGATAAAGATAATATCGTTGGTAACACAACAAGAGTTAAAGTTGTGAAAAATAAAGTTGCTCCACCATTTAAAGTTGTTGAGTTTGACTTAATGTATGGAAAAGGAATTAGTAAAGTTGGGGAACTAATAGACCTAGGTGCCAAAGCAGATATCGTAGAGAAATCTGGAGCTTGGTACGCTTACAAAGGTGAAAAAATTGGTCAAGGTAGAGAGAATGCGAAACTTTACCTTGAACAAAATCCTAAAGCCGCTGCTGAAATTGAAATGGCAATCAGAGAAAAGGCTGGCGTGATCTCAAAGAAAATTGAGGGAAATCCACTAAGCGAAGAAAAAGTAGAGGCTCAAAAAAAAGAAGAAGAAATTCCTACTAAAAAAAATTAGCAGATAACTTTTAGTTATTAAAAAGGCGCTCGAAAGGGCGCCTTTTTTCCCTTCAGAGGTGTAGACATCAATAGAAAAAGCTGTATTTTAACAAAATATGGCAAAAACATTAAACGAGATCAGATCAACTTTTTTAGATTATTTTGAAAAAAATGATCACAAGATAGTTGAGTCTAGCAATTTGGTTCCAAATAATGATCCAACATTAATGTTTGCAAATTCAGGAATGGTCCAGTTTAAAAATGTTTTTACTGGATTAGAGAAAAGGGATTATCAAAGAGCTACTACTTCTCAAAAATGTGTAAGAGCAGGAGGTAAACACAACGATCTAGAAAATGTTGGCTACACTCCAAGACACCATACATTTTTTGAAATGCTTGGAAATTTTTCTTTTGGAGATTACTTTAAGGAAAGGGGAATTGAACTTGCTTGGAATTTAATTACTAAAGACTTTGGATTAAATAAAGATAGATTATATGTAACAGTTTTTCATGAAGACGATGAAGCGTTCAATTTTTGGAAGAAAATAGCGGGTTTTAGCGACGATAGAATTATTAGAATAGCAACTTCAGATAATTTTTGGTCAATGGGCGAAACGGGCCCTTGCGGACCCTGTTCAGAGATATTTTATGATCATGGAGATCATTTAAAAGGTGGTTTACCCGGAACCAAAGATGAGGATGGCGATAGATATATTGAGATATGGAATTTAGTCTTCATGCAATTTGAGCAAGTTTCAAAAGATAAAAGAATTAATCTTCCAAAACCTTCTGTAGATACTGGAATGGGTTTAGAGAGAATTGCAGCATTACTTCAGGGCACACATGATAATTATGAAACAGATCATTTTAAAAAATTAATTAGTTCTATTTCTGAATTTACAAAAGTAAAACAAGAAGAAAATAATTTATCAAGCTTCAGAGTAATTGCAGATCACCTAAGAGCTAGCTCATTTCTTCTTGCAGAAGGAGTATTACCTTCAAATGAAGGCAGAGGCTATGTTCTTAGAAGAATAATGAGAAGAGGAATGAGACATTCTCATTTGCTAGGTTCTAAAGAACCAGTCTTCAATAAAATCTTTGATACATTGAAAGATGAAATGAAAGGAAATTATCCTGAATTAGAAAGATCAGAGACTTTAATCAAAGAAACATTAAAAATGGAAGAAGAAAAATTTTTAGTATTACTTGATAGGGGAATTAAAATTTTGAATGATGAAATTTCAAAAATAAAAAAAGTTTTACCAGGTGAAGTAGCGTTTAAATTATATGATACTTACGGTTTCCCGTTAGACTTAACAGAAGATATTTTAAAAAATAAATCTTTGACCGTTGATCAAAATAAATTTGATGAATTAATGAAAAAGAGCAAAGAGCTTGCAAAACAAAATTGGAAAGGTTCTGGAGATGCCTCTGAAGAAGAAATCTGGTTTGGTATAAAAGATAAAATAGGACCTACAGAGTTTCTTGGGTATGAGTTTAACCAATCAGAAGGAGTGGTGTTATCGATAATTAAAAATAACAAAGAAGCACAAAATATTTCAAATGGTGAGGAAGGGATAAT
>CACMFU010000031.1 GCA_902613065.1 uncultured Pelagibacteraceae bacterium | reverse complement strand
CAAAATGACTCAACTGCAAAAGATATTAAATTAGCCTTAAAAGAAGGCTTTAGATCAATTGAACATGTAAAAAGATATACAACGACTGGTATGGCAACAGATCAGGGAAAGTTATCTAATATGCACGCACTTGGGATTATAGCTGATACAGCTGGTGTAAAAATGGGTTCATTAGGGACAACTACATTTAGACCGCCATTCACACCATTAACCTTCGGAACACTAGTTGGGAGAAATGTTGGAAAATTTTTTGAAGTAGTAAGAAAAACATCTATGCATGAATGGCACGTAAAAAATAATGCAGAATTTGAAAATGTTGGTCAGTGGAAAAGACCTTGGTACTATCCAAAAAACGGGGAAAATATGCATGATGCTGTTCAAAGAGAAAGTAAAGCCGCACGTGATAGTGCGGGTATCTTAGATGCATCAACTCTCGGAAAAATTGATATCCAAGGAACAGATGCATCAGAATTTTTAAATCGAGTTTACACAAATGCTTGGTCAAAGCTTGCAATCGGAAAATGTAGATACGGACTTATGTTAAATGAGGATGGTATGGTTTATGACGACGGTGTTACTACAAGAATATCTGAAAATCATTACCTAATGACAACCACTACTGGTGGAGCTGCAAATGTATTAAGCAAACTTGAGGATTATTTACAAACGGAGTGGCCAGAGTTAGATGTTTATTTAACATCAGTAACAGACCATTATTCTACAGCAAGTATTTGTGGCCCAAATTCAAAAAAAATTCTTAACAAACTTTTTCCAAATTTAGATTTAAGTGATGAAAACTTTCCTCATATGTCATTTAAAGAAGCTAAATTAGAAAATATAAATTGTAGAATAATGAGAATAAGTTTTACGGGTGAATTAAGCTATGAAATTAACATAGAGTCAAAATATGGACATTCATTATGGAAAATGTGTATAGAAGCTGGGAAAGAGTTTAATTTGACACCTTATGGTACCGAAACAATGCACCTACTTAGAGCTGAAAAAGGTTTCATAATTGTTGGACAAGATACAGATGGCACGATGACTCCTTCAGACTTACAGATGGATTGGATTGTAAGTAAAAAAAAATATGACTTCATTGGTAAAAGATCTTTATATAGAAGTGATACTATTAGACAAGATAGAAAGCAATTGGTAGGACTACTTACAGATGATCCAAAAGAAATTTTGGAAGAAGGTGCTCAAATAGTTTCAGACGTTAAATCAAAGCCAATAGATATGCTAGGACATGTAACTTCCAGCTATTTTAGTCCAAACCTAAATAAATCAATTGCCTTGGCTGTAGTTAGAAGTGGTAAAACAAAGAAAGGTCAAAAGTTAATTATTCCAATGGAAAACAAAAATATTAATGTGACTGTTTCTGATACAATTTTTTTAGATAAGGAGAATAAAAGACTAAATGCTTGAAATCTTACATCCAAATATTTTAAATAATAATAAAAACAATATCGATATCAATTTATCTGAAGAAAAAATTAAAATTAATGTCAGGGGAAAAAATAAAGAATTTTTTACCAAAGTGGGTAAAATTCTATCTATTATTTTACCTTCTGAGTCAAATACCAGTTCATCAAATGAAAACTATGATGTTTTGTGGCTAAGTCCGGATGAATGGATGATATATTTTGATGAAAATAATAATACAAATATTTTTGATCAACTTTATAAAGATATTTCGTCTTTAAATTTTGGATCAATTACTGATATCTCTTCACAATTAATTTGCATAAATATAAAAGGAGAAAATATATTTGAATTATTATCATCTGGATCACCTTTTAATTTCGAAAAATTTAAAAATGATGTTGGTTCATCAACACAAACAATAGTAAATCATATTGATGTAATTCTTCACCACAAATCAAAGAATAATGTTAATTTATTTGTAAGAAGATCGTTTTCAGAACACCTTTATGAATGGTTAGTTGATAGCTCTAATTTTGTCTAATTTATAATTCAAATAAAAATAAGTATAACCAAGATACATCAGAGAAAAAATCCAATTGAATATTACCCATAACCAAAAAAATTCAGAAAAGTCAGAATTAAAATAAATTGCAGTATAAAATACGACAAATGGAAAAATTCCATTTCGGCAAATATTAGCAATTAATGCGTTTTCAGCTTTTTTTAAAGCCATAAAAAAACCATTAGATAAAAAAAATATTGGATAAGCTGGCAGCACAAAAGCTGAAATCTCTAAATATAATTTTCCAAATTCAACGACCTCTAAATCTTTTGAAAATAATTTTGTTATCATTTCAGCACCAAAATAAATAATAAAAGAAGAAATAATCATTATAATGAAAGCATATTTTATAGCTTGGAAGTATGTTTCTTTAATTCTTAAAATATTTCGTGCACCAAAATTTTGAGCAATAATTGTGATAATTGCTGTATTTATTCCCAAGATTGGCAATAAAACCACTTGTTCTATTTTGGTGCCAGCCCCATAACCAGCTGCTGCATATTCTCCTGATAAACCTGCATATTTGAATACAATAGCAGAAGCAATAGAATAACCGCAAATTGAAATTATTATTGGCATAGATTGAAAAAAAATATTTTTTAAAAAAAAAAATTTAGGAATAAAATACGAAATAAGTATGTTTTTAATTAATTTACTTTTTAAAACTTTTTTAAATATGATTAAAAAAGCGACTGTTTGAGCAATTAGAGTTGCTATTGCAATACCCTTCATACCCAAAGCTGGTATGAAATAAAATCCAAATATTAAAATTGGATTTAACAATATGTTTAAAAAAAAAGATAATATTAAAGCATTTCTATAAGTTTTCGTATCGCCTTCTGCATGAAGTAATGAATTTAATGCAACAACTAAAATAAAAATAAACGAACCAAGGAAAATGATATCTGTATATTGTAAGCCAAGATTTATTACCTCGTTAGTTGAACCCATTATTGAAAAAAGGTCTGATGCATAATTTAAACCAATAAAAGTAATCAATAGAATTATCAAAAAAGAAAAGAAAATTAATTGACAGAAATAAATTGAAGCATTTTTATTATTTTTTTCTCCAATGCTATTACCTATCAGTGATGTACCTGCAACTGTGATACCAATAGATGAGGCAATAATAATAAAATAAATTGGAAAAGATTTTGTTAAAGCTGACAAAGCTTCAGGTGATATTTTTCCTGCAAAATATGTATCAGCAATATTATATAACGTTTGAAAGAGTGTACCTACAGATGCAGGTATCGCTAATTTTTTAATTAATTCTTTGATGTCATCACTTAATATATTCATGATATTATTTTTTTGAATTTATCATTTGATTGTGCCTCATTGTGAAACGTTTTATTTGATCATTTGTCAATTTATCAATACAATTTGGACATGATAGGCCTACTTTATACTTTTTTGATTTGGTTAGTTTTTTATGCAATGGCATTCTACAACCACCACAAACAGTATAATTTCCAATTTCTAAGTTTTTTTTAATAGTAACTCTTTTATCAAAAACAAAACATTCGCCATTCCACTTACTTTTTTTTGGATCAGTTTTGTTAAAATAATTTAAGATACCACCTTTAAGCATATAAACATTTTTAAAACCTTTGTTATTAAGATAATTAGACGCTTTTTCACACCTGATACCTCCGGTGCAAAACATCCCTATTGATTGATCTTTATTAAATTTTGATAAATAATTTTTAAAATCTCTAAAATTTTTAGTTTCCGGATTAAGAGCATTTTTAAATGTACCAATCTTATATTCAAAAGGTTTTCTGGCATCAATCAGTTTAATATTTTTTTTAGATATAAATTCGTCCCATTTTTTTGGTGATAAATATTTCTTATTAAAAAAATTTTTAAAATTAATTTTTTCATTAATTGGAACTACTTCATCTTTTATTTTAACTTTATTTTTTGAGTATGGTAATATTTTTGAGTTAAATTTATTTTGAATATCAA
>CACMFU010000030.1 GCA_902613065.1 uncultured Pelagibacteraceae bacterium | reverse complement strand
AATTATTTAAATCTTTGACTGATTTGTAATTTGCTTTGTCATTATAAGGGTCGACTGTTACAACATTCACACCCATTTTGTTAAGGACTTTCTTTCTTTTATTGCCTTGAATACCAAGACCTATAATAAGTGTATTTTTCATTTCTTAGATAGCTTTTTTTTCGATATATTTTATCTTATCTAAAATTTCGCTTATTTTAATAGGAATATTACCTTCTTTCTCACACGCTATGCTAGCAGCTATTGATCCAAGTATAGATGATATCGCATGATTTTTTGTGGCTACCATTGACAATGTTGCATATGCTATCAATGCATCACCAGCTCCAACGGGATCAACTAAATTAGACACAAGTGAGTCTATTGAATAAAATGAGTCAACTTTTTTCCAATCTTTCTTTCTATAAGTTATTGTCCCTTTAGATCCTAATTTTAAAATTAATAACTTACAATTAGATTTATTAAATAATTCAGTTGCTAATGGTCTAATTGATGTATCTTGATCTCCTAGAGAGAATCTAGCCTCTTTTTCATTAGGAGTTATCAAGTCGAAATTTTTAAAATCTAATATATTTCCCCATCTGCTTGCAACTTGACTATCAGCAACTTTGAATACTTTTTTTGGTATTTTTTTTTTATATGCATTTATTGTTTCTTTGTTAAATATACCGTGTCTAAAATCGCTAAATATAACAGCATCTGATTTAGTTTTAGAAATTTTTTTTTCTATTTCGTTAAATATTTCTTTGGAAATTGGGGTATTATCTAATGTATCTAGTTTTAGAATTTTTTGTTTAGAAGCAATTATAGTATTTTTATTGGTTGTTGGTCTACTCTTATCAATAATTAGATTACAATGTACATTGTATTTTCTCAAATTTTTTCTTACAAATTTCGATAAAGTATCCTGACCAACTACAGACGTAAAAAAAACTTTTGATCCTGCTGAAGCTAAGTGTGCTGCAACAATACTTGCTCCACCTATAAAATTTTGTTTCCCAACATTAAGGACACTAAGGTGTGGATATTTAACAGGTCCTCCAATTGGTATGGTTGATGTGTAACTATCAACAATAGTATCTCCTACGACATGAACTTTTATTTTTGGTATTTTTTTTAATGTTTTACGTAGGTCATCAAAATTAATATTTTCAGAGTCCATCAACGTTATTAGCTTTTCGTGCGAAATATTTGGTAATTTTTGATCTATGATTTTTGTTGAAGAATATACCACATCGCCTGGTGTAAAGATTATTTTACCTCCATATGAATTTAAAGTTTGATATTCTTTTTCAGTTTTTGGATTTGTTTTTAAATTGTTATATTCAAATCCTTTCGCAAAATAATCTGGTTTAATTAATTTTATATTTTTTATAGGATTTTCGTTATAATCAATAAGAACATAATCTACAATATCCAATGCTGCAAGATTAAATGCCCTCAATTTTTCTGGAACATGTGGTCTATAATTCCCTTTATTTATAAATTTATCTGAAGTCAGACTTACTAATAATAATTGAGCCTTATTTTTTGCATACATAAAATGTCTAATGTGACCTGGATGGACAACGTCAAAAACACCATGACACATTATAATTTTTCTTTTTCTTGGATATCTTCCTATTAATTTTCTGAAATTTTTATAGTTTAAAATTTTGTGTTGGTATTTGTCTAAAAAATTATCCTTATTTTGCATGATTATTTTAGATATTTAAACCAATTCTTAGTAACTTTATTTATTGAACTTTTATTCCAAAGTGGAGCATTTTTCCAATATTTTATATTTAATAAAAGTTCAGCAAAACCTTTTTCGAATGATATAGATGGTTTCCAACCTATTTTTTTTTTTATTTTTGAGATATTAGCTTTAGATCTATATGGTTCACCTGGTCTGTAGGGTATATTTATAGTTTTTGTTGGCCTCAATAGATCAACGATTTTCCCTATACTAATTATTTTTCCATAACCAAGATTAAAAACTTCATTTTTATATTTTGATTTTGCTGCTAAATAAAAAGCTTTTGCTACGTCAAGAACGTGAATATAATCTCTTCCCTGACTTCCATCTCCAACTATTGTTAAAGGTTTATTTTCTAATTTTTGTTTTAAAAAAACTCCTATTACAGATCCATATGCGCCTGTTGTTTTGAACCTTGGACCATAAGCATTAAAAATTCTAATCGAAACATAAGGCATTTTATAAATACGCGACCAATGCTTGATAAGTTCTTCGGCAGACCATTTGCTAAAGGCATATGGACTCTGGTTGTCGATTGGATTATTCTCACTTGTTGGATATTTTGCAAGCCCATAACAACTTGATGAAGCCGCATAAACAAATTTTTTTATTTTTTGTTTTTTGATTTTGTCTAACAAATTTAAAGTACCATTAAAATTATTCGTAATATATTTTTTTGGGTCGTCAATTGAAGGTATTATTGAGCCTATTGCAGCTAAGTGAAAAACATAATCGATTTTGAATTTTGATAAATTTATATCTTTATCCAAAATGTTTTTTTTGATGAATGTTATTTTTTTTTTTTTGATTAATTTTTTAATATTAGAGACGTTAGAATTAGATAAGTTATCAATAACCAGAACTTTTAGTTTTTTTTTTAATAATAGCTCTACTAAATGGCTTCCTATAAATCCAGCACCGCCAGTTACAAGTGCAGTACGTTTCATTTAAGATATCCTCAATTTTTTTAAAGTTCTTATATTATAATAAATATCATTTTCCAAACTATCTTTAAATTGATCGGTTTTTAAAATTTGATATATTTCATCTATTGCATTCTCTACAGAATATTTAAGTTTGAATTTTAATTCTTTTTTAACTTTATCACTATTTAGATAATAAGATCTTTTATCATCTTCACTGGGTGTTTTTTTTATTACTACCTCTTCATTATACTTATTTTTAAATATATCTTGAATTTTAATTGCAATGTTTTCAATAGATATATTTTCATCACTTATATTGTAAGTATTACCACCAACTAAATCTGGATCTGCTTCTATAAGATACTCATAGAAATTACACATATCTTTAATATGAAGATTAGGTCTCATTTGCTTTCCACCAAAAACAGTTATTTCTTTTTTTTTTGTTGCAAGATGAGTTAGTATATTCACAGATAAATCAAATCTCATTCTTGGAGAATACCCACAAACTGTTGCAGGTCTAACATTTATACAAACAAAATTATTAGAATGATTTTCAAACAATATTGGTTCGCAAAGACCCTTAAATTTATTATATAAAGTTAAAGGTATCAAAGGATGATCTTCTGTTACATTTGGACTATCTGAATACCCATAAACTGAGCTACTTGATGCATTAATAAATCTTTTTACTCCAAATTTTTTAAAATGTTGAATTAATGGCTGAAATGAATTGAAGTTAATTTCCTCACTTAAGCTTTCATTTAACTCAAAAGTATTATCGTTAGATATGCATGCAAGATGGATTACAGTATCTATTGGATATTTTATTTCAGATATTTTTTTTATATCCCTGATATCTCCTTTAATTTTTACAAGATTATTATTTTCTTTTATAAAATCTCCAAACCAAAAGGTATCATAGACAATTACTTTATAATTTTTTTGAATTAATTGATTTGTTAAAAGTGTCCCAACATAACCAGCTCCACCTGTTATTAAAACTGTTTTCATTAAATTAAATCTTTAACTTCATTTTTTTTGCATCTTCATAAAATGCTTTTGAAGTATCTATTGAAAACTTTTCTAAGTTGTAGCCGCTTAGTTTTTTCTTTGATAAAATTTCAGGTGTGACTGTTATAATATCACATTTTTCATTTTGGGCTTGGATGATATTTAAGTACTCTCTTGTACTTGCCCATAATATTTTTATATTTTTATTTTTTTTATATTTTACACATTTGCTAATTATAAATTTAGGATCTCTTCCAGTATCTGCTATACGACCAGCAAAAATAGATATAATGTTGAAATTTTTTTTATTTAGAGAGTCATAAGCAGATTTAAATTGTTTGAAAGTGAATACGGCTGTAATATTTAATTTTATATTTAAATCACTAATTTTTTTTATTGTTCCAGCTAAACTTTTACCTTTTGAATTTATTATTGGGATTTTAACTAAAATATTTTTTGAGAATTTCGATATTTTAATAGACTGATTTATTATTTCTTTTTCATCGTCTGCAAATATTTCAAAACTTATTGGTTTCGATACTTTTTTACAGAGGTATTTTATGAAACTTTGATAACTCTTAATATTATTTTTTCTCAACAGGGATGGATTTGTTGTAAATCCGGAAATATTCTTATTATTTTTTGCTTTAACAATTTTTTTTATATCAGCAGTATCTAGATATATCTTTATTTTATTTTTCATTTTGTAAAATAATATTTATAGCTTGAATTGTTGATATGCAAATATAATTAGGTTTTTTATTTAATTTTTCTTTATATTTTCTATTGATGAATATTGATTTACAATTCAAATTGTGGGCAAAATCAATATCTCTCCACCTATCACCAACAACATAACTTTTTTTAGGGTCGATCTTATTGACTTTTATATACTTTTCTACAAGCCCAATATTAGGTTTTTTTTTATATGATTTGTCATTAACATCATAGCTACAAAAAATTTTATTTATAGGAAGATTTTTCTTTAGCTTTTTATGCATTTGTATTATTTGTGCTTTACTTTTTAAAAAAAAATCTGGTTGATTAGTAACTACTAAAATTAAATAATTTTTTTTTTTTAATTTTAGTATGTGTTTTTTAAGATTTTTATATATAACAAATCTACTTATATTTTTTGGAGCATACGGTTTTTTTTTTCTAATAATCGCTTTATTAAGAACG
>CACMFU010000029.1 GCA_902613065.1 uncultured Pelagibacteraceae bacterium | reverse complement strand
TCAAATGTTAAAGGCGATATACAATTAAAGAATAACAAAGTTTTTAGTTCAAATATAAATGCAAAGTTAAATAATAATAGAAAATTTGCTTTAAGTATTTTTACTAATGATAAAAAACAAAAAATTACTAATTTAGAAATCGAAGAGCCAGAACCTTTTATTAAAAATTTCAAATTTATAAAGGGTTTTAAAGAAGGTAAATTAATATATGAGGCGCTTAATTATGAGGGTAAAACAAAATCAAATTTAAAGATTATCGATTTCAAAGTACAAGAAGTACCTGTTCTTGCAAAGCTTCTTACATTGGCATCACTGCAAGGAATAGCTGATCTTCTAACTGGCGAGGGTATACGATTTACTGATTTTGAGATGGATTATGAAACTTTAGGAAATAACACTAAAATAAAAGAGATGTATGCGATAGGCCCAGCAATTTCAGTTATGATGGAAGGTTATATTGTAAAAGATGAATTAACCAGCTTGAAGGGTACACTTGTACCAGCAACAACTGTTAATAAAACAATTTCAAAAATACCAATGTTAGGCGATATATTAGTCGGAAAAAAAATTGGTGAAGGAGTATTTGGAGTAAGCTTTAAAATTAAAGGCCCACCTAAAAAACTTAAATCTACTGTCAATCCAATAAAAACTTTAACTCCAAGATTTATAACTAGAACCTTGGAAAAAATTTCAAATTAAATTACTATTTTGTAATGTTTTTTCTTACCGATTGAGAGCTTAATAAAATTATTTTTTTTTATAAGTTCATTTGAAATTATGAATTTATCATCTGAAATAATTTGATTGTTAATTTTAATACCATTGGATTTTATTAATCTTCTTATTTCGCTTTTAGATAGGTTTTTATCAATAATTGAGACTAAATTAACTACATCATTACCAATATTAGAGATATCTATTTTTCTATTTGGCAAATTTTCTCCTGATGAATTTTCCGAAAAAGAATTTTTCGCTATTTTTTCCGCTTCAGCAGCCTCGCTAGCTCCATGAAGAATTGATGTAGCCTCGTTCGCTAAAATAATTTTTTGTTCATTTATGTCTTGAGTGCTTATATTTTCAATCTCGTTTAAATTTAAATCTGTAAACATTTTAAGAAATTTTAACACATCTTTATCATCGATATTTCTCCAAAATTGCCAATAATCAAATACTGAAAATAATTTTTTATCTAACCAAATAGCTCCACTTTCTGTTTTTCCCATTTTAGCGCCTGATGCCAAAGTTATAAGTTCAGTTGTTAAACCATAAACTTCGTTTGATGAATATCTTTTAATTAGTTCAACTCCGTTAACAATATTGCCCCATTGATCTGACCCTCCAATTTGGAGCAAACAATTCTCTTTCTTATTTAATTCTAGAAAATCGTAAGCTTGCAAAATCATATAATTAAATTCCATATAACTTAATGATTGCTCTCTCTCTAACCTTAACTTAACACTATCAAAACTTAACATTTTATTTATGGTAAAATGTTTTCCTATATCTCTTAGAAAAGATATATAATTTAAATTTTTTAGCCAAGTGTAGTTGTTAACAAAAATTGGAGCCACTTTTTCATCTTTTGTCTCTAAAAATTTTTTTAGTATGTTCTCTATACTTTTAATATTTTTTTCTATTTCATTTTCTTCTAAAATTTTTCTTGTTTTATCTTTTCCAGATGGATCTCCTATTCTAGTGGTTCCACCGCCAAGTAAAACAATTGGTTTATGTCCATGTTTTTGCATTAATCTTAAGCACATGATTTGAAGCAAGCTACCAACGTGTAAACTTTGAGCAGTGCAATCAAAGCCTATATATCCTTTAATACTCTCTTCATTCAGCTTCTTTGAAAGAGCTTTTTCGTCTGTGCATTGATAAAAATATCCTCTGTCTTTAAATTCTTTTAAAAATTCATTCATAAATGGTATTTTTAATATACATATTTAAATAAAAATAATAATCAATAATGGATAATTCTTTTATAGCACTAGGTTTAATGAGTGGTACATCTCTTGATGGCATTGATGCAAGTATTATCAAATCAGATGGTGAAAATAATTTAGACATAATAGATAATAAGTACTTAAATTATCCTGAAGAATTTAGAAAAAGACTTTCTTCTTTTATTTTAAATATAAATAATAGAGCAGATATAGAGGGAAATATAAGCACTTATAAATCTTTAGAAAGAGATCTAACTCTTTATCATTCAAAAATATCAAAGAAAATTATTAGTGAAAATAAGTTAAATATTCAATTAATTGGCTTTCATGGACAAACGATAATTCATAAACCTAAAGATGGATATTCTATACAAATGGGAGATGCAAATTTACTCTCTCAAGAATTAAAAGAAAAAGTTGTTTATAACTTTAGAGCAAATGATATTAAAAATAATGGAGAAGGTGCTCCGTTAACTCCCATTTATCATAAACTTTTAATAAATAAATTTAAGATAAATAATCCTACATTAATTTTAAATATTGGAGGCATATCAAATTATACATATTGTTTTAATGATACTTTAGCTGCAAAAGATATTGGTCCAGGAAATGTTTTAATGGATGATTACTTAAAAAAAACAAAAGGAATAGATTATGATAAAAATGGAGATATAGCGTCATCTGGAAACATAAATAAAGATATAATTAATCAATTTTACGAACATGAGTTTTATAATGTACAGCAAAAGCATTCTTTTGATAGAAATGAATTCGATTTTAGTTTTGTTAAAGGTTTAGAATTTGAGGATGCAGTTGCTACATTAACGTATTTTACAGCATTAATAATTTCACAAAATATAAAAAAAAATTTTGATAATGAAATAGAAATTATTTTATGTGGTGGAGGTAGAAGAAATTTAGCATTAGTTAATCATATAAAGAAATTATTGAAATATAAAATTAAACTAATAGATGAATTTAGTGTAGATGGTGATTTTATAGAATCTCAAGCATTTGCATATTTATCAATTAGATCATATCTTAATAAAATAATTAGTTATCCTTCTACGACCAATGTTTTAAATCCTGTTACAGGAGGTGAAATTAAAATAAATTTTTAATATAAGGCCGTTTCTTTTTTTATATATTTATTTAAACATTTAACCAAGGAAGCGTCGGCTTTTGAAAAAAAATGATTTGCTTCTGAAATAATATCAAACTCTACTTTAATCCCTTTTTGAGCACTTAATCTTTTATTTAATTCATTTATATCATCAAAAGGAACTAACTCGTCTTTCTTACCATGTATTATTAAACCAGAAGTTGGACAAGGCGATAAAAATGAAAAATCATATACATTAGGCTGAGGTGATACAGCAATAAATCTATTTATTTCGGGTCTTCTCATTAGTAACTGCATTGCTATTAGAGAACCAAAAGAAAATCCTGAAATCCAACACTGCGAGTTATCAAAATTTTCTCTCTCCAGCCAATCTAAAGCTGCAGCTGCATCTGCAAGTTCACCTTGGCCATTATCAAATTCACCATCACTTTTTCCAACACCTCTGAAATTTACCCTACAAACTGAAAAATTATTATCTACAAAAGTTTGAAAAGTATCGACAACAACTTTATTATTCATTGTCCCTCCATATTGAGGGTGTGGGTGAAGCACTAAAGCAATAGGAGAAGTATTTTTTTTACTTTTAAAGTATTTTGCTTCTAGCCTACCAGCGGGACCAGGAATAAAGATTTCTGAAATTTTAGTATCTGTAGATGGCATTGATTATCAGTCTCAAAAAAAAATTACATTTTTCTATCAAAATTAAGCGACAAAATGCAAGTATTTTAAATATTCTCAATCTTGACTAATTTAGTCAGGTATATATAAGGCCCGTTAATCGCGGAAAATATGAAATTATCAACCAAAAGCAGATATGCAGTGATGGCACTAGCTGACATAGCCAGATTTAAAAATAACGAGCCAATATCACTCAGAGATATATCTATCAGACAAGGGATATCCTTAGTTTATCTAGAACAATTATTTCTAAAATTAAAAAAAAATGAAATCGTAAAGAGTATCAGAGGTAAAAAAGGTGGATACACTCTAAATAAAACTCCCAGTGATATTAAAATTTCAGATATTCTTTCTGCAGTCGAAGAAAAAGTAAAAACTATTGGTTGTCAAAAGCATTCAAAAAAAGGATGCAACGGAAAATCTGCTAAATGCATAACCCACAATTTATGGGATGAATTAGAAACGCATATTAACATATTTTTTCAAGAAAAAAATCTTGGAGACCTTATAAATAAAACAGAAAATAGAGTGTAATGAGAGATAAACAAATAGAAAATTTAAAAGATTATAAATATGGTTTTTCAACTGATATTGAAAGTTTTAAAGCTCCCAAAGGTTTAAATGAAGAAGTTATAAGATTTATATCAAATATAAAAAAAGAGCCTGACTGGCTACTTCAATGGAGATTAAAAGCTTTTGAAAGATTAAAAGTATTGGAAGAACCTGATTGGCAAAAGCCAAAATATCCAAAAATAGATTATCAAGATTTATATTATTATTCTGCACCTAAAAGTTTTAAAGAAAAACCAAAAAACTTAGAGGATTTAGATCCGAAATTGCTTGAGACTTACAAAAAATTAGGAATACCTTTACAAGAACAAAAAAGATTAAATGGTATAGCAGTTGATGCAGTATTTGACTCAGTATCTGTTGCTACAACTTTTAAAGATACTTTAACAGAAAAAGGAATTATTTTTTGCTCTATTTCTGAAGCAATACAAAAACATCCAGATTTAGTAAAAAAATATTTAGGTTCAGTTATACCAATTACCGATCACTTCTTTGCTACGTTAAACTCGGCAGTTTTCACAGATGGATCATTTGTTTACATACCACCAAATGTAAAATGTCCGATGGAACTATCAACTTATTTTAGAATTAATGCATCAGATACTGGTCAGTTCGAGAGAACTTTAATCATTGCTGACAAAGGTAGTTATGTAAGTTATTTAGAAGGATGCACTGCACCAATGAGAGATGAAAATCAGTTACACGCTGCAAACGTAGAATTGATTGCTTTAGATGATGCAGAGATTAAATATTCTACAGTACAAAATTGGTATCCTGGAGATAAAGATGGAAAAGGAGGAATATATAATTTTGTAACTAAAAGAGGACTGTGTAAAGGTAAAAATTCAAAAATTTCATGGACACAAGTAGAAACTGGGTCTGCAATTACTTGGAAATATCCAAGTTGTATTTTAAAAGGTGATAACTCAATTGGAGAATTTTATTCAATCGCAATTACAAACAATCATCAGAAAGCTGACACCGGAACTAAGATGATTCATTTAGGAAAAAATACAAAAAGTAAAATTATTTCAAAAGGTATTAGTGCAGGTAAATCAGATATGACTTACAGAGGTTTGGTAGATATTTCAAAAAATGCAGCGAATTCGACAAATTTTACTCAATGTGATTCATTACTAATGGGTAACAAGTGTGGAGCACACACAGTACCTTATATTAAGAATAAAAATTCAAATTCTAGTATTGCTCATGAAGCGACCACATCAAAAATAAGTGAAGATCAACTTCACTATTGTCAGCAAAGGGGTCTAAATCAAGAAGAAGCTGTAGGACTTATTGTTAATGGTTTTTGTAAAGAGGTTTTACAGCAATTGCCTATGGAGTTTGCTGTTGAAGCTCAAAAACTAGTTGGAATAAGTTTAGAAGGAAGTGTTGGTTAAATGTTAAAAATAAACAATTTAAATGCAAAAATTCAAGAAAAATCCATCTTAAGTGGTTTTAATCTTGAGATAAAACCAGGCGAGGTACATGCAATAATGGGCCCCAATGGATCAGGAAAGAGTACTTTGTCAAATATTCTATCAGGTAAAAAAGGATACGAAGTATCAGGGGAAATATTATATGAAAATAAAAATTTGTTTGATCTTAAAACTGAAGAAAGAGCACACGAAGGTATTTTTTTGGCATTCCAATATCCACTTGAAATACCTGGGGTGAATACAAATATTTTTTTAAAAACATCCTTAAATTCAATTAGAAAAGCTAGAGGCGAAAAAGAATTAGATGCATTAGAATTTTTAAAATTAGTTAAGGAAAAAGCAAAAGAACTAAAATTTGATGAAGAAAAA
>CACMFU010000028.1:0-2500 GCA_902613065.1 uncultured Pelagibacteraceae bacterium | reverse complement strand
TCACGGTACTAGTTCACTATCGGTCACTGAAGAGTATTTAGGCTTAGAGGGTGGTCCCCCTATATTCGAGCAGGATTTCACGTGTCCCGCTTTACTCAAGAAATTTGTTAAACATTACTCATACGGGACTATCACCCTCTATGGTTAGCCTTTCCAGACTATTCAAATTTTTTTAACAAATCTACTGGCCTGTTCCGTTTTCGCTCGCCACTACTAACGGAATCTCGTTTGATTTCTTTTCCTCCGGTTACTTAGATGTTTCAGTTCTCCGGGTTATCTCTTTAAACCTATGTATTCAGTTTAAAGTAACACATAAAGTGTTGGGTTTCCCCATTCGGAAATTTACGGATCAAAACTTGCATACAGCTCCCCGTAACTTATCGCAGTATACCACGTCCTTCTTCGGCTTTCAGTGCCAAGGCATCCGCCACACGCCCTTAAACGCTTAAATTATGCACAGAAAAAAATTCTGTGTTGAATTAAATTTTTAATAAATATTTAAATAAAATATTTAAGATTGTTCATCTATTCGAACAATCGGAT
This sequence comes from uncultured Pelagibacteraceae bacterium, assembly GCA_902613065.1. Classification (GTDB taxonomy): domain Bacteria; phylum Pseudomonadota; class Alphaproteobacteria; order Pelagibacterales; family Pelagibacteraceae; genus Pelagibacter. The sequence goes on along the minus strand of CACMFU010000028.1, from coordinate 1,957 downwards.
ATAGATATTGATAATAAAAAAATTTTTAACAAAATTAAATAACTAAAGTGTTTCTTGGTGGAGGATAGCGGGATCGAACCGCTGACCTCCTGAATGCAAATCAGGCGCTCTCCCAGCTGAGCTAATCCCCCAGGAATTGGTGGGCCGAGAAAGACTCGAACTTTCGACCCCACCCTTATCAAGGGTGTGCTCTAACCAACTGAGCTACCGGCCCTTTTCGCAGAAGAGTGAAACACTAATTTCAAGAAGAGAAATGAGGACGGTCAACATTAACCTGTTATATTTTTTAGATTAAGAAAAATTCTTAATCATCCTTAGAAAGGAGGTAATCCAGCCGCAGGTTCCCCTACGGCTACCTTGTTACGACTTCACCCCAGTCGCTGACTATACCGTGGTCAAGGGTTTTAAACCTTGCCTTAAGGTAGAACCAACTCCCATGGTGTGACGGGCGGTGTGTACAAGACCCGGGAACGTATTCACCGCGGCGCGCTGATCCGCGATTACTAGTAATTCCAGCTTCATGTACTCGAGTTGCAGAGTACAATCCGAACTGAGGCATTTTTTTAGGATTTGCTTGACGTCGCCATCTCGCTTCCTATTGTAAATGCCATTGTAGCACGTGTGTAGCCCAACACGTAAGGGCCATGAGGACTTGACGTCATCCCCACCTTCCTCCAGCTTATCACTGGCAGTTCTTTCAGAGTGCCCAACTAAATGATGGCAACTAAAAGTGAGGGTTGCGCTCGTTGCGGGACTTAACCCAACATCTCACGACACGAGCTGACGACAGCCATGCAGCACCTGTGTTTCGTCCGGCCGAACCGAAAACTTTAATCTCTTAAAGTCGCGACGAACATGTCAAGTGTTGGTAAGGTTCTGCGCGTATCTTCGAATTAAACCACATGCTCCACTACTTGTGCGGGTCCCCGTCAATTCATTTGAGTTTTAACCTTGCGGTCGTACTCCCCAGGCGGTGTGTTTAATGCTTTCGCTGCGACACTGAAAATAAATTTCCAACGTCTAACACACATCGTTTACGGCATGGACTACGAGGGTATCTAATCCTCTTCGCTACCCATGCTTTCGTTCCTCAGTGTCAGTAATGATCCAGAAAGCTGCCTTCGCAATTGGTATTCTTTCTAATATCTACGAATTTCACCTCTACACTAGAAATTCTGCTTTCCTCTATCATACTCTAGCTAAAAAGTTTTGATGGCAGTTCCAGAGTTAAGCTCTGGGATTTCACCACCAACTTTTTTAACCACCTACGAACTCTTTAAGCCCAGTAATTCCGAACTACGCTAGGTCCCTTCGTATTACCGCGGCTGCTGGCACGAAGTTAGCCGGACCTTCTTATTCGGGTACAGTCATTTTCTTCCCCGACGAAAGAGCTTTACAACCCAAAGGCCTTCTTCACTCACGCGGCATCGCTGCATCAGAGTTTCCTCCATTGTGCAATATTCCCTACTGCTGCCTCCCGTAGGAGTTTGGGCCGTGTCTCAGTCCCAATGTGGCTGATCATCCTCTCAGATCAGCTATTGATCAAAGTCTTGGTAGGCCATTACCCCACCAACAAACTAATCAAGTGCAGGCTCATCCTTTGGCGCATAAAGCTTTCTCTGTAAAGACTTATGAGGTATTAGCACAAGTTTCCTCGTGTTATTCCTCACCAAGGGGAAGATACCTACATGTTACTCACCCGTCTGCCACTAAGTATTGCTACTTCGTTCGACTTGCATGTATAAGGCGTGCCGCCAGCGTACGTTCTGAGCCATGATCAAACTCTCAAGTTTAAAAACGGCGCACACTAGCTTCAACATAAATACTAAGAATAATATTTATGTGATTTTGAAGTATGTACGACAAATTTTGGTAACCTTAACCGTCCACACTTCTCTTCTTAAAATATTAACAAATTAAATAGCTAATTGGTTTTACCCAATAAATAACATTTTTA
>CACMFU010000027.1 GCA_902613065.1 uncultured Pelagibacteraceae bacterium | reverse complement strand
TTACAAAATGTTGCTAAAGAAGATGTTTGGAAAGATGCTATTAAAAGAGCTGAAATCTATTTTAAAAAAACATTTAAGTATGTACTCGATATAGATATTACAAATCCATTGCTAGATAGAAGAGATCTTGATCAGTTTTTAACTTTATCTTTAAAAAAATTAAAAAGCAGATGGAATGGAGTATTCTGTGTCTCTGACTCAAGAAGAAATCCATATTTCAACATTTTGATGAAAAACAACAAAAATGGCTTCAAAAGATGTTTAAATAAGCCATTTAAAGAAATTTATTCAAGGCAAAAAGCTCCAAAAACCTATGATCATATTGCAGGTTATTATTGTTTTAGAAAGGATTATTTACTAAAAAAAAAAAATAGTTTATTTGAAAAAAATATTTATGCCTTCAAAGTTGAACAGTCGAAAGCTTTTGATATTGATACACTAGATGACTTAAAAATTATTAGAATTTTACATAAAAATATAAATAAAAAATAATTATTTTAATGAATTATAAAGATAACAAAGCGCTGGCTTTTTATGGACTTCCTCAAGAAGTAAAATTTTGTACAAAATGTGTTATTTCTAATCAAAGACCTAGTTCAGATGTAGAATTTAGGTCAAAAAAAGAGACAAAAAAAAATGTTATTAACTTTGATGAAAAAAATGTTTGTTCTGCATGCCAATATTCAATTGAAAAAGAAAAGATTGACTGGAAAATTAGAGAAGAAAAATTAATTGATCTGTGTAAAAAAATAAAAAAAGATAATAATGGTAAAAATTATGATTGCATAATACCTGGAAGCGGTGGTAAAGATAGCGCTTTTACAGCTCATATTCTTAAGTATAAATATGGTTTAAATCCATTGACTGTCACTTGGGCTCCTCATTTATATACTGATATTGGTTGGAAAAATTTTCAGAATTGGTCAAATATTGGTGGACTTAATAATATCCTATTTACTCCAAATGGTAAACTTCATAGGTTACTCACGAAATTATCTTTTCAAAATTTACTACATCCATTTCAACCATTTATTATTGGTCAGAGATTAATTGGACCAGTAATAGCAGATAAATTTAATATCAATTATATTTTTTATGGTGAAAATCAAGCAGAGTATGGAAATAATATTGAAGAAAATTATAAAGAAACCATGGAAAAAAAATTTTATTCAGATCATAGTGAAAATATTTTTTTTGGTGGTGTATCCAAAAAAGAAATTATCAAAACGTATAAGTTTAAAAACGAAGATTTTCTTCCTTACGAACCATTAAACAATGTAAAACAAAATGATAAAATACAAGTTCATTATCTTGGTTATTATTTAAGATGGGATCCTCAAGAATGTTATTATTACGCAGCTGAAAACACTGGATTTAAAACTAATACAGAGAGAACTGAAGGAAGCTATTCTAAATATTCTAGCATCGATGATAAAATAGACCCATTTCACTATTATACTACATTAATTAAATTTGGTATTGGTAGAGCAACTTATGATTCATCTCAAGAAATTAGAAACAATAAAATAAGTCGAGAAGAGGGTGTAAATTTAGTAAAGCTATTTGATCATGAATTCCCTAAAAAATATTTTAAAGATTTTTTAAATTATATAGATTTATCTGAAGAACTGTTTTTTGAGACAATTGATAAATTTCGTTCACCACACTTGTGGACAAAAGATTCTAATAATAATTGGAAATTAAGGCACAATGTCTCTAAAACAGGAACTGATGATATTAATTAAAATCTTTTATTAAAATTTTGAGAAACTCGAGTCCTACATCTCCACTTTTTTCAGGATGAAATTGGGTACCAAAATAATTATTCTCACTTACAGAAGATACATAATCAAATTTATTATAGCTGGACATTGACACAATATTACTCTTTTTGACTTTTGATGCAAAATACGAATGAACAAAATAGAATTTTTCCTTATCAAATTTGGATAAAAATTTATGTTTTTCATTAAAATAAACTTCTCTCCAACCAATTACTGGTAAAATAAAAGTATCAGGAAATTTTATTATTTCTCCATTAATAAAATTAAGACCCTTACTTTTTCCATTTTCATAGCCAACAGTATGAAAAAGTTGCATTCCTAAACATATGCCAACAAATTTAACCTTATTTTCATTAGCTTTTTTTATGAATCCTGAAATTTTAGGATCATTTATAATGTTTGAAGCTTTTGAATAAGATCCTACACCAGGAATAAAAATAAATTCGTAATTTTCATTTCTTTTTTCACTAAAGAAGCTGGGCGAGTAACCAATTTTTTTTAAAGCATTTTGTAAACTCTTAATATTTCCAAACCCATAATCTAATATACAAATTTTACTCAATTTCTCTCTTTATTTCTTTAATATTTGCTATTTTATAGTGCAGTAAAGAAGCTAAAGCTACGCTTACATTATTAAAATTTTTTTTTACATATTTTATATGCTCAATATTTCCACATCCACCAGATAAAATGAGTGGAACTTTTATTTTATCATAAATTTGGTTAACCATCTCTATATCAAAACCTTTCTTCATACCCTCATAATCAACAGAGGTAAGTAGAATTTCTCCGCATTCGAATTCTTGGATTTTATCTATCCAATATATTAAATCCAATCCAGTTTTTTCTCTCCCAGAGTATTTATAAACTTCCCATTTTTTTTCTGATATCTTTTTTGCTTCAACATATATTACAATTGTACTCGAGCCAAAATTTTTTACAGCTTCGTTAATAAAATTTGGCTCTTCCGTACCAAATGAGTTTATAGCTACTTTATCAGCACCAGATTTGAGTAGTAATTCAATATCCCCAAGTGATCTTATACCTCCACCTACCGTCATAGGAACAAAAACATTTTCAGAAGTCTTTTCGATTGTATCTGGTAAAGAATTTCTCCTGTAAAGACTTGCTACACTATCTATGTATATTATTTCGTCTATTTTTTGTTCGTAATAATTGTTTGCAATAGAAATTGGGTCTCCTATCTTTCTTAAACCCTCTAAATTTATACCTTTAATTACAAAATTATTTTTTATATCTAATCTTGCAATTATTCTCATAAATTTCTTATTTAGGTATCCATGTTGAACCAAAAATGAAACCTCCAGAATAAGTATATTTTCTTTTTAGATTTTTTTTGTAAAAATCAGAAGTTTGCAACATTCCATCAACACAAATTGAGTAGTCATCAGGCATCTTATTTTCTATAACTATAGCATCTCCTGCAATTTTATATTCATCGTGATCTGTCCTATCTTCATAAAAAAAATTTATTTTTGCATCTGGAAAGTTTGTACAAACACTAACGGTAGTATCATTATATTTAACCAATTTTAATTCAGTGAAAATAAATTCTACATAAGAGATAATTTCCTTATCTAAATTATTTTCTAAATATTTTTTATGTAAATCCATATAGAAATTATCTTGTTCTAGTGCATAAAGTTTAGGCTTTATTCCATTTTCATCATAATTTTTCTTAAGAGCTTTTAATATTATGTATGTACTATAACCAGGACCTACCTCTAAACAAATTTTAGGCTTTCTCTTTCTTACAATTTTATAAATATTATAGAGGTCGCAATAATCTGGTTCTATATAGTTATCTTCTATTGTAAAATTTAAATTATAAATTTTTTTAATCATAAATTTTGAGTAATAAAAAAAAATTACTCTTGCATCAAATTTAATTGCAATTATTGGGCTTTTTATATGAAGAATAATCTTACTTATTATTTTGACGAATATTTTGTTTATTAATCTCACTCGTGATGTATATCTTATGGTTGGATATTTTAAAATAGCAGTTTAAAATATAATTTATTATATCTCTATAATAAAAATATGTCTTATTTATAGTTTATGATTAAATATTTATATAACCTACTAAACAACAAGGTCAGTGACCTTAGAATTAGAAAAGTAATTAATTACGAAGATAAAAACACAAAAATTGCAGAAAATAAGGATAAAGATCTCATTGATCTTAAAAAAAATGGGTATTTGTTTATAGAAAATTTTTTCACAGAGGAACAAATAAATGTTTTTAAAAATAAAATTTCATATTCTAAAAAAAAGAGAAATGCAAAGATATCAAATTTCATGATTACAAATTCATCGCTGCCAGATATCTTGATATCAAATCAACGGTTAAATTTGTTATTAAAAAATTATTTAGGAGATGATGTTAAATTAGATTATTTTGAAGTTAATAAATTAAGTTTAAATCCCGAAGTTGAAATAATTTCAGAAAAGTGGCATTATGACATTGTTGGGAAAAGAATCAAAATTTTTGCTTTTCTAAATGACTGCCAAAAAGTATTTACAGAGTATGTTGCTGGCACAAATAATATAAAACACAAAAATTATACAACAGTTTTATCAAGAAGATCTGACAAATATATAAGATCTAAATACAAGGATTTTTTTAAAGCTGTTCCAAAAAAAGGATCAATATTTATATTTGATACTAATGGTTTCCATCGAGGTTCATACAGAGATAGTATTAATTTATCTACAAAGAACTCGAGGGAAAGTATTCAATTTGAATTTTCATCAAAATCTAAATCTGATAAAATAAATAATATCGGTATTGATCAAATCGGTGTTAGGGATATTTTTTTTAGTAAAGATTACGATTTCAATAATAAACTTATTTGTAAGGAATATTTGTCAAAAGTTGATAACTCTGAATTATATTTTTATGACAGAAATTTAAGTTTATTTTAATGAAAAAAAAAATACTATTTTCATTAGAAAATTTTAATAACCCTTACATTGCTGAATTTATTAAGAAACTAGAAAAAAAATATGATGTTCACATAATTTCATCTAAAAAGAATAATAATTTACTATATAAAAATACCAAAGTTTTAAATTATAATTATACTTTTACTGATAAAATTATTGATAAAATTTGCATATTATTCTCAAATGTTCATAAGTCAAAAAAACAAAAAATATATTTCCAATTTCAAATTGAACAGGAAAAAAATATCTTTTTAAAATTACTTTTAAATTTGAAACTTGTCCTTTCTCATTTTAAATTTTTACCTGATATGGATATTTTATATAAACAACTTTATAAGTTTTATTCTGTCGAAAAAAAATTCTTTGATAGATATGAATTATTTATTTATGACTTTCGTCTTTTCGAAGAACATAATAATTGTAAAAGATACATCTATAGTGCAATTAATCATAAAAATACCAAAACTGTATCATGGGTATACAGTTGGGATAATATTTTTACCTTTAGTACGATTAAATCATCAGATTTTTTTATTGTATGGTGCGACTATATTAAAAAAATCACTCAAAAAATTCATAAAATCAGTCACCACAAAATATATTTAAATTATCCTATGCAATTCGAATATCTTCGAGATAAACCAAGAAATTACAAAAATGATTATCTCTTATTTGCTTGTTCTTATAATGGAAATGAAAATAATCTTAAAGATTATGTTGTTGATGATTTAAATATGATCAAATTGATAATAAAAATTATAAAAAAAAATAATCTAAATATTAAAGTATTAGTTAGACCTTACCCTTATGTTAAATATAAGAAGCTGATAGCTTTAATAAAAAAAAATCAAAAAATAATAAAGTTTGATTTTAATTCTTATAATTTTTATAAAAAGAATTCCTCGTTAAAAATTCATTTAAAACAAAAGAAAAAACAAATTTTAAACTCAATAGCAGTTTTAAGTTTTGGTTCCACATTTAACATAGAGTCTTCCATTTTAAATAAACCAACATTTCATTTAGATTTTAGTGATGTCAAAAGAAAAAACGATTTATATCAATATTCAAATTTTAGTAAAAATTTAGATGAGTTTGAATATTTAAAAAGTTATAAATGCAAAAATATTATAAAAAATTCTAAACAATTAAAAAATATTCTAATTGATCTAAGTAAAAATAAAACTAAATCCTACTTAGGGTATGGTTCATATTTGAGTAAAAAATTTTCAAAAATAAATAATAAACAAATATTTTTAAAATGAAAAACAAAACATTTATTCATATAGGATTTCCCAAAACAGGCACAACTTATTTACAAAATAATATTTTCAATAAAATTAGTATAAACTATTTGGGTAAGCCATGGGATGGTAAATTAGAAAAATTAAGGATAATAGATAAAAATTTATCTTTATTAGAGGACAAAGATTTTAAAAAAATAAAAAAAAATTACATTAAATTAATTAGTAATATGTATAATGGTAAAAATTTGATATCAAATGAAGATTGTTTAAGAGTATCAAGATATGCCCCCCAAAAAAAAAATAATATTTTTAAAAATTTAAAAAGGTACTATGAACTATTATCTCCTAATTCCGAAGTTTACTATATTTTAATTATACGTAACCATAAGGATTTATTGTATTCTTATTTCAACGAGTATGGATATACTCTTCAAGAGCGTTTCAAAATAAACAAGAAAAATTTAATCAAAATTTTAAAAAGAAAACAAAAAAA
>CACMFU010000026.1 GCA_902613065.1 uncultured Pelagibacteraceae bacterium | reverse complement strand
TACCACCATACTTGTCCGTAATAATTCCAAACATAGGACTGAAAACACCCCACAATAAGAGCTGTAATCCCATTGTAAAACCGAACTGTGTTATGGTGATATCTAAATCAGTTGCAAAATCAAAATAAAACATTCCAAAAGTTTGTCTTATTCCTAGTGCAATAATAACAACGACAGATGCAGCTATTACAGTAACTAATGCTTTCTTTGTTGGAAAAAACTTGGTGTCATTCATCTTACAGATTTAATAGCCTGTTTAATGTCAGCAATCAAATCATTTGGATCTTCTAAACCAATATGCAGTCTTATAATATGTTCGTTATTACTCAGCTTTGTGTAGCTCCTGTTGCCCAGTGCCAATTTGTCTTGATATAAAGCAAGACTTTCAAATCCTCCCCAGCTGTAACCATGGGCAAATAATTTTAGTTTATTTAAAAATTTAATTACAGAGTTTTTATTTTTAGAAATAATTTTTACACCCATTAACCCAGATGATCCTGAATAATACTTTTTCCACATTTTGTATTGTTTAATATTTTTTTTAATTGGGTAAAAAACATCTTTAACTTTTTTTTGTTTACTCAAAAAATTAGCTACTTTGATTGTATTTTCTTGATGCTTGTCTAACCTAATATCCAATGTTCTTAGTCCTCTCATAATTAAATAGCCATCATCAGGACTTAGTCTTAAACCAACTGCTTTTTGACTTAATTCCACTTGCTTAAAAAGTCTTTTTTTAATAGCTAAACTGCCACCCATAACATCTGAATGACCAGAATAATATTTTGTCGCTGAAACTATAGACATATCAAAACCCAAGTCTAAAGGCTTGATTAAGTAAGGTGTTCCCCATGTATTATCAATAGCTGTATAAATATTCTTATTCTTAGCAAAAGATAATATTTTTTTTAAATCTTGAAATTCAAATGTGTTACTTCCAGGGTTTTCAACAAAAATAAGTTTAGTTTTATTTGTAATTTTTTTTTTTAAGTCATTTAAGTTTTTTGGATCATAAAATACTGCTTTAATATTGAATTTTTTTAAATAGTCTTCTGTTAAAAATCTTGTGGGAGAGTAGACTGAGTCTGTTATAATAATTTCATCACCAGGTCTTACAACACTAATTACTCCAAGAAAAACTGCACCAAATCCTGTTGGAGTTAAATAAACTTGATAAGCATTTTCAATTTTTCTCAATAGTTCTTGTAGTGCAAAAGTTGTTGATGTTCCTTTTCGACCATAATCAAAATTTTTGCTTAAGGGATTTTTTTTATAGTTACTTTGTGTTTTCTTTATATCTTGAAGAGTTTTAAATATTATCGTTGAAGCTCTTACTACTGGTGGATTAACTGACTGATTTTGATAATCTTTTCCTACTTGTTTTAAAAAAGTTTTAACTGAATTAACCATAAAAAAATTGATTAGTTATATTGACAATGCTATATCCCTCAAATAAGTCAATAAAATTGTAAAACTAAGGAGATTATGGGATACCCTAAAAAGCATAGAGGCCGAAGAAAAATGGGCTCTAAAAAAAGAAGAGCAAGAAAAAAGAATAAGAAAAAGTAAAATTAATTATTCTTTAATCCAACCACCACCAAGAACTTTGTGACCATATTGGTCTTTTTTATAAAAGACACATGCTTGTCCAGGTGAAATACCATCTTCAGAATTATCTAAATTTACCTCAGCATCATTCTCATTTATAAAATTTAATTTGGCGCTTAATAACTTTCCTGTAGACCTAACTTTGACTAATATATTTTCATTTAATTCTTTTTTATCCGATAGTAGATTAATATTTTTTAAATTAATTTTCTTTTTTCCTAGATGTTCTCTTCCTCCAACAATTATTTCATTATTTTCTGCATCAATTTTAATTACATATAATGCCTCTTTGTCAGCTACTTTAATTCCTTTTCTTTGACCAATAGTAAAATTTATAATTCCATCATGAACACCTATTACTTCACCATTTAGATTTTTAATGTTACCTTTTTTTAAAGAATCTGGTTTAAACTTTTTTATTACTGATGAATAGTCTCCGTTAGGAACAAAACATATATCTTGACTATCTGGCTTATCTGCAACATTTAAATTTAGTTTTTTAGCAATATCTCTAGTTTCATTTTTTAACATTCCACCTAATGGAAATCGTAAATAATTTAATTGCTCTCTAGTAGTATTAAATAGAAAATAACTCTGATCTCTATTTTCATCTACTGCTCTATACATATTATTTTTTTTATTTATTGTTACATTTTTTACATAATGACCTGTTATTAAAGCATCAGCATTTAAATCTTTAGCAAATTCATACAAGTCTTTAAATTTGACAGTTTGATTACACTGTACGCATGGTATTGGAGTTTCTCCTTTTAAGTAACTTTCTACAAAATTATCAATAACTCCTTGCTTAAATTTATCTTGGTAATAAAGAATTTTATGATCAATATCTAATTTATGAGCAACCCTTTTTGCATCAATAACATCTTGTCCTGAGCAACATACTTTTGATTTAACTACTTCCTGGCTATCGTTGTATAGTTTTAACGTTATACCAGTAACATTATAACCTTCCATTTTCATCAAACCAGCAACTGTAGATGAGTCTACACCACCTGACATAGCTACAATTACTTTTGTATCAGAAGGTTTTTTATCTAATCCAATTGAGTTTAATTCTAAATTCATGTGGTGGTATTTATACTCATTTCCATTATAAGTAAAATCAAATGATTTTAGATTTTGAACCAGGTGATAAGGTTATAAATCCTAATAATAAAGATTGGGGAATAGGACAAGTGCAATCAATAATTAAGGAAAAAGTAACTGTGAATTTCGAAAATGTAGGAAAAAAAGTTATCAATGCTAAAAATATCGAATTGGAAAAGTTAGAATAAATGAAACAAATTGAAATAAAAGCAACAATTGAAAAGCTAATTGATACTTTTTTATACGCAGGAAAAGTTTCAATAGATTTAAGAGAAAAAGGATTAACAACAGAAATTAAAGAAGATAACACCCCTGTTAGTAATGGTGATCTTGAAGTTAATAGAATATTAACTGAGAATATAATTGATTTAACTCCTCAGATACCAATCATATCTGAAGAAACCAGTCATAATAAATCCAAAAAGGATTTAAAAGATTTTTGGCTAATAGATCCAATTGATGGAACTTATGATTATATTAATAATCTTGAAGAATTCACTTTAAATGCTGGTTTAATAATTAATAATCGAGCAGTAGCAGGTATAATATATGCACCAGCCAAAGGTAGATTATTTTATTCTTATGGAAGAGATTATTCATTTGAAATAATTAATAATAAACATATCAAATTAGACTGTTCAAAAATTTCAAGTGATAAACTTAAATTTGTATCATATTCAAATAAATTAAAACCTGAAATTAACAAAATATATCAATCAATGAATGTTAGCGAATTTAAAAGGATGAAAAGCTCTCTAAAATTCTGTGTAATAGCTTCAAATGAATACGACGGCTATGTTGCTGAACCAAGAGCTTGTGAATGGGATATAGCTGCTGGGCATGCTATTCTTGAAAATGCAGGGGGTATAGTCACAGATTTTGAGGGAAATGAAATACTTTACGGAAAAGAAAATTTTAAAAATCCTAGTATAATTTTGAAAAGAAATAAAAATATATAATGAGTGAACAATTAAGAATAATATTAATTATAATAGTTTCTGTATCAATTTTTGGATTAATAGTATTTGTGATGGTAAAAAACTATATCAAAAGCAAAATTCAGTATTATCTAGAAGAAAAGAATAAAAAGTCTAAAGAAGATTTATAATTTTTAAATATTCTTCTTTATCTAGCTCCATTACTCTTCTAGAAACTTCAAAATCAAATCCAGATCTTGCCAATATACCAATATCTTTTTTATAGAATAAAGGTCTATTATCTTCAGTTCTTGAAGGACCAATTCTTTTTTTTTTACAAACTTTTATAGCTGAAAAAAAATCTTGATCTTCGTTATTTTCATTAATTTGTTCAATTGTATTTTTTATGTATTTCTCTCCAACACCTTTGCTTATTAAATAATTTCTAATCTTATTTATTGATGAACCTCTTTGGATTAGACTTTTTGCTTTTGTTTCTGAATAAAATTTATCGTTTATAAATTTAGATTTTTCTAAATCTTCAGCTACAATCTCGATTAGATCTGAAATATTGCTTCTTTTAACATTATCAACTTTAGATCTTAAATATTTCTTTAAAAGATATGTTTTTAGCTGTTGTTTTGATGGTGCAAATTTTTCTACATAATTAAGTGCAAAGTTGCGCATCTCATCAATTGTCGCTTCTAAATTTTTTCTTTTATTTTTTATAGGAATCATTGTTGCATTTAATATAATATAACCACGATGATTGAACAAATATCTGCATTTTTTACAGTAGAAATGATCTATATGTGGTTGAATATAGGTGTAATACCTTTTTGGTTAATGCTTATTATTTTTCCACAAACTAAAGTTTGTGGTTTATTTGTTACATCAATAATTCCAACATTTATTTTGGCAGGTGTTTATGTTTACCTATTATATATATTCTTTTTTGCAGGATATGATTTTGATAAAAACTTTATTTTATATTTAAGTTTTTATGATCTAGCTGAGCTTTTTGAGAATAATGAGTTTTTAATTTTATTTTGGACGCACTTCTTAGCCATAAATTTATTTTGTGGATCTTGGATTGTTAGAGACAGTCAAAGGTTCTATATGTCAAAAATATTAATCTTTTTTCCCTTAATTATTACCTATTTTATTGGGCCACTCGGAATATTTATTTATTGGGTGATTAGAATCTTTTTTGCAAAAAGAATTACTTTATTTGATTAAAGTTATTTGATTACTTTAAAACCAGCAATCTTCATTTGAGAAAATCCACCTTCCACATGTGATATTTTTTCAAATCCCATTTCTTTTAGTGATTTAGTTGCCAAAGCAGATCTTAGTCCACCTGCACAAAATAAAACCATTTCTTTATTCATATCTATTTTGCCTTCTTTAAAGTAAGGACTGTCTGGATCCATCCAAAATTCTAACATTCCTCTTGGAATATGATGAGAATTTTCTATTCTCCCCGTTTTTTCTAATTCTCTGATATCTCTCAAATCAATCAAGTTACATTTATCTTTATTAACTAACTCTAATGCTTCACTAGTAGTTAAAGTTTTAATTTGAGAAAGTGCTTCTGAAACTAATTCTTTTGATGATTTTATACCCATATAATTTAAGATAATACATATCAAAATAAATGAAAAAAAACATTATAAAAAAATTATTTATACTAATAGCAAGAAAACTGGGTTTAGAATTAATTGAACAATCCAATCTAAAATTTATCAACGAAAAAAATAATAATAAATCTATAGTTATTCCACTTGGTAAAGTTAAATTAACAAGAAAAATAAGTGATTTATTAATAATTTTTAGAACTAATATTGACATTTTGATATGGGATCAAAACAAAAAAAGAATATTTGAAGCTGATAAAATAGAATATTCAAAAAGATGTTTGATATCATTAATAAAATCTATGAAATCACTTTCTTCTTTAAGAAATGATATAAAATTAAAATTAATAGTAATTGATAATAGTTTGGATACATCTGATAATAATGAATTTAAAAATATTCTAAATAAAAGTGATATTGAATATAAAATTATTAATCACAAAAATGATGAATACAAGAATAAAATTCAATTTAATAATAACAAAGAAACTTTTGGTAACCTCTCTAGCTTATTAAAATGTTATGAAACAGCTAAGTTGAAAGTTAAAGATTTGGTCTATTTTGTTGAGGATGATTATATTCACGAGGAAAAATGTCTTGTTGAAATGATCGAAACGTATGAGAGATTATCATCACAATTAAAAAGAGAAATATTTATTTGTCCTTCAGATTATCCATACTTATACACAGATATTGATCAATCAAAAATATTTGCTGGCAGTAATCGACATTGGAGATCTATAAACAAAGTTTTATGTACTTTTTTAGTTTCAAAGGAGCATTTATCAAAATATTGGGATAATTTTAATAAGACTTGTTTAATTAGAAATGATCCATTTGAGAAACACATAAATGAAATTTTTACTAAAGAAATATGTATATCGCCTTTAAAATCTTTGGCAGTTCATATAACAAATATTAATTCATCATATGGTTTATCGCCATATATTAATTATATGAAACTATGGAAAGAAAATGAAAATGTCTAAAATAACACAAAAAAAGGCGCCAAATTTTAAATTACCTTCTACAAATACTGGTTACTTTGAATTAAATAAAATTAAAAGTAAATATAAAGTTTTATATTTCTATCCAAAAGATAATACGCCAGGTTGCACAATTGAAACAAAAGACTTCAATTCTCTACTTTCACAATTTAAAAAACTAGACTGTGAAGTTATTGGTATTTCTAAAGATAGTATGGAAAGTCATGAAAAATTTAGAGATAAAT
>CACMFU010000025.1 GCA_902613065.1 uncultured Pelagibacteraceae bacterium | reverse complement strand
TATTTTTAAATCTATAAGAAGATTTTTTCTTGGACTAACTCTATGTATATTTTTTTTACTTTCTTCTGTTAGAAAAACTTTTAAAACTTTCCTTTTTGGATTTTTTAATGCTTCTATAACCGCATGTTTTCCCACTATAAAAAAAGATGATTTGTTCATCATAATTGTTGAATTTACACTATTTTTTAAGCTATTTTCCTTTATTTCACGTATTGCATTTGTACAATAAAAATATATAAAACGCATGTTGTTTAAAGCTTTATTGAACATGGGGTGCTTCCCCCTAAAATTTTATTAAGGAGGGGTACCAAAGCGGTCAAATGGGGCGGGCTGTAAACCCGTTGACTTCGGTCTTCGAAGGTTCGAATCCTTCCCCCTCCACCATTCAATAATTTTTTTTACAACGTGGAGTGTACTTGGGTGTTGCGGGTGTAGTTCAATGGTAGAACGCTAGCCTTCCAAGCTGGATGTAAGGGTTCGATTCCCTTTACCCGCTCCAAAAATTAAATTAAGTATAAAAAATAAAAGAGGTAAACAAGTAATGTCAAAAGAAAAGTTCGTAAGAAACAAACCGCACTGTAATATTGGTACTATAGGTCATGTTGATCATGGTAAAACAACATTAACTGCTGCGATTACAAAAGTATTAGCAGAGTCAGGCGGTGCACAATTTACTGCTTATGATCAAATTGATAAAGCTCCAGAAGAAAAAGAAAGAGGAATTACAATTTCAACCGCTCACGTAGAATATGAAACTGAGAAAAGACACTATGCACACGTAGATTGCCCAGGACATGCTGACTACGTAAAAAATATGATTACGGGTGCCGCGCAAATGGATGGTGCAATTTTAGTTGTTAATGCAGCGGATGGTCCAATGCCTCAAACAAGAGAACATATTCTTTTAGCAAGACAAGTTGGTGTGCCAGCTATTGTAGTTTACTTAAATAAAGTTGATCAGGTTGACGATAAAGAAATGATAGAACTTGTTGAAGAAGAAATAAAAGATTTACTTACATCATATAAATTCCCGGGAGATAAAACTCCAATTATCAAAGGTTCGGCATTAGCAGCAGTTGAAGGTAGGGACGATGAAATAGGAAAAAATTCTATAATGGAGCTTATGAAATCTGTTGATGAATTTATTCCACAGCCAGATAGACCAAAAGATAAAGATTTCTTAATGCCAGTTGAGGATGTTTTTTCAATCTCAGGAAGAGGTACGGTTGTAACTGGAAGAGTAGAATCTGGTATCATAAAAACTGGTGATGAAATAGAAATTGTTGGAATAAGAGAAACAAAAAAAACAGTATGCACTGGGGTAGAAATGTTTAGAAAGCTATTAGATTCTGGTGAGGCTGGAGATAATATTGGTGCTCTTTTGAGAGGTGTTGAAAGAACTGACGTTGAAAGAGGACAAGTATTATGCAAACCTGCTTCAATAACTCCACATACTAAATTTGAAGCTCAAGCGTATGTATTGAAAAAAGAAGAAGGTGGAAGACACACACCTTTCTTTACAAAATACAGACCTCAGTTTTATTTCAGAACGACTGATGTTACAGGTGAAGTAGAATTACCTGCTGGTACAGAAATGGTAATGCCAGGTGATGATGCTAAATTTACAGTAAAATTAATTACACCTATTGCAATGGCCGAGAAGTTAAACTTTGCTATTCGAGAAGGTGGTAGAACAGTAGGAGCTGGAGTAGTAACTAAAATTATAGAGTAAACTCCATAGGAGTGTAGCTCAATTGGTAGAGCGCCGGTCTCCAAAACCGGAGGTTGGGGGTTCGATTCCCTCCGCTCCTGCCAAACATAAATTATGAAAAACCCATTAAAATTTATTCAGGATGTAAAGCAAGAAGCTTTCAAGGTAACTTGGCCCACTGGTAAAGAGGTTGTGCAAGGATCTTTGATGGTAGTTGCTATGGCTATAGTTGCTGCTTTATTTTTTTTATTATTGGATCAAGTTCTTCAATTTTTTTTAGAAATAATACTAAAGGTAAATTTTTAATGAAAAATTGGTACATAGTACAGTCCCATTCGAGTTTTGAAAATAAGGTTGCTCAAGAAATCAAAGAAGAAGCCACAAAAGCAAATCTTTCAGACAAAATAGAGGAAATAATTGTTCCAACACATGATATTACCGAAGTAAAAAGAGGAAAGAGAGTTCAAAGGAAGAAAAAATATTTTCCTGGGTATGTTTTACTAAAAAGTGAAATGGATAATAATATTTATCATATGATCAAAAATTTAAAAAAAGTAAGTGGTTTCTTAGGAACAAAAGGAACTCCAATTCCTGTTTCTGAGAAAGAAATAGAGAAAATACTTGGTCAAATTAAAGATGGTGTTGTACAGCCAAAATCAGGCATTGAGTATAATGTTGGAGAAAAGGTTCAGGTCATAGATGGACCGTTTGCGTCATTCAGTGGTTTAGTTGAAGACATAGATGAAGAGAAATTAAGACTTAAAGTTTCTGTTTCTATTTTTGGAAGACCTACACCAGTAGATTTAGAATATAGTCAGGTAGAAAAGGCAAGCTAATGGCAAAAAAAGAAGTAAGCGGATATATAAAGTTACAAATAAATGGAGGTCAAGCGAATCCTGCTCCTCCTGTGGGTCCAGCTTTAGGACAACGAGGAATAAATATTATGGAATTTTGTAAGGCTTTTAACGAAAAAACAAAATCATTTGCAGGCAAGCCTGTTCCAGTAATAATAACAGTTTATAAAGATAAGAAATTCGATTTTATTATTAAGTCACCACCTGCTTCTCACTTTATAAAAGAAGCAGTCAAATTAAAAAGTGGATCAAAAGAACCAGGTAGAAATATAGTGGCTAAAATTTCAAAAAAACAACTTAAAGAAATTGCAGAAAAGAAAATGGCTGATTTAAACGCCCACGATGTTGATGAAGCAGCAAAAATAATTGCTGGATCTGCAAGATCTATGGGAATTGAGGTTGTCGAATAATGTCATCTAAGAGATTTAAAAAATTACCTGGAAAAACTAGAGACTTACAAGCAGAAACAATTGATAAATTAATTCCTGTATTAAAACAGAACTGTACTACGAAATTTGATGAATCTTTAGATCTAAGTTTGCAAATAAATAACAAACAAAAGAAAAGTGAAATTAATATCAGAACAGTTATTAATTTACCTGGCGGGACATCAAAAAAAGTTAGTGTAGGAGTGGTTTGTGAAGAAAATAAAATTAATGAAGCCAAAGATGCTGGAGCAGAAACTGTAGGTGGAGATGATCTTATTGAAGAAATAAAATCAGGAAATATAAACTTTGAAAAATTAATTTGTACTCCAGGAATGATGACTAAACTTTCTAAATTAGGAAAAGTTTTAGGTCCAAAAGGACTAATGCCAAATCCTAAATTAGGATCAGTAACTAATGATATTAAAAAAGCAATTATAGATGCAAAGTCTGGACAGGTTGAAATAAGAAATGATAAAGATGGAAATATAGGTTTAAGTATAGGGAATAAATCTTTCTCAGATGATAAATTAATAATGAATTATAATGCAATAATTGACGCTTTAGAAAAAGAAAAGTCAAATAATACAATTAAAGGTGATTTAATTAAACAGGCTTTTGTTACATCAACAATGGGTGTTTCTTATAAAGTGAAATTAGGTAAAAGTATTTAGTTATGATGAACAAAGAACAAAAGAAACAATATATATCCGACATGACAAATCAGTTTGAAAAGTCAGAAGCAGTAATTGTTACTCATTATCAAGGTTTATCAATGAGTCAACTTGATGATCTAAGAGCTAAAATGAGAGAACATGGTATTAAATTTAAAATCACAAATAATAGAATTACAAAATTAGCATTAGAAAAAACTAGATGCAAAGATCTATCAAATTTATTCTCAGGTCCGACTGCTGTTGCTTTATCTAAAGATGCAATTACATCGGCAAAAATTTTAACAAATTTTTCAAAGGAAAATAATAATTTAAAGATTCTTGGTGGAATCATGGGATCTGACATCCTAGATGTTGCTGGCGTCAAAAATGTCGCCACTTTACCTTCATTGGATGAGGCAAGGGCTAAAATTGTAGGAATATTGAGATCTCCAGCACAAAAAATAGCAAGTATTTTACTTGCACCGGCGTCAAAAATCGCTATTTTAGCGCTCGAAAAATCAAAAAAATAACCAGGACAAGATTTATTATGGCTGACTTAAATAAAATTATAGATGACTTATCAAGTTTAACTGTTGTAGAAGCAGCTGAACTTTCAAAACAATTAGAAGAAAAATGGGGAGTTACTGCAGCGGCAGCTGTAGCAGCAGCACCAGCAGCAGCAGGTGGAGCGGCACCAGCAGAAGAAAAAGATGAATTTACAATTATGCTTACAGCTGCAGGTGATAAAAAAATAAATGTTATTAAAGAGGTACGAGCAATTACCGCTCTAGGTCTTAAAGAGGCAAAAGATCTAGTTGAAGGAGCACCAAAAGAAGTCAAATCAGGTGTTAATAAAAAAGAAGCAGAAGAGATAAAACAAAAACTCGAAGCAGCTGGCGCAAAAGTAGAACTAAAATAAATTAGATAGGATTTTTTACTGGTTAATACTGCTTAATCAGTAGTTAAGATGCAATTATCTTTTACAGAAAAGAAAAATATAAGAAAAAGTTTTGGTAAACTTAAAGAAAGTTTATCTATACCTAATCTTATTGAAGTTCAAAAAAATTCATACAAAGAATTAACTGAATTCAAGCAGGATGTTGAACAACATCTAGTTAAAGGCTTTGATCGAGTTTTTAAAAGTATATTTCCTATTGAAGATTTAAACGATAAGGCAACTTTAGAATATGTTTCATACAAGTTAGAAAAACCCAAGTTTGATGTCGAAGAATGTATTTCCAGAGGTTTAACTTATTCAGCGGCCCTTAAATGTACACTTAGACTAGTAGTATATGAGATTGATCAAGAGAATAATACAAAAGATATTCTATCTGCTAAAGAACAAGAAGTATATATGGGTGAGGTTCCTATGATGACTAATAGTGGTACTTTTATTACAAATGGCGTTCAAAGAGTTGTTGTTAATCAAATGCATAGAAGTCCAGGTGTTTTCTTTGATCATGATAAGGGCAAATCACATGCTAGTGGCAAGCTACTATTTAATTGTCGTGTAATTCCTAATAGAGGTTCATGGTTAGACTTTGAGTTTGATGTAAAAGATTTATTGTATTTTAGAATAGATAGAAAAAAGAAAATATTAGTCTCTACATTGTTGCAAGCTTTAGGTTTTTCAAAAAATGATATTGTTGACGAGTTTTATCAGAAAGAAGTATTAACTTTTGATAAAAATTTAAATAAATGGAAAACTAAATTTGATCCAGAAAATTACAAAGCCAAAAATTTTTCAGAGGAAGTGATTGATGCAAAAAATAATAAAGTAGTTGTAAAATTAGGAGAAAAAATAAATTTTTTAACCGCAAAAAAACTCTCAAATGACGGTTTGAAGGAAATTTTTGTTTCTAACGAGTCTCTTTATGGTAAATTTTTACACAGAGATATAACTATAGGTGAAGATACATTTAAAATAGGAACAGAACTAAATGAGACCATAGTAAGTAAAATTATAGAGGCTGAAATAAAATCACTAGAAATTTCTAAGACGAATTCGATTAATAAAGGACCTTATTTATTATTAAGTTTACATAACGACAAAAATGAGAATAAAAATGATGCAATAACAGAAATATATAAAGTATTAAGACCTGGAGAACCGCCTACTATAGAAATAGCTACTCAGATATTCAATAATTTATTTTTTAGTTCTGACAGATATGACCTATCAGATGTTGGTAGAGTAAAGATGAATTCAAGATTAGAGATGAACTGTTCGGATAAAATCACAATTTTAAGAAATGATGATATATTAGCAATTATTCAGAAAATGCTAGATCTTAGAGATGGTAAAGATGAAATTGATGACATTGATCATTTGGGAAACAGGCGAGTGAGGTCAGTTGGAGAATTAGTTGAAAATCAAGCGCGTATCGGTGTTTATAGAATGGAAAGAGCAATTAAAGAAAAAATGACAACATTAGATGTTGAGTCTGTAATGCCCCAAGATCTAATAAATGCTAAACCTCTAACTATTTCTCTTAAAGATTTCTTCGCTACTTCTCAACTATCTCAATTTATGGATCAGACAAATCCACTTTCTGAGATTACTCATAAAAGAAGAGTATCTGCATTAGGCCCTGGAGGCCTTACGAGAGAAAGGGCAGGTTTTGAGGTAAGAGATGTCCATCCAACTCATTATGGAAGAATTTGTCCTATCGAGACTCCAGAGGGACCAAATATAGGTTTAATAAATAGTTTATCGACTTATTCTAAAATAAATAAATATGGCTTTATTGAAAGTCCTTATAAAAAGGTAAAAGAAGGAATAGTACAAAACAATATCGAATATCTCTCTGCAATGGAAGAAACTAAATTTACTATTGCTCAAGCTAATTCTTTGGTCGATAAAAATGGCAAATTTACTGAAGATTTAGTTTCGTGTAGACAAAATTTAAATTTTATTTTAGCTAAGCCAGAAAACATCGATTATATTGATGTATCACCTAAACAGCTAGTATCGGTTGCTGCATCTCTAATTCCATTTTTAGAAAATGATGACGCTAATAGAGCATTAATGGGTTCAAATATGATGAGACAAGCAGTTCCATTATTGAAGCCTG
>CACMFU010000024.1 GCA_902613065.1 uncultured Pelagibacteraceae bacterium | reverse complement strand
AAGACACTGGGGAAGAGATTTAAAAATAATCTGTGTAGAAAAAGCAAATATAGATAGAAGTGGTGCCGTTGCACAAGGTCTTTACGCTATTAACTGTTATATGGGAATGCAGTGGGGTGAGAATATGCCAGAGGATCATGTAAGGTACGCTAGAAATGATTTGATGGGTCTTGTTAGAGAAGATTTAGGTTATGACATGGCACGTCACGTAGACTCAACTGTTCATATGTTTGATGAATGGGGTCTTCCAATGATGAAAAATAAAGAAACTGGAAGATATCAAAGAGAAGGTAAGTGGCAAATAATGATACACGGCGAAAGTTACAAACCAATTGTAGCAGAGGCTGCAAAAAAATCTGCCGATAAAATTTATAACAGAATAATGATTACTCATCTTTTAAAAGATGAAAAAAATCCAAACCGTATAGCTGGTGCAGTTGGCTTTAATGTTAGAACTGGAAATTTTCATGTATTTAAATCTAGAACAGTAGTTGTTTCTGCTGGAGGAGCATCACATATATTTAAACCAAGAGCTGTTGGTGAAGGTATGGGTAGAACATGGTATGCACCTTGGAGTAATGGATCTGCTTATGCATTACCTATTCAAGCAGGGGCAAAAATGACTCAAATGGAAAATAGAATTGTACTTTGTAGATTTAAAGATGGTTATGGTCCAGTTGGTGCATATTTCCTTCATTTAAAAACATATACTCAAAACGCTAATGGCGAAAACTATGAGAAGAAATGGTATGAAGCTACTAAAGAATTAGTAGGTGAATATATAGACCATCATCCAACACCAACTTGTTTGAGAAATCATGCATTTATTCAAGAAACAGCTGCAGGCGGTGGACCAATCCACATGGTTACAAAAGAAGCATTTCAAGACCCACATTTAGAAACTGTTGGATGGGAAAACTTCTTAGGAATGACAGTAGGACAAGCAGTCGTATGGGCATCTCAAAATATCGATCCAAAATATACAAATCCTGAATTAACTACATCAGAGCCATATGTAATGGGATCTCATGCTACATGTTCAGGAGCATGGGTTAGTGGACCAGAAGATATAGCACCCGATGAATATTTTTGGGGATATAACAGAATGATGACAATAGATGGATTATTTGGAGCAGGAGATGCAGTTGGCGGAAGTGCTCACAAGTTTTCATCTGGTTCGTTTACAGAAGGAAGATTAGCCTCTAAAGCTGCTGTTAAATATATTCAAGA
Organism: uncultured Pelagibacteraceae bacterium; assembly: GCA_902613065.1. Lineage (GTDB taxonomy): Bacteria > Pseudomonadota > Alphaproteobacteria > Pelagibacterales > Pelagibacteraceae > Pelagibacter. The sequence goes on along the minus strand of CACMFU010000024.1, from coordinate 5,563 downwards.
TAAAAAAGCTGATGATATTGAAGTTTCTGATGCACAATTAGAGAAGCTTAAAGAAGAAATATTCAAGCCAATTGAAAATTATACTGTGGGAAGAAATGAAATTACTGGAGGAACTGTTTCTCCAAGCTATATTTTACCTATACAAGGACTACAAAGACTACAAAAAATTATGGATGAATATTGTGGTGGATTAACAAATAATTACATGACAAACGATAATCTACTTAAAAAAGGCCTAGAACAGCTACAACTACTTCAAGAAGACTTAGATCATGTTGGAGCTGAAGATTATCACCAATTGATGAGAGCATGGGAACTTAAGCATAGAGCTGTTACTTCAGAATGTGTTGCTCATCATACGTTATTTAGAGAAGAAACGCGTTGGCCAGGCTATTATTATAGAGGCGATCATATGAAACTTGATGATGAAAACTGGCATTGTTTAACTGTTTCTAGAAGAGATCCTGAAACTGGAAAATTTGAAATGGAGAAAAAGCCTGTTTATCATATCGTTGATGATAAAGAGAAGAAGCAAGCTTCCTAACCATTTTAGATGAGTATTGTCGACAAATCTGACGAAGAAATCATTAAAATTGCCGATCCTATCTGGGATAACATGGTTAGATGTTCCAACATGAAAGATTATGGTGGTTTTACTAGGGATTTATCTTCACAAATGCTTTATGGGGCTAACGAAGTAGAGCTTGGCAAGCAATGGGCAAGCAATAAGCTAATCTCAAGTCTTAAAGAAGGGTGTAAGGCTATAGGCTGTTTGAGAAGAGGCTTGTACGTAACTGTTATCTATAAACAAAACAGTACAGAGATACCGGGGGACTTTTTAGGTCGACTTGTCCTTGGAGAAGAGGGAGATGAGGTAAAAGTATTCGGGGCAACTATTTTTTAAATTTAATTAAATATTATTTGCATTTAATAAAACTTGTGGTATTTCGCGGTTATGCTTCAAGTTTTTAATCAAAATATTAAGAAAATTCCTTTATTAGTTTCAAATCAGCTTTCAAAAATAATTAAATCTTTTATTTATCTTTTTATATTTTTTACTTGGGCAATTATAATCCTAGGAACATTCCAAAATTTTATTTAATTTATTCTTATAATCATTGACTTTGGATTATGAGAGGAATAGTTAGATTATATGGAATATTTTCTTCCAATAGCTCAAGTCGAGATTAACATACTCTTTATATTTGGTTTAAGTTTAGCAGTTGGTATTCTTTCAGGATTGTTTGGTGTAGGTGGGGGATTTTTAATGACACCATTTTTGATTTTTTTAGGTATTCCACCAGCCTATGCAGTACCAAATGAAGCAAGTAATATTTTAGGTACATCTGTATCTGGTTCAACTACTCATTATTTAAAAGGAACATTAGATTATAAAATGGGATTGATGATTGTAGTAGGTGGAACTATTGGAACCTTGCTAGGCATCTTAACTTTTTCTTATTTTCAGGATATTGGAAAAATAAACATCGTTATCTCTTTAGCCTACATGTATATCTTAGCTATACTTGGAACTTTAATGTTGATTCAAGGAGTATCAGAAATTGATAAGGCTAGAAAAAAAATTGTAGTTAGGAAAAAATTACATACTCATTATTGGATACATGGACTACCTTTTCGAATGCGTTTTAAAAAATCAAAGGTTTACGAAAGTGCATTTACTCCAATTATTATTGGTTTAATTGTTGGATATATTGCAGCAATTATGGGAGTAGGTGGTGCATTCATTTTAGTTCCTGCAATGATTTATATTATTGGAATGCCAACCAAACTAATTCCAGGTACATCATTGTTTGTTACAATATTTGTAAGTGCAATTGTAACTGTTCTTCATGCTTTCAATTATGGAACAATTGATCTTGTTTTAGTTTTTGTACTTATACTTGGCTCAATTATTGGCGTTCAGTTTGGTCAAAAAATTGGTGAAAAAGTTGATAGCTCAGAATTTAAAACAATCTTAGCAATACTTTTATTATTAGTTGGAATAGCAATTGCTTATGACACTTTTATTAAAGAAGATGCAGTCGTTGAAATAGTTGTAAATGGGTCTAAAAACCTTGGTAACATTGCACAGTTTATTTTAGATTATTCAAAAGACCTTCCAGTTTTTTACGGACTAACATCAGTTGTATTAGCGGTAGTTCTTGGAATTGGAGCTGCAATTTTAAGAAATTATATTTCTAAGTGGAATAAAGCTAGAGAAGCCAAGCTTAAAGCTTAAGCGCTTCTGTATAATTTAGTCATAACAAATTCTCTATGACCTAGTGCTTCAGCACAAGTTAATCTTCCGTTTGCAACTCTTATCGTAGCTTTAATTAATTCATCACCAGCTTCATCTAAATTCATTTCTCTTGATAAAATTTTAGAAACATCAACATCAATATGTTCACTCATAGTTCTGGCAGTCAAAGGATTAGCAGTTAGTTTAACTACCGGTTCAATTGGGTTTCCAATTATATTTCCTTGTCCAGTTGGAAATAGGTGAAGATTAAATCCTCCAGCAGCTTGTAATGTAACACATTCAGCAGCAGCTGATGAAGTATCCATAAAGTATAATCCAGGACCTTTAGTTGGTTCTTCTGCTGGCTCTAGTACATCAATGAATTTGCATCCTCCAATTTTTTGAAAGTTTCCAAATGCTTTTTCTTCAATTGTAGTAAGTCCACCAGCTATATTTCCAGCTGTTGGTTGACTTTCAGAAAGATCGTCTGTTGCTTCTTTTAAGATGAAATCATTGTATGAACTCCAAGTTTTTTTAAACTTTTCTTGAGCCTCAGGAGTTTTCCCTCTTTTTTCACAAACAGTTTCAGCTCCCGTTAGCTCAGATGTTTCACCAAAACATAAATGAACACCAAGGGGCTCTAATTTATCCATTAAATTTCCAACTGTAGGATTTGATGCTAATCCTGATGTTGTATCAGACTCTCCGCATTTAACTGATATCCATAAATCACTTATAGGACGTTCTTCTCTTTGTTTTTCTGATGCCCAAATTGAAAATTCTTGAGCTTTTTTTGATACTCTTGCAATTGTGTCTATATCTCCAACGCCTTCAATACTAAAACCTTCAACGGGTTTCCCAGTAGTTGCAATTGCATCAACAATTCTTTTTGTCCATTTAGGCTCAATACCAATTACTATAACTGCCGCCACATTTGGATTTTTTCCTGTTCCAATCATTGTTCTAAAATGAAGCTCTAAGTCTGCTCCAAATTGTAATCTTCCATAAGAATGTGGGAGTGCAATCGTACCTTTAATATTATTAGCTACAGCTTCAGCACAAGCATTTGAAATATCATCAACAGGTAGAATTATTACGTGATTTCTTGTACCTGTTCTTCCATCTTCTCTTTTATATCCTAAAAACGTTTTTGGAATTTCCATTTTACCACTTTTTAGTTTTTACATTGTGAACATGTACATGTTCACCTTTTTTAATTGATTTTACAACTTTGCCAATATCATGCCCGTACTTTAATATTGTATCTCCTTCGTTAAGATCAGTCATAGCAATTTTATGACCTAAAGGTATTTCATCCATCGATTGAATTTTTACTGATTTATCATTTTCCATAATCCAGCAATCACAGTCTTGTTTAGGAGTAATTTTTTCAATAACTACAACACCTACATTGTCTTTTTCATCGTGGATTATAATATCTGTGCCAGCCATTGTGACGATTTCTTTGTTTGAAATTCGATCCAATTTATATATGAATTGGGCACTTTGACAATTAAAAAATAGAATTTAGAGGGATTTGATATGGCTAAAATGACAACCGAAGAAGCTTTTGTAAAAGTTTTACAAATGCATGGTATCGAACATTCGTTTGGTATTATTGGTTCTGCATTCATGCCTATTTCTGATCTTTTCCCAGAAGCTGGAATAACTTTTTGGGACGTTGCTCATGAAACAAATGGTGGATTGATTGCTGATGGTTACACGAGAGCAACTGGAAAAATGTCAATGGTGATTGCTCAAAATGGTCCAGGAATTACAGGACTTGTTACACCAATAAAAACTGCTTACTGGAATCACACTCCGCTTCTATTAGTTACACCACAAGCAGCAAACAAAACTATGGGCCAAGGAGGTTTTCAAGAAGTAGAGCAAATGAATTTATTTAAAGACATGGTGTGTTATCAAGAAGAAGTTAGAGACCCATCAAGAATGGCTGAAGTTTTAAACAGAGTAATAGAAAAAGCTTTTAGAGGGTCAGCGCCTGCACAAATAAATGTACCAAGAGATTTTTGGACACAAGTTATAGATATAGAATTACCTCCAATTGTAAGATTTGAAAGACAAGGTGGAGGAAAAGATGCTGTTAATAGAGCTGCAAAATTATTATCAGATGCAAAATTCCCTGTAATTTTATCTGGGGCAGGAGTTGTTATAGGCGATGCCATTGATGATTGTAAAAAATTAGCAGAAAAATTGGATGCACCTGTGTGTAATGGTTATCAACATAACGATAGCTTTCCAGGAAGTCATCCATTAGCTGTTGGCCCATTAGGTTATAATGGATCTAAAGCTGCAATGGAATTAATTTCAAAAGCTGATGTAGTTTTAGCATTAGGAACAAGATTAAATCCATTTTCAACATTGCCAGGATATGGAATTGATTACTGGCCAAAAGATGCAACAATTATTCAAGTAGATATGAATCCCGATCGTATTGGTTTAACTAAGAAAGTTACAGTTGGTATTTGCGGTGATGCTAAAATGGTAGCTCAACAGATATTAGAAAAACTTTCATCAAACGCAGGAGATAATGGTAGAGAAGATAGAAAAAATCTAATTCATCAAACTAAATCTGCATGGTTGCAAACTCTTACAAGTTTAGATCATGAGGATGATGATCCAGGCACCGTATGGAACAAAGAAGCAAGAGAAAGAGATAAAGATAGAATGTCTCCAAGACAAGCATGGAGAGCTATTCAAGCTGGGATGCCAGAAGATGTTATAATTTCAAGCGATATTGGAAATAATTGTGCAATTGGTAATGCATACCCAACATTTGAAAAACCTAGAAAATATTTGGCACCAGGTTTATTTGGACCATGTGGTTATGGATTTCCATCTATTCTTGGAGCAAAAATTGGATGTCCAGATACTCCAGTTATAGGTTTTGCTGGCGATGGAGCATTTGGAATAAGTATGAATGAAATGAGTTCTTGTGCAAGAGAAGAGTGGCCTCCAATAACAATGGTAATTTTTAGAAATTATCAATGGGGTGCTGAAAAGAGAAATTCAATTTTATGGTTCGATGATAATTTTGTTGGAACAGAGTTAGATCCAGAATTAAGTTATGCAAAAGTTGCTAATGCATGTGGTTTAAAAGGTGTTATTGCAAATACAATGGAAGAAACCACTAAAGCTATTAAACAATCGTGTGAAGATCAGAAAAAAGGTATTACTACATTTATCGAAATAATTCTAAATCAAGAATTAGGTGAGCCATTCAGAAGAGATGCCATGAAAAAACCAGTTAAAGTAGCTGGAATTAACAAAGATGATATGAGGCCTCAAAAGTCTTTAATTAGT
>CACMFU010000023.1 GCA_902613065.1 uncultured Pelagibacteraceae bacterium | reverse complement strand
CATTATGTGGTGTAGCTGGAGCGTTAATTTCAATAACATTTACGATCCACCCCTACATGGGATTACCTTACACTATAAGATCATTTATGATTGTAATTGTTGCGGGATTAGGAAATTTACCTGGAGTAGCTATGTCAGGTATGGGATTAGGAATATTTGAAGAATTTGCAGATTACATTCTTGGTACTGAATTTAGAATTGGCTCAGTATTTTTATTATTAGTTTTAATTTTAGTTTACAGAAGATTTAAACTTTCAAGAAAGAGAGAATATTTAAAGTGAAAAAAGCTAAAATTAAAGACAATAATGGTAAACTAGTAGAAATAGACATTGAAAAATTTAAAAAACATTTAGATGAATTTCATTCAACAGGATCTAGTCTTCATGAAGAAAATGGACATTATTTTACAGTTGATAAAGATTTTAGAGATAAAATAGAGAGCTTATATGAACAAAAATAGTTGGATTTTGTACTTAGGAATTTTGGTATTTGGTTTAGTTGCACCATTTATTTTTCCAGCTTTTAAAGTTCAATTATCAATTCTGTGTGTATTAATTGTCCTTGCAACTACTTGGAATATACAAGGTGGTGAAATGGGCTACAATACATTCGGAAATATCCTTTTTTATGGTTTGGGAATGTATCTTTGTGCATCCGTTCAAGTGGGTATGTTTTTCCCATTGGCAGAATGGACTGAAAGTGGTGGTGAAAAAACTTTCGTACATACACCTTCACAATTTTTCCAAGGAATGGCAGCTGGTCTGGTAGTTGCCGCTGTTGTTCCTACAATAGTTGCAGGATTAATTGGTTATGCAATTTTAGGATTAAGAGGTCATTATTTTGCAATTTGTACATTAGGTTTAGGTGTTGCAGCAGGAGAAATTTCTGGAGGTATTGAAATTATTGGAGCTGGACAGGGCTTTACAACTCCTCCTTTTCCAAACATAGGTGGCCTTGAGGCAAGAGGTGAATTTTTTTACTTTTTAAGTTTTGGAGCACTTGTACTTACATTTATTGCTGTAAGAGCAATTTACACAACAAGGTTTAGATTAATTCTTAATGCAATCAGAGATAATGAAGACAAAGCTGAAGCGATGGGGATCGAGACTATGAAATACAAAATAACTGGATGGATGATTTCAGCTTTCTTTTGTGGTCTTGCTGGAGGAATAATGGGAGGTCTAGTTGGTTATATCGACTCAACAGATGTTGCATTCGACGGTAGAGAGATGGGTGTTTTTATGGTTTTAATGGCAATCCTTGGTGGTAAGGGAACTTTATGGGGCCCAATTATTGGTGCAACTTTATTTCACTTTTTTAAAGAAGGATTTTGGACATTCTTCCTAGGTTGGCAATATGTTGCATTAGGAGTTTTAATCGTAGTTATAGTAATTTATTTCCCAGAGGGATTAATGGGATGGTTAAGAGAAAAATATCCAGAAAGATTTGGTGAAGTTGTCGATGAAGCTGATCGAAAGGCACAGGTAGAATTAAAATGAGTATTTTAGAAGTCAACAATGTAAGTAAATCATTTGGTGGCGTTAAAGCGAATGTAGATATTTCAATGTCGGTTGAAAAAGGAAAGATAGTTGGTCTTATAGGACCTAATGGATCTGGTAAAACTACTTTATTTAATTCAATTGTTGGTACTTATCCAATAGACAATGGTTCAATTAAGTTTAATGGAAAAGAAGTATCAGAATTACCAGTACCAGTAATTGCAAAACTAGGATTACTAAGAACATTTCAGCAAACTAGAATTTATGGAAAATTAAATTGTGTGGATAATATGCTTATCAGTCACAAAGGTAGTGATGAAAGTTTGTTTAAAATATTCTCAAAAATTCCAAAAGAGCTTACAGAAAAAGCAGAAAATTTACTTAATTTTGTTGGCTTGTACCAAAAAAGAAAACTTAGAGCAGGAGACTTATCTTTTGGTCAGCAAAAATTATTAGAACTTGCAATGGCACTAATGAATGAACCAGAAATGCTATTATTGGACGAGCCAACAGCAGGTATTAATCCTACTTTAATTAATGGAATTATTGATAGATTAATAAAAGTTAATCAAGATTTTGGAATAACTTTGCTGGTTATTGAGCACAATATGAGAGTAATTATGCAATTAGCTGAAGACATATTTTGTCTTGCTCATGGCAAAATGCTTGCAAATGGCACTCCTGAAGAAATTAAAAATGATAAAAGAGTAGTTGATGCATATTTGGGGGCTCAATAATGTCTAATCAATATGAAGTCTTAGGAAAAGCACCTGGTGCAGAAGATTTAAAAAACTTATCCTCAGAAGATATTCATTTAACTATAAAAAATTTAAACGCAGGATATGGTAAAATGGAAATTCTTCATAATTTTGATTTATTTGTAAGTAAAGCACAATCATTATGCTTAATTGGTCCCAATGGAGCTGGCAAATCAACAATACTTCATTCAATATATGGGTTTACAAATATTTTCTCAGGTAAAATAGAAATCGATGGAAAAGAAATAACTAATTTAACTCCAGCTGAAAAATTGAAGTCAGTTGGTATAGCTTATATTCTGCAAGATAACTCAGTTTTTCCAGATATGACTGTAGAGGAAAATTTATTAATGGGTGGTTTTATTAAAGATAAAACAGAAGAGTCATATCAAGAGGCAGAAAAAATTTTAGATAAATATGAAAGATTAAGAAATAGAAGAAATCAACCAGCAAAAGTTTTATCAGGTGGTGAAAGAAGATTATTAGAAATATCAAGAGCTTTAGTAATGAAACCTTCTGTTCTTTTGGTTGATGAACCTTCTATTGGACTAGAGCCGAGATATATTGATATGGTATTTGAGATTTTAGGTGACTTACAAAAAAATGAAAAGAAAACAATTATTCTAGTTGAGCAAAATGCCAAAAAAGGTTTAGAGTTTTCTGATATAGGATATGTATTAGTATCTGGCCAAACAGCAATAGCTGGAAGAGGTGATGATTTACTGAAAAATGATGATGTTGGACGTCTATTTCTAGGCGGATGATAAATTCAAAATACTTTTTTAAAGGAATTCTTTGTGCAAAAGAATTCGATAGCCCTGCAATTGCTCTTGGATTAAGTTTTTTAGCAATTGGAGCTTTATTAAAAAATTTAGGTTTTACAATTCAAGAAAGTATTTTTTCTACCTTTTTAACTTATGCATTACCTGGCTCACTTGTGATGGCAGAATCGATTTTGATAGGAGTTTCATTACTTAATTTGTTTTTTGCTGTTTGGTTGGTGAACGCAAGGTTGTATCCGATGACTGTATCTTTAATGCCATTATTAAAGCATCAAAGCCAACCGAGGTGGAAGTATTATCTTTCATGCCATTTTGTTGCGGTATCTTCGTGGTTAATCCTTAAAAATAATTATAAAGAAATTGAAAAAAAATATAGAGTCGACTTTTGGATTGGAATTGGAACTGCAACTTGGTTGATAGCAATTTTTTCAACGATCTTAGGTTATTACTCAGCTGATTTCTTAAATAGAGAGATGATGATTGGACTAGCTATAATTAATCCAATTTATTTTACTTGCACAATGATAGGGGTGATGAAGTCTATACAATTAAATGTTTCAATAATTTTAGGAGCTATCTTAGGACCTTTATTTTATCTTATTAGCCCTGATTGGTGTGTTTTGATCGGTGGGTTTATAGCTGGAACTGTTGCTTTTGTAATAGGAGAGAAAAATGTCAGCTAATATTGTTTTAATAATAGTTATTACGTCTTTAGCTACTTATATTTCAAGGTTTTTAGGAGCTTTTACATCTGAAATAATAGATGAAAATACTAAAATATATAGGTGGTTTAATTATTTAGCCTATTCGACTTTGGCTGCTTTAATTTCTAGAATGATAATATTTCCAGCTGGTGCACTTTCTGACAGTAATTATTTGTCTAGATTTATTGTTGTGCTTTTAGCAATAATAATTTTTAAATTAACTAGAAATAATTTAGTTTACCCAACTTTATTCTCTGCTATCATTATGTTTTTATTAAGTAGCTTTACGATATAAATGAAAAAAATTATTTTACTATTTTTCTTGGTTTTAATACCAGGTATTTCACAAGCAGCATGTGACGATCCTTTAACCGATGGTGTTGATTATACTAACTGTAGATTTTCAGATGGACAAGATTTACAAGGCAGTTATTTGCCTAACTCAAATTTATCATTTGCAAGTTTTATACAAGTAAATTTTGATAAAAGTATTATGATGACATCAAATTTGTCATTTGGAACTTTTCCAGAGTCAACATTTGTAAGAGCTAACTTATACGAGTCAACTCTAGTTGGTGGAAATTTTGAAAAAGCTAATTTTACAGGAGCAAATATGACAAGAGTTGACTTTATGGGCTCAACATTAATTGAAGCAAATTTTCAAAACGCAAATTTAATGGAAGCTAATTTTACTTCATCAAATATGACCAATGCTAATTTTGATGGAGCAAATTTAATTGGAGCTACATGGACCAATGGTGAAACATGTGGACCAAATTCAATTGGGGTTTGTAATAAATAATTATAATGGATAGCTTAGATACTATTCAAGGGTTTGATATTTCATTTAGTGACTATTCCAAAAGAATAATAAATATTAAAATTGAAGATGAAATTATAGATAAATTAATATTTCCTTTTAAAAAATTTGATATTACAGCTCTTGAATATAAACCTTTTACTAGATTTACACTTGCAAAATCTTTAGACGATTCAACAGGTGGAAAGCTAGGAAAATTTATAAACTCAATTTTAAGAGATAGAGATACTGGTTGTTTTATTATAGGGCCTAAAAATAAATCCAAAAAAATTGATAATAATTTTCTTATTAAATTATCAACAGCTGTAACACACTTACTTGGTAATCCAAATTTTGATTCAATGGCTGGAAAGTATTATGCGAGATTTCATGTTAAACATGAGGACAATAGCGACTCATATCTTAGAAAAGCATATACTAATATGGATCTTCATACTGATGGTACTTATGTTAAAGAAAAAACTGATTGGCTATTAATGTTAAAAATGGAAGAAGAAAATGTACAAGGTGGAGAAACTGCAATGTTGCACCTCGATGATTGGGAACATTTAGATAGCTTAACTAATGATAAAGTTGGAAAGCAAAACTTCTTATGGGGCTCGCCAAAAAGTAAAAATGTTGATTATAAGGTTGAACACCCTGTTTTTTCAGAAGATGAAAATGGAAAACCACAAATTTCTTACATAGACCAATTTCCTGAGCCTAAAAATATGGAACAAGGACTATTTCTACAAAAATTATCAGACTCGTTAGAAGGTAGTCAAAAAAAGATTGTTATGCCTTTACCAGTTGGCTTTTCGGTAGTAGCAAACAACTATTTCTGGCTTCATGGAAGAAAACCATTTGTAGAAAATAAAAAATTATCAAGAGAATTACTAAGAATTAGAGGTTCTTTTTTTACTAATTAATTAATTTTAGTGATAATAATCAAATAGTTTATCATGAAAATCGGATTTATTGGTACAGGACATATCTCAAAATCAGTAATCAACGGAATACTGCAATCAAAATTAAAAATTAATAAAATAATTGTTTCAAAGAGAAATTCAAAAATTTCAAGTGAACTTAAAAGAAAAAGTAAAAAGATAAAAATATCTGTTGATAATCAGGATATTATAAATCAATCAAACTGGGTTTTTTTAGCAGTAACACCAACGACTGGAAAAATTATTCTTCCAAAACTAAAATTTAAAAAAGGTCAAACAATAGTGAGCTTTATATCAACCATAAAAATGACTGAATTAAAAAAATATATTAAAGTCAAAACTAAGATAATTAGAGCAATTCCTTTGCCTCCAATTTCTCTCAGAAAAGGACCAGTACCAATTTTTCCACCAGATAAACAAGTTAGAAATTTTTTTAATAAGCTTGGTACATCTGTTGAAATAAAAAATGAAAACCTATCACTAAATTTCTGGTCAACTTCATCAATGATGGCACCATTTTATGAATTATTACAAACTCTAAGTGAATGGTTAGTAAAAAAAGGAATTAATAGAAGTGACTCTCAAAAGTATATTACTTCGTTATTTGTTGCTTTATCTGAGGATGCAAGAATTAATTCAAATAAAGATTTAAAAGTTCTTGTTAAAAATTCTCAAACACCAAAGGGTTTAAATGAACAAGCTGTAAAAGAATTAAGAAAACTTGGATTTTATAAATCTCTGAATAAAACAGCAGATAGCGTCTTGAATAGATTAAAAAAAAGTAAGTAAAATGTCAGACAATATCTTACAGGTAAATAATCTTACAAAGTTATTTGGAGGACTAGCAGCAGTATCAAATTGCTCATTAAATATTAGATCGGGTTCAATAACTGGAATAATTGGCCCAAACGGTTCAGGAAAAACAACATTATTTAATTTAATAGCTGGAAATTTAAAATCTAATGATGGAGAGGTAATATTTAATGATGAAAATATTACCGATGTACCATCATATGAGTTATTTGGTAAAGGATTATTAAGAACCTTTCAGATTGCACATGAATTTTCAAACTTAACAGTTTTAGAAAACTTAATGATGGTGCCATCAAATCAAAGTGGAGAAAATTTATTAAATGCGCTTATTAAACATAGACTAGTTAAAAAAGAGGAAAAAGTTATTAGAGAAAAAGCTTATGAGGTTGTAGATTTTCTTAATTTAACACATTTAGCTAATGAAAGGGCAGGGAACCTTTCAGGAGGACAAAAAAAGTTACTAGAACTTGGACGAACTATGATGGTTGATGCAAAATTGGTTTTACTTGATGAAGTAGGAGCAGGAGTTAATCGAACACTTTTAAAAGATCTAGGAACTGCAATATTAAAATTGAATAAAGAAAAAAATTACACTTTTTGTATGATAGAGCATGATATGGATTTTATAAGCAGAATGTGTGATCCAGTAATAGTAATGGCAGATGGTTCAGTTTTATTTGAAGGAACATCTGAAGAAGTGAAAAAAAACGAAAAAGTTATTGAGAGTTATTTAGGAAAGTCAAACTTAACAAAAAAAGAAAATTAATGGCATACTTTGAAGGAGCAAAAATGACTGCAGGTTATGGGGATGGCCCTGATATTATTAGTTCGTGTTCCATAACTGCCAATAGGGGAGAGATAGTTGCTATTCTAGGTCCAAATGGAGCTGGTAAATCAACAGCCATGAAAGCGATGCTCGGATTATTAAAATTAAAATCAGGCTCTGTAAATTTAAATGGTGAAGATATTTCAAATATTAATCCTCAAGATCGTGTAAAAAAGGGCATTTCATTTGTTCCACAAACAAGAAATGTATTTGCAGAATTAACTGTAAGAGAAAATTTAGAGATCGGTGGCTTTTTAACAGAAGGGAATTTAGAAAATAAAATTGAGAGTATTTATAGTTTATTTCCAATCTTAAGTGAAAAAAAATCTCAAATCGTTGGCCAATTATCTGGTGGTCAAAGACAGCAAGTTGCTCTTGGAAGAGCTTTAATGAGTGATCCATCAGTTCTTATGTTAGATGAGCCCACTGCTGGAGTTTCTCCAATTGTAATGGATGAATTATTTGAACATATAATCAAAGTTAAAAAAACAAATGTTGCCGTTATTATGGTTGAGCAAAACGCAAAGCAAGCATTAAGTATTTCAGATCGAGGCTATGTATTGGTAACTGGTCAAAATAAATTTGAGGGATCTGGTAACGATTTACTTGAGGATCCCGAGGTTCGTAGATCTTTTTTGGGAGCATAATGGATTTCTTAAATGCAATAATTGTACTTCTTAATTTCACAGTAATACCAGCGTTAGCTTATGGTTCACAGTTAGCTTTAGGTGCTATTTTTGTCACTTTAATTTACGCAGTTTTAAGATTTGCTAATTTTGCAACTGGAGACATGATGTCTTTTGGAACAATGTTTGCTGTTATTCTAACATATTATTTTCAGTCTTTAGGTTTTGGATTAGGTGTTTTACCAACAGCACTTTTGACAATTCCTTTCGCCATACTAATGATGATTTTATATATGTTAATCATAGACAAATTTGTTTTCAGTTATTACAGGATAAAAAAAAGTCCTCCAGTCCAGTTTGCAATGGTCAGCGTAGGGGTAATGTTTGTCACTCAAGCCTTAATTAGAATAATCATTGGACCATCTGATAGAAGGTTTTTAGATGGTGAAAAATTCATATTTAAAGCAACAGAATTTAAAGAAATGACAGGCCTTGCAGAAGGTATAACTTTAAAATCAACACAAGCAATAACAATTGTTGTAACTTTAATTGTTGTTTCAATAATGTTTTGGTTTTTAAATAGAACAAAAACTGGAACAAGTATGAGAGCTTATTCTGACAATGAAGATTTAGCATTATTGTCTGGCATAGATCCTAAAAGAGTTGTTTTGATAACATGGGTCATTGCAGGAATCTTGGCTACTATTGGTGGAGTATTATACGGTTTAGATAAAAGTTATAGACCTTTTGTTTATTTTAATAATATGCTTCCAATATTCGCTGCAGCAATTGTTGGAGGAATCGGAAATCCATTTGGAGCTTTTTTGGGTGGATATGTTATAGCTTTTGCAGAAATATTTGTAACTTACGCGTACAAAAGATTTATTTCATATCTATTACCTGAACATCTAGAGCCAGACTCTTTACTCCAGCTATTATCGACAGATTACAAGTTTGCTGTATCGTTTTCAATTTTAGTAATTGTTTTATTAATAAGACCGTCAGGTATCTTTAAAGGAAAAGTAATATGAGGAATTATAAAAATGTCATTGCTGCATACTCAATCATGATATTTTTAATAATTTTGGTAGGGGTAT
>CACMFU010000022.1 GCA_902613065.1 uncultured Pelagibacteraceae bacterium | reverse complement strand
ATATACAAAAATATTAAATTTATCTAGAAGAAAAGATATTGTTTTTATCCCCCAAACATCCCTGACGCTAAAAAAAAAATCTTTAATTTTAAATATATATTCAAAATTATCTGATCTACCAATTTTATATCCAGTTGAGATATTTGACATTTGAGAGATCGGACTCGTAATAATATCAATTAATGCAGGATGGAAAGAGGTGAATTCTAATTTAGACAATAATTTAAAAAATATTACCGCTATACTACAACCTAAAAAAAAAAATAAGAGTGTAATGTTTGTATTATGCTGACCAGTAATTTTTTTTTCAGAAATAGAAAAAGTAAATATAAAAGTGAAAACTACTAATATAAAAAAGATTTTATCAATTCTCTTGTAAAAATAATTATCTACAATCGCAATTAAAAATACAATTATTAAAATATTTAAAAAAAAACTTATTTTATTTGGAACTCTAATTATTTTATAATTTTGTATTTTTAAACTATTTATAAAAAATATTATTAATAAAGGAAATAAACATAAAATTACTTGAATTTTTGAAAGTAAAGCACAAATAAAAAAAATTCCAGAAAAAATAATATTATAAAAATTTTTTTTTAAACAATTTTCTAAGTTGATATAAAATAAAAATATAAAAATTAAACTTAAAATTTCTGATCTAATAAGTTCAAAGAGATATATATATGATGGCGAGATTAAAAATATTATACTTAATAAAAATGAACTAAAATTGTCATCTATAATTCGATGTAATATTTTTTTAAATATTAAAATTAAAATTATTGAGTAGATTAAATGGACAAATTGTGAAACGTTGTGAATTATCTGTAATGTGTCGTTTTTGTTTGAATGATTTAGAAGATCATCTATATTTTTAATATCAATTATATTAAAAAAATATCCAATTTTAAAAAAAAAACTTAAAAAAAAAAAAGTTGTGTAGGCTGGATGGTCTAAGTATTGTTGTGGAATATTTGATTCAACAAGCAATGAGTTATAAATTAAAGTTACATCTTGGTCCAAAATATCTGACCAATGTGAAAAAAGTGAGTTTTTTGTATATAGAAAAAAAATAATAATAGAAATAAAAGAAAAAAAATATATTAGATTTTCAGCATATTTTTTATAAAACATTTTATTACCTCTATTAAAATTAAAAAACCATCTTTGAATTCATTTACATTTTTTTTTCCAAATTTTCTCTTAAATTCTTTTGATACAATCTCGGTGTATGAATATTTATTTTTTTCAACTTTAAATGGTAGTTCAATACAAAATCTAAAGTCTTTATTTTTAATTTTTAAGGAATTAAATTTTTTTGTATTACACAATACATATGTATATAAAATATCGCTTAAATTAATATTTAGTAATACTCTACCCATCAATGAGAAAATATAATTACCAATTAATGTTATAAAATTATCGTCATCGCTTCCACCTCCTTTTAAATATCTGGAAGCAAATATAAAATCATTCATTTGTGACTTTTTAATCATTTTATTTATATCATTAATATTAAAAGATCCATCTGCATTGAAAATACAAGAAAATTTTGCCTTAGATATTTTGAAACCCTCTTTGATTGCTGATCCATATCCTTTCTCTTTTTGAACTATTATTTTTAATTTATTATGTTTAATAAATTTGATTTCAGGTTTTTTATGGAGAATTAATATAATTTTATTGATCTGCTGTCTTTTTATTAAAGGTTTTATAATCCTGTGTAAGTCGGTTAATTTTTCTTTTGCTGGTATAACCAAATTAATTTTTTCCATAAAAGACCTATAAATTTTTAATTATAATTTACTTGGTAGCCAAGTTGAAAATATTGGAAACATTATCATTAATATTCCATAAATAATTCCAACAATTGTAAATAAAGGAACTTCTTTAAATGCTTTTGCCGGATTTTCTTTAATAACACCTGCTGCTGTATATATACCTACGCATACAGGTGGTGTTATCATACCTATTCCTGCAAAGGCTACGAATACCACGTATAGATGGAGTAAGCTTTGATTAAATGATAATGTAATTGCAGCAAAAATTGGAACAGTTAAATAAAATACAGGTACTATTTCAATAAATGTTCCAAGAATTAAACAAATAGCTCCAAGCATTATCCAGAACAGATTTACACTTACACCTTTATCAGTAAAGAAGGTAATAATTTTTTGAGGAGCTTGAGTGTAAGTCAAAACCACGCTTAGAAAAGTTGCAGTTGCAATGATTGCAAAAATAACTGCTGTTATTATTGCAGTTTCTCTTAGACAACTCATCAAAGATGAAAAAGTTAGTTCACGATAAATTAAAAATCCAATTAGAACTGCATAAATACCTGCAACGGCAGCAGATTCAGATGGAGTTAATATTCCAGCATAAATTCCACCTAAAATTATTACTGGGGTGATTAATGCTGGTGACGCAGCAATTAAAGAACTTACTCTTTCCTTAAAAGATGCTTTCTCATCAGTTCTAATATGCCTGCATTTAAACAAAACTAGAAGGACCATGAAAACTAGGAGAACTAGACCTGGGATTACTCCAGCAGCAAAAGTTTTTGACACTGGGACATTCGTTAAAGCACTAAAAAGTATTGCTGCATTTGATGGAGGTATCAATGCCTCTAAAAGAGCAGCTGAAGCAGCAAGAACTACAACAAACGGCGTGGGATAACCTTGTTCGATCATCTTTGGCATCATAATTGTTCCAACAGCAGTAATTGCTGCAAGGATTGAACCACAAAAAGCTGCAAAGAAACCCATCGCAATAACCATTGCAACACCTAATCCACCTGGCCAATGGCCAACTAGAGTTGTTGTAAATTTAACTAATCTTGATGCAGCCCCCCCTTTTAACATTGCCATACCTGTAAAAATAAACAAAGGAACAGCGATTAGGACGTGTTTTGTTAATGCACCAAATGAAACTTGAATTAGAACTGACCAAGGTAAATTCAATCCTGCAATTGCAGCTAATGAACTTCCTAAACCAAAAACTAAAAAAATTGGAACCGAGATAACTAAAGTAATAAGAGAAATAATAAAAGCTAATCCAAACATTTATTCTTTACCTTTAAGTTTTATAAAATTATCTAAAATAAGTTCTAATGAGGTTAAGGCTAAAATTAAAAAACCTACTGGGAATGCTAAAAACATCCACCAAATTGGAATATTAATTTCTAATTCCATCATCTGGCCTAAATTGTAATACATTGTTGTTGCATCTACTCCTGCTTTGAAGAAGACGCATGCAGAAATTAAAGCTATTAAATTTACAATTGTGCCAATAATTTTTTTTGATTTTTCTGATAGATAATGACTTAAAAAGTCTACTTTAATATGTTGTCCTTGTTTTAGCAAAGGACCAAGTAATGGAAATACCAACCAACTCACCATTACTGGGGGTAATTCAATAAACCATGCAAATCCTGTACCTGTGATAAATCTTGTTGTGGCACTTAATGTTAAAGCTGCCACCATTAAAAATACAATGAACATTGCGAGCGAAATTGCAATTTTTGCTAGCAAATTATTAATAGCTCGCAATGCCCTCATAATCTTTTTAGAAAAAGTTTAACTTCTTCTAATTGCTCTTAGCATATGCTTGTGCTGCCTCTAAGGCTTCAGCATCAATCATTTTAGCCATTGCTGGCATCACTTCATCTTTCATAAGCTTATCAAACTTAGCTTTTTCAGCTCCTGAAAGTGTAGTAACAACCCCACCTCTTTCTTGGAATTTTTTAAGAGTGCTTTCTCCTGTATCCATAATTAAGTCGGTTGATCTTTTTCCAATTTCTTTACCAACATCCATTATGATTTTTTGTAAGTCTGGAGATAAACTATTAAACCAAGTTGAGTTTGCCATGATATATGCATCAGCGTAATATTGATAAGGTTTTTGTGCGTATTTTAAAAACTCCCACCAACTATATGCTTCTATACTTCCTGGAGGACTATTAATTGTATCAATCATTCCAGTTTGTAAAGATGTATAAACCTCACCTGTAGGCAACGACACTCTGTTTGCACCTAAAGCATCCCACATTGGCTCTTCACTTTTTAATAATCTTCTAGCTTTAAGACCTTTCATAGCATCAATACCTGTTAATTCTTTAGCACTTGAAAAAGTCATTACAGGTCCAACAGGGTTATACATGACTAATGTTGAATTAGTTTTTTTAGTTAACTCACTCCAAATTTCTTTTCCCTTAGGTGAGTTTTGGAAAAAACCTCTTTGCTGTTCCCATGAATTAAACAATCCAGGAAATGACGCAACGTTAAAGTTTTTATTAATTGGTGGAAAACTTACTACTCCAACAATTCCTCCTAGTTCAACTGCACCAGAAGTGACCGCTCCCATTACTTCTCTAATTCCAAACAATTGTTTAGATGGATAAACTTCGATTTTTAATTTTCCTTTTGCTCTTTTATTAACTTCATCTGCAAAAATTTGTGCATGCTTTGCACTATGATGTTTCGGGCTCCAGTGGACGGATAAACGTCCAACTATTTCCGAAAAAGCAGCTGTCGAAGTAAGAACAAATGAAAAAATAAATGTTAAGCTAACTATAGCTTTGTATATTGATTTAAATATATTCATTTTCCCTCTCTTTTTTAAAATATTATCTTATTAGTTGCATATATTTTAACAATGAAAAACTTTAAAAATTTTAATAAATTATTTTTACAATATGAAACAGAATGGTTTTACTTTGATTGAGTTATTAGTTGTTGTAGCAATAATCGGAATTTTAGCCGCCGTTGGTGTCGTTGCTTATAATGGCTATACATCCAGTACAAAAAAAACTGTCACTAAACAAAATCATAATTTAATGGTGAAACAGTTTAAAACTTTAGTTATTGAATTCGAAATTAATGGAAGCATAAATAGAATAATAAATGGAGGGGCAACTAAAAGTTATACTCAAAAAAATTTAGCGTTTGATTGTCCATCATTTCAATATCATTTTAAAGAAATTAAAAGTCCTTACGCAGGCTCAGTTGCAAGAAGCAAGGATCAAGACAATCAAGCTTGGGGTGGCAATTGTTGTAATTATGGTAAAGAAGGTAGGACTTATATTTGGAGTAAATCAGGAGGATATTGTACATTTTCGACCTATATTGATAGCAAAAAATTAATTTATGATGAGGTAAAATGGTCAGATTAAATATAAAATTATTCAGTAATATTTTAACTTGATAATATAATATA
Organism: uncultured Pelagibacteraceae bacterium; assembly: GCA_902613065.1. GTDB lineage: Bacteria > Pseudomonadota > Alphaproteobacteria > Pelagibacterales > Pelagibacteraceae > Pelagibacter. The sequence goes on along the minus strand of CACMFU010000022.1, from coordinate 6,985 downwards.
AATAAAAATGAGTTATGATAACAATAACATATTTGCAAAAATTCTAAGAGGAGAAATTCCGTGTAATAAAATTTATGAGGATGAATTTGTTTTATCTTTTTATGATATTAACCCTCAAAAAAAAATTCATGCTTTAGTAATTCCAAAAGGAAAATATATAGATTTAGATGACTTCAATTCAAATGCTTCAAATGATGAAATAGTAGGTTTGATGAAAGGAATAACTATTGTTTCAAAAAAGCTGGGAATTTCATCGATTGATGGTAAGGGGTATCGGGCTCTTGCTAATATTAGTGATTACGGTGGTCAAGAAGTGCCACACTTACATTTTCATTTATTTGGCGGTGAAAAAGTAGGAAAAATGGTTTTGTGATAACAAAAATTGATAGAAAGTATTTGGAAATTAATTCTCCAGATGAAATTAACTCATCTGAGCCAAAGGTAAATTGTAAAATTGAATTAAAAAATCCTCCAGATTTTCAAATAAATAAATTTTTTTATAAGCAAATTGGAAAAAGCTATCGTTGGATAGATCGACTAGTGTGGAACGATGCGAAATGGATGAGTTATACAAATAATTCAAATTTAGAAACATATATATTAAGAGAAAATGAGGATTTAATTGGCTTTTTTGAGCTACTATTTTATCCCGAGACAAGAAAATGCGAAGTCGCTTACTTTGGAATTTTAGATCAATATATCGGAAAAAATTATGGAAAATATCTTTTATCAGAAGCCCTAAGGTTAGGATTTAGAAAAAATACAAATAAAGTATGGCTTCATACATGCTCTCTAGATCACAAACACGCTTTAAAAAATTATTTAGGAAGAGGGATGAAAATTTTTAAATCTGAAACTATTAGTTTAGATATTAGTTAATGTAATTTTGAACTCTGAATGTCTTTTCATCAATCATCATATTTACTTCTATGTTGAATAACTTCGTTTCAACACTGTTTTGATAAATATCAGTTGTTGTCCATCCCTTAATATCATAATTATTTTTATCAAAAAAAATATTTAATAAATTATTGTCATGTATAATTTCAAAATAAAATGTTTCATCATTTTCTTGGATTACTTCAACTTGGTCTAATTTCTCAAGTAGAAATTTTTTATCTAAAATTAAATTAAGAGGTGTATCTTTAAGTTGATACCTTAAATAATTTTTAATTTTTTTACTATTAATTACCAATGACCTTCCATTAGATACCAAAATTTTATTATAAATATCGTCATAAATACATAAAATTTTTTTTGGATACGAAATTATACATTCTCCTTGTTCAGTCTTATCTCCAATCTTTTGTATAAATTTAAAAGATACATTATTAGTACCTTCTAATTTATTTTTAATTAGTTGCTTTGAAGATGCAAAAATATTTAATGGGTAAAAAAATATTATAATAAAAATTATATATTTCACTATTTTAAAACTTCTCTTTTGCCCACGTGATTGGCTTTACTTACTTCACCATTTACCTCCATTTGATCAATAATTCTTGCGGCTCTATTGTATCCAATTTGTAATTTTCTTTGCAAAAATGAGGTAGATGCTTTTCTCTCTGATTTAATTATTTCTAATGCTTCATCATATAATTCATCTTTTTCTGAGTTTTCTTTATTTTTTTCATTAATCTCTTTTTCATCAGCAAAGTTTAAAATCTCATCAACATAGTCTGGCTCTGCTTGATTTCTCAGAAAGTTATTTACTTTATCAATTTCTATTTCTGATACATAAGGTGCATGTATCCTTGTAATCCTATTTGCCGATGACATGTATAACATATCTCCTTTACCTAAAAGTTGCTCAGCTCCTTGCTCGCCTAAAATTGTCCTACTATCAATTTTAGATGTTACTTGGAATGAAATACGAGTTGGAAAATTTGCTTTTATAGTTCCAGTTATTACATCTACACTTGGTCTTTGTGTTGCCATAATTATGTGGATTCCAGCTGCTCTAGCCATTTGTGATAATTTTTGAATGTAGTTTTCAATCTCTTTACCAGCCACTAACATAAGATCAGACATTTCATCGACAATTACAACTATATAAGGCATCTTAACTTTGTGTTTTTCATTATATCCATCAATGTTTCGTACACCCACTTTTGTCATTAGTCTGTATCTACTCTCCATTTCTTTAACTACCCAACCTAAAACAGAAGCAGCTTTTTTTGCCTCAGTTATAACTGGACATAATAAATGGGGGATACCTTCATAAGTTGATAGTTCTAACATTTTCGGATCGATCAAAATAAACTTACAGATGTCAGGTGTATGTTTATAAATGAGTGATAGTATAATAGTATTAATACATACTGATTTACCTGAGCCAGTTGTTCCAGCTATTAATAAATGAGGCATAGAACTTAAATCGCTAGATATAGGTTCTCCAGATATACTTTTACCTAGAGCAATTGGTAATTTTAATTCTTTCTTTTTAAAATTTTTATCTGAAATAATTTCCCTTAAAAAAACATTTTCTCTAGATATCTTAGGAAGTTCAATACCTACAGTATTACTTCCAGGGATTGTAGCTATTCTAGCAGAGTCTGAACTTGTATTTCTAGCAATATCCTCTGATAAATTAATAATTTTGGAAACCTTTACTCCAGCCGCTGGCTCAAATTCGTTTAAAGAAACAACAGGCCCATTGCTTACTTTTTTTATTTTTCCTTCTACACCAAAATCAAGAAGTATTTTTTCCAATCCTTCAGGATCCATTTTAACATCTTCTTTCTTATTTGAGATCTTTTCTGGTTTCTTTAAAAAATCAATTAAAGGCAATTTCATTTTTACATCATTTAAAATCGATTCATTATTAGTAAACAAATTTTCTTGAACAGGAGGTTTATTAGTTTTTTCAACTATATTACTTTCTTTAAACATGTTGTCATGATTAATAGATTCATTTTTTTCGGAGGAAAATAATTTTTTTATTAGTTTGAAAAAATTAAAAGCATATGAAATTTTAAAATTACTACTTAAAAGAAAAAATAACAAAATTAAAAACATTAATAAATAGTAGCTTAGTGTTTTGTTAATTTTTAAAAGATCTGCAATTATAGTTTCAGACATCAAATCACCAACGAAACCATTATTACCATTTATTATTAACCAATAGGTCTCTTTATGAAAAATACCAAAGAAAAATGTTGCAACAACAATGTAAAGAATTATATAAAAAATATTTTCGATAACGACTATCAATTTTTTATTAATTGTTATCCATATTCCAGTGAAAAGAAGAGAAAATGGAATTAAAAGTGATATTATTCCAATCGACTGAAAAAATATGTCAGCAATAAAACTTCCTCTAAATCCAAGAAAATTTTTTATCTCCTGACCTACTGGAAATATAAAATTCGGATCCTCTGGTGAATAGCTAATTAAAGATATAAAAAGTAATGCTGAGGCAATTATTAGAAAAATACCAACTAGTTCCGCTAATCTCTTTATAATAAAATCACCTATTTTATTGATATAATTTTTAATTATCATGAATCAAAACTGCTTTTGTCACTTTGTATCATTTAATTTTTATTGTTAAAATTATTTTGTTATGAAAATTTGTCTTATAGGCCAAAATTTAACAAATTTAATTCTTGCTGACGTTTTTGCTGAAAAAAAAATCAATGTTGACTTATATTTAAATAAAAAAACTCAAAAATTAAAAACTAATAGAACAATAGCATTATCAAGTGAAAACTTTAATTATTTAAAATCTTTAACAAAATCAACTTTTAATCACTGGAAAAGTAAAAAAATTAAAATATTCACTGAAGACTCACAACATAAAGAAAAAATATATTTTAATAAAAAAAATAAGGAAGTTTTCAATTTAATTTCTTATTCGAAATTAAATGAAATTTTTTTAAAAAAGGTAAAAAAATCTAAATTTGTAAAATTACTTAATTCAGACACTTCAAGTAAAAATATGTTAAGAATAATCAAAATTTATGATTTAGTAATCAACAGTGAAAATAAAAATTATATTTCAAATAAATTTTTTACAAATAAAATAAAAAAAAATTATAGAAGTAGAGCATATACATTTCTAATAAATCATCGACATAAAGATAATAATATAGCTATTCAAGTTTTTACAAAATATGGACCTCTTGCATTCCTACCTTTGTCTAACAATAAAACTTCTATAGTTTTTTCTTACAAAGGTTCAAAAATAGCCGATGAGAAAATTTTTGATATATTTAAAAAATATAATTCTTTCTATTCAATAACAAAGATTAGTAAAATTGAAAAATTTAATTTGAGCTTTGAAATGCTTAGAAATTATACTCATAAGAATATACTTGCCTTTGGAGATTTAATTCACCGTATACATCCTCTTGCAGGTCAAGGATTTAATATGACAATAAGAGATATTAAAATATTATCAAAAATAGTTAATAAAAAATTATCACTAGGACTTCCTATTGACAATCTTGTTGCTGAAGATTTTCAAGCTTCAACCAGACATTTTAATTACCTTTATGGAAACGCAATTGATGGTATTTATGAGTTTTTTAAATTTGACAATAAAATTAACAATTCGATTTCCAAACAAATATTTAGAATTTTAAACAAAAATTCTAGTTTTAAAAAATATATTAATATTTTATCTGATAAAGGATTAAATTTATAAATTATTGAAGAGTAGTGTTTTCGAACTCATCTTTAATGTAATTATTTAAAATCTGTTCCAACTTTTCTTTTCTTATATTTATATCAAGACTTTCTAAGAGAATTTGTTTTTCTTCTAACGAGAACGGTGATGCCATTGATAGATCATTAAGTGTTTGACTTAAATCTCTTTTTTCTAAATCTTTAAGATTCACAATATAGCCCTGTTTCTTAAAAAATTTTTTCATATTTTCCATAATTATACTTAAATCAGTAAAATTAACTTCGTTGCTTTTCTTAGAAATATCAGATGAATAATTAGTGTATTCAACATCACATTCACGGTATAACTTATTGGTTTTAATCTCGGAAATAATTTTAAATCTACAAACTCCATTTAAAATAATTAATATCCTACCATCTTCAGTCTCATTAAAGCTTGTGATTTTACCCAAACACCCAACTTCATATAAGTCTGGTTTTTTTAAAATTCCTGATTTTTTGGGTTGTATCATGCCAATTATTCTATGTTTTTTCATGCTATCATTTACCATTTGCAAATATCTTGGCTCAAAAATGTTGAGTGGGACAGTTGTTCCAGGAAACATAATAAAATTCGATAATGGAAAAATAGGTATTATCTTCGGTAGTTCTACAATTTTCATTTGATGATTATAATCATTAACTCACAAGATACAATTGGACAAAATTGGTTTAATATTTTTTCAAAATTTTTAGTTTTGCAACATCATCTCTATATTTATCTACAATTTTTATATTCTCCTTCTTTTCAAGTAAGCGAATTAAGAAATCTGCAAAATCGTAAGAATTATAAGAATAATGCATTATGTTGATTAATTTTTTTAGATCCTCACTATTTAGGTTATTAATAGTTTCATAATTTGGTACAAATACACAATCTAATTGAATTAAAGTGTGTAAGCCATTAAGTGAGCTTCCACCTAAAATAACAGGTTTAAATGTTTTTGTATTAATTTTTTGAAACATATTTAAATTAAATTTTAAATCCTCCATTTGCTTACACACATAAGAAAACCTCTTTTCCTTTTTATAAAGTGGTATTGGAGATAATTCTAATTCTACAACTAAACAATTTTTAATTGTATCTTTTGAACATTCTATAATTTCAGACTCTAAACCTTGTACATCAATCTTTAAAAAATCTACTTTACTCTCAAATTCAATCTCATCTAATTTTTTTGTTTTTATTTTTATTTTATCTTTAATTACAGCATCTAATTCAAATCTATGAAAGTTTTTTATATAATCCATATCTGCTTCTAGAAAAGAACTCCAGCCAGGATACTCACAAATATTAAAAAGTTTCTCTTCACCATCTCCAATTGCGTAATTAAAAAATTCTCTATTTTTATCTTTGTTTTCTGATATTAATTTATTAAATTCAATTTTATTTGGTTCAAAACCGTATAATTTTGAGTAGGTATTTTTTAATAAATTATCAATATGTAGAGTAGGATCACAACTACTTGCGCCTATATCGCATGTAATTATTTTTGAATTATTTTTTATGTAATCCATAATATTAAAATTCAATTATCCTTTCGGATAGCAAAATATCGCAAAATTATCATTTTTTTCAGGCATTGATTTTGACCAAATTTTATCTGAAATACCATAGTTCAAGAGTGACTCTGCATCATGATGACCATTGTACTCAATGCAGTAATTGTTTTGTTTAAATATCTCAAAAAAATTATTTATAATTTCTTTATCATTATTTTTTTTTAAAATTATTCTTCGATGAAATTCGATTATAAATTTCGTTTTATTTTTTAGTAAATCTCCTGAATTTTTTAAAATATCAATTTCATCACCTTCTACATCTATTTTAACTAAATCTGGATATAAATTATTAGATTTACAAAACATGTTTAAACTGAAACTTTCTTTGACATATTTATTAATAATTTTTGTGTTAGTTAATTTAACTAAATTTTTTCTCAAAAAAAATAACGCTAAGTTATCGCCTTCAAAACAAAATACTTCTTTATTCAATTTTGAAAACAACCATGAATAATGACCGTATGCTGCGCCTACATCAAATATTATTTTATCCCTAGAACTTTCATCAATTATTTTTTTTGAGAAAGCATATTCATAATTAAATTCTTTATCGACCCCGGTAATATTTTTAATATTATTTAAGTTTTTAATATTATATTTTTGATAACTTTCATTCGACATTAAAAAAAAATCACTTTCATAACCATGAATTTTAATTTTGGTTTTTCTAATTTTAAAAGATAACTTAATAAATATGACATTAAATATTGGAAGTATTAATAAAATTTCCTTTGTTACTTTTTTTATGAATTTA
>CACMFU010000021.1 GCA_902613065.1 uncultured Pelagibacteraceae bacterium | reverse complement strand
AAGAAAGCAAAATTACTTTTGCAATTGAGGCAGGTTCAAAAATGTCTTGGGAAAAATATATTGAAAATGGCTTGTCTTTTTCTATAGAGGACTTTGGTAAAAGTGCTCCTTATAAAAAAGTCTATGATCATTTTGGTTTAAGTAGTGAAAAAATTAGTAAAAAAATTAAATTTTATTTAAATAAATGACAATAAAAATTGGCATTAACGGTATGGGAAGAATTGGCAGAATGATTGTAAGGTCAATTTATGAAAATCATAAAGGTAAAATAATTATCAAACATATTAATAACAGATCTAGCTCTGAGATTTGCGCAAATTTGTTAAAATATGATTCAATTCATGGTAATTTTAGTTCTCTAATAAAATCTGGAGAAAATTACATAAAAATAAATAAAGAAAAAATATCTTATACCCAACACTCTGTGGTTAATGACATAAAGTGGAAAAAATACGGTGTTGATTATGTTTTCGAGTGCACAGGTAAGTTTAATTCTAAAGATCAATTACTGCCACATATAAAAAATGGGGTAAAAAAAGTTATTGTTTCGGCCCCATGCAAAATGGCAGATAAAACTATAGTTTTTGGCGTAAATCACAAGAATATTAATAAGAACGATAAAATTATTTCAGCAGCTTCTTGCACAACAAATTGTTTAGCTCCCGTTGCAGACGTAATTAATAAAAATTTTATAATTCTTAATGGTTTTATGACAACCATACATGCTTTTACAAGTGATCAAAGAATACTAGATAATTCTCACAAAGATCCAAGAAGGGCGAGATCTGCAAGTCAATCAATTGTGCCCACATCTACTGGTGCATCTAAAGCTATTGGTCAGATTATACCATCGTTGAAAGGTAAGCTAGAAGGTATAGCAATGAGAGTACCAACACCAAATGTTTCATTAATAGAATTTATATTTAATGTAAAAAAAAATATTACTGTAAAAAAATTAAATAACTCTTTATTTTCTGCATCTAAAAAGAAACTTAAAAATATTCTAAATGTTACAGATGAGAAGTTGGTCTCAGTTGATTTTAATCACAATAGTGCATCTGCAATCATAGACTCCTCACTTACTAATGTAGTAGGCAATAAAATGGGAAAAATTTCAGCTTGGTATGATAATGAGTGGGGTTTTGCAAACAGAATGTGTGATATTGCTAAATATTTAAGCAAGATCAAATAATGAAATCAATTGAAAATATAGAAAACATAGAAAATAAAAGTGTAATTCTTAGACTTGATTTAAATGTTCCAATAAAAAATGGAAAAATAACAGATACTAACCGGATTGATAAGGTTATGCCTACAATAGAATTTTTATTAAAAAAAAAAGCAAAGATTATAATAATATCTCATATTGGAAGGCCAAAAGGTAAAATAGTTAAGGAACTTTCTTTAGAATTGGTATCTTTGTGTATTAAAAGTAAAATTAAAAAAGAAGTATCATTACTTAAAGAGAACATTTTTAATTTAAATAAAGAAAACATTTTTAACAATTCAAATGATGAGTTGGTACTGCTTGAAAATATTAGATTTTATCCCGAAGAAGAAGCCAACGATGATAAATTTTCAAAGAAATTAGCAAGTTTAGGTGAAATATATGTTAATGATGCATTTTCGTGTTCACACAGAGATCATGCCTCTGTATCAAAAATCACAAAATATATTCCATCTTACAGCGGAATTCAAATTAATGCAGAGGTAAACGCTCTTAATAAGATAACTTCTGAAATAAAAAAACCTATAACATGTATAATTGGTGGATCCAAAATATCTTCAAAAATAAATATTATAAAAAATTTAATACCGAAATTTAATAGTATTATAATAGCAGGTGCAATGGCGAATAATATATTAAAATATAAAGGTTTAAAAATTGGTAATTCTTTATATGAAAAAAATATTGATTACATAATTCAAGAAATATTCACACATGCTGAAAAAAATAAATGTAAAATATATTTTCCGAAAGATGTCAAAATTGGAAAAAAATTGAATGACAAATCTTATGAAAAAGATTTTAAAGATATTGAAGACGATGATATGATACTTGATGTAGGATCAAAAACATTAGATGAAATAAAAAAAATTATTGATGGTTCCTCGACAATATTATGGAACGGACCATTAGGTTATTTTGAAAATGAGAATTTTTCATTAGGAAGCTCAGAAGTTGCAAAATATATAGCAAACAGAGGGAAAAAAATATTTTCAGTTGTTGGTGGGGGCGACACGGTAGCAGTCATTAATTCATTAAATATGAATAATAAATTTAATTTTGTTTCAACTGCAGGTGGAGCATTTTTAGAATATCTTGAAGGCAAAGTACTCCCTGGTATAAAAGCATTAAATTAAATGTCTGAACTAAACAAAATCGCTCTTCAAATATTATCAAATGGCAAAGGTATACTTGCGGCTGATGAAAGCACAGCCACAATGACAAAAAGATTAGACTCAGTAAAAGTAATTTCCGATGAAAATAATAGACTGCTTTTTAGACAGACTCTTTTTTCATCTTCATCAATGAGTAAATGTATTGGTGGAGTAATACTATATGATGAAACAATAAGACAGAAAGCGTCTAATGGAAAAACTATACCTGAACTAATAAACTCAAGTGGTTCGTTGGTAGGTATTAAGGTTGATACAGGAGCCAAAATATTGGCTGGCTCTGAAGAAGAAAAAATTACAGAAGGTTTAGATGGTTTAAGAGATAGACTTAATGATTATTATAAACTTGGAGCAAAATTTACAAAATGGAGAGGTGTCTACTTAATTAGTGATAAGTATCCCAGTAAACTATCTATTTCGTCAAATGCTCACGCTTTAGCTAGATACGCTGCATTAGTTCAAGAAGCAGGAATGGTTCCAATAATTGAACCCGAAGTTTTAATGGATGGTAATCATTCTGCTAAAGATTGTTTGATAAAAACATCTGAAGTAATAAATAAATGTTTTGAAGAGTTAGAGTTAAATAATGTTGATTTGAAAGGAATAATATTGAAACCAAACATGATATTACCAGGAAAAAATTCTAGTGAAAAAATTTCTAGTGAAGAAATTGCAGAACTTACTTTAGAGTGCTTAAAAAATGATGTGCCATCATCAGTGCCCGGTATAGCTTTTCTATCGGGGGGTCAAACAGAAATAGAAGCTACGGCAAACTTAAATCAAATAAATATCAAAAATGATACGAATTTTATAATGACTTATTCTTATGGAAGAGCACTTCAACAAAGTGCTTTAAAATTTTGGTCTAAAGATATTAACAATATAACTGGGACCCAAGAAATATTTGATCATAGAGCGAAAATGTGTACTTTAGCAGCACAAGGAAAATGGTCAGAAAATTTTGAAAATCAAAAATAAAAAATTTATTTACCTCATATCTCCAATTAAAATTAAAAATAAGTCTTTTTTTGCCTCTCTAGATCGAGTTCTTAAATCTGGAAAGGTTAAATATTTCCAACTTAGGCTTAAGAGAGAAAAATTAAAAAAAAAAATTATAATTGCAAAAAAAATACTTAAAATATGTAAAAGAAATAAAGTGAAATTTTTGATTAATGATGATCCATATCTAGCGGCAAAAGTTGAAGCTGACGGATGTCACTTGGGTCAAAAAGATATGGATATTAATAAAGCAAAAAAAATTTTAAAAAATAAAATTATTGGAATAACTTGTCATAACTCAGTTAAATTAGCAAAAAAAGCCTACTTTAATAAAGCTAGTTATGTTGCAATTGGAGCTTTCTATAAATCTAGCACAAAAAAAGTTATTTTTAAATCTAGTATGCAAACTTTGAAAAAGGTGAAAAAAATTGTAAAGATTCCTGTGGTTGCCATAGGAGGTATAAATAAAAAAAACTATAAAAAACTTTTATTGAATAAAGCAGATTTTTTAGCTATCTCAGGTTACATTTGGCAAAATAAAAAATATAAACCTTACGAAGCAATAAAAAAATTTATATGAAAATTAACGCAACCGAAATAAGAGTTGGAATGATATTAAATTATAAAAATGATTTATGGGAAGTATTAAAAACAAATCATGTCAAACCAGGTAAAGGTGGAGCTTTCGCGCAAGTTGAAATGAAAAGCTTAAATAAAAATACCAAACTGAATGAGAGGTTTAGATCAAATGAAACCGTTGATAAAGCTTCTTTAGAGGAATTAAAATTTACCTTTTTGTACAATGATGAAAATGATTTTTACTTTATTAATCCACAAACATTTGAGCAAATCAATTTAAAAAAAAATATAGTTGGCGAAAAAGGACCTCTTCTTAGTGAAAATTTAGAAGTTACAATAAATTTTCATGATGAAAAGCCTCTTAGTGTGATGCTTCCAAATCAAATTACCTGTAAAATTGAAACAACAGATGTGGCTCTAAAGGGGCAAACAGTTTCATCTTCATATAAACCTGCAACTCTTGATAATGGAATAAATATACAAGTCCCTCCGTTCATAGAATCGGGAGATACTATAATTTTAGATACAAGAACTATGGATTATATTAAAAAAGTTTAAATGAACTCTATTTCACCAAATTTAAATTTAATGATTAAAGCATGCGAAAAAGCATCAAAAGTTATTATTCGTGATTTTGGAGAGATAGAAAATTTACAGGTTTCAAGAAAAGGGCCAAAAGACTTCGTTACAAAAACTGATAAAAGAGTTGAAAAAATTCTTATTGAAGAATTAGACAAATCAAAAAAAAATTATTCATTTGTAACTGAGGAGACAGGTAAAATTTTAAATAAAAATAGATCAGTTTTTTGGATTATAGATCCTATAGATGGAACCACAAATTTTTTACACGGAATTCCACATTTTGCAATATCCATAGCGCTTCAAATAGAAAATGAAATTGTTATCGGTTTAGTCGTTGATCCTATTAAAGATGAAATATTTTATGCTGAAAAAAATAATGGTTCCTTCATTAACAACAATAGAATTAGAGTTTCGAGTAAATCAAATATTGAGGAATGCTTGTTTGCTTCAAATAATGATGGCATTAAATCTGTACACCCAAAACTAAATTTGAGAAATTCTGGTTGTGCGGCGCTAGACATGGCATATGTTGGTTGTGGAAGACTCGACGGTTTTTTTCATAACAAAATTAATTTATGGGATATAGCTGCAGGAAAAATAATAATTGAAGAAGCTGGTGGAAAAGTGAATAACATTAGTGATTTTAAAAATAATAAAATAAATATTAGAGCTGGAAATCCAAATATATATGAAAAAATGCTTAAAAAATTGACTAACTTTTAATTGTTTTTAAAACCAATTTTGTTATAAGCCTGCCCATGAAAAAAAATATTCACCCAAAATATCATAGTATTAAAGTTGAGATGACAGATGGCACAATTTTTGAAACTAAGTCCACTTGGGGTTCAGAAAACGATATTCTAAAATTGGAAATCGATCCGAAATCTCATTCTGCATGGACAGGTGGAAAGCAGAAAATTTTGGATAAAGGCAGAATTAGTAAATTTAATAAAAAATTTCAAAATTATAGATCTGAGAAAAAATAAATGTCAAATGCACCATTAATGCCCATGGCTACTGCTGTATGGTTAGTTGAAAATACATCATTAACTTTTAAACAAATAGCCGAGTTTTGTAAATTGCACGAAGTAGAAATACAAGGTATTGCTGATGGCGAGGTGGCAAAAGGGATTGTTGGATATAATCCAATTATTTCTGGTCAATTAACTAGAGAAGAAATAGAATTATCTTCAAAAGATAGGAATAGACCTCTAAATATAATTAATGTTGAATTAGATATAAAAGACACCGACAACAAAGTTAAAAAATATATACCATTGTCAAAAAGGCAGGATAAGCCAGATTCAGCTTTGTGGTTAATTAAAAATCATCAAATTTTAAAAGACTCCCAAATTGCTAAATTAGTTGGAATAACGAAAAATTCAGTAACCTCTATTAGAAATAAAAGCTATTGGAATTTTAATAATCTTAACCCTAAAGATCCAGTTGCAATGGGAATGTTTACACAGAGAGATTTAATAAAGTCGATCGAAAAAGCTGAAAGAAGGATTGCGAAAGAGAAAAAGGATAAAGAAAGAATGTCATTAAATGTCAAAAGTAATATTTGAAAAATATAGACAAATATTATTTAAAATGTTATTTAATCGCACTTTTTGGAGGTTGTTATTAAAATAGAAGTTAAAGATAATAATGTTGAGCAGGCGTTGAGAGTTTTAAAAAGAAAACTTCAGCGTGATGGTTTCTTTAAAATTATAAAACTTAAAAATAATTATGAAAAACCATCTGAAAAAAAAAAAAGAATACTGCAAGAAAATATAAAAAGAGTTAAAAAACTAAATAAGCTTAAGAATAGAATTTAAATACACCGCGGGGTGGAGCAGCCTGGTAGCTCGCAAGGCTCATAACCTTGAGGTCGGCGGTTCAAATCCGTCCCCCGCAACCAATTTCACGTTATAAGTATTTTATTAATAGTTATTTATAAACTTTTTACTATTTCCTCAGTCATTTTTTTTGCATCTGCAAAGAGCATCAGAGTATTATCTCTATAAAAAAGATCATTATCTATTCCTGCATACCCAGGAGATAAACTTCTTTTTACAAACAAGACAGATTTACTTTTTTCCACATCTAGTACAGGCATTCCATAAATTGGACTTTGAGGATCAGATTTAGCGACTGGATTTGTAACATCATTTGCGCCTATCACATATGCTACATCACAATTAGCAAAGTCATTGTTTATTTCCTCTAACTCAAAAACTTCGTCGTAAGGAACATTTGCTTCGGCAAGTAATACATTCATATGTCCAGGCATTCGTCCTGCAACCGGGTGTATCGCATAGGAAACTTTTACACCATTTTTTTTTAAAGCATCTACCATTTCTCTTAATGCATGTTGAGCTTGTGCAACAGCCATTCCATATCCTGGCACAATTATTACTGAGGATGCATTTTTCATCAAAAATGCAGCATCGTCCGCATTACCATTTTTTACTGGTTTTTGGTCTTTGTCTTTTGCACTTGAAGATTGTTCTGTGGCTCCCCATCCTCCTAGTATTACATTAAAAAATGATCTATTCATACCCTTACACATAATATATGAGAGTATTGCTCCAGATGATCCAACTAAAGCACCTGTAATTATTAAAGCTGTATTTTCTAAAGTAAAACCTATTCCTGCCGCTGCCCAACCCGAATATGAATTTAACATTGATATTACAACTGGCATGTCTGCACCACCAATTGGAATTATTATTAGTACACCAATTAAAAATGATATTATGACTATTGTCCAAAATATATTTGATGATTGAGTAGAACATAAATAGTAAATTAAAAATATTATTGATATGCCTAAGATTAAATTAATTATATGTTGACCTTTGAATGTAATAGGTGAGCCTGACATAATCCCTCGTAATTTTAAAAAAGCAATTATTGAACCAGAAAAGGTTATTGCTCCAATTGCGGCTCCTAATGACATTTCAATTAAACTAGCAAGTTTAATATTTCCAACTAAACCTAAATTAAAAGCGTCTGGTTTTAGAAAAGCAGAAATTGCAACAAAAACTGCAGCTAGACCAACAAGACTATGAAACCCGGCAACTAATTCTGGCATTGCAGTCATTGGTATTCTAAAAGCTATTAGTGCTCCAATTGAACCTCCAATAAATAAAAAGATTAATACATAAATAAAACCTTGCTCAAAATTACCAACTGTTAAAAATGTAACAATTATTGAAATTGCCATACCTGCAATTCCAAAATAATTTCCTTGTCTTGAAGTTTCGGGAGAAGAAAGACCTCTTAATGCTAAAATAAAAAATATTCCTGAAACTAAATAAAATAATGCTGATAAGTTAGATGACATTTTTGACTATTTTTTCTTTTTCTTATACATTTGCAACATTCTTTGGGTGACAAGAAATCCTCCAAAAATATTAACTGCAGCTAAAATTATTGCTAAGAAACCAAAAATATTTGATATTTCGAAAATATTTTCTGTTGAACTTGCTAGTGCAGCAATAATAGCTCCAACGATTATCACTGAAGATATTGCGTTAGTAACAGACATTAATGGGGTATGTAAAGAAGGTGTTACGCTCCATACAACATAATAACCAACAAAAATTGATAAAATAAAAATACTAAGTCTGAATATAAAAGGATCTATTTCCATTATTTTACCATTGTTTTTTCAATTATTTCATCTTCCAAATTAAACTCAAAATACTTTTTATCTTTGTTAAATAAATTACTTGTAAAATTAAACAAATTTTTTGCATAAAGATTTGAGGCAGAAATTGGTAGTTTGTTTAAAATATTTACTTCTCCCATAATCTTAACGCCATTATTATCTATAATTTCGCCAGCTTTTGTTAATTCAGAATTGCCTCCCTGGGAAGCTGCTAGATCATAAATTACTGACCCATTAGACATAACATCAATCATATCTTTCTTTATTATAATAGGAGCTTTTTTTCCAGGTATTAATGCAGTACATATAACAATATCAATTTTTTTTAGAGTTTCTTTTAATAATTCTTCTTGTTTTATTTTAAATTCATCTGAAGCTTCTTTTGCATAACCACCTTCTGTCTCAAGATTTTCTGCCCCTTCAACAATTAAAAACTTGCCACCCAAACTTTCAACCTGCTCTTTTGAAGCTAACCTAACATCTGTAGCAAAAACTATAGCTCCCATTCTTTTGGCAGTTGCAATTGCTTGCAAACCAGCAACCCCTGCTCCAACAATTAACACTTTTGCAGCTGAAATTGTTCCAGCCGCCGTCATCATCATTGGTATAGCTTTTTGAAAATGAGAAAATGAATCTATTACAGCTTTATATCCAGCTAAATTTGCTTGAGATGATAAAATATCCATTGACTGGGCTCGAGTAATCCTTGGCAAAAGTTCTAAGGAAAAACATTTAACTTTTTTTGTAGAAATTAATTCAAGTTTTTTTTTATTTGAATACGGGTTTAATACACCTATTAAAATTTGACCTTCGCTAAGTTTATCTAAATTTTCATCACTTAGAATATTCATTTGTACAATTGCGTTTGATTTTTTTAAAACTTCTTCTTTTTCAAGAATACTCGCACCTTCCTCTTCATATTCCTCGTCAGCAATACCTAAATGAATTGCATAATCTTTACTTAAGTAAACATCCAAACCTAATGATTTATATTTTTTTATTATATCAGGAGTTAATGCAACTCTTTTTTCAAAACTAATATTTTCTGAAATAGATCCTATAATCATTCTATAAAAGAAATATTGCCATTAATATTAATATAATTATAACTGCTACAGATCCCCAAAGCACGAATTTAGTAAAATTATTCCAAGTATTTTTGTGATTTTCATTATCCATAATTACTTTTGTCTTGCTTTAAATTTTGGATTTTTTTTGTTTATAATATAGACCCTTCCTCTTCTTCTTACTAACTTTGAATTTAAATCTCTCTTTTTTAGCGATTTTAATGAACTAGCTATTTTCATAATTAATTTTTTTTTTAGTTTTAATAAACGAAGTTATATAATCTTTCAAATTTATTTTTCCATAATATCTAATAACCTTGTTATTATAGGACATATTTGTCAATGCAGAAGCATATCTTTCTCCGGCTCTTGGAGGTAAATATTTAATTCTAGAATTAAACATTTTTGCCACATCTTTAATTGAATAGGATTTTTTATGACTGATACTATGGTGTGAACATTCATTTCTTTTCCACGCTTTTATACAAATATTGATAGTGTCAGATATATGAGTAAATCTTCTTGTTTGTGTGCCTGGCTTTACAACTGTTAATGGTTTGTTATTTTCGTATTGATTTTGAAATATACCTATTACAGTTGCCATAGATCCTTTTTCAATTTGCTTATCGCCATAAACATTATAAAAATAAATTATTTCAAACTTTAAATTAAACCATTTTTTTAAATTCTCTAGTAACTCTAAATTTTTGGATTTTGTGAATGCATAAGGAGACAAGTTTTTGTCATCGCCCATATTTCCTAGGCTTGCAGAAGTTGCTGAATAAATAAGTTTTATTTTGTTATATAGACAAAATTTAAAAACCTCTTGTGAACCTAATGAATTTGAATTGAAACATTTATTAAAATTTTGAAAACTTTGATAAATTCTTGAAAATTCTCCAAAATGAAAAATTGTTTTAATTTTTTTTTTTTTATTCTTTAAAATTTTTGAAATATTTTTTGTATTTCCATTTATATATTTTACTTGTTTATTTTTAATATGATTTTTTTTAGATCCAGATGAATAATTGTCTATACTAATTATTTTAAAAGAACTATATTTTAAAAGTGCTTTAATTAGATTTGAACCAACAAACCCAGCTCCTCCAGTAACAATTAAAAGATTTTTCATCAGAAATTAGCCTGGCAACGTCCTACTCTTCCAAGTCTTAAGACTAAGTACCATCGGCGCAGAAAGGCTTGACTTCCGAGTTCGGAATGGGATCGGGTATTTCCCTTTCGCAATAATCACCAGGCACTGAACGTATACAAAGATAAAAAAGAATGTCAATTATAATAGTGAAAAAAATATAAATAATTTAGAATTTTATCAATATTGCAGGAATTATTTATACTATTTAAAATTAAATTTATCTCTTTCAATAATATGTTTTTTTAAATAATCATTAATTGCAATGGATAGTCCTTGTTCTAGGGTCGTCTTTGAAACCCATCCATAATTTTTTGCTAAATTGCTATCTAATATTTTTCTTGGTGTTCCATTTAATTTTTTTTTTTCAAATTTAATTTTAAAATTTACTTTAAGATGTCTCATTATAAAATATGCGTATTCTATAATAGTTTTCTCTATACCTGATCCTATATTTATTATCGATTTATTTGTTTTTTTTTTTAAAAAAAAGATACATGCATCAGCTATGTCATCACAATAAATTAATTCTCTCAATGGCCGACCGTTTCCCCAAATACTTATGTAATTTTTATTTTTTTGAATTGAATCAATAACTTTTCTAATTAAAGCAGGAAAAAAATGTGAATTTGTTTCATCATAATTATCATTAATTCCATAAGCATTGCATGGCATTAGGCTCTTATAATTTAAACCATATTGCTCGTTATAACTTTGACATAAGTTAATTCCTGCTATCTTGGCAATAGCGTAAGGCTCATTTGTTTTTTCCAAATAGTTTGATAATAAATATTCTTCTTTAATAGGTTGTTTGCAATATTTTGGGTAAACACAGCTAGATCCAAGAAATATTAAATTTTTTACACCTGCTAAATAACTTGAATTTATGACATTATTTTGGATAGAGAGATTATCGTAGATAAATTCTGCTTTATATTTATTATTGGCATGAATTCCACCAACTTTAGCAGCTGCTAGAATGACTGCCTGAGGTTTAATTTTATTAATATATTTTCTAACTGCATTTTGATCTCTTAAATCAAGTTTTTTTCTACTAATATAAAATATTTTTTTATAATTTTTACTTTTTAATTTTCTTAATATAGCTGAGCCAACCATACCATTATGACCTGCTAGAAAAATTCTAGTATTTTTAGTAATCATCAGTTAATAAATTTAGCTCATATGCAATCATATCTTTGATTAAGCCATTAATTCCAATTTTTGGCTTCCAATTTAGTTTTTTACGTGCTTTTGAATAATCTCCTTGCAAAGTATCTACTTCCGCAGGTCTTAAATATTTTTTATTACATTCTATAATACAATTATTTTCTCTGTCATATGCTTTTTCATTTATTCCTTTTCCTCTCCAAATAATTTTCATTTTTAGGTTTTTTGCTACTAAATTTATAAATTGTTTTATTGAGTATTGTTTACCAGTGCAGATTACAAAATCATCAGGTCTATTATGTTGTAAAATTTTCCATATAGCTTCAACATAATCTATCGCATGTCCCCAATCTCTTTTAGAGTAGAGATTTCCCAATATTAGTTTTTTTTGTTTTTTTTGTTTTATTCTGCACAAAGCCTTTACAATTTTTTTTGTAACAAACGTTTCTCCTCTTAGAGGGCTTTCATGATTAAATAAAATTCCATTTGAAGCAAATATATTATGTGATTCTCTGTAATTTATTGTAATCCAGTGAGAGTAAAGTTTGGCTACTCCATAAGGACTTCTTGGGTAAAAAGGAGTTTTTTCTGTCTGAGGTCTTTCGACAACTTTACCAAACATTTCTGAACTTCCTGCTTGATAAAACTTTATTTTTTTATTTATTTTAGTAATTGCCTCTAAAATTCTAAGAGTACCGAGTGCATCCGTGTTAGTTGTATATTCTGGAATTTCAAATGAAACAGCTACATGAGACTGGGCTGCTAAATTATAAATTTCACTTGGATTAATTTTTTTTATTATATTAAAAACTGCTATAGAGTCTGTAATATCTCCATAATGTAAATAAAATTTATTTTTTTTTATTAACGGATCAGAATATATATCGTCAATTCTATATGTATTTAATGTTGATCCTCGTCTTTTTACACCATGAACTGTATAGCCTTTTTTCAACAAAAACTTTGATAGGTAAGCACCATCTTGTCCTGTAACACCAAATATTAATGCTATTTTTTTTTTCATAAATTTTTAATTAAAAAATCTATATTTGAATA
>CACMFU010000020.1 GCA_902613065.1 uncultured Pelagibacteraceae bacterium | reverse complement strand
TTATAAATTTTCTGTAATTATTTAAATTAATTTTAGTCTCATTTGTTTTAAAATTTCCTAAGATTTCGAAATAATTATTAATTTTTTTAATTCTTATCTTTTCTGAAGCAATGAAGAATTTATCAAATGATAATTCTATTTCATTTAAATTTATTACATCCTGATCTACTAAAAAATCAAATTTAATATTTTCAATTTTTGATTGGTTAGGTAATTTTATTTCTGCATCTGTTACATATCCATTTATAATATATTTTATATTTTTGGGATTATTTTCGTTGAAATTTATATTGGAAATTATTTTTACTTTCCCCTTTTTGATTTGTTTTAAAATTAAATTTCTAGCTATATTAAAGTCATATTCATTTATAAAATTAGTAAATTGATTAATATCGTTTTCTTTGGAAATTATTGATATCTCAGAGATTGGGTTTTTATTGCTAATATAATCAAAAATATTTAGGTCGAACTTTATATTTTCTAAGTCAATGTTTTTTTGATTAATTGCTATTTGGGGGTCCGAGGTAAAAATCTCGAATTCAAAATTAGATGGATTTAATTTAAAATTTACTTGATTTAATTTTAATATTATCTTTGGATCAATCTCTTTAACTTTTTCATTTATTAAACTATTAAAATTATCTGTTCTAATACCTGAAGTTGTTAAAAATATTAAAATTGCGACTAAGATGGTTATTATTGAAATTAAAATTATAGAAAATATTTTACGCATTTAATTTATATAAAGAACTTTCTAAAAAATTATCTATTTCTCCATCTAATACTTTTTCAGGACTAGAGCTTTCAAAATTAGTTCTATTATCTTTTACCATTTTGTAAGGGTGTAATACATATGATCTTATTTGATGACCCCATCCAATCTCTGACTTTGAATTTTCAAGATTTTCATTTTCTTTTTCTTTTTTTTTTAACTCATAGTCATAAAGTCTTGCTCGTAACATATTCATGCAAGTTTCTTTATTTTTATGTTGTGATCTTTCATTTTGACATTGTACCACAATTTTTGTTGGGAGGTGTGTAATTCTTACTGCACTATCTGTTGTGTTGACATGTTGACCTCCTGCACCACTAGATCTGTACGTATCTACTCTTAAATCTTTTTCTAAAATTTCAACATCAATATTTTCAGATATAACTGGGTATACCCAAACACTGGCAAAACTTGTATGTCTTCTAGCACCAGAGTCAAATGGAGAAATTCTAACAAGTCTATGTATCCCTGATTCATTTTTTAATAATCCGTTTATGTAATCTCCACTTACTTTAATAATTGAAGATTTAATGCCAGCTTCATCACCTTTATGTTCACTAATAATTTCAGTTTTGAAATTTTTTTTGGTTGCCCACTTCATATACATTCTTCTTAACATATCAGCCCAGTCTTGACTTTCGGTTCCACCAGCACCTGCGTGAAATTCTAAATAACTATCAAATGTGTCATTATCATTTGATAGAAAACATCTTATTTCAATTTGTTTAATTTTATTAAAGAGTATTTTTATATTTGAGGTTGTCTCTTTAATCATTTCATCGTTATGTTCCTCAATAGCTAAATCATAAATATCAAATAAATCTTTACTTTCATTTGATGTTATCTCGTAATTATTTAATAATTTCTCTAAATTAGTTTTTTCACGTAAAACTTTTTCAGCATTTTTTTTATCCTGCCAAAAATCTGGTTTTTCTATTAAATTTGATAAATTAATTATTTTTTCTGAAATTTTAGTCTTTTCAAAGAAACTCCTTTATTCTTTGATTTATTTTTTCTATTTCTGATTTAATATTTAATACTTCCTGATCCATTAATAAAATTTTAATATATTTGTTGTATTTAATCTACTATCAAAATTGTTAGATATATTATCTAGTTTATTATCATTTTTTTTAAATGACTCGATTATGGCTAACTTGGTTTTAGGATTCGCTTTTTTTCCAGTTTTTGCATCTATGACCATCATATTTATTTTGTCTGCAACTTTAAAAGGTCTCGCGTTAAAAGTATTTGCTGTTTTTTTTATGAATTCTTTAAATACTGGCATTGCTGTTTTTGAGCCTGTTTCGAATTTACCTAGACTACTTGGATTATCATAGCCAATGTATACTCCAACCACTAAATTTGATGTAAATCCTATAAACCAAGTATCTGTATTTTTGTTTGTTGTTCCGGTCTTGCCAGCTAATTCAAGTTTTAATTCTCTTAAACCTTTTCCAGTTCCTCGTTCTATAACACCTTTCAACATAGAGGTAATCTGATACGCTGTTTGTGGTGAAAAAATCTGTTGATATTTATTTTTAATAATTGGGTTACTAGTTCCATCATATGAAATTAAATCACAATTTTCACAGAATCTTTTTTCATTATTAAAAATAGTTTTTCCTTCACTGTCTTGAATTCTATCAATTAAAATTGGATTAACTAATTTTCCACCATTCAAAAAAGAGCAATAAGCACTTGTGATTTTTAACAAAGTAGTTTCAGCGGAGCCCAAAGATACTGACATAAGTTCATCTGGATTTTCATAAATATTTAATTTTTTTGAAAAATTTATAATTTTGTCTATACCTAATTCTTGAGCTATTCGGACAGTCATTAAATTTCTTGATTTTTCTATGCCTGTTCTTAGTGTTGAAGGTCCGTAGAACTTTTTGCCGTAATTTTCTGGTTTCCACATTTTTAAATCATTTCCTTGATCTAATACTATAGGTGCGTCTAATACTAATGTTGTTGGTGAAAAATTATTTTCTAATGCTAAAGCATATATGAAAGGTTTGAATGCAGATCCAGGCTGACGTTTTGCTTGAGATGCTCTATTAAATTCACTTTGTTTAAAACTAAATCCACCTGACAATGCTAATACTCTTCCGCTATATGGATCCATCACGACAATGCCTCCGTTAGCTCTTGGAAGTTGTTTTAAACTATAGTTTCCATCGGATAATTTCTTGACATAAATTATGTCACCAATTTTGAATAGTTTTTTGAATTCCTTTCGCGTCCAATCAATATCATTAAAATTAATTGTCCCATTATCATCATTTTGTGTTTTGATGACTGTTTCAAATTTGTCAATTCTAGTAACAACAGCCAATTTCCATCCTAAAGATTTTTCTAAATTTAAGTCTTTAAGATCTTTTTTCCAATTTTTGTATTTTTTTATATTTGATAGAGGGCCTCTCCATCCTTTTCTCTTATCAAATTCTTGCAAACCATTCCTAAGTGATTGTGTAGCAATTTTTTGCAATTCTAAATCCAAAGGTGTCTTGATGTTAAATCCTTGTTTATATACTTTATCATATCCATATTTATCAATTACATCTTTTCTAACATCTTCTACATAATATCTAGAATCTTCTAGGTAAATTCTTTTTCTCTTTTGTAATTTAATTTTAGAGTTAATTAATTTAGAGTGTTGTTTTTGATCAATGAATCCATTATCTAATAAATTATTTAATACTAAATTTCTTCTAAATTTTGCTAACTCCTTGTTTTTATATGGATTGTATTTGCTTGGTGCTTTTGGAAGAGCAGCTAGAAGTGCAGCTTCTCCATAATTGAGTTCACTTATTGGTTTATTAAAATATCTTAAACTAGCTGATGCTATACCATAGCTACCCTCACCAAGATAAATTTGATTTAGATAAAGCTCTAGAATTCTTTTTTTTGATAAAACACGCTCAATTCTAAAAGCTAATATTGCCTCCTTTATTTTTCTATCAATACTTACTTCATTAGTTAAAAGAAAGTTTTTTGCTACTTGCTGGGTAATAGTGGAGGCACCTTCTAATCTTTTTGAGTAAAGTAGATTAAATATGTTATTTTTAATTGCTCTTACTACTCCTTTGGCATCTACCCCTGGATGGTCAAAAAAGTTTTTATCCTCCGCAGATAAAAAAGCATTTATCACGGTTTGAGATATAGCTGAATATGGAACAAAAATTCTTTTTTCAGATGAAAAATCGCTTACTAACACTCCGTTTCCTGAATATAACTTGCTTGATACTGGGGGTTTATAATTTTTAAGATATTTGTAATCAGGCAATTTATTAGAATAAGTCCAAAGAATAGATATTATTGATAATAATATTAGAAGAGATGACAATAATCCAAAGATTAATAATCTTTTAAAGAACTTTTGCATTTTAGTTTAAATATCTTGTGAATTTGTTATTCTTAAGGCACAGAATTTATTAAATTAACTTATGAAAAAATCAGCAATATTATGTCAAAAAATTTATATATCGATGCATCGCATCCTAATGAAACAAGAGTTGTTCTTAAAAGTAATAATCATATCGAAGACTATGAATATGAAAGCATAAATAATACTTTAATTAAGAATAATATTTATCTCGGAAAAGTAAGTAGAATTGAACCTTCTTTACAAGCAGCGTTTGTAGACTTTGGAAGAGAAAGACATGGTTTTCTATCTTTCAATGATATCCAGTCTGATTATTATCAGCTACCATTAAGCGATTTAGAAAAAATAAAACAGGAAGAAGAGAAAGTTCGAGAAGAACTTTCAAAACAAAGTGAAAATATAGAAGATAAAATTCTTGAAGGTAAAGAGGAAATTAAAATTGATGATCCTGTTGAAAAAAAAGAGGAAAATGAAAAAGATAAAATAAATGCTCAAAAAAAATTTCCATCAAAAAGATACAAAATCCAAGAAGTAATAAAACCAAATCAAGTAATTTTGGTTCAAGTGTTAAAAGATGAGAGAGGATTAAAAGGAGCGGCGCTTAGTACTTTTATTTCCATTGCTGGGAAATACATAGTCTTAATGCCTAATACGGCCAAAGGTGGTGGAATTTCTAGAAAAATATTTAATCCAGGAGAAAGAAAAAAAATTAGAAATATATTAAATGAAATAACTATTCCAAAAGAGATGGGAATTATAGTTAGAACAGCAGGATCAAACAAAACAAAAAATGAAATAGAGAATGATTTAAAAAATTTAATTAAAGTTTGGGATCAAATAAAAGATAACGCATTAAATTCAATTGCCCCATCTTTAATTCATCAAGAAAGTGATATTATAAAAAGATGTATAAGAGACATGTACGATGATGATACTCAAAATATATATGTCGAGGGAAGTGAAGGATATCAAAAAACAAAAAATTATTTGAAATTAATGATGCCAAATCAATTAAAAAAAGTTAAAAAATATAGGGATAAAGTACCCCTTTTTTATAGGGAAAATATAGAAAAAAAATTATTTGAAATTTTTGAGACAGAAGTAAAACTGACTTCAGGTGGATATTTAGTAATAAACCCAACTGAAGCATTAGTGTCTATAGATGTAAATTCTGGTAAATCCATAAAACAAAAAAATGTTGAAAGCACTGCTTATGATACAAATATTGAGGCAGCAGAGGAAATAGCAAGACAAATAAAGATTAGAGACTTGTCAGGATTAATTATAATTGATTTTATTGATATGCTTAACTTTAATAACAGAAGGCAAGTTGAGAGAAAATTAAAAGAAAAATGTAGAAATGATCGAGCGAGAATTCAAATTGGCAGAATAAGTAATTTTGGATTACTAGAGATGTCAAGGCAAAGATTAAGAGAAAGTAACGTTAAATGGCATATGAAACTTACAGATGAAACGTTTGTTTTAAAAATTCTTAAATTGATTGAAATAAAGTCTTTGGAGCATAATGCTAAACAAGTTGAATTGACAATAAATGATAAGATAAAGAAATATATTACTGAAAACTATGATGATGTTGTAAAATATTTTGAAAAGAAAAATAAAGCTAAAATAAATATACATAGTAATAATGATCTTAATTTGGAGGATTATATTATAGAATTTAAGTCTAAAACTAAAAAAGTTTTAGACAAAATTGAAAAAGTAGAGAAACTAGAAGTAATAAACATCGAAAAAAAAGTAGAAGATAAAAATACAAAAAATAAAGTGAGAAAAATATTTAAGAAAAGAAAATTTAGAAAAAAATTTTATAAAAAAAAAGTTAAATAATACCTATATTTGATGTAGATGCAGAACCAAATAAACTGGGTTTAATTCTTCCAGATAAAAATGACTTTCTACCTGATATAACTGCAAATTTCATTGCTTCAGCCATTTGTATAGGGTTTTTTGCTTTTGCAATAGCTGTATTAATTAATACCCCATCACAACCAAGCTCCATAGCAACATTTGCATCTGATGCTTGCCCCAAACCTGCGTCGATAATTAAAGGTAATTTTGTTTGTTTTCTAATAATTTTGATATTCACTTTATTTTGAATTCCAAGACCAGAACCAATAGGAGCAGCAAGAGGCATAATAGCAACAGCACCTGAATTTTCCAACCTTTTTGCCATTAATGGATCATCATTACAGTAAACCATTACTTTAAAACCTTCTTTAGTTAATAATTCTGTAGATCTTAATGTCTCTATCATCTCGGGGAAAAGATTTTTTTTATCACCTAAAACTTCTAATTTCACTAATTTCCATCCGCCTATTTCCCTTGCTAGTCTTAAAGTCCTTATAGCATCTTCAGCATTAAAACATCCAGCCGTATTAGGTAAATAGGTTATTTTTTTTGGATCTATATAATCCATTAGTCTAGCTTTATTTTTATCTGATATATTTACTCTTCTTACTGCAACAGTTACAATATCTGCTCCTGAAGCTTTAATTGCATTAGCGCATTCTTTAAAACTTTTATATTTGCCAGTTCCTACAATTAAACGCGATTTAAAGTTTTTATTTGCTATCTTAAATTTTTTATCAAACATTATCCACCACCAATAAAATGAACAATTTCTATTTTATCACCTTTCTTTAATTGAATTTTAGAAATTCTATTTTTGTCTATAATTTTTTTGTTTAGTTCTATAGCTATTTTATTTAATGGCATTTTTAATTTTGTAATCAAGCTCTTAAGTGTAAATTTAGGAATTATTTGCATTTGCTTGCCATTTACAGTTATTTTTATTTTATTTTTAATATTCATATATTATAAAGAATTCGTGAGTAAAATATTAATCATTAATGGTCCCAATCTTAATCTAATAGGTGAAAGAGAACAATCACAATATGGTAGCAAAGATTATAAATTCCTAGAGGATATTTGTGAGAAAAAATCTAAAGAATTAAATTTAACTCTTGAAATGAAACAATCAAATGTTGAAGGAGAAATCGTAGATATTATTCAAAGTGCCAGAAACGAATTCAATGGAATTATAATTAATGCAGGTGGATATAGCCACACATCAGTTGCAATTAGAGATGCACTAGATATATTTAAAGGCAAGATAATTGAACTTCATATATCAAATATATATAAAAGAGAGGAATTTCGTCATAAATCTATAATAAGTGGTGTTGTTACAGGAATAATTTGTGGATTAGGAATAAATGGATATATTTTAGCCATAAATTCTATGCATGAGATGTTAAATGAAAATAAATAAAAATATAATCAAGGAGCTTACAGAATATTTAAATGAATTTAATCTTACAGAGATAGAATACACTGAAAAAGATATAAAAGTTAAAGTATCAAAATCTTCTGGATCAAATTTAGCACCAATTAAAGAAATAAAATCAGAAATAAAAACAGAAAATATTAAAATAGATAATGTTAGTGGGATTGAAGTTCCATCGCCTATTATAGGAACAGCTTATTTAGCACCAGAACCTGGTGGTAAAAAGTTTGCAGAAGTCGGTAAAAAAATTAACAAAGGTGATACAATAATGATTGTTGAAGCTATGAAAACAATGAATCACGTACCATCTCCAATAGCAGGTACTGTAAAAAAAATTTGCGTCGAAGATGGTCAACCTGTTGAATATGGACATACGATAGCGATAATTGAGTAATAATGTTCAAAAAAATTCTTGTTGCAAATAGAGGTGAGATAGCTGTTAGAGTTATAAGAGCCTGTAAAGAATGGGGTATACAAACAGTCGCCATTCATTCTGATGTTGATAGAAATAGTATGCACGTTAGATTAGCTGACGAAAGTATATGTGTAGGTCCACACCAAGCAGCAAATAGTTATTTAAACATTCCTGCCATAATGTCAGCTATTGAATTGACAAATTCTGAAGCTGTTCACCCGGGATATGGTTTTTTATCTGAAAATTATGAATTTGCAAAAATTCTTGAACAAAACAAAATTAAATTTATTGGTCCATCGTCTTCATTAATTAAAATGATGGGTGATAAAATTGAAGCAAAAAAAATTGCAAAAAAATATGGTCTTCCAGTAATTGAAGGATCTGATGGGGGTGTATCTGATTTTGATGAAGCAAAAAAAATATGTAAAGAAATTGGGTATCCGGTACTGATAAAAGCAGCTGGTGGTGGTGGTGGAAAAGGTATGAAAGTTGTTACAAAAGAAGATGAGTTTGAAAACTTATTTTTGACTGCAAAAACTGAGGCAAAAAAATTTTTTGGTAATGATGAGGTATATATTGAAAAATTTTTTCAAAATCCAAGACATATCGAAGTTCAAGTATTATCTGGTAAAAATAGAACCGTACATCTTCATGAAAGAGATTGTTCTATACAAAGAAGACATCAAAAACTAATTGAAGAAACTCCCAGTCCTTTACTAAATGATCAGATAAGAAAAGATCTTTTTGAAAAAACTGTCAAAATGGTAAGTCAAATTGGATATGAAGGAGCCGGTACAGTAGAATTTATTTTTGAAGATGGAAAATTTTATTTTTTAGAAATGAATACAAGAATACAGGTTGAACATCCAGTAACAGAAGTAGTAACAGGAATTGATTTAATAAAAGAACAGATCTGGATTGCGTATGATGGCAATACTGCATTAAAACAGGAAGATATTAAGCCAAGAGGTCATGCAATTGAATGTAGAATAAATGCTGAAGACGTGTCAAAAAATTTTCAACCTTCGCCAGGAGAAATTACCATGTGTTATCAACCTTCAGGTTTTAGAACTAGGGTGGATGGAGCTATATTTCAAGGCTACAAAGTAACTCCATATTATGACAGCATGATTTGCAAAGTAATATGTCATGGAAGGAATAGAACTGAAGCAATTCAAAGAATGCGAAGATCCCTTGATGAATTTGTTATAGAGGGCATTAAAACAACGATAGACTTACATAAAATACTTTTAAATCACAAAAAATTTTTAGATTCAGATTTTAATGTTAGTTGGCTTGATAAAGAAAAATTACTCTAAGAATAACATTTTTTTAACCAAATATCATACACAGGGTGATCAAAAGGTCTAATTGATGGAGACGAGGCGAATGTCCAATCATTAAAAATGAACACCTTGTTGTCATCTTTGTTTACTATATCTCTTACTTGCATGTATGCTGTGACTTCCGGATCATCATCAAATTTTGAATTATTACATTTAAGAATGTTTATAGATAGATTTTTAAATTTATATTCCTTTCCAACCTCAATCTCTATAATGTCACTCTGAGAGTTTACTTTGTCTAATATTGTTAAAACAGCATAATTTTCTGTTCGTGTATTATTTTCACTTAAAGAATTGATCATTAAAGAATAATAAGAAAAAAAAATAAGTATAAAAACTTTAACTTTTCCAAGAAGTATATTTTTTATTTGAAGCATTTTTACT
Source organism: uncultured Pelagibacteraceae bacterium (assembly GCA_902613065.1). Classification (GTDB taxonomy): domain Bacteria; phylum Pseudomonadota; class Alphaproteobacteria; order Pelagibacterales; family Pelagibacteraceae; genus Pelagibacter. Next base: position 3,897 of record CACMFU010000020.1, on the reverse strand, counting down.
TTTATTTTTTTTTGGATGATAGGAATTTTCTGTTCCTGTTTGATTTGGCATATGCTCTTTTTGCCAACTATATTTGTCTAATTCGTGACTGTTTTCAATTTTATTTCCTGTATGATGCATCCAAGAATACCATTCGCTTGGTATTTTTGATGCTTCAACTTCTCCGCTGTAAATAACCCATCTTTTTCCTGACTTGCTCTCATAATATTTGTTACCTGAATTATCTTCGCCAACTAATTTTCCAAATAAAATTGTATTTAGTCTCGTGCCAAATGTTTGTTTGTTCCACCAAGTAAAAATTTCTTTAATCATTTTATTCAAATAATTTTCAATTTGTAATTGTAAATTTACAATTAGACTATAATCGAAAAATGTATATATATAAATCTTACCAAGATTCAATTTACAAATAGGATTAAAATGGCAAAATACTTAGTAGAAACATATTATACGTGTAGTTTTAAAGTATCTCATTATTTAGATGATATAAATGAGGAAAATCTTAACAATTTAGAGAAAAATGACGATGGGAAATTCGAAATTATTGATGTCAAATTAGATAATAGAAAAACAAAAAACCTTCAAGATACTAAAAGTAGTAAAGTCGAAATTGTTTCACAACCAATTAGTAATAAAGATATTAAAAGTAGTAGTAAATCCAAACTAATTGATGAGAATTTTAAAAAAAACATAACTGAAAATATAGGTAAAAGATTTAGTATGCCTGATAGAAGAAAAGGTTATATCCAAAAAGCCTCAATAGGTGATCATAAAGTATATTTGCATACTGGTGAATATGAAGATGGTAAAATAGGAGAAATTTTTATAGATACCAGTAAAGAAGGTGAGTTAGTAAAGGCTCTAATGAATAATTTTGCAATAGCAATATCATTAGGTCTTCAATATGGAGTTCCACTAGATGAATTTGTAAATGCATATTTAGATACAAAATTTGAACCTTCTGGTAAAGTTTATGGAAATGATCGAATAATGAGTGCAAGTTCAATATTAGATTATATTTTTAGAGAGCTAGCGATATCCTATTTAAATAGAGAAGATTTAGCTCACACCCCATCTATAACTGGTAATTCTGACACAAGTGAAAGTCAAGAAAGTGAAGATCAGAATCAATTAATCAAGCTTGTAAAAGATATTACAAGTAAAGGATTTGTTAGAAACGATTATAAAAAGAAACTGGTGGATTTATCAGATATTAGAATAAATCTTAAAGGAAAAAAATAGTTATTTTTTTCTTTTTGAAATATAAAGTTCTTTTAATTGATTTTCGTCTACTTCAGATGGTGCATTCATCATTAAATCTTGTGCGTTTTGGTTCATTGGAAACATAGTCACCTCTCTAATATTTTTTTCTTCTGCTAATAACATCACGATTCTATCTATTCCAGGAGCAATGCCCCCATGTGGAGGTGCCCCATAGCTTAAAGCATTAATCATACCACTAAATTTCTCATTCACTGTTTCCTCAGAGTAACCAGCAATTTTGAATAATTTATACATTAAATCAGGTTTATGGTTCCTGATAGCTCCTGAAGACAATTCAATTCCGTTACATACAATGTCATATTGAAAAGCTTTTAGTTTCAGGGGTTCTGAAAGATCCAAATTATCAGTGTCCCCTTGCGGCATAGAAAAAGGGTTGTGACTAAATTCGATCTTTTTAGTATTTTCATCTATTTCAAACATTGGATAGTCAACTACCCAACAAAATGAAAAAACATTTTTGTCAATTAAGTTTAATTCATTTGCTATTTTACCTCTTGCATTACTTAATAGTTTCTCAACTTCAGATTTATTTCCACAAGACATAAATATTGTATCACCTATTTCAGCATTCATTTTTGTCATTATCTCTTTAAGCGATTTTTCAGAAAAAAATTTCCCCACAGGTCCTTTTGCGCTCAACTTGTCAGAATTTTCTATAGAAAAATAAGCAAGACCCGATGATCCTTCATCTTTTGCCCATTTATCAATTCCGTCAAAAAAACTTCTTGGTTTTTGAGATGTATTTTTTGTAACTATTCCTCTAACTATAGATCCTTTGCTTACTAATTTTTTAAATATTTCAAAGTTAACATCATCTCTTTTAAAAATTTCAGTAATATCTGCTATTTCCAAAGGATTTCTCAAATCTGGTTTGTCAGAACCGTATTTAAGCATAGCCGTATCAAAAGGAATTCTGGGAAATTTTTCATGGAGTAACTTTTTAGAGGAAAATTTTTTGAATAAATTTACAAATAACTCTTCAACTATTTTGAATACATCTTCTTGTTCTACAAAAGACATTTCCAAGTCAAGTTGATAAAACTCACCTGGACTCCTGTCCGCTCTTGCGTCCTCATCTCTAAAACACGGTGCAATTTGAAAATATTTATCAAAACCAGATACCATGATTAATTGTTTAAATTGTTGTGGTGCTTGAGGTAATGCGTAAAATTTACCAGGATTTAGTCTGCTTGGTACTAAAAAGTCTCTAGCACCCTCTGGGCTAGATGAAGTTAATATAGGTGTTTGATATTCTAGAAAACCATATTTTTGCATTTCAGTTCTAATAAATGAAATAATTTTGGATCTTAAAATAATATTATTATGAATCTTATTTCTCCTTAAATCTAAGAATCTGTACTTTAATCTAATTTCTTCAGAATATTCTTGATCTGAAAAAACAGGTAGCGGTAATTCCCTAGTTCTTGCAAGTATTTTAAATTTTTCAATTCCTACCTCAATTTCTCCAGTATTTAAATTTTTGTTAATTGTATCTTTTTCTCTAGCTAAAACTTTACCTTCAACTTGTAGTACAGTTTCTAATGGAAGTTTTTCTATTTCCTTAAATATTTTTTTACCCTCATCAATTACACATTGGGTTAGTCCATAGTGATCTCTTAAATCTAAAAATAATAGATTTCCATGATCTCTTTTTTTATTTATCCAGCCTGATAACTTTATTGTTTGATCTTTGTTATTTAAAGTTAGTTCTCCGCAAGTGTGTGTCCTATATTTACTCAATTTATTATCTCTTTTATTATTTTAAAGTTAATAGATTTCTTTTTCTTTAAACTCAATTCATCAATCTTATATATAAATTCATGCATTTTACTATACGATCTCGCAATTCTTTTTATAATAAAATCTATAATTTTGTTATCCAATTTAATTTGTCTATCGGAGAAGCTTTTTAAAATTATTGCATAAATCAACTCATCATCTGGCTGTTCAATTGTAGCGATAATGCAGTTCTTTAATCTTGATAATAAATCTGGGAGTGTGAATTTCATAGTATCTATTGGTTTTTTTGACGAGATTAATAAATATTTATTATCCTGTTCAACTAAATTGAATATAGAGTAAAGAAGTTTTTCGTCAAAACTTTCTTCTAGGTCTTCAATTATTATACTGTTTGAAAGTTTAATTTTTTTTAAAATCTCATCTTCGATATTGTTACTATATAAATATAAAGCGTTACTTTTTTTTTTAAATATGTTTGATAAATGTGTTTTGCCAGAATATTTTTCTCCAGCTAAATTGACAATTTTTTTTTCCCATTTAGGCCAGGCCTCTATAATATTTTTTGCAAAATAATTACTTTTAGACACATAGTAATCATTTTCATCAAAACTTTCAGTAATTCCAAAGTCTAAGAGTTTTTGATCTAATTCTCTCATTCTATATTCCAAATATTACTAGATGAATTTATATTTATATCATTCACTTTTAAAGTATTTAGAAATTTTTCAGGATTATTATTGTAAGTTATTTTATATATAATATCTTCACTACTAATTTTTTCTATTTCATATTCATATACAAAATCTGATTGATTTAATATATTTTCTAATTTCTCAGAAATTATGAAATTGCTGTTTTTTACTGAAATTTTTA
>CACMFU010000019.1 GCA_902613065.1 uncultured Pelagibacteraceae bacterium | reverse complement strand
CTACATAATTTGAACCATCATTAAATTTAACTTCGGCATTTTTCAAAGAAATTTTTTTTTTTGAAAGATCTAAATTATCTTTAATTTCTGGTGAGTTTATAATTGAAACTCCAAAGGATGTTGTTCCTGAATTAACATTAAAAATTAAAAAAAATGTAAATAGTAAAGCTGTTATGAGTATTTGCTTCATGCTAATTTTTACAATAATTACGCAATTTTATCAATGATATTTGGTCAGATTTTAAATGTCTTTTATCTTTGGTTAATATTTCTTTATTATCGGATATTAACTTAGAAATATAAACTTTATTAAATTTAGTTTGTCTATTAAAAGTGCCACAAATTAATGTCTTCAAGCGTTTTTCAATTGAATTAATTTTTAAAAATTTATTATCTTTATTTTCATATATCCAATAAGGCATTGTTAATACATAATCTATTTCAATATTCATTTTATCAATTATTTTATCTAATTTTAATAAATACAAGGCTAAATATTTTTTTAGTTTCTCCACATCTCTAGTCATAAATAGTTCTTGCATTTGATTTTCATTTTTCCTAGCTACAGTAAAATATTTGTTTTCTAAAAGACTTTTAGCAATTATTATTTTATATTTATAAGGTTTATCCAATATTTCTTCCAATTGATGACTCCTTAAAGCCACGAAATTTTCAATATTCCAATCTGGGTAAACTCTAAAAAGGTCTACAGAGAGATTAAAATTGATTACAATTTTTTCATTAACTATTTTATTGTTTAGTTTAATAAATTTTATTACTTCAAGTGGTCCATTATTTGGAGCCGCATAAATAACAAAATTATTTTTAAAATATTTTGAAAGGTAGTGTTGTGTTTGATTCTGAATATCTAAACCTAAAACCTGACTATCTCCAAATACTTGTAGAACATTATTTTTATCTTTAAAATATCTTCCACCAAAATTGTCGGTTTTAAAAATAAGTTTTTCATTTCCATATTTTACGCAGAAATTGCTATTAATTGGCAGATGAACATAATGATCATTATGTCCGAAAGGCAAAAATTTAAGACATTCTTTTGATTTTAAATCATTAATTGGTAAAATCGTAAATACAAAAATAACTAATATGTTTCTAATTCCAAAAAATAACTTAAAAAAATTCGAACCGTTAAGATGTTGTTTTGTTTTAAATGAATTTTCTGCTGCAGAATTTGCATCTGCATTAGAAATGTTGTTTGCAGCTAAAAATATAGATGATTTAAAGTTAAGCAAAGGTTTCATAAGACATTCTTTAGATGAGTATAAACATTTTTCTATATTTACAAATATCAAAAACCAAATTTCATTAGAACACGAACTAAATAATAAAGAAATAAGATTTATACCAATTCACCTTTTTGCCAAAGGGTATATTTATAAAGATAAATTTATATTTGAAAAAAAGAACATTAAAGATTTTGCAATTTTTATTGGGGCAAATGAAGAAATAGCAGAAAAAAAATTACATGACTTTCTTGATAATATTAGAAAATTTAAACCAGATCACTCTAAAAAAATTGACAAAATTTTGCTGGATGAAGAAAGACATGCCAAATACTCACTAACATTTGCAAAAAAAAATAATTCTAAAATTGCTTATTATATTAAACTCTTTAAGGAGAATTTAATAAGTAAATTAAGACACCTCTATGCTAATAGCTTAACTAAAGTATCAAAAATTTTTAATCCAATTTTATACCTATTAATTTTAATTATGTATTTACCTGTAAAATTTTTAGATTTGGATAAATCCAAAGAAGACAATGATGTTTTGAAAAATATTAATCCAAAATCAATACTATAATTTTAATGTTTTACATTGGTATTTCTGCTTATTACCACGAATCATCTGTTTTCTTAACAGATGGATTAAATATTAATTGTTTTCTTAAAGAAGAATATTTTACAAGGATAAAAGGCGACAAAAGCTTCCCAAAAAGGAGTTTGGAATTTTTAATAGAAAAATATTCTTTAAATGAAAAAAATATAAAATCTGTTTGTTTTTATGAAAAACCTTTTAAATCATGGTGGGAAATTTTTATTTATTCAATAAAAAAACCTCTAGAAAATAAAAAATTATTAATACATCATCTAAAAAATTTTAACACAGGTTCAATATTTTTTTATACTCATTTAAATAAAACAATTAAAATATCTAAAGATAAAATTTTATATTCTTCTCATCATCTAAGCCATTGTTTGTATGGATCATTATATGTAAAAAATGTTGATGATTATGCATTTGTTAGTTGTGACGGAGTTGGAGAAGGTGAAACAATGACTATATATACAATCGACACTGAAAATTTGATAAAGAAACATTGGACAAATTTTTATCCTAATTCAATTGGGTTATTTTATTCTACAATAACTGATTTTCTTGGTTTTGATATAAATGATGGTGAATTTAAAGTCATGAGTTTAAGTTCATATGGTGATCCAATTTATGAAAAAGAAATGGAGCAAATTTTTGATTGCAAACAATTGAAATTAAATTCATCATATTTTGAATTTCAAAAAGATCCTGAAAGATCATTTTCTGAAAAACTTATAAAAATTTTTGGTAAGCCTTATTTAAATTTAGTTATTAAAGAAAATTTTAAAAAATACTCAAATATAGCAAGTTCAGCGCAACTAATATTAAATAAATCTGTAAAAAACCTTATTTTAAAAGCAAAGCAACTTACAGGCAAAAACAAAATAGTTTTAACTGGTGGCGTTGCATTAAATTGTAAAATGATACATGATTTATCAAAACAAAATATATTTGATGAATTAATTGTTCCTCCATCGCCTGGTGATTCTGGCTCTGCAATTGGAGCTACTAATTTTTCGTATTTTCACGAAAATAATAGATTTTTAAAAAATATAGGTTTATTTCCTGGACCAGATAAAAATCAAATAAATAAAAAATTCCAACTAAATGAGTTTTTTGAAAAAATTTCTAAAAAGGAGAACTCTTTAGAAACAGCCACTGAATTAATAAGCAAAGGTCACATTCTTACAACTTATATTGATAAAACAGAAACTGGTCCAAGAGCATTGGGTAATACTTCCATAATTTGTAATGCTAAAGATAAATTAGCTGTTGAAAATTTAAATAACAGAATAAAAAAAAGGGAATTTTATCAACCTCTTGCTCCCATGTTACTTAAAGAAAAATTTGAAAAATATTTTTCTATTCAAGATAATATAAAAAATAATTTATACTCAATGGGAACATTATGTGAAGCAAAAGAGGATTTAAAAAATGATTACTTCTCTATAATTCATACTGATAACACATGTAGAGCACAAGTTATTGACAATGAGAATTCGTTTATTTTTAAATTATTAAAAAAACTAGCTGAAAACAATATTAACATAATTGTAAATACATCTTTTAATATTTCAAAAGATCCTATGGTATTCGATTTGTTTGATGTTTATACAAATATGAGAAGAATGAATATTGAATATATTATAATGAACGAAGGTATATTTAAAGCTAAAGAAATATGAAAAAAATTTTAAATTACATTTATCTAATTAATGATTTTAAAAAAAAATATGGCTATATAAAATTAATATTTTTTTTAATATTCATTTTATTAATTTTGATTTTTTCTATTTTTGTTTTTGTTCAAGTTTTTATACCTTTTACTTACATAGCAATTTAATATAAATTATTTAAATGCAATATTGGTTATTAAAATCAGAACCTGACATTTGGTCTATAGACCAACAGAAGAAGTCAGGATCAAAAGGTGCTGATTGGGATGGTGTACGAAACTATCAAGCTGCTAATAATTTAAAAAAAATGAAAAAGGGAGATCTATGTTTTTTTTACCATTCAAATATAGGTAAAGAAGTCGTTGGTATTGTTGAAGTAATTAAAACAGCATTTATTGATCCCACAGATAAGGAGAAGCGATTTGTAGCAGTTAAAGTTAAGTATAAAAATAAACTAAAATTGCCAGTTTCATTAGAAAATATTAAAAAAAATAAAGATTTAAAAGATATAGCTCTTATAAAACAAAGTAGACTTTCGGTTATGCCAATAGATACTAAATGCTGGAAAATTATTTTGAAGATGGGTAGTATCAGCTAATAAATATTACATGCCAAAAAAAAAGAAAGCAAAAAAAGTTAGAAAAAAGATTAAAAAGAAATCTAAAAAAAAAAAGATTAAAAAGAAATCTATAACTTCAAAAGTAGAAAAAGAATTAATCTACAAAACAAAAAAAGACTGGATTAATAAAGCTCTCGTAAATAAATCGCAATATGAAAAAAAATATAAGTCTTCTATAAAGGATAATGATGCATTTTGGAAAAAAGAAGGAAAAAGAATTAATTGGATAAAGCCATACACAAAGATCAAAGATGTAAAGTACAGTAGTTCCGATGTAAGAATTAAATGGTTTTATGATGGAACATTAAACGCTTCAGCCAATTGTATAGATAGACATTTAAAAAAGAATAAAGATAAGACTGCTATAATTTGGGTTGGTGATGATCCAAAAGTACAGAAGAAAATATCATACAAAGAATTACACAAAGAAGTTTCAAAGGCAGCTAATGGTTTGAAAGAACTCGGTGTAAAAAAGGGTGATCGTGTAACAATTTATTTAACAATGATACCTGAACTAGCTTATACAATGTTAGCTTGTGCAAGAATAGGAGCAGTTCATTCGATAATCTTTGGAGGATTTTCTCCAGATAGCATTTCTGGAAGAATAAATGACTGTGAGTCTGATTACTTAATAACTGCAGATGAAGGTGTTCGGGGAGGAAAAGTTATTCCTCTAAAATCAATCGCTGATGAAGCTTTAGTAAATTGCCCTAATGTAAAAAAATGTGTTGTAGTAAAAAGAACTGGCAATCGTATAAATTGGGATGAAAGAAGAGATGTTTGGTATCATGAACTGATTAAAAAAGTTTCTAATAAGTGTGAACCTGAAGAAATGAATGCAGAAGATCCACTATTTATCTTATATACATCTGGTTCAACAGGAAAACCAAAAGGTGTGATGCATACAACAGGTGGATATATGGTTTACGCGTCAATGACACATCAATATATATTTAACTACAAACCTAAAGATATTTATTGGTGTACTGCAGATATTGGTTGGGTTACAGGACATAGTTATATTATATATGGTCCATTATCTAATGGGGCTACTACAATCATGTTTGAAGGAATACCTACATATCCTGATAGTTCTAGATGGTGGCAAATAGTTGATAAATATAAAGTAAACATTTTTTATACAGCACCAACTGCTATCAGAGCTTTGATGAGAGAAGGTGATAAGCCTGTTAAGAAAACATCAAGAAAATCACTGAAATTGTTAGGAACGGTAGGAGAGCCAATCAATCCAGAAGCGTGGGAGTGGTATTATAAAACAGTTGGAGATTCTAACTGTCCAATTGTCGATACTTGGTGGCAAACAGAAACAGGAGGAATATTAATTAGTCCACAAACAGGTGCTATTAATTTAAAACCTGGATCAGCTACTAAACCTTTTTACGGTATTAAACCAGTGATAGTAGATAAAAATGGAAAAACTTTAAAAGGTGAGGCAGAGGGACGTTTATGTATTGCACAGTCATGGCCTGGCCAAATGAGAACGGTTTATGGAGATCACCAAAGATTTATAGACACCTATTTCTCACAATTTGATGGAAAATATTTCACAGGTGATGGGTGCAGGAGAGATAAAGATGGATATTATTGGATTACTGGAAGAGTTGATGATGTAATTATTGTGTCGGGTCATAATTTGGGAACTGCTGAAATAGAAAGTGCCTTTGTTGCTCATCCAAAAGTAGCTGAGGCAGCGGTTGTAGGATATCCTCATGATATTAAAGGAAACGGTTTATATTGTTACGTTACTTTAAATGTGGGAGAAAAATCAACTTTAGATTTAGAGAGAGATTTAAAGCTATGGGTAAGAAAGCAAATTGGTCCAATAGCTACACCGGATCTAATTCAATTTTCACCTGGACTTCCAAAAACTAGATCTGGCAAAATTATGAGAAGAATTCTAAGAAAAATTGCAGCAAATGAACATGACCAATTAGGTGACACAACAACTTTGGCAGATCCAAGTGTAGTAAAAAGCTTGGTTGAAAATAGAAAAAATACTTAAAAATTTATTAATTCAATAAATTCCTTTTTAACATTATCCCATTTTAGGATCATAGAATTCAAAACTATTTTTTTGTCTAAAGATTTTAATTCTTCAGCGATTGGAGACCATTCATATAATGATAGCGCGCTTGTATTAAATGGTAATGACTCGTGATATTCATTCCAATTAATCTTTTCATATCTTTCAAGAAATTTTTTTTTTGCATTTTCATATATTTCCTTTGGCATTTCATTTTTCTGAAGTTCATTATCCAAAATTTCAAAATAAATTTCATTTGCTTTTTCAGTATCATGTTGATTTCTGATATTTTTTAAAAAAGAGATTGTATAAAAAGTTAAATCCTGTAATGCAGTTGAATAAATATTCCATTTAGCTTTGTTAATCGATCCTAAAAATATTTCATCTTCAAACATCAATACATATTTTGCCCCCATTCTAGTTTTCAGATATCCATAAAGAGTTACTTGACTAACCCATGCAGATTTTTTTTGGATAAATTCTTTTAAGTCGGAATAGTTTTCAATTTTTTTTGTTTTTTTAAAATATTTTAAGAATGGAGTGAAATATTCCTTTAAATACTCAAATTTTAAATCTTTGAGCTTTAATTTGTATTTGATGCCCATTTAGAACCGATATTACAACTTTTACTATAAATATATGCCATTTTTTACCCTTTAAATATCACTTTAAATGAGTATGAATAATATTTTTAACCTATAGGGAGGATTAAAATAATGTCAAACAAAGAAAAGCACTGGGAAAAAACCAAAGGATTAATGATAATTACATTAATTATTTGGTTTGTTTTCGGTTATCTGATCTTCATGTTTGGTTCTGACCTAAACACTTCAAGTTTTATGGGATATCCATTAGCGTATTACATGTGTGCGCAAGGTTCCATCATTGCATTTGTGGTCCTAATTTTTTGGTTTGCAAATAGACAGGAGAAAATTGATGAAGAGTTTGGTTTTACCGAAAAGGAGGATGATTAATGTTTAAAGGCAATTTTATTGACAACCTACCAAAAATTTACGGAACTTATACTGGGGGCTTCATTGTATTCATCATATTGATGGCGATAGCGGAGCAAGCAGGTATGACCGCTAAAACAATTGGTATTTTGTTTGTCGCCTTTACAGTTTGTATATATGCCTTGATTGGGTATTTATCTAGAACTGTTCAGGTCGATGCATATTATGTTGCTGGAAGACAGGTGCCAACAGTATTTAACGGAATGGCAACTGCAGCTGACTGGATGTCAGGTGCATCATTCGTTGCAATGGCTGGTGGTATTTACTTTGGTGGTTATACTTATATGGCTTTCTTGGTCGGATGGACTGGGGGATACGTTTTAGTGTCATCACTTTTAGCACCATACTTAAGAAAATTTGGATGTTACACTGTGCCAGATTTCATTGGAACAAGATACGGGGGGAACTTTGCAAGGTTCTGCGCTGTTGTTGTTTTAACATTGGCTTCTTTCACTTATGTAACAGCTCAAATTAACGCAACAGGAACAATTGCATCAAGAGCACTAAGTATTCCATTTGAATTAGGAGTTTGGGTTGGACTAGTAAGTATTTTACTTTGTTCAATGCTAGGTGGAATGAGAGCGGTAACTTGGACACAGGTTGCACAATACATAGTATTGATTATTGCATACCTAATTCCAGTATTCTGGATTAGTAACAAATCTGGATTTGGTTTCTTTCCACACTTTATGTTAGGTGAGGAAGTGGCTAGATTAGGTGATCTTGAAGCTCAATTTGGATTAGTCAAAAATGCTGCTGCAGACATCAAAGCTGCAGGTGTGCCAGGTGGTCTAAAATCTATCGCTGTATCACACGCAGGTGTGCCAGAAGGTGGAATGGCTGCATGGAAGTTTATTTCATTAGCACTATGTATGATGGTAGGAACAGCTTCTTTACCACACATTTTAATGAGATACTTCACTACTCCAAGTGTTAAAGCTGCAAGAAAATCAGTGGCATGGTCACTATTCTTTATTGCATTGCTTTATACTTCGGCGCCAATGCTTGCAACATTATCCAAAATCTCACTAATAGATCCAAACTTACCAACAGGTATTATTGGAAAACCAATTGCAGAAATTATGCAAATTGAGTGGGTAAATGCTTGGATTAATGTAAAACAAGCCTTCATAGCAGACTTTAACGGAGATGGTATTCTTCAGTTAAATGAATGGTTTATGAGAGGTGACGTAGTTGTACTAGCAACTCCTGAAGTTGCTGGATTACCATACGTAATCTCTGGACTAGTTGCTGCAGGAGGAATGGCTGCTGCGATGTCAACTGCTGATGGTCTAATTCTTGCTATAGCAAACGCTTTATCACATGATATCTATTACAAAATCATTGATCCAAAAGCGGATGTAAGAAAAAGATTGTTAGTTGCTAGAGCACTTCTAATAGTTATTGGAGCTGCTGGAGCATACATTGCATCGATGAGGATCACTAGTATCCTTGGTGCAGTTGCTTGGGCATTTGACTTTGCAATGTCAGGATTGTTCTTCCCATTGATACTTGGTGTATGGTGGAAGAGAGCAACAAGACAAGGAGCAATAGCAGGTATGATAGCAGGTCTTGCATCAGGAACAGCTTATCTAATTTATGTGTATCCTAAGTTTATGGGTAATGCACCTTGGTTAGGTATTGACCATTTACGTTTCGGTATAATCGGTGCATCGGTCTGTTTAGTTGTAATGGTTGTTGTAAGTTTAATGACTGAAGAGCCAGACAAAGCTACACAGCAAATGGTAGACGAAGTTCGTGTTCCATCAGGTAAGACAATACTTGGTAAGCAACACTAAATTAAACTTTTTTGGGGGCGATATTCGCCCCCATCTTTTCAAAAAATGCCAATATATATTTTAGTAATTGATTATATTCTAGGTATAATCATGTGGACATTAATAGGAAGATCCGCGATGAATATTTTCCAAAAAGAAGACTCAGAATTTTTTTTCATGAAAGTTTTTGTAAAATATACAAATCCAATAATCAAAATTTTTAAATTCATAACTCCAAGTTTTATAATTGGACCCCTAGTGCCTTTGTATGTTGCGTGGTTCTTTTATATGTTTAGATTTTACTTAATGCCTTATTTGATGGGTTATTCAGTCATGGGAATGTTATCATTTCCATTGGAAAGTGAAATAGCTGCAGAAATTTATAAAATATTTGGTAAATAATAATTCAAATATAATTAAAAATTGATACTACTAGTTTTTAATTATTAATGAAAAAAATACAAATTTCACCATCAATACTTTCGGCAGATTTTAGCCAATTAGGTGAGGAAATCAAAAGGTTGGAAAATAGTGGTGCAGATCTGATTCATGTAGATGTAATGGATGGACATTTTGTTCCTAATATAACAATTGGACCTCCGGTAATCAAAACATTAAGAAACTACACAAATTTGCCTTTTGATGTTCATTTAATGATTTCGCCAGTTCATAAATATATTAAAAGTTTTGCAGAAGCAGGATCTGATATAATAACAATTCACCCTGAAGCAACTGATAATTTAATTGATTCAATATATTTAATAAAGCAGTTAAAAAAAAAAGTAGGTATTTCTTTAAATCCAAATACAGAAATAAATATCATAGAAAAACATTTAAAAGAAATTGATTTGGTTTTGATTATGAGTGTATATCCAGGCTTTGGTGGCCAAAAATTTATACCAGAAGTCATTGAAAAAATTAAAAAACTTTATCAAATAAAAAAAAATAACAACTTAAAATTTGATATAGAAGTTGATGGTGGAATAAATTTCTCTAATTCAAAAGAGGTTATATTAGCGGGGGCAAATATATTAGTCTCGGGAACAACAATATTTAAAGAAAATAATGGCAATATTAAAAAAAATATAGAAACCTTAAGATCAATGTAAGATGTATTTTAAAAATTCTTTAATTTTAATAAATGAATTTTATAAATCATCCAAAAACCAGATAAGAAAATTATACTTAAAATCAAACTTTTATAATCGTAAAATTTCAAAAATTGAGATAAGCGGTATTACATATAGGCCCAGTCTAAGTATTCTCAGTTGCTTGGTGAAATATGAGAAAAAGAAGATAAAAATTGAAGAATTAGAGAAAGATAATATTTGGGAGAATAAATTATTAAGTGGTAAAAATTTAAATAAACTTAATAATTTTTATTGGTTATTTAGCATTGATTTGAAATCTTCTCCAAATATCACTCAGTCAATAATTATTAAATGGATTGAGAAAAACCAAAATTATAATTCATTAACATGGCAGATTGATATTTTATCAAAGAGAATAATATCTTGGATAGCAAACTCTAAATTAACATATGATCAAAGTGACATTAAGTATAAAACTAAATTTAATTTTTCTCTGAATAAACAAATTAATCATTTAATTAATGAAATAAGTAAATCTCAATCTGTCGATGATAAATTATTAGGTTGTACTGCGGTTATAATTACGGGATTATCATACGAAAATGAAAAATTTTTAAAGTATGGTTTAGAATTATTAAGGAATATTATTAATAATTCTTTCGACAATGAGTATTTCCCAAAAACAAGAAGTATTAGACAATTAAATTTTTATTTAAAATACTTTGTGCTTGTGAGAGAATTACTAAAGGAATCTTTTAATGATATACCTGAATACCTTGATGAAATAATTTTTTATCTTGGAAAATCTTTCACAGTTTTCTCTAATCTTGAACAAAGTTTACTGTTTAACGGCAATCATCAGAATAACTTGAAGGATTTTAATAAATATTTAGCACTTTATAAGTATAAATTTGATAATCCAAATAATGAAGTGGGAGGCTATGCTATTTTAAAAAATAAAAATTGTATTCTAGCAATGGATATTGGAGATTCGCCCCATAAAAGATTTTCATATAATTATCAAAGTGGAGCGCTTTCTTTTGAATTCTTTTATAAAGACAAAAAACTAATTTCAAATTCTGGTTATTTTCAAGATTATGAAAATAAATTAAATCTAATTTCTAAATCCACCGCTGCTCACTCGACACTTGTAATAAATAATCATTCAAGTTGTTCATTTAGAAATGATAGAACCTATAAGACTTTAGAAAATGGTTTAAAAATTGTTCACAAAAATATTGTTAATGAAAAAAAATATTGGTTAATAAAAGCATCACATAATGGCTTTTTAAAAAAATTTGGAATTTTACATGAGAGATCTTTGGAATATTTTGTAGAAAAAAATAAATTGATAGGAACTGATAAAATAATTTCAAAAAACAAGTCTGGGTTAAAAAAATATGATATTAGGTTCCATATGGAGCCAGGTGTAAAATTAACAAAAACTTTAGATAATAAAACTATACTAATTGAAATTGAGAATTCTGGATGGAGATTTTCTACCAACTGTGAGATTATTAATATTGAATCAGGTATATATTTTGGTAATAAAAATTTGTTTAGTGAAAACCAAAATATATGTTTATCAGGCAATACAAAGGATATAAGTCAGGAAATTAAATGGGTATTCGAAAAAATACAGTAAAAATCAAGACTGCTCTGATTTCATTGTCAAATAAATCAAATTTAAGACCATTATTAAATTTATTAAAGAAATATAAAATTAAAATTATAAGTTCAGGTGGTACATATAAAAAGATTAAAAGTATGGGCTTTGAATGCTCAGAAGTATCGAAATTTACAAATTCAAAAGAGTTACTAGATGGAAGAGTAAAAACTTTACATCCAAAAATTCATTCTGGGATTTTAAATATTAGACAGAACAAAAAACATCAAAAGGAAATGAAAATTAACAAATATGAAAATATAGATTTAGTGGTTATAAATTTTTATCCATTTGAAAAAGTTTTATTAAGTAAATCTGGTCACAAAAATATAATCGAAAATATAGATATTGGAGGACCAACAATGGTTAGATCGGCTGCAAAAAATTATAATGATGTTGTAATTCTAAGTAATCCAAAACAGTATGAAAATTTAACCACTGAATTACGTAAAAATAAAGGGTCAACTAATTTAAAATTTAGAGAAAAACTCGCTGAGGAAGCATTTATGGAAACTGCATACTATGAATCAAAAATTTTTAGTTATTTCAACCATAAGGCTCAAAACTTTTTCCCAGTTAAAAATATTTTTTCTGGAAAATTAGTTGAAAAAGCAAGATATGGGGAAAACCCCCATCAAAAAGCGGCAATATATTCACAAAATAACAAACAGGAAATTATTCAAATTAGTGGAAAACAGTTAAGCTACAACAACTATAACGATCTTTATTCAGCCCTAAGTATATCTAAAACTTTACCAAAAAAATAAGGGTGTTGTAATAATTAAGCATGCTAATCCTTGTGGAGTTTCCATTAATCCAAATAAAATAGAATCTTTTAAAGAAGCTGTAGAAAGTGATCCAATTAGTGTCTACGGTGGTGTTGTATCATGCAATTTTAAATTAAATATTAGTGTAGCTAAAGAAATAAATAAAATTTTTTTTGAAGTAATAGTTGCAAATGGATTTGATAAAAAATCTATTAAATTTTTAAAAAAGAAAAAAAACTTAAGATTGATTGACTCAAGCAAAGTTGAAAAAAGTTTTAAGTTTAATTTTTTAAACAAATTTAATTTGATTTTAATACAAGATCCAGATAATATAAATTTTTCTAAGAAAGATTTTAAAATTGTATCAAAATTAAAACCTACGAATAAAACTTTAAACAAACTTATTTTTGCATTTAATGTATGTAGAAATGTAAAATCGAATGCAATAGTTATTACAAAAAATTATAAGACAATAGGTATAGGTTCAGGTCAGCCAAGTAGATTAGATAGTTGTAAAATAGCTATAAATAAAATGAAAAAATTTCAGAAAATTAATGACGGTGATGAAATATTGGCAGCTTCTGACGCTTTTTTTCCTTTCGTTGATGGTATAGAAAAACTAGTTCAAGCAGGAGTTTCTGTTATCGTTCAACCTTCTGGTTCAAAAAATGATAAAGAAATTATTAAATTTGCCAACCAAACAAATACTATTTTAGTGTTTTCCAAAACAAGACATTTTAATCACTAATTAATTTATCTTATCTATTTTAGCAGCTAAAATAAAATCACTCTCAGCCAAACCTTTAATTGCGTGAGTAAATATTTTAATTCTTGCATAGCCCCATCCAAACCATAGATCAGGGTGATGTCCTTCTGTTTCGGCAATTTCACCAACTTTATTTACAAACTCTTGACTTTGTAAAAAATTATCAAACTTAAAATTTTTTATTAAATGAAATCCATCAATTTTATCCTCAATGACTTCCCAACCGTCGACTTGCTTTAGATACTTATGAATTTCTTCTGTGTTGAATGGTGGGATATTACCTTCACAAGGTATACATTTTTTACTTGCTAAATCGCTCATTTTTAACTCCTTTAATGGAGCGGGCAATGGGACTTGAACCCACGACCTTCTCGTTGGCAACGAGACGCTCTACCACTGAGCTATGCCCGCTTATCAAATTACCATTAAAAATAATAGCTTTTTGAAA
>CACMFU010000018.1 GCA_902613065.1 uncultured Pelagibacteraceae bacterium | reverse complement strand
TTTCTCCAGTAAAAGTATCAGTCAAATTTTGTCTAAATTCTTCTAACTCAGTGATATCTGCTTCATCACAACTAGTAACGTGCGGTATTGTTTGCCAAGAATTTGATAAATGTGGAGCAGCAATTCTTTTAATTCTTGGTATATCTTGAATTTCTACATCTCCAAAATCAGCGTGATCATATTCTGAGGGCTTTATAGATGGAGCCTTCTTTTCTTCTTGAGGTTTATTAAAATTAGAAGATACGAATTTTTTTACATCCTCCTCTATAATTCTTCCTGATCTTTGTGATCCAGTAATATTATTAATATCAACACCAAGTTCTCTTGCAAATTTTCTAGTTTTTGGGCTAGCAAGTGCTTTGCTTGATTTAAATACACTAACTCTATTATTTTTTAATATTTCTTTTGGTTTTGAAATTACTTTTTCGGGTGGTTTTTGTATAATAGTTTCTTCTTTAATCTCTTTGACCTCTTCTTCAGTTTGCTCATCTGGTTTTTCTTCTTCTGAACCAATTACTAGTATTGATGAACCCTCTGAAACCTTATCACCAACTTTTAAATTAACTTTTTTAACACTACCTGAGTATGGGCTTGGGATCTCAACACTTGATTTATCGCTTTCTATTGTAATTATCGGATCATCTTTATTAATATTTGATCCTGCCTCTATTAATACCTCAATTACTTCAACATCTTTAAAATCACCAATGTTAGGAACTAATACTTCTTTCTCGCTCATTATAATTTTGTGGGCATAGGCTTATCTTTATCAATTTTATATTTTTTAATTGCATCTACCGCATGTTTAGAAGCAATTAATTGTTCATTAGATAAAATACTTAAGCCATATGCAACTATATGCTCTTTATCGACTTCAAAAAATTTTCTTAGATTTTTTCTTGTATCACTTCTACCAAATCCATCTGTACCCAATGAATAAAAACTTTTATTTATGTAAGGTCTAATTTGGTCAGAATTCATTCTCATGTAATCTGAAGCTGCTAAAATAGGACCTTCGGTTTTTCCAAGGCATTTTTCAACGTAAGAGATTTTTTTCTCACCTGCTGGATTAAGCAAATTATACCTTTCTGTTTCAAGTCCATCTCTTCTTAATTCATTAAAACTGGTAACACTCCATACTTCACTATCAACTTGATATTCATTTTGTAAAATTTCTGCCGCTTCAATCATCTCTCTTAAAATTGTTCCTGAACCCAATAATTGAATCTTATTTTTTTTATTCTTGCTGAAATCTTTTATTTTATACATCCCTTTTAATATGCCTTCTTCACAATCTTTGGGCATCTCTGGATGAGGATAATTTTCATTCATTGTTGTAATATAGTAAAAAATATTTTCATGTTTTTCATGCATTCTTCTTAAACCTTCTTTAAAAATTGTAGCTAATTCATAATGAAAGGTTGGATCATAAGAAACACAATTTGGAATTGTTGATGCTAATAAATGACTGTGACCATCTTGGTGTTGAAGGCCCTCTCCAGCCAAAGTTGTTCTTCCAGCTGTAGCTCCAATTAGAAATCCTCTTGTTTGACTATCTCCAGCTGCCCACGCAAAATCACCAGTTCTTTGAAAACCAAACATAGAATAAAAAAGATAAATCGGTATCATTTCTATATCATGATTTGAATACGATGTTCCTGCAGCTATCCATGATGCCATGGATCCAGCCTCATTTATTCCTTCCTCTAAAACTTGACCACTTTTCTCTTCCTTGTAAGAGCTTAATTGAGCTGAGTCCTCTGGCTCATATTTTTGACCTTCATGCGCATATATACCTATTTTTTGGAAAAAACCTTCCATACCAAATGTTCTTGCTTCATCAGGGATTATTGGAACAAGTCTTGGAGCAACATTTTTATCTCTTAGCAAATTCGTCAACATCCTAACAAGTGCCATAGTAGTTGACATTTCTTTTTCACCGGTTGATTTTTTCATAAAGTCAAAAATATCATTACTTGGTGTTTTGATTGGTTTCGAAAAAGACGATCTCTCAGGAATATATCCTCCTAAAGCCAATCTTCTTTTTTTTAAGTATTTTATTTCCTCTGAATTTTCATCAGGTCTAAAGTATTCTATATTTTTGACTTGTTCATCTGTTAATGGAACATCAAATCTATCTCTATAATATAGCAAATCATCTACACCTAATTTTTTTTGCTGATGGGTTGTATTTATACTTTCCCCAGATTTTCCCATACCGTATCCTTTAATTGTTTTAGCTAATATGACTGTTGGTCTGTCTTTAGTATTAATAGCTTTATGATACGCAGCATAAACTTTATGCGGGTCATGACCGCCTCTATTTAATTTCCAAATATCGCTATCCGTATAACTTGCAACTAGATTTTTAAGTTCAGGGTATTTCCCAAAGAAGTTATCTCTAACATATAAACCGCCTTTTGCTTTAAAGGCTTGGTATTCTCCATCAACTGCTTCGTTCATTCTTTTTACAAGTAAACCTGATTTATCATTTGCGAGTAAAGGATCCCAATATGATCCCCAAATGACTTTTATTACATTCCATCCAGCTCCTCTAAAAATTCCTTCTAATTCTTGAATAATTTTACCATTGCCTCTTACTGGACCATCTAATCTTTGTAGGTTGCAGTTCACAACATAAATCAAGTTATCTAACTTTTCTCTTGCTGCTAAACCAATAGATCCTAGAGCTTCTGGCTCGTCTATTTCACCATCTCCTAAGAAAGACCAAACTTTTCTATTCTCATCTTTTATTAATTTTCTATTAATAAGATATTTCATAAATCTTGCCTGATAGGTTGCCATCATTGGTCCAAGACCCATGGAAACAGTTGGAAACTGCCAAAACTTAGGCATCAGCCATGGATGAGGATAAGATGACAAACCTCCTGGGTAAACTTCCTGTCTGAATCTATCTAATTGCTTTTCGTCAAGTCTTCCTTCCAAAAAAGCTCTAGCGTAAATACCTGGCGCTGAATGTCCTTGGAAATAAATTAAATCTCCACCAAATTTATTGCTTTTAGCTCTCCAAAAATGATTCATTCCTATATCATAAAGAGTTGCTGCTGAAGCAAATGTCCCAATGTGACCTCCTAATGAAGGATCTCTCATGTTTGCTCTTACAACCATCACTGCTGAATTCCATCGAATTAGTGCTCTGATTTTTCTTTCGATATTTTGATCGCCTGGAGATTTTATCTCTTCATCTGCTGGTATAGTGTTTATGTATGGTGTATTTTGGGTGTAGGGTATATTTGATCCCTCTTTATATGCCTGATCAATTAATTGTTTAATTAAAAAATGAGCTCTCTCAGGTCCTTCGGAATGTACTACAGCAGACAAAGATTCTAACCATTCTTTTGTCTCTTGAGGATCAATATCATTATTATTTTCAACTATTTCTAATATTTCATTATGTTCTTCATTTTCATCTACTTGTGTATTTTCTACTTTGATCTCTTTATGTGCACTCGTATCTAATTCAGAATTATTATATCCATTAGAATTTTCCGCTTCGGCAATTATTTTTTCCGTTGCAGGTGGTATCTTTTCAATAGTTTCTTGTTTTTGCTGAGTTCCATTCTCAGAGGATAATGTTAGTATCAAATCTCCTTTAGAAACTTTATCACCAATCTTTATGTTAATACTATCTACAACTCCCTCAAAAGCAGATGGTACTTCAACACTTGATTTATCACTTTCTAAAGTTATTACAGGGTCATTTTTAGAGATTTTATCTCCTTCTTTTACAAGAATTTCTATGATTTCTACTTCTTCAAAATCTCCAATATCTGGAACTAGTAATTTTTCACTCATTTCGCTATTTGTATATATATATATTATTTACTTTTAATAGATGTATATTTTTGACCAATATTAAAATTTAGTAAAATTAATAATAAATGTTAAAAGAATAGATTATATTTAGCGCCTGTAGCTCAATTGGATAGAGCGCTTGGCTACGGACCAGGAGGTTCTGGGTTCGACTCCTAGCAGGCGCACCAAAAAGAAGGAAAAATGAAAATATCTTTGCAAAAATCTGTAATTTATTTTTTTGTAATAGTGTTGATAATATTGTTTTTAATAACTTTAATAATTTAATGAAAAAATTTAAACAAATTAGCGTTAAAAAAGGCTTCATGAGACACAACGGTGGTTTGCTACTAAGAGATATCTCAAAAACTAAATATGAATTTAAAACCAAAATAAAAAAAAACCATCTTAACAGAGCTGGCATAACTCATGGTGGGTATATAGCATCGATTATAGATACCGGGTGTGGATCTGGAGCCCATAGAATTTCGGGTAATCAACCTTGTGTAACTATAACACTTAATATTAACTTTATCGGGCCTTCAACTATTGGTGATGAAATTTTTGGATATGTAAAAATTAAAAAAAAAACAAAAAGCATGGTTTTTTTAGAGTGCTATTTAGAATGTAAAGGTAAAATAATTGCATCTGCTACAGGTATTTGGAAAATACTTCAACGTAAGTTACCCCATGCAGGTCTAAGCTAGGTTCTTCTTTTTATATTTAAATAACCAAAGATTGATAAAAGAATAAGAGCAATAGGATAAACTATTTCTTTTTTTGGTCTATTCTGATTTTCAATTTTAAATTCATTAATAATATCTCCCATATCTAAACCAGATTTTTTTGCAATTCCATTCCATGTTAAAGTATCAATTATGGTTTTATTATCTTCTACAACTAAGCTCATTCCATAATCATCTAAACTAAAATTTTCATCAAAACTATTTTTTTCAATTACAAACAATTTATATCTTTCGCCGTACTCTGTAAGTCTTGTAATTTTAATTCTTATCTCTTTATTATTATCAAACTGTTTTTTGTTTATATCTTCAATACTTAAATATTTATATTTTGGGTAAAATTTATTTAAAATAAATTCTGGAGATAATAATGAAATTGAAATTATTAAAAAGATAATAATTTCGTACCATCTCAGTTTATTTCTAAACCATCCCTGAGTAGCAGATGTAAATACTAAAATCCCAATCAATGAGGTTGCTATGACCATTAAGCCATGCCATATGCTTTCAATACCAATTAATAATAACTCACTGTTAAATAAGAATACAATAGGAAGTATTCCAGTTCTCAGACTATACCAAAATGCCTGGGCTCCTGTTTTTAATGGGTCTCCACCAGAAATAGCAGCAGCTGCATAAGATGCCAAGCCAACTGGAGGTGTTACGTCTGCCATTAGGCCAAAATAGAACACGAATAAATGAACCGCAATTAAAGGAAAAATAAATCCTGATGCATTTCCAACATCTACAAGAACAGTTGCCATTAGAGATGCTACAACAACGTAGTTTGCCGTAGTTGGTAAACCCATACCCAATAGTAAACACAAAATAATAGTTAAAAATAAGAGAATAATAACATTATCTTTTGCAATCGACTCGATTACAATTATTAAATTAGTACTCAAACCTGTAGATCCAACTGCACCAACTATAATACCTGCTGTTGCAATTGCTATTCCAACACTAACCATATTCAAAGCACCCTTTTCAAAACCAACAACAGTTTGGTTGTACCAATAAATTAAAGCATTCTTAAAGTTCTTTTCTTTAAAAATTTTATTTAAAAGATTAACTATAATTAAAGTTATTGTTGCAAAAAAAATAGAGTAAGAAGCTGTGAGCCTCATATAAACTAGTAGATATATAAGAACAAATATTGGAACTAAAAAATGTATTCCTTCAAAAAATGTTTTTTTAAATTTTGGAATATCGTTTTCATCCATACCTTTTAAATTTAATTTAAGCGCTTCAAGGTGAGATATATAAAATAACGCAATGTAAGAAATTATAGCTGGTAAAAAAGCATGTTTGACAACTTCAAAATATGTAACACCGATAAAACTTGCCATCACAAAAGCTGCTGCTCCCATAACAGGAGGCATTATTTGACCATTAACTGATGAAGATACTTCAATTGCACCCGCTTTTTCTTTGGAAAAACCAGTCTTTTTCATAATTGGAATTGTAAATGTTCCAGTTGTAACTGTATTAGCAATTGATGATCCAGAGATTAATCCTGTCATACCAGATCCAAGAATAGCTGCTTTGGCAGGACCACCTCGCATTTTTCCAACCATTGCAAAAGCTAAATCTAAGAAATATTTACCCCCTCCAGCAGTTTCTAAAAGTGCTCCAAAAAGTACAAAGAGAAATATGAAATCTACAGAAACACCTATCGGAATTCCAAAAATAGCTTCTTGATCAAACCATTGAAAACCAACTAACCTTTTTAATGATAATCCACCATGAGAAATTATGTCTGGTGCATATTGCCCAAAATAAGAAAATAACAAAAAACAAACTGCAATAACAACTAATGGGACACCTATAACTCTGCGTGTAGCCTCTAGAAGAATTAATATTCCAATTATTCCGAGTATTAATTCAATTGGAATAGTAAAATTATCGGAAAGATTTATTTTAAGTAATATTCCACCCCTATCTACTAATTGATCATAAAAAACATAAATATATAAACAACAAATTGCGCCTGTTATTGCAATTAATATATCTATAAAATTTACTTTTTTACCCCTTGCATATGGAAATATTAAAAAAGCTAGTAAAAGTGCAAAGCCAAGATGAATTGCTCTAGCTGGTAAACCTTTAAACATTCCAAAATTTAACCAAAATGGAAATGGAGAAGCATACCAAAGCTGAAATAAAGACCAGGTTATTGCAATAATAGCAACTAATTTTAAATGAAAACCTGTTAGGTTTCTTGTAGGAGAAAGATCTTCTTTAATCTTATTTTCAATTTTTTTATCTATGTCTGCTGACATTCAGCTTAATATATAAAAAAAAAGGCCCAATAGATATATTGGGCCTAAATTTTTTATATAGATTTAATTACATTAAACCAGCTTCTTTATAATATTTAACAGCTCCAGGATGAAGTGGTGCTGATAAACCATCAGCTATCATATTTTTTTTCTCTAAAGGAGCGAAAGCTGGATGTTGTTTTCTAAAATCATCAAAATTTTCAAAAACAGCTTTTGTAACCTGATAAACTAAATCCTCAGAAACATCCATACTTGTTACTACAGTAGCTTTAACACCAAATGTAGTTACATCTTTTTTCTGTTTAGTATAAGTGCCTTTTGGAATTGTTGCAGATGCATAATAATCAGCTCCACTAATAATTCCATCAATTACATCTCCTGTTAAATTGATTGGCATTGCTTTAGCCGCGCATGTTGCCGCTTGCTCCATTGCCCCATTTGGAAAACCTACTGAATATCCAAACGCATCAATTTTACCATCGCATAGAGCTTTTACTTGCTCTGAAGATGTTAGCTCAGTAACTGATTTAAAGAAGCTGTTGTCAACTCCCATAGCTTTCATTAATTCTTCCATAGTTCCTCTTTGACCAGAACCTGGATTTCCAATGTTTACTACTTTTCCTTTGAGACCCATAAAATCTTTGACTTTTGCTTTTTTTCTAGCCCAGATTTGAAATGGCTCATTATGTACTGAGAAAACAGCTCTTAAATTTTTGAATTGTTTCCCTTCCCATTTGCTTGATCCATTATAAGCATGATATTGCCAGTCAGATTGTGCTACACCAAATTGAAACTCGCCATCTTTTATTTGTCCGATGTTATAATTTGAGCCTCCAGTTGAAGGAGCGGTACATCTGTAAGCTTTATCTTTCATGCCTTTTTTTCTACCATGTTCAGCACTAATTGCTGATTTGTGTAACATTTTACAAATAGCGTTTCCTGTCTGAAAATAAACTCCAGTCGGTCCTCCTGTGCCTATTGTAAAAAACTCTGCTGATTTTGCTATTGATCCGAATGAAAATATAGCAGTAAAAATAATCAGAGAGCTTGATATTGTTGATAATATTTTTTTCATATACCCTCTCTAAAGTTTTAAAATTGAATCTAACTATTTATTACTACGAGTGTCTAGTAAATTCAGTTAATATAAGTATTGTTAATTCAGGAATTTTTTAACTGATTATTATTTTTCAACCCAAGATTTTAATTTATTTACTCCTTCTACAACCTTAGGGGCGTATAATTTTATTAACTCATCATTAATATCGGTTTTTTCATTAATATTTTTCATAAATATATCGCCGTCAAAATCTGTAAAACTTAGACGAACAATCATCCTTTTTTCATCAAATCCAAAGTCACTTCCTGGAAGTAAAGCAATATTTAAATTATTTAAAATTTCATCACACATGATTGAAGAATTATTAAATTTCTTGTTCAAAAATTCAGGCATCAAATAAAAGCCACCCATGGGTTTGTTCATAATAATATTATTAGATTTTAAATTTCTATATACGTATTCTCCAACAGCTTTAAGAATTTTTTTTGATTTTAAGATATATTCATCATGGTTAGCATTAAAAGCAGATATTGCAGCAAACTGTATTGGCGAACTTACGGCGGAAAATGTTTCACTTGCTAAAACTTTCATAGAATTAAGTAATTCAATTTTTTTCTTTGGTATTATAAAGTACCCAAGTCTCCATCCTCCAGCGCCACACCATTTACTAAGTCCGTTACTTATTACGACATTATCAGGGCAGTGTTCGAAAATAGAAATATAATTTTCATCAAATGTTAATTCAGAATAAATTTCATCTGATAAAACTAAAATATTATACTTTTTTACTATTAAAGAAATTTCTTTTAAATTTTCGCATACTTGTCCTGATGGATTGTTTGGAGAATTAAGAAACAAAAGATATTTTTTAACTAGTTTTTTCAAAATAATTCTTTCTATTTCTTGAGCTTTAGGGAACCAATTATTTTCAGCAGATGTTTGTATCCAATTATAGTTATTTTTAGCTATTATTGATTGAGGCTTGTAAGATACCCAACTTGGAGCTGGCAATAACACTTCACCTTCAAATGCTAAATGCATCAAGAACATTAGCTCTTTGGTACCAGGACCTATTATGACTTGATCTGAGTCAAAATTATAATTTTTCTTTTTTGACTCATATTTTGCGATTGAATCTCTTAATTTATCTAATCCTTGGATAGGTAAATAACTTTTCTGATGTGCATTTTTTTTTAATTCTTCAACAATAGTAATTGGAACTGGGAATGGTGATTGTCCAAATCCAAACTTAATAATATTTTTTCCTTCATTTTCAATAACTTTTGATTTTTCATTTATTTTTAGCGTTGCTGATAAACTTAAGTTTTTGATTGTATCTTTGATCATTACGATTTTAATTCAATTAGATTTTTATATTCATCTAAAGCAGATGGATTGGATAATGCTTCAATATTATTTATTTTGTTGCCGTCAATTATATTTTTAACAGCTACCTCTACAATTTTACCATTCTTAGTTCTAGGAATATCATTTACTGCAATTATTTTAGCAGGTACATGCCTTGGAGAAGCCTCATATCTAATTGTTGTTTTTAGTTTAGAAATTAATTTTTCATCTAATTTATTGTTTTTTGATAAGACTGTGAAAAGTATAATTCTTACATCGTTGTCCCAAGATTGACCGACTACAATAGACTCTTTTACTTCTTTAAATTTTTCTACAACAGAATAAATTTCAGCTGTACCAAGTCGAACACCACCTGGGTTTAATGTTGCATCTGATCTACCATAGATAATATAAGACCCATTATTCTTTCGCTCAGCATAATCTCCATGATGCCAAATATTTTTAAATTTTGAAAAATAAGCTTTTTTATATTTAACTTTTCCAGGATCATTCCAAAATTTTAAAGGCATAGATGGAAAAGGGTTTCTGCACACTAATTCTCCTTTTTTATTTAAAATCAATTTTCCTTTTTCAGAAAATACTGCTGTGTCCATGCCAAGACCATTGTTTTGTATTTCACCACTATTTACAGTTGAATAAATGTTTCCATTTACAAAACAGGAAACAATATCTGTTCCTCCAGAAATAGATGCTAAATGAACATTTTTTTTTATATTTCTATAAACAAATTCAAAACCATCTTTTGATAGTGGAGATCCTGTAGAGCAAATTGTTTTTAAAGACTCAAGTTTAATTTTTTCTTTTACCTTAACGTTGTGCTTTATAAGTTGATCAATATACTTTGCACTTATGCCAAATAGAGTAACTTTCTCTTTATTTGCAATTTTTAGCAATAGTTCTGGAGATTTATACATAGGAAAGCCATCAAATAGCAATATTGATGCTTTAGATGCTAAGGCTGTAACAAGCCAATTCCACATCATCCATCCACAAGTTGTAAAGTAAAATACATTATCATTTGGTTTTATATTGCAATGTAATTGATGTTCTTTCAAATGTTGTAATAAAACTCCACCAGATCTATGGCATATACATTTTGGCTTACCTGTTGTGCCACTTGAGTATAAAATTGCTAATTCATGATCAAAATCAAATTTTTTTAATTTATTTCTGCTTATTTCATATTTTTTAATCTCATTAAAATAATAAATTTTTATATTTTTAATTTTTTTTAATTTTCTTAATTTTTTTCCAGGATAATTTAAAATTAATACTGATTTTATGCTTTTTATGTTTTTTAAAATTTTAGGCAATCTTTCAATAATATTTATTTCTTTTCCGTTATAATAGTATTTGTCAGTAATAATTAATAATTTAGGTTTAATTTGGGAAAAACGTTCTATAACTCCAGGTATGCCAAAATCAGGTGAGCATGAGCTCCAGATTGATCCTATAGCGCTCGCACTTAAAAAACACTCAACTGTTTCTATCTGATTTGGAGTATATGCCGCTATTCTATCTTTTTCAGAAATATTTATTTTTTTATAAAATGTAATTATTTTTTTTACGTCAATATTGAGTTCTTTCCAGGACTTTTGTTCTCTGTAACCATTTTCACTAACAAATGTTATAGCTTTTTGATTAGAATTTTTAACTAAAAGATTTTCCGTAAAACTTAATTTTGAATTTACAAAAAACTTACTATTAATAAGATCCTTGGTTAGTTTAAATTTGTTAGTTTTAATTCCTATTACTTCAAAATATTTCCAGATGGAGTTCCAAAAATCTTTGGGATTGTTTACACTCCATTTTAATAACTTTGTATAATTTCTGGAGAAATTATATTTATAATATTTTGAAATAAATTTCTCATATGCAAATAAATTCGAATTTTTTATAAGTCCTTTAGACGGTTCCCAAAGTTTTTTTGGCATTAAATATTTATATTTATATTGTAAAATTTATGCTAACCTTAGATGATATAAATTGAAAATGAGAACTTTTTTCTATCTGATTCGGACTAGTTTTAGTCTATTTTTGTTCTTTTTGAGTAACAAAATATAGTAGGCTTAAAAAAGATCATACTAAAAGTTGATATGTCAAAAAATAAGATCACTGCAGTTCTTGGGCCTACAAATACTGGTAAAACTTTTTTAGCTATAGAAACGATGCTTTCATTTGACTCCGGAATGATAGGATTTCCTTTAAGACTTTTAGCAAGAGAAGTATATGACAAGATTATACAGAAGGTAGATGTATCTCAAGTTGCTCTTATTACTGGGGAAGAGAAAATTATACCAATTAATGCAAAGTATTTTTTGTGCACTGTCGAGTCAATGCCTGTAGATAAAGTTTTAGATTTTGTGGGAATAGATGAAATTCAAATGTGCTCAGATCATGAGAGAGGTCATATTTTTACAGATAGATTATTAAATCTCAGAGGTGAGAAATTAACAATGCTAATGGGTTCGAATACTATAAAAAGTATTATTCAAAAACTTGATGATGATATTGAGTTTATAAATAAACAAAGATTATCAAAACTCTCATTTGGCGGACACAAAAAAATTTCAAGAATTGAGAGAAAAAGTGCTGTTATCGCTTTTTCTACTGAGGAAGTTTATGCAATTGCTGAACTCATAAGAAGACAGAAAGGTGGTGCAGCAATAGTTATGGGATCTCTCAGCCCTAAAACTAGAAATGCTCAAGTGAGTTTATATCAATCTGGCGATGTTGATTATCTTGTTGCTACTGATGCTATTGGAATGGGAATAAATATGGATCTAGATAATGTGTATTTCTCAAACATAAAAAAATTCGATGGAAAAAAAATTAGACGGTTAAAAATCTCAGAAATTGGGCAAATTTCAGGGAGAGCTGGTCGATATTTAAATGATGGAAGTTTTGGTATTACTGGGGATTGCGATGAAATTAATCCAGAAGAAATAGAGTTTTTAGAAAATCATAATTTTCCAGAAATACAAAATATATTCTGGAGAAATTCTAATCTAGATTTTAAAAGTAAAGAAACTCTTTTAAAATCTTTAGATGAAAAACCCAAAAAAGATTGGTTGAGAAGAGTAGGAGAATGTGAAGACGAAAAAGTTTTAAAATATTTTTTAAAAGAAAATAAAAACATTATAGTAAATAATTCAAACATTTTAAAAATTCTGTGGGAATGTTGTCAAATACCTGATTTTGTCAAAAAAACTTACGGTCACCACTTAGAAGTTGTAGATAAAGTATTCAATTTTTTAACAGGTGAAGAAAACAAAATACCCAATTATTATATGAAAAAACAACTTTCTATGCTTGATAAGCTAGATGGAAATGTAGACTCAATTTCAAATAGAATATCGAATGTGAGAACTTGGTCATATGTTGCAAACAAATCTAATTGGGTTGAAAATCAAGATTACTGGGTCGAACGGACTAAAATCTTAGAGGATAAATTATCGGATAGACTTCATGATGAATTAACCAAAACTTTTATAGATAAAAGAGCTAGCGTCTTAGCCAAAGGATTAAAACAAGATATTGAGCTAAAAACTGAAATTGTTGAGGAAGAAAAGGTATTGATTAATGATCAATATATTGGGATTTTAAAAGGCTTAAAATTAAATTTGGACTTAAAAGTTGATGCCTTAGATGCAGATATAAAATCATTAAAAAAGGCCGCAAGACAAAATGTGGGTCCAGAAATAATTAACCGAATTCAACAAATTATAAAGACTGAACTTGTAGAATTAAAAGATGATTTTAAAATTTATTGGTGTAACGATCCAATTGCGAAACTTGCTCCTGGATCAGATTATCTTAAACCAAAGATTGATTTAATTATTGATGAAATGATTGAAAATGATGAAAGAAATAAATTAAATGAATATTTGATTAATTGGATAAACAAAAAGATTGAGGCTGAACTTAGTAGCTTGATTGAGCTTAAAAATATTAAAGAAGAAAACCCTGAACTAAGAGCCTTGGCCTACAGACTTTATGAAAATAATGGGGTAATTAAAAGATCAGATATCTCTGAATATCTAAAAAAAATTAATCAAGATGATAGAAAAAAATTAAGAAGTTTGGGTGTTAAATTTGGAAGATATCACATTTTTCTTTTTAAGTTATTTAAACCAAGTTCAGTTTTATTAAGAATTTTGTTATGGAAAAGTTTTAATAATAAATTTCTAGAATTATCCCCACCAACTTTTGGGTTAAATTTTTTAGATGGTATGAAATCTGCAAATAAGGATTTTATGTTACTTTGTGGTTTTGAAAAATTTGACGATATTTGTGTTAGAATAGATATACTCGAAAGGTTATTTTTATTAATATTTAATTCTGAAAAAGACGCTAAACAGGGGATAAAAGTTATTCCAGAAATGTTAAACCTACTTGGCTGTTCAAAAGAAAACTTTAAAAGACTCTTAAAAAAAATGGATTATAAAATTTATGAAAAACAGAATGAGCTTTTTATAAAATATATTCCCATAAAAAAGAAGATACCAAAAAAATATGACAAAAAAGACTATTCTAATAATCCATTCAGTGTATTAAATCAGTTAGACTTAAAATAATGTTTAATTTATTTACAAAAGAAAAAGAGATGAAAAATGACGAAAGTCATTTATCTTTAATTAGTGTTGCGGCACTTTTGATCCACTCAGCAAAAATTGATGAAAATTTTACGGAGAAAGAAAAGCTTATAATAAAAAAAGCTTTGATAGAAATGGGTGCAGATCAAGCTAATTTAGATCAAATAATAGAAGATGCGGAAACTAAAGAAAAAGATTCAAATCAGATATTGGAATTTACAAAAGAGGTTAAAAATAAAAGTGTTAAAGAAAAAAAAATAGTATTAGAGGCATTGTGGACTATTATTTACTCAGATGAGAAAGCCGACATGTATGAGACAAATCTGATGAGAAGATTATCTGGACTACTCTATCTTGATGCAAAAATAGTTGGGGATATAAAAGAAAAAATTAAATCAAATAAATGACCTATTTGGTTAATGACAAATGTATTAAGTGCAAACACACAACCTGTGTTGATGTGTGTCCTGTCGATTGCTTCTATGAAGGTAAAAATATGCTTGTAATTAAACCGGATGAGTGTATAGATTGTGGCGTTTGCGAACCTGAGTGTCCAATAGATGCGATAATTTCAGACACTGAAAAGGGTAGCGAAAAATGGTTAGAAGTAAACAAGAAATATTCGGAAATTTGGCCAAATATTTCAGTAACAAAAGATCCTATGCCTGATCACGAGGATTTTAAAAATGAAGAAAATAAGTTTGATAAATACTTT
>CACMFU010000017.1 GCA_902613065.1 uncultured Pelagibacteraceae bacterium | reverse complement strand
ATTTCTTTTTCTTTAAAAACATTATTTTCTTCTTGATCAATTCGATTGTCTGTTTCCTCAGTAATTCCTTCTAGTATTTGTTGATCAGCACTTTCAACTTCATCTATTTTATCTTTTTTAATCTCAATTATTTCTTGTGTGACTAAAAGCTCATTTTCAGCAGTTTTTTGGAAAAAATACATATAATATATACTGCCAATTATTAAAATAATTAATAAGAGAAGTATAAACTGGAGCAAGGATTTAATTGACATCAGCTTATATTTGATTTCAGAATATCATGCACATGTATCAATCCAATAGTTTTTTTTATTTTATTTTTTTTATGTACACATAAAGATGTAATTTTTTTTGAGTTCATTATTGATAAAGCTGTTGCTGCTAATGTATCTCGAGATACACTTAATGGGTTTTTTTTCATTACTTTTTTTAAATTTAAATTGCCAAAATCTGGAAATTTTTGAGCTATTCTCTTTAAATCCCCATCAGTAATTATTCCACTTGTATTACCGTATTTATTCCTTGCAATTAAAACTCCTAATTTCTTATCATCTATTACTTTTAATGCTTTTTTCATTTTTAAATTTTCACTTACTAATGGCAATTTATTTCCTACAATCATTAAATCTCCTACACTCTTCAACTTTATAGATAGGGACCCACTGGGATGAAATTTTTTAAAATCAAACTTATTAAATTTTTTATAATCCATACATGCTATTGCAATAGCATCTCCTAAAGCTAATTGAGCAGTTGTTGAGGAAGTAGGAACAATGTTTTCCGGCCCTGCTTCTTTTATTTGTGGCATTAAAAATACTAAATCTGAATTTTTATATAATACTGATTCTTTTTTTGATGTAATACCAATCAATTTTATATTTTTGTTTCTTGATACATATTGAATAATATTATTAAGTTCATCACTTTGACCACTATTACTTAGCAAAATAACAATGTCATTCGATGTTACTTGTCCAAGATCTCCGTGACTAGCATTCAAAGCATCTAAGAAAAAAGATGGTGTTCCAGTTGAAGAAAACGTTGCTGCCCACTTTTTTGCTATTATTCCACTTTTGCCAACTCCTGAAATTATAATTTTGCCACCCTTGCAACTCAGAATCATTTTTACAATTTCTATGAAGTTATTATTTATATTTTTTTTAAGATGTTTTAAAGCATCTAATTCAAAATTTATGACTTCCTTCGCAATTTTAGAAATTTTGTTTTTATTCATCTTAATGAGACCAAATATCATCTTTGAATGAAGCAATATCCAAGTTCACCCTGGCATGAATAAAATTTATAACTTCATTATACAACTTAAGCCTATTTTCTCTTATTAATATTTTTTCCAAACCTTCAAAAATTTTGTGAAGATATATAACATCATTGGCACAATATTTTAATTGCTTTTCTGTTAGCTCTCCACCAAAGTCTGATGTTTGAAGTTGTTTACTAACATCTATTCCTACAAATTCTTTTATAAGATCTTTTAAACCATGTTTATCTGAAAAAGTTCTTGCAAGTTTTGAAGCAATTTTTGAACAATTAATATTTTGTACATCAATTTCTAAATATTTTTTAATAAATAAAATATCACTTCGAGCATAATGAAAAATCTTATTTACATTTTTATCACTGAGAATTTTTTTTAGATTCGGTGCATTATATTTATTTTTATCTAACTGAACAATATGAGCATCATTTTTACCATTAGATATTTGAACTAGGCACAATCTATCTCTTTCTACATTGAGACCCATAAACTCACAATCAACTGCAATTTTGTCACTAAAAGATAAATCATCTGGTAAATCAACTTTATGTAATTTAATATCTATGTTCATTTGAGAAAATATATATATGAAATCTAAAGAAATTCTACTTTTCGGTGCATCAGGCCAAATCGGCAGAAATTTGATAAGGAAGTTGACGAAAATTAACTATAAAGTTACCGCAGTTACAAGAAACATTCATAGAAATGGTTATCTTTTGAAAACTCAAGCCAATCCTGGGTATCTTGAGTTAGTAGAATTAAAAAATTTTAATTCAGACAGAATAGATGATTTGATAAAAAATTGCTCTATATGCATTAATCTAATTGGAATTCTTTATGAAAAAAATAAAGATCAATTTAAAATTATACATACCAACTTACCAGATATGTTATCACAAAAAGCTAATAAATATAATATTGAAAAATTTATACATCTATCCTCCTTAGGTATTGAAAATGCTACAGATAGTAAATACGCTACAAGTAAATTAGACGGAGAAAAAAAGGTTATTAAAAATTTTAAAAATTCTATAATTTTAAAACCTTCAATTGTTTATTCTGTCGATGATAAATTTACTACAAACTTTATGACTTTATTAAGCAGATTGCCTTTTATGCCATTATATTATAATGGTAAAACAAAGTTCACCCCTATTCATGTTACTGACCTTGTAGAAATTTTATGTAAAACAATTGAAAGTAAACATAATAAATTAATATTAGAATGTATTGGTCCAGAAGTTTTATCATTTAAAGACATAATCAATTTACTTTTGAATTCAATTAATAAAAAAAGATTGTTATTACCATTGCCAATTCAAATAGCAAAAATGACAGCAAAAATTTTACAAATTCTACCAAAACCTCTCTTAACGGAAGATCAATTGAGATTATTAAAATATGACAATGTAAAATCTGGTTTATACAAAACTAATTATGATTTGGGTTATAACGCTAATAAAATGTTTAAATCAGAAGTTGACAAGTACAGCTATAATTGGAGAACGGGAGGTCAATTTGCAAAGCAAAATGATACTTAATTTTTAAATGCTATATTATTTCGTAATTGGATTGTGCATTATTTTATTAGTTGCAGTTATTTATATTTCTGCAAAACCTATAAGTATGGGTATTGAAGCCAGGAGAAATATAAAAGAAAATAGTAACAACGAAGAATTAGATATAAATGGAGAAAAAAGTATTTCTGAAAATGATAAAAATTTAAAAATAAAAGATATAAGTATTTCAGATGAACTTATAAAGCTAAATAAACTTAAAGAGCAAGGCATTTTGAGCGCAGATGAATATGAAAGAGCGAAAAAAAAACTTATCAGCTAGCGGATTTAATTTTTTTTTCAATAAATTTAGGAACCTCTTCTTCTTTATCTATAACTTCATCCTTTTTACCTTTAGGCTGAAATACAATCATTAAATGTAAGGGACAATAAGAAAATTTTTCAACATTTTTCCTACCACAAAAAGTGGCATCTTTTTCATCAGGGTGACCCTCCATATATTTACACGTATCCTCATTTAATTGCTCTAATGTTAAATTTTTTGCTGGTTCAAAATTTTTATCTAATATCAAAGACCGAAATTTACTTCTTCTTCCTTTAAATTTTAATTTACCTTCATTAATTTGCTTTTCTTTTTTTTGAGCTTGTATTGAAGATCTTGTTTTAATTTTTGATGATAGATTTAATCTAAAAGCTTTTCCAATAACAGCGTTTCGCGAAACTCCACCTAAAATTTTAGCAATTTCACTTGCTGTTTGACCTTTACCCCACAACTCCTTTAATTTATTTACTTTTTCTTCTGTCCAACTCATAATATACACAATATTTAGTATGTATCTTTTTTAAGATAACATGATGTGGCATAATTGTAATTAAAACAAGTTTTTTTTAATATTTTTCAACAAAAAAATTAAATTATAACTAGAGGTTGCAAATTAAACTGTCAATTAAAGTAAAAAAAAATATAAGTAAATATGAATGCATTAGCCCCAAATTATAAAAGAAAAAATTTGTCATTTGTTAAGGGAAAAGGCAGTTTTCTAATAACTGCAAATGGCAAAAAATATTTGGACTTTGTTCAGGGCATAGCAGTTAATTCTCTCGGCCACGCTAATCAAAAGCTTGTAAACGCGGTAAACAAACAATCAAAGAAACTATGGCATGTATCTAATGCTTTTAAAATACCTGAGGGAGAAAGATTGGCAAAGAGATTAGCTGAAAAAACTTTTGCGGACTCTGTTATCTTCCAAAATAGTGGAGCCGAAGCTACAGAAGCAGCAATTAAAGTTGCCAGAAGATATTTTTACTCAAGAGGCAAAAAAAATAAAAATAGAATTATCTGTATCAAAAATTCATTCCATGGAAGAACAATTGCAGCAATACATGCTAGCGGTTCAAAAAAAATGACAGAAGGATTTGGACCAAAAGTTCCAGGTTTTGATCATTTTGAATTTGGTGATCATAAAAAACTTAAAAAATTGATTAATAAAAATACAGCCGCTATTATGATTGAAACAGTTATGGGCGAAGGAGGAATTAAAGTAATTCCAAATTATTGTATAAAAGCAATTAGAAAAATATGTGATCAAAGAAGAATACTTTTAATTCTCGATGAAGTTCAATGTGGCATCGGAAGATCTGGAAAATTTTTTGCTTTTGAGTATGCGAATGTAAAACCAGATATAGTTCCAATAGCAAAAGGAATTGGAGGTGGTTTTCCTATTGGGGCAGTCCTGATGACAAAGAAAGTTGCAAAAGCTATGATACCAGGTACGCATGGCTCAACATTTGGTGGAAACCCACTTGCAATGGCAGTCGGTAACGCTGTTTTAGATCAAATAAATAAGAAATTATTAGTTAATGTAAATAAAATGTCGAAATATTTCATTCATGAACTTAATGAAATAAAAATTAAATTTCCCAAGATAATTAAGGAAGTCAGAGGGGTAGGACTTTTAATTGGTTTACAACTTTTTAATGACCAAACTGAGTTTATAAAAAAATTAATGGAAAATAAATTATTAACCATCAGAGCAGCTGAAAATGTTATAAGAATTTTACCCCCATTAAATGTAAAAAAAAAAGAAATTGATATAGCATTAAAAATTATTAACAAAGTTTGTAATGAAATAAAATGAAACACTTTATAAATTTAAAAGATATTCCTAGTAAAGATCTTAGAAAAATAATTGTTGACGCAAAAAAAAGAAAAAAAAAAAGAAAAAAATTAAATACTTTGGAGCCAGACAAGGGATCACCTCTTAAAGGTAAAGTGTTAATACAAATGTTTGAAAAAGCTAGTTCAAGGACAAGAATAAGTTTTTATTTAGCCATTAAACAACTTGGAGGTGGAACATTGACACTTAGATCCAACGAGCTTCATCTTGGACAGGGTGGCGAGACAATTGCTGACACAGCTAAAATTCTATCTACATATGGGGATGGTTTTATGCTGAGAACCGACGATGATAAAAAAATTGAAGATTTTCAAAAGCATTTAACAATACCAATAATAAATGGTTTGAGTCCATCATCACATCCAACTCAAGTGTTATCAGACATTTTTACTGTCGAGGAAATAAAAAAAAAACCAATATCAAAATTAAAAATTTGCTGGATTGGAGATTCTAATAATGTTTTGGATAGTTTAATTGCAGCATCTGTTAAGTTTTCTTTTAGATTAAGTATTGGATGTCCAAAAAAATTTGCACCAGACAAAAAGGTTAAAGATTGGGTGAGAAAAAATAAGAAAAAAATCTTTATTTATCACGATCCAAAAAAAGCAGCTTTAAATGCTGACGTAATTTTTTCTGATAAAGTGATATCTCTAAATGACAAAGTAAACAAAAAAAGGAAAAAACAAAAGTTTAAAAAATTTAAAATTAAAAAAGAGATATTTAATTATACAAAAAAAAATTGTATTTTTTTGCATTGCTTGCCGAGGGGAGATGAAGTTGAGGATGATGTATTTCTTGGAAAAAATTCTCACGTATGGCAACAGGCATTGAATAGAGTTCACGTCCAAAAAAGTATTCTATTGTACTGTTTCGGAAAACTAAGGTAGAGGTAGTGGATTATCTGAATTTTGGTTGAGATACAAAATAACTGATGCCCTGTCTTTTTCTTTTCTTAATCCAGCAAATGCCATCTTAGTACCCTTAATATAACTTTGAGGCTTTTTTAAATATCCATTCATCTCTTCAAATGTCCAATTTTTGTCATAAGCTGCCATTGCTTTTGAATATTTATAATCTTGTTTTGATGCAACTTTTCTTCCTATTACACCATACAAAGCAGGTCCGATTTTATTCTCCCCACCTTTATTTACTAAATGGCAAGCAGAACATTTTTTGAAAACCTTCTCTCCATGAGAAATATTTCCTAATGCAAGCAATGCAGAGATATCAACTTTTTCTTCAATTTTTTCTGTTTTTGAACTTATAATTTGGCCGCTTTCCTGGATATCTACTTTGTAAGCTGATTTCTCTGGTTTATCTACATGGAAAGCGATATCTGAAATTTTCCCGATTCCAATTACAAGTAGCGCTATAAGAAGAACAGCTGCAATAATTTTGTTTATTTCAAATGAGTCCATTATTTCTTTTTAATATGGTCATATATCATGTTAAACAAAATTTATAAGAAATTTAATTTATAAATTTGCGTCTCAAAGACGCATAAAATATGGTTATATGAGTAATACAATTATAATAATTCCATCAAGATTAGCTGCAACAAGACTTCCTCAAAAGCCATTAATAAAAATCAAAAATAAAACTCTAATTATGCACGTATATGAAAAAGCTATACAGAGCCAAATTGGAGAAGTTTATGTAGCAACATGTGATGAGCAAATCGCCTCAGAAGTAAGAAAAAATGGGGGTAAATTTATAATGACAGACATAAATCACACAAATGGGACAGATAGAGTATATGAGGCTTCTCAGAAATTAGAATTAAAAGATACAGATTTTGTTATGAATATCCAAGGTGATGAACCAATGATTAATCCTTTAGATATTAAAAATTTAAATAAATTATCAAAGGAAAAAAACTTAAATATTTCGACATTAGCATACAACATCGAGAAAAAAGAAGATTATGACAATGAAAACATTGTAAAAGTTATTACAAAAAATGAGATATCCGATAACTCAGCTACGGAAGCTATAAATTTTTATAGAGTAATTAAAGAAAATACCTCTAGGAACATTTATCAGCATCTAGGAATATATCTCTACAAGAATTCAGCTTTAAAAAAATTTGTCAATTTTGAAAAAAGTAAAAATGAAATCAAAGAAAGACTAGAACAACTTAGAGCAATCGATAATAATATGAAAATTAATGTAATATTGGCAAACTATTTTTCTAGTGGTATTGACACAAAAAAAGATCTAGAAGACTACATAAAATCATTTAAAAAATAATATAATGAAAATAGTTTATCAGGGCATTGCAGGAAGTTATAGTGAAAGTTGTGCTAAACATTTGCATCCAAATATAGAGACCATTCCATGTAAAACTTTCGATGAATGTTTTGAACTAGCAAGTGAGGATAACAATATTAGGGCAATTATACCAGAGTCAAACAAAACAACAGGAAACATCGGAGTAGAATATTTAATATTTAAATACAGATTAAATATTTATGAAGAAGTCTTTTTTCCCATTAATCATAATCTAATAGGTATTAAAGGCTCTAAATTAAGCGATATTAAAAATGTTTACTCACATGCTCAAGCATTGAGTCAAGCTTCTGAATTTTTAAAAATAAATAATCTATCTGGCAACGTAAGAGCAGATACTGCAGGATCTGCAAAATATATTTCAGAGGCAAAAGATAAAAGCAAAGCTGCGATAGCATCAAAACTAAGTGCTGAAATATATAATCTTGAAGTTCTGAAAGAGAATATTCAAGACGATAATGACAACTATACAAGATTCTTAATAATGGGAAAAGATATCTTGCAGCCTGAAATTGATAAAAATAAATATATTACGTCATTTTTGTTTAAATTAAGGGATAAACCTGCCGCTCTATATTCGGCCCTATCAGGATTTGCTATTAATGGAGTGAATATGACTAAGCTTCAAAGTTTTCCTGAAAAAAATTCATTTTCATCGTTCTTTTTTTTATGCGATATTGACGGACATTTAGACGAGATAAAAATTAAAAATTCTTTAGAAGAATTAGCTTTTCATTGTGAAGACATGCACGTACTAGGTGTTTATAAAGCCCATAATTTTAGAGAAAAAAAATAATTAACTTTATTGTAGATTAGAAAAAATTATTGTTATAATACATTTGGAGGCCTTCCAGGTGGGATTACCATGAACTCCCCCAGACTTGAAAAAGAGCAAGGGTAATGAGTTTTTTCCAGGTTGGTTGGTCTCCTATTATGACAATAAAATCTCAAGTTTTAGCATTAAAATATCGACCTCAAATATTTAAAGATTTGATCGGTCATGAAGAAATTGCCACTACTATACAAAATTCTATTAAAAACAATAGTTCAGCTAATGCTTTTTTGTTTACTGGCATTAGGGGAATTGGAAAGACTACATTTGCAAGAATTGTAGCTAAAGCATTAAACTGCGACCAAGCCCTTGAAGGGAAGTGTGAAAAAAAATGTAGTCATTGCGATCCAATAGCAAATTCAAATCATATCGATGTTATGGAGATAGATGCTGCATCTAATACAGGTGTGGATAATATACGTGAGCTACTTGAATTTTCGAGATATGGCCCAACGTCTTCTAAGTTTAAAATATTTATTATTGATGAAGTTCATATGTTAAGCAAACAAGCATTTAATGCATTACTTAAAACATTAGAAGAACCTCCAAAATATTTAAAATTTATTTTTGCAACAACCGAAGTAAAAAAAATTCCTGTTACTGTGATATCTAGGTGCCAAAGATATGATTTATCGAGAGTCAAGTCTGATGAATTATTTAATTATTTAAAAAATATATCATTAAAAGAAAAAAAAGCTGTCGACGATAATGCAATTAAATTAATTGTTAAATTATCAGAAGGTTCTGTCAGAGATGCACTATCTTTGCTTGATAGAGCAATTATTTCTAAAAATGAAAATCACGTGACATTTGAGGATGCTCAAAAGATATTTGGTTATGTAAATAGAAGTTCATATATAGAGTTGTTAGAAATAATTTTTTCAGGTGATCAAGAAAAAATAATTGATCATTATAGAAAACTATATAATTCAGGTATTGAACCCAATCTATTCTTAAATGATTTCTTAGAAATGCTATATTATATGAAGAATATATCTCATATTGAAAATGAGGGAAACAGTTTTACATTGAATGATAATGATCACAAAAAAATATCTTCATTATCAAAACAACTTGATCCAAATGCTATATTATTATTTTGGGAATTTACTTTAAAAACTTTAAAAGAAATTAATATAGTTACTAACCCAAATTTATTAATCGAGATGTTTCTTATCCAGTTAACTTATTTAAAAAAAAAAAATGTAATAGACAATATCCAGCAAAATAAATCAAGTAACACTTTAATAAAAAATGTAGATTTAAAAAATACTAGAAGTAATGAGCCAATTGGTCAGATAAAAAATATTAAACAAGAAGATGAAAAAATTGAGAAAAAAAATACTATTGAAATAAAAAGTTTGGAGGATTTAATTGAAATATGCCTTGAAAAAAAAGAGATGAGACTAAAATACGAATTAGAAAATAATGTAAACTTAGTATCTTTTTCAAATATGAATATCGAAATTTCTATTAACGACAAAATAAATAAAAATTTCGTAAAAGATTTGTCTGAAAGATTATATGACTGGACTAAAAAACGGTGGCTAATTTCTTTTTCAAAAGAAAAAGGTGAGATGAGTGAAAAAGAGAAAAAAAATAGTCTTAAAAAAAAAGATATCAAAGATTATGAAAGCTCAAACGAATATAAAAACTTGTTGAATGCATTTCCTGATATTGAATTAATTAATATTGAAAAAAAAAATGACTGATTTTAATAAAATTCTTGAAAAAGCAAAAGAGATAGAAAAAAAAATGAAAGAAAGTCAGGAGAATCTTAAAAAAATTGAGGTTGATGGCGTGTCTGGAGGAGATGTGGTTAAAATTACGCTTAACGGAGATGGAGAGATGACTAAAATTTTATTAAGCGATAAAGTACTGAAAGAAGATAAGGAGATAATTCAGGATTTAATCACTGCCGCACATAATGATGCAAAAAATAAATTAAAATCAAAAACTTCCGAAGAAATATCTAAAGCGACTGGTGGATTAGGTGTGCCTGGATTTAAATGGCCTTTATAATTAAATGCAAAATCTTCCTGAAATAGATAATTTAATTAAACTAATATCTAAATTACCAGGTCTTGGACCAAAGTCTGCAAAAAGAATAATTTTAAAAATGATCAATAATCGCCAAGAAATATTAAGACCTTTAGCAAATAATTTAAGTCAGGTAATAAAAAATATTGAACGTTGTAAAATATGTGGAACATTAAAACCTAATACAATTAATTGCGAATATAATAACTGTAGTTTAGTAGAAAAAAAATATGATAAAATTTGTGTAGTCGAGAACATTTCAGATCAATGGGCAATAGAAAGTTCATCTATTTTTCAAGGTTATTATCATATTTTAGGTGGCACGATTTCTGATACCGATAACACCAATAATAGAGAAAATTTGCTAATTAATTCTTTAATTGAAAGAATAAAAAATGATAATATTGATGAAGTGATTTTAGCAACAAGCGCAACCGTTGAAGGGCAAACCACCGCTTTTTACATTCAGGATAGTTTAAAAAATACAAATGTAAAAATTTCAAAATTAGCTCAAGGTTTGCCTGTTGGTGGAGAAATAGAAACTTCAGATGACGGAACGCTTATATCTGCCTTTAAAAATAGAAGAGATTTATAAATTTAAAATTAGCTTTTTTTAATTAACCTATTTAAATGCAATAGAGGTTCAGTATAGCCCGAAGGTTGTGACTTACCATGGAAAATCAATTCACATGCCGCCTTAAAAGATATTGACTTGTCGAAATTAGGTGACATATTTTGATATTCTGGATCTCCTTGATTTTGTTTATCAACAATCTTTGCCATTTTTTTTAGAATTTCTAAAACTTGTCTATTTGAGCAAATACCATGATGCAACCAGTTTGCTATATGTTGTGAAGATATTCTTAGTGTTGCCCTATCCTCCATTAATCCAACATTATTTATATCTGGAACTTTAGAGCACCCTATACCTTGATCTACCCATCTAACAACATATCCTAATATTGTTTGAGCTGAGTTACATAACTCATTATTTATTTCTTCTTTGCTCCAATTAGGTCTATCTGCAATTGGTATCGTTAATAAATTATCAATGTAATTAACTTTATTTTCATTTAATTTTTTGTGCTTTTCAAAAATATTTAACTTATGGTAATGCATTGCATGTAAAGAAGCTGCAGTGGGAGATGGTACCCATGCGCAATTCGCACCAGCTTCAAGATGTGATATTTTTTGATCTATCATGTCTTTCATTTTATCTGGCATAGCCCACATACCTTTACCTATTTGTGCAACACCTGAAAATCCACATTTTAAACCAACATCAACATTGTTATCTTCATAAGCAGCTATCCACTTTGATTTTTTCATGTCACCTTTTTTTATCATTGGACCTGCTTCCATTGATGTATGCATTTCATCTCCGGTTCTGTCTAAAAAACCTGTATTAATGAAAAAAACCCTGCTTTTTAATGTTCTAATACATTCTTTTAAATTTACAGATGTTCTTCTCTCTTCATCCATAATACCGCATTTAATTGTATTCTTTTCAAGTTTTAATACTTCTTCAACTCTTGTGAATATTTTATCTGTAAAAGCAGTCTCATCAGGTCCATGCATTTTCGGTTTTACAATATATATAGATCCAGTTCTTGAGTTACCTTTTCTTTTTAGATCATGAATTGCTGCAGCAGTTGTAATAAATGCATCCATGATACCTTCTGGGACTTCAGAACCATCTTCTAAAATAATTGCTGAATTGGTCATTAGATGACCAACATTCCTAATTAAAAGTAAGCTTCTACCATGTAATTTTTCTTTTTTATTATCTTTTGAAATATAACTTCTATCTGGATTTAGTTTTCTTTCAAAAGTTTTTCCATCCTTTTCGAAGACAGATTTTAGAGTTCCTTTCATCAAACCCAACCAATTTCTGTAACATAATATTTTATCTTCTGAATCTACTGCTGCAACACTATCTTCGTTATCACATATTGTAGATATTGCAGATTCTATAATTATGTCACTTATTCCCGCAGCATCTTGGACAGCACTAAATGCTTTTGGGTTAATTATTATCTCAATTTTTAAATTATTATTTTCTAAAATTATTGTTGTTGGACTATTAGGTTCTCCTCTGTATCCAATAAATTTATTTTTATCTACTAGTTCAAACTCTTTATCATCTTTTAAAATTTTCAAATCACTGCCTTTTATTTTAAATCCATTTATATCTTTCCAATGAATTTCATTGATGGAGAAGTGGTCATTTAGAAATTCACGTGCATATCTTATTACTTCTTGTCCTCTTAGAGGATCATACTTTTGACTTCCAGTTTCTTCTGACTCAATTAAATCTGTTCCATATAAACTATCATAAAGACTTACCCATCTAGCATTAGCAGCATTTAATGTATATCTTGAGTTCATT
Source organism: uncultured Pelagibacteraceae bacterium (assembly GCA_902613065.1). GTDB lineage: Bacteria > Pseudomonadota > Alphaproteobacteria > Pelagibacterales > Pelagibacteraceae > Pelagibacter. Next base: position 2,497 of record CACMFU010000017.1, on the reverse strand, counting down.
ATAGGAACTACAAGTTGAGGACCTGCAATGCTTGAAATTTCACTATCAAGCTTTTTTGTATCTATTTTAAAATCATTCCCTTCTTCTTTTAAATATCCAATTTCTTTTAAAAAATTCTTATACTCTTGATGATTAAATTCTCCATTTCTGTTTTTTTTTAACCATAAATCAATTTCAGATTGAAGAGTTTCACGAACTTCTAATAACTTTTTATTGATTGGCGCAAGTTCATTAATACTTTTATCAAACCCATCCCAGAAATCTTTTTCGTTAACATCCAATCCTGTAAGAAGTTCATTTTTTACAAAATCAGCTAAATTCTTAGAAACAGATAAAGTATTTATTTTAATAAATGAATCACTCATAATTTTTAAAATTTAGAAACCGTTGTATATGACAATCAATAAATTATGTCATTACTTTATTTAAAAAAATGTTATTTTTTATCCGAAAAGAATATAATATTTGCAATTTGATCATTTTATCGCCTAAAAATTATATATAATAAAATAATGAAAAATTATTTAAATTTTGAGACTGATATAAAAAACTTAGAAATAGAATTAGATAAATTAAAAGATCCTTATAATCAAGACGGCATTTCAGAAGTTGATACAAGTAAAATAACGGATTTACAAAATGAAATAGATAAAAAACTTAAAGACGTATATTCAAATCTAGATGCATGGCAGACAACATTGGTCGCAAGACATGAGGATAGACCTAAATCAAAATTTTTTATTGATAATTTATTTGATGAATTTATTTCACTTTCCGGGGATAGATTTTATGGAGAGGATAAATCTGTAATATGTGGTTTTGGTAAATTTAATTCTAAGTCAGTTTTAGTAATAGGACAGGAAAAGGGTGAAAATTTAGATACAAGGATTGAGAGAAATTTTGGGATGATGAGACCAGAAGGTTACAGAAAAACAATAAGGCTAATGAATTTAGCTAATAAATTCAAAATACCAATAATTAACTTTGTTGATACGCCAGGTGCTTACCCAGGTGTTGGTGCTGAGGAAAGAGGACAGGCAGAAGCGATAGCAAAGTCTATCGAATGTTCCATGCAACTGACTGTTCCTACTTTATCTATCATAATAGGCGAAGGAGGTTCTGGTGGTGCTATTGCACTAGCTTCCTCCAGTAAAGTATTAATGTTAGAAAATGCAATATATTCAGTAATATCTCCAGAAGGATGTGCAACTATACTTTGGCGAGATCCAACAAAGACTTTAGAAGCTGCGAAAGCAATGAAACTTTCAGCGAAAGATCTCTTAAAACTAGAAATAATTGATGAGATAATACCTGAACCTTTAGGTGGTGCGCATCGGGATAAAGATCTTATTTTAGATAATGTACGTAATGCTATTGATAGAAATTTAAGTAAGTTTCTCACATTAAATGAAGAAGAAATATTAAATCAAAGAAAGAATAAGTTTTTAGATATTGGTAGAAATAAAGGTTTCAGTACTAACGCAATTAATCAAGATAAACTTACTATTAAACATAATTTAGTTCAAAATTTGATTTCAAAAATTAAATTGAATAAAAAATTATTTATTTCAATTACATCAATAGTTGTATTATTAATTTTATTAACAGTGATATTTTAATTTATAAAGCGCCACAACAATTTTTAAATTTTTTTCCAGTAGCTTCACATCTTTCATTTCTAGATATTTTTCCTTCTTTATTTTTTACAAGTAGGCATTTTGGATCATTCTTAATATTACCACTAGTTTTAGTCTGACTATCATCTTTTTCTATTATTTTTAAATTTAAAAGCATTGTTACAAGATCAGTTTTTAATTTTCCCAGTAAATTTTCAAATAACAGAAAAGCTTCTTTTTTGTACTCCACCAAAGGATCTCTTTGTCCATAAGATCTTAAGCCAATTACTTGTCTTAATTGTTCCAGGTATTGAATATGTGATTTCCAATTTTGATCTATAATTTGTACCAATATTCTTTTTTCAATTTCTTTTCCTTGTTCAATGCCTAATAAATTATTTCTTTCATCTCTGTTCTTAGTGAATTTATTTTTTATCGTTTTTTCCATTACTTTCAGATCTGAATTTAAAATATTATCTAATTCATCATTTTCAATTGATTTACCTAGAATCTGTTTTATTGTATTTGGAAATTCCTTAGAGTTAGGAGATTTTTCGTGTAGAATTTTTTGTCTTTTTAAATTATCTAGAACTTCTTCTAAAAAAATGTCTGAATAATTTTCTTTTTCTTTTCCATCTATTACATTTTTTCGTTGTTCAAAAATTACATGTCTTTGGTCATTAAGAACATTATCAAATTTAATCAGCGTTTTTCTTATATCAAAGTTTCTTGCTTCAACCTTTTGTTGTGCTCTTTCAATTGCTTTATTTATCCAAGGATGATCAATGCTTTCACCATCTTTAAGACCAAGCTTTTCTAGCATTGAATTCATGGTTTCTGAGCCAAACAATCTCATCAAGTCATCTTCTAAACTTACAAAA
>CACMFU010000016.1 GCA_902613065.1 uncultured Pelagibacteraceae bacterium | reverse complement strand
ACCGATGACAATAAACTTGCTGGAATATTTATAAAGGATCAAGTCAATGCATTTAAAAAAAATGGTTTTAAAGTTTCTGTATTCTATAACTATTTTTATTCTTTAAGAAGAATTAGGCTTATTACTTTCTTTAAATTTTTTTTTAAAAATTTTTCTTTCAAAAATAAAGGAATAAAGCATTATTATACTTTTTTATACTCCACATTTTTCGACAGTATTAAACTTCAAATTGATTTATATTTAACAAATCTCAAACTTAAAAATTACATTACTGAGAACGGTAAACCAGATTTATTAATATGCCACTTCTCTTTTCCAGTTTCTAATACGGCTATGATATTATCAAAAAAATATAATATCCCTTATATAGTTGTAGAACATAGCACAGGTTATTTTACAAATATATTTAGTAAATCAAAAATAAACATAATTAAAAAGAGTTTGAATAATGCTTTATTTGTTGTGGCTGTAAGCAAATTTTTAAAAAAAAAATTATTAAATATTGGGGTTAAAAATAAAATCCAAGTTATAGGAAACATTATAGATTCAAAAATATTCAAAATCAAAAAAGAAAAAAAAAATAATTTTCTAAAACTTTTAATTATCTGTGAGCTTGTTGAAAAAAAAAGAGTTATTAAATTGTTAGCTTCATTAAAAGAATTAAAAAAAGAAATTGAAGATTTTCAATTAACTATAGTTGGAGATGGACCCGAGAAAAATAAGTTATTGAGCTATGTAAAAAAAAATGGATTAAAAAAAAACATTATATTCTCAGGTGTGCTTAATAAATATAAGATAGCAAAATTAATGAATAAATCTGATTATTTGCTATCAGTAAGTTCAGTTGAAACTTTTGGTATTACTATAGCTGAAGCTATATCTTGTGGTCTGCCTTGTATAATTATTGATTCTGGTGGACCTCAAGATTACATAAATCAAGAAAATTCATATTTAGTAAATAATTTTAGTGATATAAATAAGATCTTAAAAAAAAATATAAAAAATCCCAAAAAATTCAACAAAAAAAAAATGCATCTTTATATTAAAAAAAGATTTTGTCCAAATATGATAGTTAAATTGTACTCTAAAACTTTTAAAAAATATTCATTATGAAAATTAACTTAATAAATACAAATGTAGGAAATCTTAATTCTTTAAAAAATATGCTTAATAGAGTTGGCATAATTGTTAATATTGCTAATAGTAAGAAAGACTTATATTCCGAAAATGTTATAATTTTACCAGGTGTTGGCTCCTTCGACGCTGCAGTAAAAAATCTTAAAGTTTCTGGAATATTTGATTTGCTAAAAGATGAAAAGTTTCTTAAGGATAAGTATTTACTTGGTATATGCCTAGGCATGCAATTATTACTTTCAGAAAGTAAAGAAGGTTCTGAAAGAGGGCTCTCATTGATACCTGGTGTTACAGAAAAATTCGACAGCAACTTTGTAAAAGTCCCACATATGGGTTGGAATAATCTTGTAGACTGTTCTCTAGATTATGAATTTTTGAATACTAAAAAATTTTACTTTGCACATAGCTTCTACGCAAAATGTGATAAAAACTTTATTAAAGCTTACAGCAAGCATTCTGTAAAATTTCCTGCTATAATTCAAAATAAAAGAGTCATTGGAATACAATTCCACCCAGAGAAAAGTCATCAAAATGGAATTCAATTATTAAAAAAAATTTTAGAAAGTATTAAAAATAATGCCTTTTAAAAGACTTATACCTGTATTGTTATTAAATAATGAGGAGCTAATTCATAGAAAAAAATATGAAAGTTCATCAGATAAATATGTTGGAGACCCAATTAATACAATTAATGTTTTCAATCAATATGAAGTGGATGAATTAACAATTTTAGATATCTCAACAAGAAAAAACAATAATGAGATATGTTTTGATCTATTGTCTGAAATTTCCGGAGAAGCCTTTTTCCCTTTGTCATACGGTGGTGGAATAAATAAGATTGATGATGCAAAAAAAATTATCAATCTTGGTTTTGAAAAAGTTGTATTGAACAATAGTATTTTAGATAATTTTGGTCTTCTTGAAGATTGTATTAAATATTTAGGTTCTCAAAGTGTAGTAGTATCGATTGATATAGTACTAAAAAATAAAAATTATATGATTTATGATTACATAAAAAAAAAAACCTTAGATATAAGTTTATTTGAATATATTAGTATGCTTAACAACATTAAGGTTGGTGAAATACTCTTCAGTTTAATTGATTTAGATGGGACAATGCTTGGACATGATAGTAATTTTATATCATTAATACAAAACAAAGTTGAAATGCCAATTATTTATAAAGGAGGGTTAAAAAATTATAATGATCTAAAGGATGTATTTAAATTTAATATAGATGCGGTTGCAAGTTCAACAATTTTTATAATGAAAAAAATTAATGGAGGAATTGTTCTTAATTACCCGACTGAACAGGAAAAAAATTTTTATATTTATGATTGAATGTTCTAAATGTGTGATGAATGATACTATTAGAGAATTTTCTTTAAATTCAAAAGGAGTATGCAATTTTTGCGAAGATTGGGAAAAGAAAAAGGATTATTTTACAAATTTTACGGATGAACAAATTAAAAAAAATCTAAATTCTATTAAATCAGAAATAAAAAAATTTAATAAAAAAAATAATTATGATTGCATTATAGGGTTAAGTGGAGGAACTGATAGTAGTTATGTTGTTTATCTCGCATTTAAAATGAAACTTAAACCACTAATTATTCATATGGATAATGGATGGAATTCTAAAATTTCGAATTCAAACATAAATAAAATTCTAGAAAAAACTAATTTTGATTATAAAACATTAATTTTAAATTGGAAAGAATTTAAAGATCTTCAAATAAGCTTTTTAAAAGCCGGAGTACCAGATATAGAAATATTAACTGATCATGCTATCTTTGCTTATATAATTAATTTTGCATTAGAAAATAATATAAAATATATTTTGTCAGGAGTAAATTTTGCCACTGAACATTCAACAATTCCGAGTTGGGGATGGAGAAAAGATGATTTTAGTCATATAGAGAAAATTCACAAAAAATTTGGCAAAGAAAAATTAATAACATTTCCTAAAATGTATCCATTCAAAAAATTTTATTATGAAAAAATAAAAAAAAAAATAAAAGTAATAAATTTACTTGATTTTATAAATTATAAATCAATTAAAGCTAAAGAAATTTTAAAAACAAACTTTGATTGGGACGATTATGGTGGAAAACATCATGAGTCTTTTTTTACAAAATTTTTTCAAGGATATATTTTACCAAAAAAATTTAAGATTGATAAAAGACTTTTACACTTGTCTTGTTTAATAAGAAATAATGAAATAAATAGAAATGAGGCCGTTCAAGAATTGAAAATGCCAAATTTGGAAACTCAAAAAACTTTAGAATATGAAAATTTCTTTAAAAAAAAATTATCACTATCAGATGATGAATTTAAAAGTATTATGTTGTCTAAACCAAATAAACACTCTGACTATAGTCTAGATATTTATAATAATTTTATAATTAATAAAATTATGAGTATTACAAAGAGAATTTTAATAAAATGAAAATTTTTTTAATAGGATGTGGAAGAATTTTAAAAAAACATTTAGATAGTATAAAGCTATTAAAAAATAATTTAACGATTGTAGGTATATCTGATGTTAATAAAAAAAAATTAAATTATTTTTCTAAAAAATTAAAAGTTGAAGGATTTGCTAATTATAAAAAAGGAATCAATATAACCAAACCAGATTTAGTATCAATCCTGACTCCCTCAGGTAACCATGCTGAACATATTATAGATGTTCTAAATTTAGGTAAGAATATTATAGTTGAAAAACCAATGTGCCTTAAAATTTCAGACGGAAAAAAAATAATTAAATTGGCAAAACTAAGAAAAAAAAAAGTTTTTGTAGTAATGCAAAATAAGTTTAATTTACCAGTTTTAAAATTGAGAAATGATATATCCAAATCAAAATTTGGAAAAATTTTTCATGCAAGTGTAATAGTTAGATGGAAAAGAGATCAAGATTATTACAGTAGAGATAGTTGGAGAGGGACCTGGAAACTAGATGGCGGTGTTGTCTCAAATCAGGCAAGCCATCATTTAGATCTACTAAGAACTATCATGGGTGAACCAATATCAGTATTTGCAAAGTCATCTAAACATTTAGCTAAAATTCAGTGTGAAGACACTGCACTAATAATATTTAAATTTAAAAATAATAAAACTGCGATTATGGAAGCAACAACCGCGATGAGACCTTACGATGTAGAAGGATCATTAAGTATTTTGGGAACTAAGGGTTCGGCAAAAGTAGGCGGGTTTGCTTTAAATAAATTAGAGTATTACAATTTAAAAACAAAACAAAATCTATCTAGATATGATACAAATCCAAAAAATGTGTATGGTTTTGGTCATGTCAAATTTTATAAGCATGTTATCGATACTATAAAAAGTAGAAGAAAATCAGAATTTGAAGCAGATTATGCTATTAAAACAGTTAAACTTATAAACGCAATTTATAAATCCGCTGAAATAAATAAAGAGGTTTTCTTCAAAAAGAAAATTACTTCTAATAAGTTAGGAAAATGATTTTAAAGTTTTTAGATTTAAATAAACAAACAAAAAATATAAAAAAAAAAATAATTAATTCAATAAAAAAAAATATTGATTCTTCTTCATTTATTGGAGGAAAGGATTTAGACAAATTTGAGGAAGAATTTAAAATTTACTTAAAAGTTAATTTTTGTCTTGGAGTAGCTAATGGAACTGATGCATTAGAAATAGCAATTAAGGCTTTAGGTTTAAAAAAAAAATCTGAAATCATAGTTCCATCAAATTCATGGATATCAACAGCTGAAGCGGTAATAAATAATAACTGCAAACTTAAATTTGTAGATGTAGATGATACACATAATATTTGTATTAATGATTTAAAAAAAAAAATATCAAAAAAAACAGAAGCAATTATTGTAGTACACTTGTACGGAAATCCTGCCAATATGAAAGAAATTTTGAAATTAAAAAAAAAATATAACCTTAAAATAATAGAAGATTGTGCCCAAGCTCATGGTGCCGAAATTAATATGAAAAAAATCTCAACATTTGGAGATATAGGTACATTTAGTTTTTTCCCTTCAAAAAATCTTGGTTGTTATGGTGATGGGGGATGCATAGTAACGAATAATAAAAAATATTATAATTTAATGAAAAAAATTGCTAATCACGGAGGTTTAAAAAAAAATTCCCACTTAATACAAGGAAGAAATTCAAGATTAGATAACATCCAGGCAGGCATATTGAGAATAAAACTAAAAGAGTTAGATAAATGGATTAAATATAGAAAATATCAAGCTCAAATATATTATGATTGTTTATCTAATATCGATCAAATATCTTTTGTAAAAAAGATGAAGAATACCGAGTCTTCAAATCACTTAATGGTTATAAGAACTCCTTCAAGAGATAAATTAAGATCATATTTGAAGCGTAATGGAATTTATACAGGAATACACTATCCATATGCTTTACCTCAAGCTAAGGTATTTAAAAATAAGCATTTAAGTTATTGCAAAAATATGAATAGTATAAAGTTTAGCAAACAAATTATTAGTCTTCCAATAGGAGAACATTTAAATATAAGTCAAATTAAGCATATTTGTTACAAAATCAAAAAATTTTTTAATGCTTAGTTTTTTGAGAATATCCTCGGCTTATCCATCATTTATTAAAAAACTACAAAATAATAATTTAAGAAATTTAAATTACAATAGTTTGATAGATCTATATTTTAAGGAAAATTACTCAGTTTCAAATAATATAACAAATGAATTATCTAAATTAAATTATGAATGTAAAGAAGTTATAAGTAATTTTGATCTATCTCAAAAATTATGGTTGAAAGAGTTTGGCAATAAAAGATCAAAAGACAATATAATAATTCAACAAATAAAATTTTATAAACCAGACATTGTTTACTTGGGTAACTCCGAATTAGCAAACAAAGAAATGATAGATTTGATAAGACAACAAGATTTTATAAAACTGATATTATCGTTTCACTGTGCACCTTTTAATAAAAAAATAATTAGAAATTTAAAAAATGTTGATGGAATTGTCACTTGTACAGAAGGTTATTACATAAAATGCATAAATGAGATATCAAAAAATGTTTTGTTAATGCAACATGCGTTTCCTAAGAAAATAATAAAACATAATATAAAAAAAAATATAAATTTAACTTTTATTGGTTCCATATTTTTAGAAAAGAACCTTCATTACGATAGAGTTGATATAATTTACTCTTTAATGAGAAAATTTAATAATAAATTTATAGCGATTAATTTTTCAAATAAATTTTTTCTTTCTTATTTTTTTGCCTTATTTAAATCAATATATAAGTTTAGCATATTTAAGGATTTTAGTTTTTTTTTTAAAATTCTTTATATTTATTCCTTTGCGAGAAAACCTATATTTGGTAAAGACATGTATAATGTATTATCAAAAACAAAAATTTTGATAAATACTCATATTGGAGATACAGAATTTGCAGGAAATATGAGATTATTTGAGGGCACGGGTCTTGGATGTCTTGTGATAACTGATAAGAAAAAGGGACTAGAAAAACTATTTAACATAGGTGATGAAATTGATATTTTTTTAAATAAAGAAGACCTAATACAAAAATGCGACAAATATCTTTCGGATGAAAAATTGCTTAATAAAATTTCAATTAATGGTTATAAAAAAACTTATAATTTTCATAATTATGAAAACAGGATAAGTCTACTAAATAATTTTATAAAAAAACTTTTAAATGAAAAAAATTTATAAAAAACTTGAAAATTTTACCGGTTTCCTTCCAAATTTTTCATATTTTTTTTCATCAAATGTAATATCATATTTTTTTTCTTTTTTTATAATTGTAGTTTTTGCAAGGACTTACAGTGCAGAACTATTTGGTAAATTTACTATTGCTCAAACAATTTTCTTCATTGTTTACTCAATTTCATTTTCAAATATTCATTACTACTTGAATAAATCTCTTTCATCTAATTTTGAAAGGCGGAGAAGAGAAATAGGATCATGTTTTCTGATAACTTTTTATGCTTCTGTATTTTTATACTTGTCAATTGCTTTACTGTTAACATTTTTAAATATTGATAAGGACTTAAAAAACCTAATTTTGATATTAAATCTAATAATTTTATCAGAACCCTTTTCTATATTTTATAGCGAAATATTTGTTAGAGGACAGTTTAATATAATCTTCAAAATCAAGTTTCTACAAAATATTATATTTTTTGTTATCAAGTTATTTTTAATTTTAAATAAATATGATTATATTTATTTAGCGTTTGCTTATTTTTTTGAAAATGTTTTTTTTTCTGGAATAGTGATTTACTATTTTAAAAAAAATGGGAATAATTTTGCAAATTTAATATTTTCATTCGGATATACAAAAAAAATACTAAAAAAAATAATACTATTTCCACTTTTAGCTTTTGCTTTTTTAATTTCAATGAGAATTGATGTTTTAATGATATCAAATATACTTGGAGTGGAGAAGGCAGGTTATTATTCAGCAACATCTAGAATAATAACAATCATACTTTTATTTGGAACGCATTTTTTCCAATTTATTTACCCAAATTTGAATAGAATATCTAATGACAAGGAAAAATTTAAAAATATTTATCAAAATCTAATTTTTATTAGTGTTATAGCAGGTATTACGACCTATTTATGTGCTTTAATCTTAGGTAAAACATATTTAAATCTTTTTGGTGAAAACTTTCAAGTAGTTTTAAATTCTTTAAAAATTTTAGGTTTAAATGTTAGCGCTGCATTAATAATAAATTTATGGGTTCACAAACAATATATTTATTCAAAATATACTCAGATTCTTTTTTTTCAATCAAGCGCAATCATAGTTAATATTATTCTAAATTATTATTTAATTAATTATTTTGGTGTAAATGGAGCTGCTTTAGCAACATCTATGTCTGCTATCATCTCATTTTTAATTATAAATATTTCTCAACCCAAGGAATTCTTAACAATATTCTCATCTTTTTCGCCTACAAAGCAAAGGAGAACAGCTAAAGAAATATTAAAAATAATATTAGTAAACAGAAATCCTGAGAAAATTGAGAAAATTAAAGATTGAAAAAATAATAACAAAAAAAATAATTTATTTGATTGAAGCATTTTAATATTTTTAAAAATTAAATAAAATAGATAAACCAAAGCAAAAACTCCTATTATCCCTGAGCAAATTAAAGTATCAATAAAAAAATTATGTGGATAAGTTGCCGCTTGATCTGAAAAAATATTATTCCCCGTTATAAGATTAACATTTTCAGAGTAAAATAAATAATAATTTATATTTTCTATTCTTATATAAATTGAATTTAATATTGTGCCAGGTTCTTTAATATAAAGTATTAAATTTAATTTATAAAATAAATATTGAAAAAAAGTTAAAAATATAGAACTTACTAGAGCTATTAGAATTATTAATATATTAAATTTTTTATTTTTTATAAATAAAAAAACATAAGCTGAAAAAGTAAAAAAACTTATTAAGATAAAAATATATGATTTGGTAATTAACAAACAAATAAAAATACAAGCTATTCTAGCGTAATCTAACTTATTAACTTTTTTTTCGAAAAAAATTTTGTCAACTATTAAAAGAAAATGAATATTAAGAATATAAAGAAGTGAGTGTATGTTAATCAAAATTCTTTCAATGTTTTTATCATCAGTAAGAAATAAATGAACATAAAAAAGCTTATATGTAAGAAAAAAAAATAAAAAAATTAAAAAAAAATTACAAATTTTTAAGCTTGCTATCTTAAAATACTTTAAATCGAAATTTTTAAAATCGATAGACGACAATACAATTAAAGGAAGTATTACATTAAATATATTAATTAATAATATTTTTGCTTTTGATAAAAAAAATATATCTCTATAATCGTAATGTGTATTAAGATTTTTAAAAAACTCAATTCCATTTATTTTAAAATTTAATCCGTCTACAAAAATTGTATTAAATAAAAAAATTAAGTTTATAAATATTAATATAATAATACCAATGTTTATTTTTTTTCTTAAATGTAAAAATAAATAGATGCTAAAAATAATTATTATTAGTCTGTATAAATATATTATTATTAAATCATTATTGGGTAAAAATAACAGATTTATTTCTTTTAAAAATATTGCGATAGACAATCCATAAAAAATGATTAAAAAAAAAATTGTATGGTGTTTTAAATTGATAAATTTAAGTAAATTATCCAATTTTTCCCTCTATTTTTTTTCTTAAAGTCATTATAAACAACTAGATTACATATGATAAAAAAAATTATCAAACTTTTCTTAAAATCCTTATCATATGAAATAAAAAAAATACATCAATTAGACGATCTAACATTTGATAAAAAAAATAAATCTTTTTTTGATAAAGTTTTAAAAATTTGCCAATCTGAATCATTAAACATAAGTAGAGAAAGATTTTTATCTCTTTTTCAATCTATCAATTATATCTATAAAAATGAGATTGATGGAGATATTGTCGAATGTGGAGTTTTCAGGGGTGGATCTGCAATGATGATTGCTCATGCAATGTTAAAATTTAATAAAAATGAGAACAAAAATTTGTGGCTATATGATACCTTTGATGGAATGTCTAATCCAAGTGATTATGACGTAAATATATTAAATCAAAATGCAAAAGAAGAAATGAAAAAAACTAGTAAAAAAGAAAATATGAAAGATATTTGGGCTTACTCAAAATTGGATTATGTAAAAAAAAACATGATAAAAACAGGGCTCAACGAAAAAAATATAATTTATGTTAAGGGATTAGTAGAGAAAACTTTAGATGGCAATTTTCCAGAAAAAATAAGTTTATTAAGGTTGGATACTGATTTTTATGAATCTACCAAGAAAGAATTAGAAATTCTATTTCCCAAGTTACAATCAGGTGGAATAATTATTATTGATGATTATGGTCATTGGAAAGGATGTAAAAAAGCAGTTGATGAATATTTTGTAAATAAAAAAAATATATTTTTTCAACAAATTGATTACTCTGGATTAATAGGTGTTAAAACAAAATCTTAAAAAAAGAATTTTTTTAATAGGCCATAAAAGTTTTTTACAAGAAAATTTATATAAATATCTTAAAAAAAAATATAATGTTAAAAAACTCAGATTTAAGCAAGTAAATAAATTTAAGTTTGGCAACTATGATACAATTATAAATTTTAGTAATAGTAAAAGTTTTTTCTTAAAAAAATATAATACAAACTTAGATAGAAATTTAAAAATAGCAAAACAAATTAAAAAAACTAATTCTAATTTAGTTATTATTAGTTCAAGGCAGGTATATAAACCTCAAATTGATATAACCGAAAAGTCAAAAATTAATCCTGTTAATATTTATTCCAAAAATTGTATTATGTCCGAAAAAAATTGTATAAAAATTATAAAAAATAATCTTCTTATTTTAAGAGTTTCGAATGTTATAGGATTTGAAATTGGAAAGAAAAAAAGACCCTCTTTAACTAGTACAATAATCAATGGTATAAAAAAAAAAAAAATAATTTTTGATAACAATTATTATCTTTACAAAGATTTATTACCAATTAATTATTTTTGTATTTACATTGAAAAATTACTTAAACTTAATATTAAAGGAATAGTCAATTTAGGCTCTGGAATTCCTATTAAAATTAATTTTTTTTTAAATAAAATAATTGATACAAAAAAAATTAAAATTGAGATAAATTTAAAAAAAAATTTTACTGATAATGATTTTTGCTTTAATACAGGTTATCTTTACAAGCTAACGAAAATTAAAATAAAAAAGAAAAATTTATTGGATTATTTTAAAAAACTTAATAAATATTTAAAAAAAATCAGATGAAAAAAATATTAATTACAGGAGCAGCGGGCTTTGTTGGATCTCATGTGTCTGAAAGAATATTTAATGAATATAAGAAATCTAAAATTCTACTATATGATAAGATTACGTATGCAGCAAATCTAAAATATTTATCTAAAATATTAAAAAAAAAAAATGTATATTTTATTAAAAGCGACTTATTAAATTATAAAGTTTTAGAACGTAGTTTAAAAAATGTTGAAATGGCTATTAATGTTGCCGCCGAAAGTCACGTTGATAATTCATTTGGAAATTCATTGTTATTTACTAAAACTAACACATTGGGAACTCACTCATTCTTAGAAGCTTGTAGAAAACAAAATGTAAAAAAAATAATTCATGTGAGTACCGACGAAGTATACGGAGAAAATTTAAACAAACCTTTTAAAGAGGATCAAATTTTAAATCCTACCAACCCTTATGCTGCTTCAAAAGCAGCTGCCGATATGATTGTAAATTCATACAATCATTCCTACAAATTAAATGTCACAACTGTTAGAGCAAACAATATTTATGGAATAAGACAATTTCCTGAAAAATTAATTTCTAAAACCATATATTCCTTTTTAAATAAAAAAAAAATGACAGTACATGGCAAGGGAAACTCGATCAGATTTTATTTATCAGTAAATGATTTTTGTAATGGATTAATTAAAATTATTAATAAAGGAAAACAAAATGAAATTTACAATATTGCAGCAAGTAAATCTTACAAAGTAATCGATATAATTAAATTGATCGCGAAACATCTAAATAAAGATTTAAAAAAAAATATAAGATTTATTAAAGATAGACCATTTAATGATAAAATTTATAAGATTAATTGTAAAAAATTAAATAAAATTGGATGGAGAGATAGAGATTTACTAGAGGCACAACTTCCAGAAATTTGTAATTGGTATAAAAAAAATTTAAACCTATTTGATTGATGAAGATATTATTTTTATCATTTAGTGATTTTAAAGGCGGAGCTAATATTGCAGCATATTCAATTTATAAATGCTTAAATAATAAAAAAAAAGGATCTTTTTTTTATACTGTTTATTCAAAATATAAAGATACGAAAGAAATATTTAATTTTTTTCAAAAGACTTTTTTAAACTTATTAAGAATAGTTGAAATATTATTAATAAAAGTTTTTTTAAAAAAGAAATTTCATCAATCGCTAAATATATTTAATACAAAAATATTCAATAAAATCTCTTGTATAGATGCTGATATCGTTAATATCCATTGGATTAATAGATCAATGATATCATTGCATGAGTTGAGTAAAATAAAAAACAAAGTAGTAATAAGCTTACATGATATGTGGTTTCTAAACTCTACTCAACATTATTTTTTCAAAAATAAAGATTACAAAGATTTTATTTCTAAATATTGTTTACGAAAAAAAAAGGAAATCGTTAGAAAAAAAAATTTCTATTTTATTGCTCATAATAAATGGATGATTAAAAAATTTACTGAAATGTACCCAAAATATGCGGCTAAAATATATCTATGTAAATGTTATCCAATCGATACAAATATTTTTAAACCAAGAAACAAAACCTATTTAAGAAAAAAATATAACATTCCACAAAACAAAAAAATTGTTCTATTTAGCGCCCAAGATATTTTAGATAAAAGAAAAGGATATGAGTATTTTATTGAAATTGTAAACAAATTACAAAATCAAAAAGATATTTTTTTTTTATCACTTGGTAAAAATAATATAAATCTTAAAAATCGAAATAATCTTAAACAAATAGATTTTTTACCGCATAATTCAATAAGCGAATACTATTCTTTATCAGATATTTATTTATGCACATCCTTAATAGATAATTTACCTTTAACAGTTTTAGAAGCATTAGCTTCAGGAAATGTAGTAATAAGTTTCAAAAATGGAGGTTCGACTGAAGTATTAAAAAAAGTAGGATATACTTTTGATATAAAAGAAAAAAATAAAATTCCAAAATTTTTAAAAAATTTAAAACCAAGAAAAATTAAAGAAATTTCTATTAAATCAAGAAAGTACGCCCTGCAAAATTGCAACAAAAAAAAAATTAAAAATCAGTATATAAATATTTTTAAAAAAATAATTTAATGCTAATAACTATTATTACTCCAACGTTTAATTCTGAAAATACTTTAGAGAATTGCTTGAAATCGGTAAGAGATCAAAAATATCATAATTATGAACACCTAATAATCGATAATAATTCAACCGATAACACAAAAAATATTATTAAAAAATTTGCTAGTAACAAAATTAAAACAGTATCAGAGACAGATGAAGGAATATATTATGCAATGAATAAAGGTGTAAAATATTCAAAAGGTGAATTTATTTTATTTTTAAATTCTGATGATCAATTAATTGATGAGTTTTTTTTATTAAATTCTATAAAGATTTTAGAAGAAAATATTGTGGATATTTTATATTCAAATGTACTATACAAAAAAAATATTTTCGGTTTTTCAAGAAAATTTAAGACTGGGAATACACTCAATATAAATAAAGTCGGTTTTCATTTACCTCATCCTGGGACTTTGATAAGAAAAAAATATCTTATAAATAGTGGTTTGTTTGACCTAAGATATAAAATCTCAGCGGACTTTGATTTTTTTATTAAATCAAAGAATAATAAAAATACAAAATATAGGTACTACAATAATTATACTGTCCTTATGTCTATAGGTGGTGCTAGTTCAGGACTTAAAAATATAATTAAGGCAAATATAGAATGTTATAAATCTTTAAAAAGGAATAATGAAAAAAATCCTTTTTTGTTTATATTTTTAAAATTATTTAGAAAGTTTTTCCAACTTATTTAAAGTATATATTATAAAAATAAACATAAATATATTTATAAATATTAAATATAAAATATTAATTTCAAACATTTTTAAGAGTATATTTGGCCAATTAATAAGCAAAAGATAAATAATTATTGTTTGCGTTAAATTAAACCTTTTATTTAAAATGTGATGAAAATGATTTAAATCACCTTTAAATGGATTTTTGTTATTTTTAATTCTAGTTATAAATAATCGAAACATATCTATTCCTGGTATAAGAAAAATTACAAAAATTTCCTCGCATGAAAGTTTAATATCTAAAAAATTATATTTATTTATTGTATATAGAGATACTAAAACAGATAATAAATATACACCTGAGTCTCCAAGATAAATCTTATTTCTAAGATTAAAGTATAGAAAAATTATAATAGCAAGCAATGTAGGAAGAATTAAAGTATTTAAATTTAAATTTTTATCAAACAGTAAAATTATGTATGATATTATAATTAACCCAGAATTTCCATTTATACCATCTGCCATGTTGAGACTATTAAGTAATAATAAAATAAAAAAAGGAGTTATATAAATTGAGAGATTATCTAATAAAAATGTTTTATTTAAGCTCTCAAAATAAAGGTAATCTATTAAATAAAAATCCGTAAATTGCAAAAAAACAAAAAGTGTCAAATAAATTAATAACAACCTATATGTGTAGCTAATTTGATATATATCATCGATAAAGCCTATAATAAAAACAACTGTTAGAAGTAATAGAATATTTATTTGCTCAAAATTTATGTTCTGTTTAGAAAAAATCAGTAGAGATAAATTAAAAATAATTAGAAATATATAAATTCCTAATCCACCAATTACTGGTGTTTTATCAGCTTTCTTCTTACTTAATCCAAAATACTTTGAAAAAAAAGTAGCATTATTAAAAATTAAACAAATTATAAATAAATCTAAAAGTAATAATAAATAAAAATATAAACCCATCAAATTTTTTTTGCAGGATTACCAAAATATTTTCCAGGTTTTGAGATATCTTTTGTGACAACTGATCCTGCGCCAATAACAACATTAGAACAAATATTTACAGGTAAAATTGTCGAATTACTGCCAATATATACATTTGTACTAATTTTTGTATTTTTCCATTTTCTTTTATTTCCATTTGCTGGTTTTCCATCACTAAATTTATCATTTATAAACATTACTCCATGACCTACAAAGCAATTTTTTCCTATGGTTACTAACTCACAAATAAATGTATGAGATTGTATTTTAGTGTTATCTCCTATCTTAACATTTTTTTGAATTTCGCAGAAGGGACCTACAAAACAATTATTACCAAATTCAACATCGTATATATTAACTGGTTCGATAATTCTTAAATTCTTCTTTTTTTTTACTCTTATTATTTGAGATTTAAAAAGTTTCATTGTAAACATGTTTAATCAACATTTATATTATGTTTCAATACAAAAATTTGGATAATTATCTTTATTTCTTTATTTATATATTTCCAATATCATTGTTAGTTGGTGTTTTTTTCCTTAATTTAAACTCAGCTTTAATTTCGTTATTTTTTTTAGTTTATGTTTTTAAAAATAATAAAATAGAAGTTATTAATAATCAAAAATACTATTTTTTTTATTTGGTTTTAATACTATTTTTTTTAACAAGTATTTTTTCAAAGTATAAATTTCAATCTTTTGAAAATTTGATTTCCTTCTTTTCTTATATATTAATGTTTGTTTGCCTAGTTTTTTTCTTAAACACAAATAAAAAAAATAGTATTAAATTATCTAAAATAGTCTTCATAATAGTTTTAATTATTTGTGTAGACCTATGGATACAAAGAATATTAGGGACAAATATATTGGGATTTCCTCAGCAGCAAGCTGGAAGGCTTACATCCTTTTTTAAAGATGAGCAAATTCCGGGGGGTATACTTTTTAAGCTTTCACCATTTTATATTTATTTTCTTTTTAAACAAAAAAATAATTTTTTTTATAAGTTCAAATTTTTGTTTATTTTATTTTTATACTTTTCAATTTTAATTACTGGAGAAAGACTTGCTTCTATCTTATCAACATTTGCTTTGTTATTAATTCCTCTAGTTAATTATAAAAAAATTAAATCAACTAATTTACTAATTTATTTTACTGTATTCATATTTGTATTCATTCCGTTGTATTTACAAAGCGATAGTATAATTAAAGAGCGAATTACATATACTTTTTTACAATTTGAAAATAACATATATTTTCACATGTTTAATAATGCATACGAAATTTTTAAAGATAATTTTCTTTTAGGCACTGGATTACAAACATATAGATACGAATGTCCAATCTTATATCAAAATTGTAGTACGCATCCTCATAATTTTTTTATGGAACTACTTAGTGACACGGGAATATTCTCTGCAATGATTTTTTATTTTGGACTAATTTACTTATTCTTCTCAAAGATAAAAAATTCTAAGTCTTTTTTTGAAAAATCGATTATATTTACATTTACACTTTTATTATTCTTTCCATTTTTACCATCTGGGAGTTTTTTTAATTCGTATGGAATGAATTTAACTTGGTTTTCACTTGGCTTTATTTATTCCTTAAAAGATGATTTATAAATTTTTTGATAGTTTGGCCTAGACTTTAAGATCGGGTTTTCTATTATATTAAATAACATTATTGATATTAAAACTTGAGAAACAGTAAAAATAACTAAAAAAAATTCAAAATTAATTTCGTTGAATGAACCTATAATATATATGAGTAATAAATGAAATAAATAAGTAGAATAAGAAATTTTTCCTAAGAAAAAATTCATTTTGATTAAAAATTTATTTACAATATATTTATCTAATAAATATACAAAAATTAACAAACTACTCCCCCAAATAGCTATAACATAATGTGAGATTAACTTTAAATATAATAAATTTTCTTCAATATTGGACTCAAACAATTTAAAAGTTATTAGTGAGACAATTAAAAATAAAATAAATAATTTAAACAGATTTTTTTTATTATTAACAATTAAATCTTTAAAAAAATATAGTAGAAAACCGAAAGCAATTGAGTCCAATCTAAATAAAACTATTCTCCTTACGTCTGATCCCCAATCATCATGATTTGCAAAGAAAAATCTAATTAGAAATATAAGGATAATAAAAAATAAAGATGCTATAATTAAATTCTTTTTTTTTAAATTAAAAAAAAATGATATTATTATTAAAAATAAAGGAAAAATAATATAAAACCATTCCTCTACAGATAAACTCCACGAAATTGAAAAATAATCTTCAACTACAAATAAATGAAAAAAATTTTGAATAAATAAAAGATATTTTACTAAGTCTAGTGTTATAAATTTATTAAGTATTAATGATGTTAGTAGAAGACTTAATACATATAAAGGAATTGTTCTGTACCATCTTCTAATTAAAAATATCTTGTAGTTACTAAAAATATTTTCAGTTGCAAGTCTTATAATTTGAGGAGCCAAAACAAAACCACTAATTATAAAAAAAACTTCAACAGCCATAGATGATACAATCTCTAATTCTAAATTTGGTTGAAAATGATTTATAGTTAGATGCGTTATCGCTACAGTATATGCAGCAGCAAATCTTAGAAAATCAATACTTGAATATCTATTTTTATCCACAATTTTTTATAAAAAGTTATAATCAAATATATCTGTAGAGATATAATTAGAGAGCAAAAAACAAACAAAAAATAAAATAATTATAAAAATTAATCTCATAATTAATTTTTTTTTTAATTTCATTTTAAATATTCATAAATTATTTTAGCTAAATAATCATGACCTTTTTTATTCAAGTGAGCATTATTAAAGTAAAGTTTTTGATATTCTATATTTTTTAATTTTCCAATAAGATTTATAACCTCATATGATGTCACATTTATTTCTGTTAAAAAGTGATTTGCTGATATCTTGCCATCAAGGTTTTCCAGAGTTGGTAAAATAAATATATATATGTCTTTTTCTAACGATAAATCATTTAAAACTTTATTAAATTCAATTAGTTGTGTTGAGTTCGATTTTTTTAGTTTATTAACATTAATTATATTTTTTTCATTTGATGAATGATAATTATCATAGATCTTATATTTGAACAAAAAATGATTTATTACCTCTATTGTTGATCTAAAAAATTTATAATTAAAATTTTCATAAAAAGGTAAATCATGAAAATTAGTTTTACCATAATTAAATGAATTACTTACAACAATGATAAGTTTTTCATATATTAAATTACTTTTTTTTATTTCCTCAATTCTATTTGTTAAATTTTCTAATAAATAACCATTTACACCATAATTTCCGCATATATAATCCGTTACATATCTTGCGCATATCTTTTCAGAAAATATATCTTTGTTATCTATGTAAGATCCTGCAAATGCCACACTATCTCCAAAAAAAATTAATTTTTTTTTATTATTATAATTCTTCCATTCAAAATTAGTTCTCATACCAAGTCTATTTATATTAACTTCGTTACCTTTATATCTTTTTAAATTTTGATTGTTAATTGGATAATAATTATCAGACGTATTTTTATATAATATTGGATAACCAAATCCCGTAAATCTCAAAAAAAACTCTATTAAAATAAAAATAATAACTACATATATTGAATATCTAAGCATTAATTATTTTCTAATTTATATAATATAGAATTTTTGTTGTATAAAATTTTAGAATAATAAACTTTATTTAAATCAAATATTTTAGATACTTCTATATTTATATTTTGGTTATCAGAAATTAAAATAAATAAATTATTATTATTGTTTCTTTTTTTATCTAATTTATTAATAAAATCTTTTAGCCTATAATCATCATTTTTTATTGTATTAATATCTATTAACTCATATCTAAGTACAGGATAGAAATATCCTTTAAAATTATCTATGTTACAAACTATTACTTTAGAATATTTTGGAATTTTTGTTTGAATTTCTTCTGCTAAATATCTAATTTCATTTCTCATTTTGAAAGACTTATTCCAATACTCATCTTTTAAAATAATATTAAATGATAAAAAATTTCTAAAAGAGTTAGGGACTGTTATCATAACAATAATTGAGAGGATTATAGAATAATTAAAATAACCAAAATTATAAGTGTTTAAAATTTTTATAATTAAATACAAAATATACCCAAATATTAAAACACCTAAGTGTCTTTGCCATGATTGTTCAATTGTTAAATCTGGATTTACTAAATTATTCATTATAGCCCAGCTCACTAAAATTATAAAATATGAAATTATAAAAAGTATGTATAATAATGATGTTATAACTATGTTTTTATCACGCTTAAATACAATAGAAGTTAATATTGATATTAATATTATCCATATCCATAAATTTAATTTAAATTCATAGAATTTTAAATCTACTTGTAACCTTTCAAATATTTTATTAAAAACTAAAAAAGTTTTTGTATGATATATGCTTTTTTTAGATAGTTCTTTAAAATTTACTATTAATATTTCTATTCTATATTTATTATCAATTTTGTCCTTTCTATATTCTCTAGATATAACTTTTAATTCATTATTAATATTATAAAATTGGTTCCTATTTTGATAAATTTCTTCTGATGGTTTGTTGTACAAACTTTTTTTCAGTAATACATCTTTGTTGTGATGAAATGAATTTAAAAAATAACTTAATATTAGACAGAATAAAATAAATAAAGAATTTTTAAAATTTTTTTCTATTACACTTAAAGATATAAAAATTAGACTTAGCCCAAAAATTACAATGATACCACTAAATTTTAATGATGGTATCGTTATGAATAAAAGTATAAATAGAAATGCATCCACTTTTGATAAATTTTTTTTAAAAATCAAAAAAAGAAGTGGGATTATTAATGAAATAATAGAGTCCACATAAAGTCTGTCAAAACCAGTAGTTAAAGAATAAATTAAAAAATATATTGATACAAAAGTTAATAATTTTTTGAAAAAATTTAAATTTAAAAAGCTTAAAATATTTAAAATTAATAATACTTTAAAAAAATTATTGGCTATTAATAAATATTTTTCATTAAATATAGAGAATGAATTTTTTATAAAAAAATACTGGAATAAAG
>CACMFU010000015.1 GCA_902613065.1 uncultured Pelagibacteraceae bacterium | reverse complement strand
TGAAATCTTGGAACAGATTAACTTCATATCTCCATATATTGAATTACCAAAAAAACTTACAGTTAAACAAAATCTAACTGTTTATGGAAAATTATACAAAATAAATAATATAAATGAGAGGATCGAATTTTTATCAGAAAAATTAAGATTAGAAGATTTGCTTAATAGCATTACAGGTGAATTATCATCTGGACAAAAAAATAGAGTAAGTTTGGCAAAAGCATTAATCAACGAACCAAAAGTATTACTATTAGATGAGCCAACTGCATCATTAGATCCGGAAGTAGGTGATTTTGTTAGATCTTTTTTGGAAGATTATAAAAAAGAAAAAAAAATATCTATACTTCTTGCCTCTCATAATATGAATGAAGTCACTAGGCTTTGTAAATCAATTTTAATGATGAAGGATGGGATTATTATCGATGAAGGAAATCCTAAAGAACTAATCAATAAACATGGCAGAAAAAACCTAGAGGAAGTTTTTTTAAAATTATCAAGGAGCAAAAATGAGCTTAACTAGAATGTATGGTCTTTTTTTAAGACATTTTTATTTAATTACCAGATCTTTCCCAAGAGTTTTAGATCTTGTTTATTGGCCAACTATTCAAATTACTTTATGGGGATTTATCTCAAATTTTTTTGCTACACATACAACATATTATAATAATGCGGTAGGAGTTATATTAACGTGCGCAATCCTTTATGATTTTCTTTTCAGAACAAGCATTGGATTTAATATGCTATTTCTTGAAGAGATTTGGAGTAGAAACTTTACAAATTTATTTATTGCGCCAATGAAAATTGGTGAAATATTAACTTCACTTGTTGCTACAGCTTTAATTAGAGCTCTTATAGGTTTAATACCTGCAGTGCTTTTAACTTCTCCATTATTCGGTATTTCGATTTTAGATTTAGGAATATTTTTATTCTTTTTATTTTTGAGCCTATATTTATTTGGAATAACACTTGGCATCCTGGTATCTGCTGGTCTATTAAGATATGGTCCCTCTTTTGAAAATATAGCATGGTCTACAATGTTTTTATTAGCTCCATTTGGATGCATTTATTATCCAATTGAAATATTGCCAGAGGTGTTCCAGAAGATAGCTTATCTACTACCATTGGTATATATATTTGAAGAAGCAAGAAATATTTTGATTAATCAAACTGTAGATATTCAAAATATCTATTATGCTTTCATGTGGAATGGAGTTTACTTTGTATTATCAATTGCATTATTCTATTATTCTTTCAATGTCGCAAAAAACAAAGGAACGCTTATTAATATGGGCGAATAATGGTGCGCCCGCAAGGAGTCGAACCCTGAACCTCCAGAGCCGAAATCTGGCGCTCTATCCAGTTGAGCTACGAACGCATAATAATTTAATATAATAATTTATGAAAAATATCATCAATTTTATTATTAAAGAGGATGATAATAACAAGAGAGTAGACACAATATTAGCAAATCATGATAAGAGTTTAAGCAGAACTAGAGTAAAAAATTTAATATTAGAAAGTAAATTAAAAATTAATGAGAAAATTATACAAGACCCTTCAATTAAAACTAAATTAAATGACAAAATTGAGCTTGAAATTGTTGAACCTAAGAAACAAAGCTTAAAACCTTATAATTTTAAATTAAACATAATTCACGAAGATGAAGATTTAATTGTAATTGACAAACCATCTGGAATTTCAATGCATCCTGGTGCTGGTAATTATGATAATACGATAGTTAATGCGTTAATGAATTATGATAGCAAAAATTTATCTGATATTGGAGATGAACTGAGACCTGGTATAGTTCATAGAATTGATAAAGATACTTCTGGATTAATTGTAATAGCAAAAAATAACTCAACTCATGAAAAATTATCACTTCAATTCTCTGAACATTCTATAACTAGAGTTTATCAAACTTTAATTTGGGGAAAATTAAGGCCTCAAAAAGGAACAATTGAAACATTAATAACCAGAAGTTCGAAAAATAGACAGATGATGGAAGTATCATCAAGCAAAGGTAAAAAGGCAATTACACATTATGAAACATTAGAGCTTTTTGAGAACGATAATGTTCCAACTTTTAGTTTTATACAATGTAAATTAGAAACTGGAAGAACTCATCAAATAAGAGTTCATATGTCATACAAAGGTAACAATATTCTTGGAGATAAAAAATATAAAAAAAAATTTAAAAAATTTAAAAACATTAATGAAGATCTTAATAATAAAATTTCCAATCTTGAGAGACAATTTTTACATGCAAAACAGCTAGGTTTTGACCATCCAAGGACAGGGGAAAGATTAGAATTTTCATCAAATATCCCAAACGAATTAAATGATATCTTAAAAAAACTAAGAAAATTAAGTAAATAAAACGATTGTAAAAAAAAATTTCTCTATTACATAAATACTTCCAATGAGTAATAATACATATAATTTGCCTACTCTTTCAAATGAAGGTGGTTTAGCTGCATATCTAGCTCAGATAAAAAAATTTCCTATGCTAGATGCTGAAGAAGAATATATGCTTGCTAAAAACTGGCAAACTACAGGAAATGTTAAATCAGCTGAAAAACTAGTTACAAGTCATCTTAGACTAGTTGCTAAAATAGCAATGGGGTACAAAGGTTATGGTTTGCCTCTTAATGAAATGATTTCAGAAGGTAATGTAGGTTTAATGCAAGCTGTTAAAAAATTTGAGCCAGAAAAAGGTTTTAGACTTGCGACTTATGCGATGTGGTGGATTAAAGCTTCTATTCAAGAATATATTCTAAGATCATGGAGCTTAGTAAAAATTGGAACCACAACAGCTCAGAAGAAGCTTTTTTTCAACTTGAAGAAGTTAAAAAATCAAATTGCACCTAGAACTGAAGGTGACTTACGTGATGAACACGTAAAAGATATAGCAAACAGATTAGATGTTAGTGAACAAGAAGTTGTATCTATGAATAGAAGGCTTTCAGGAAAAGAGCAGTCATTAAATGCACCAATTGGAGAAGACGGTGATGAATGGCAAGATTGGGTTGTAGACAATGATATGGATCAAGAACTTAAATTTGCTCAAAATGAAGAAATGGAGCAACGAAAAGATCTTCTTCAAGATTCTATTAAAATTTTAAATGAAAGAGAAAAAGAAATTCTTTACTCAAGAAGATTAACAGATGATCCAATAACTCTAGAAGATTTAAGTAAAAAATTTAAAATAAGTAGAGAAAGAATAAGACAAATTGAAAATAAAGCATTTGAAAAACTTCAAAAACATATGCTTAACTCTGCTAAATCAAAAAATCTTCTACCTGCAAATTAATACTGCTATTTTTAATAGTTAAATGGATCTACTAAAAGAATAGTATCTTCTCTCTCTGGGCTTGTTGAAATACTGGATATTTTTGTCTCAATAAACTCTTCAATAGCTTTTACATAAATTTTTGCATTATTAGGTAAATCATCATATTTTTTAATACCTTTGGTTTTAGATTTCCAGCCTTTGAATGTTTTATATACTGGTTTGACATTTAATTGATCTTCAACAGCAGCAGGAAAGTAATCTATTTCTTTGCCATTTAGTTCGTAAGCTACGCAAAGATTTATTTCATCAAGTTCATCTAATACATCTAATTTAGTTAATGCTATTCCATCAATACCCGAAATCTTTATTGTTTGTCTTACTAGAACTCCATCAAACCAGCCGCATCTTCTTTTTCTGCTAGTTACAGTTCCAAATTCATGTCCCTTTTCACCTAAATGATTACCAATATCATCTGTTAATTCTGTTGGGAAAGGTCCTTCACCTACCCTTGTTGTATATGCTTTTGTAATTCCTAACACATAGTTTATTGAGTTTGGACCACATCCTGATCCTGTTGCTGCTGATGCTGCTACTGTATTGGATGAAGTTACATATGGATATGTTCCGTGATCAACATCAAGCAATATTCCTTGGGCTCCCTCAAATAATATTTTTTTATTTTCAGATTTAAATTCGTCTATCTTTCTCCAAACAGGTGCTGAATATTCTAAAATATTTGGGGCAATTTTTAATAAGTCCTCAACAAGTTTATCTTTTTCATATATTGGTTTACCTAATCCTTTTCGGATGGCATTATGGTGTTCAAGTACTAATGATAATCGATTTTCAAGATTTTGTTTTGACGCAAGATCCATTACTCGTATAGATCTTCTCCCTACTTTATCTTCATATGCTGGACCAATACCTCTTCTAGTAGTTCCAATTTTCGATTTACCTGCAGAGTCTTCTCTTATTTCATCCATCTCTCTATGAAATGGTAAAATTAATGTAGCAGTTTCTGATAATATGAGATTATTTTTATTAATTTCCACACCTTTAGATTTAGCTTCTTCAATTTCATCTAAAAGTGCCCAAGGATCTACAACAACTCCATTTCCTATGATTGAAATTTTATTTTTTCTAACAATTCCTGATGGTAACAATCTTAATTTATAGGTAACACCATCTATGACTAATGTATGACCAGCATTATGACCTCCTTGAAATCTTATGACAACATCTGCTTCGCTGGATAACCAATCAACTATTTTCCCTTTTCCTTCATCTCCCCACTGCGATCCAACAACGACTACATTATTCATCTAAATTTTTTTTCTATAATAAAACTGTTTAAGTGATTAATTGGTCCATTTCCTTTTCCAAAGTTTGGTCTTGTCCTAATGGCATTGTTTACATATCTAATACCCAACTCACAAGATTTCTTTAGACTTTTTCCACATCCATAATACGTTGCGATTGCACTTGATAATGTACATCCAGTTCCGTGAGTATTTTTTGTTTTAATTTTTTTATTTGTAAATATTGCAGTTTCTTTTTTATTTACAAAAATATCTTTCGAGGCTTTAGAGTTTAAATGGCCACCTTTCATTAAAACATTCTTAGCGCCTAAATTTAATAATATTTGAGCAGCATTTTTCATATCTAGCATAGATTTAATTTTTATTTTAGTTAGTATTTCGGCTTCAGGAATATTAGGTGTTATTAAATCTACTTTTTTTATTAGTTTTTTTTTCAAAACTAAAATAGCTTTATTATCAATAAGCTTAGCTCCACCTTTGGCTACCATAACAGGATCTAATATTATTTTTTTTAATTTTGATTTTTTTATTGATTTTAAAACTGAATTTATAACTTGAGTAGAATGCAACATTCCAATCTTTACTGAATCTGGCTTAATATCTTTTGAAGTAAATTCGATTTGATTAGAAATTTCTCTTACAGGTATTGGCATAATAGACTTAACACCCAATGTATTCTGAGCTGTAACTGCTGTAATTGCAGTCATAGCATAAGAACCAAGCGATGTGACAGACTTTATATCTGCCTGAATGCCAGCTCCACCAGATGAATCTGATCCTGCAATAATTAATATTTTAGATTTAATTTTCAATTTACTGAATAGATTTCTTAATTATATTCACACACAATTTATTTAAATTTGAATCCTCTGACTCACTCATAATTCTTATTTTTGGTTCAGTACCAGATTTTCTAACTAAAATTCTACCTCTGTTTTTAATTATTTTATTTGCTTCATTAATTGCTTTTTTGCATTTTGGAGTATTAATAATTGATTTATCCTTAACTTCAACATTCTCTAACATTTGAGGGGTGGGTTTAAATTTGTTAAAAAGCTCACTTGCTTTTTTTCTTTTTCTTAAAGAGAAAAGGATTTCTAGTGCAACTAATAACCCATCACCAGTTGTCGCAAACTTTCCAAGAATTATATGACCAGACTGTTCCCCCCCTAAATTAAATTTATTTTTTTTCATTTTTTCTTTTACATATCTATCTCCCACATCTGATCTTAAAAATTTAATTCGATTGTTTTTAAAAAAATTTTCTAAGCCATAATTTGACATTAATGTACCGATGACGCCTCCTTTTAAAATCTTTTTTCTTTTCCATCTCTCACCTAACATTGCAAGAATTTTATCTCCATCAATAATCTTTCCTTTTTCATCACAGACAATTATTCTGTCAGCATCTCCATCCAATGAAATACCTATATGAGCTTTATTTTTTTTTGTCATTTGACAAATTTTACTTGGGTAAGTAGATCCAGATTTAAGATTTATATTTAAACCATTAGGAGATGTGCCGGTGTCATATACTTTAGCACCTAATGATTTAAATAAAGCTGGACCAGCTTTGTAGCCAGCTCCATTGGCACAATCTAAAGCAATTTTGATACCTTTTAAACTAAATGAGGATGGGAAATTTTGTTTTAATATTTTAATATAACTATCGTTAGCATCCTCTAATCTTTTAACTCTTCCCAATTCTATTGGTTTTGATAGATTTTTAGTAATCTTTGAATCAATTAGCTTTTCAATTTTCTTCTCAATCCTATCAGATAATTTAAGTCCATCAGGTCCAAATAACTTTAATCCATTGTCGTGATATGGATTATGAGACGCAGTAATCATTATACCCATATTGGCCCTCATTTTTTTTGTTAGCATCGCTAAACCATTTGTTGGTAGAGGTCCCAAAGTATAAATATGCATTCCTGCTGATGCCAATCCAGACACTAAAGCTGGTTCAAGAGTATATCCTGATAATCTAGTGTCTTTTGCAATAATTGCTGTTTGTTTACTTTTTTTTAAATTTTTAAAGTATGTTCCCGCTGCTAAGCCAAATTTAAAAAACATTTCTCCATTTATTTTAGATCCATTAACTTTTCCTCTAATTCCATCTGTTCCAAAATATTTTTTAATCATTTTTAATTTTGTAATTCTTTAAATACTTTAAATGCTTGATTAATTTCTTTAACGTCATGAACCCTAAGAATTTGAACTCCTTGAAGATATGCTTGAATACATGAAGATATAGTTCCACCAATTCTATCTTTAGTATCATTTTCTTTTGAAATGTCCTTAATAAATCTCTTTCTAGACAAACCCAACATTATAGGAAGACCTAATGAATGAAAAATAGAAATATTCTTTAATAAAGTAATATTATGTTTCAAATTTTTTCCAAACCCAATTCCAGGATCTAATATAATATTATTATGTTTAATCCCTTGTTTTCTGAGATATTTTAATTTTGTTTCAAAGAAGTCATAGATATCGAGTAGCACATTTTTATATGTAGGTTTAATTTGCATATTCTTTGGTGTTCCTCTCATATGATGAATGACAAAAGGTTTTTTTGTTTTTTTTAAAAAATTAATAGTTTCTGGATCATAAGTAAGTCCAGATACATCATTTATAAGATCAATTTTTATTTTAGAAGCTTTCTCCATCACAAAACTTTTTCTAGTATCTAATGAAATAAAACTTTTTTTATTTTTTAAAATTTTTAAAGTAAACTTAATTCTATCCCATTCTTTTATAGGGTTAATATCATTTGCACCTGGTCTTGTAGACTCTCCTCCTATATCTATTATTTTTGCACCGCTTGATAATAAGTTATATACACGTTTTTTAGCTAAATTTTTTTTATTATATTTGCCACCGTCAGAAAAACTATCCGGAGTTAAATTAATTATACCCATTAAAATCGGGATATTGGACAAATTTAATTTTTTAAAAGCTCTCTTTTTTTTTATATTTTTTAAGTCTCTGTTAACTTTATTTTTTTGTATATTTGGAAGTTTATTAATATCTTTGAAATTGATAGTTTTTGTTTCTTTTCTGTCTATGATTTCTATTTTATCAAATGATATATCGCTATAACCATTAAGGGGTATAGATTTTTTTTTTTTAATGTACTTTTTTGATGCTGATCCGTAGTAAAAATTACACGCTCTAGTGTAATATTTATTCATTAGTGCTTAGTGCACTATCTTAGGTTTTAAGCCCATTGAACCAAGTGCGGAGCTTTGATCATCATCTTCAACTTTGAGATCTTCTTTATTTTTAGGATATATATTTTTATTAATCAAATCTTCAATTTCTGAACCTGTTAAAGTTTCGTAAGTAAGTAATGCTTTTGCTAGTTTATGAAGATCATCAATTTTTTCAGTCAATACTTTTCTTGCTCTTTCGTAACCCATATCAACAAATTTTCTAATTTCGCTATCTACTTTTCTAGCAGTTTCCTCTGACATATTTTGTTGTCTTGCAACAGATCTTCCTAAAAATACCTCTTCTTCGTTTTCACCATAAGCAACTGGTCCCATTTCTTTACTTAATCCAGCTCTCATAACCATTGCTCTTGCTCTTTTAGTTGCTTGTTCAATATCGCTTGCTGCTCCTGTAGTTACTTTGTCGTCTCCAAAAATTATTTCTTCCGCAACTCTTCCGCCCATAGCAATAGCCATTTGTGCATGAAGCTGTTCTCTTGTTTGAGAAACTTCGTCTCTCTCGGGTAGTTGCATTACCATTCCCAAGGCTCTTCCTCTTGGTATTATTGTTGCTTTATGAATAGGATAAGCGGCCTTTTCATTAATTGTCACAATTGCATGTCCAGCCTCATGATAAGCAGTTAATTTTTTCTCCTCTTCTGACATCACCATAGATCTTCTTTCAGATCCCATCATTACTTTATCCTTGGCTTCTTCAAATTCTTGATATGTCACAATTCTTTTATTTTTTCTTGCAGCTAACAATGCCGCCTCGTTAACAAGGTTTGCTAAATCTGCTCCAGAAAATCCTGGCGTTCCTCTAGCAACTGTTCTTAAATTAACATCTGGTGCCATTGATATTTTCTTTGCGTGGACTTTTAAAATTTTTTCTCTACCAATTAAATCTGGATTAGAAACAACAACTTGTCTGTCAAATCTTCCTGGTCTTAATAGGGCTGGATCTAACACATCTGGTCTATTAGTGGCAGCAATAATAATTACACCTTCATTAGTATCAAAACCATCCATCTCAACTAATAGCTGATTAAGAGTTTGCTCTCTTTCATCATTCCCACCACCGAGACCTGCTCCCCTACTTCTTCCTACAGCATCAATCTCGTCAATAAAAATTATACATGGAGAATGTTTTTTGCCTTGCTCAAACATATCTCTTACTCTTGATGCTCCAACACCAACGAACATTTCAACGAAATCTGATCCAGAAATCGTAAAGAATGGAACTCCAGCTTCTCCAGCAATTGCTCTTGCTAATAATGTTTTACCGGTACCCGGGGGACCCACTAATAAACATCCTCTGGGTATTTTGCCACCTAGTCTACTGAATTTTCTTGGATCTTTTAAAAATTCTACTACTTCTTCTACTTCTTCTTTAGCCTCTTCAACACCAGCTACATCATTAAATGTTACTTTTCCTTTTACTTCATTCATCATTTTAGCTTTTGATCTTCCAAAGCCCATAGCTCCGCCTTTTCCTCCCTGCATCTGTCTCATAAAGAAAATCCAAACGGCAATTAATAAAAGCATTGGAAACCATGAAAGAAGTATTCCTAATAAAGAAGGCATTTTTTCCTCTAAAGGACTAGCGGAGATGCTAACTCCTTTGTCACTCAACTTTTGGATTAAGTTCGGGTCTTCAGGTGCATAAGTTGTAAATTGGTTTCCATTTGATAATACACCTTTTATATTCTTTCCTTGTATTTCAACTTTAACCACTCTTCCGTTGTCTACTTCGGTTAAGAATTCTGAGAAAATAATTTTATTTTTTTGAGAAATTGAACCTTGAGGGTTCTTAAACATATTGTAGAGACCAATCGTTAAAATAACGATTATTCCCCACATTGCTAAGTTTTTAAAATTCATAAGACACTAAATTAAGAATTATTAATAAATTAACAAGTGTCATTTTGATCATTTAACAAAAAATTTATCGATTTTCTGGGTAAATAATCACCGAATCTGCAATTTTTTCAACAATACATCCAGAAAGTGTCAATTTTACTTTATTGTTTGAAAGCTTCAAAGAATTTATAAGACTAATCACCTTTTTACCTCGTGGATAGTTTTTTTTGTTACTTATACTCTGAATTATTTGCATAAAGCTTCTAAGGATAATTTCATTGGGGTTTTTAAAAAAGTATTGGTTTAGAATTATTTTTTTATCTCTACGAAAATATTTTGAATTTTCGTTAATATTTTTCTTAACAAAAAATTCAATAACTTGATCACTTTTTGACAAGTTTTTTAAAGTTAAATAAAATTTATCGAAGCTCAAACCTTCTTTATCTAAATTTTTTAGAAGTTTTCTAATTCTGCCTCTTAAAAATTTATCATTATTATTTGTTGGATCATCCAAAGAAAATTTAAACGTTTTTTTATTAACATTAATTAGTTCTTTTTTTGAAGTAGACAAAAATGGTCTGACAATCTTAATACCATTAAAATTAATTACATTTTTATAAAAAGAAACTAGTCCTTTTAATCCAGATCCTCTTACAAATCTTATGAAAAAATTTTCAATCAGATCGTCTTTATGATGACCTAACAGAAGATAGTTTATATTGTGCTTATTACACTCTTTTAGAAATAAATCATATCTTAAATCTCTCGCATAAGATTGTATATTTTTGTCAATTTTAGTAATTTTTTTTGATAGGATTTTACAATCAATTTTAAAGTTTTTTTTAAGTTTATGCTTTAAATATTTAGCTTCATTTGTAGATTCTTTTCTAAGTTTATGATCTATTATTACTGGATACAATTTAGCCTTGTGTTTTATCGCATAGCATTGAGAAAAAAATAAAACTGATAAGCTGTCTACACCCCCAGATACCCCAACCATAATCTTCTTATTACCAACATCTAAAGATGTAAGATTATTTGAAAACAGTTTATACAATTTGTGTAATTTTGGATCTTTTAATTTTGTTAAATAAAAATTAAGAGTTTTCTTTGTTGCACTCAAACTTTTTCTCTTCATATTTAGCTTTTTGAAGAACTGATTGAGTGGCATTTGGATACTGTTTTTTAACACCAGCAATCATTAGACAACCCTGATCTTTCTCGCCTATTTGAACTAAAGATACACCAAGCTTTAAAAGGTTAATAGGTGCTTTTTCACTCTTAGGATATTTTTGGTAACCTTCTAAATAAGCAGATGCTGCATCAGTGTATAGTTGTCTTATTCTAAAAGTCTCAGCATACCAATACTGAGCATTTCCAGAAAGATCATCATCTGGGTTTGTATCTACAAATTCTCTAAATGCTCTTTCTGCCATATTATAATCCCCAACTTTTAAGAAGCTGGTTGCAAATTCATATTGCTCCAATGGAGATGCATCAGGTAAAATTTTTTCCTCGTTAATAAAATTTTCTGTTAAAATAGTTTTAGTTGTCTCAACAGATTGTATTACCTGTGACTCGCTTGTATCTGTCATATCTTTATATGATATTGTTCCTAAATCTTGAGGTTGTGATGTTCCTGGCATTAATTTATTGCTGGCTAAGTCTGTCTCTTTATTTTCATTTGTTGATAAATTCTGTTCATTGCTTATAGTATTTTGCACAAGACTTGAATTATTTTCTAATTCTTGAAATCTCAATTGATTATCAGCTTGGGTTTTTGATAATCTTGATGACAATTTGTCTATTTTAAAATTAATTTCTTCAAATTTATTAGTCAAACTCTGAAACTGCTTTTCTATTTCAGATAATTTGAGTAAGTGCCTTGTCAGTACATCTTCGGTTTCCTTATCATTTAAAGAGGTTTCTCCACCAGATTTTTTTTGAAATGATTCTGAATAGACGGCTCTTTCTAAAGTTCTAAGATCTTTTTGAATGATTTCTAAAATTTCTCTCATATTTAATTCTTCTGAAACTACATTGAATGAAATAAGAGAGAGTGAGATTATAAAAGTAAAAATTTTAGTGAAATTTTTTAACATTGAATTATTTTTTAATTATAATGATGGCAAAAAAAAGACCCTTAAATTATTTACGATAATTTTAGGGTCTTTAAAATATTTAAATAGCTTTAATTAGCTTTTACGGTTACAGATCTTCTATTCTTAGACCATGAAAGTGGGTTTGAACCGGAGTCTACTGGTCTTTCTTTTCCATAACTTATAACTGATATTCTATCTGCAGATATACCGTAAGTAATTAGATAATCTTTAGCAGCATTTGCTCTTCTTTCACCTAATGCTAAGTTATATTCCCTTGTGCCTCTCTCATCAGCATGACCTTCAACAACAACATTGATGCTTGAATTAGCTCTTAACCAGTTTGCTTGTTTTCTTAATGTATCTCTTGATTTAGTCGTTAAAATAGATTCGTTTGTGGCAAAAAATACTCTGTCTGGAACACCGTCAGCTAAATATTTAACAGTATCCGTGCCTGTATAAACATCACCCTGCATTTGACCCTCTACTTTTGTAGTGGTTTTTTTTGTTGCACAAGCTGATACGATTAAACTTAATAATATAACTAGAAAAGTATTTCTAAATGATTTGCTAAAATTCATTAATGCTCCTTAATAATTTATTAGAACTTTTTCACAACTAATTAGATGTTTCAAGCATAAAAATCAACTTAATTTATATTAAAAATTAATAAAAAACCCCTAATTACTCAGTAAAGACGACCAAGATGGGTCAGATGCGTCAGTCTTTGTTTGAACTTCCCTTTCGTTGTATCCTGTAAGATCTATAGACCAAAGCTTTGCACTAAACCCTTCCCCTTTGTCATTAGATTTAGTTTCTCTATAAAAAATTAACACTCTTCCATTAGGAGACCATGAGGGAGCTTCTTGATAGTAGTTTTCAGTTAATAATCTTTCTCCAGAACCGTCTGTTCGCATAACGCCGATATAAAATTTTCCTTTGTGTAATTTCGTAAAAGCTATTAAATCACCTCTTGGAGACCAAACGGGAGTGCCATACAAACCTTTCCCAAATGAAATTCGTTTAACATTTGATCCGTCAGATTTCATTACATAAATTTGTTGAAACCCACTTCTATCAGAATTAAATGTTATGTATTTATTATCGGGCGAGTAAGAGGGTGATGTATCAATTGATGGATGATTTGTTATTCTCTCAACAATTCTATTTTCTAAATCCATTGTATAAATATCTGAGTTTCCATCTTTTGCAAAACTCATGATAATTTTCTTTCCGTCTGGTGAAAATCTTGGAGCAAATGTCATTCCTGGAAAATCACCAACCACTTCCTGCGTGCCAGTTTCAATATCTAATAAATACACTCTTGGTAAATTTTTAAAATATGATAAATAAGTTACCATCTGGCTTGTTGGATTAAATCTTGGAGTTAAAACTAACTCATTTCCCAAAGTTAAATATTTTGTGTTAAAACCATCTTGATCCATAATAGCTAACTTCTTCACTCTTGCTGTCTTAGGTCCTTCTTCAGAAACATAAATAATTCTAGTATCAAAGTATCCTTTTTCTCCAGTTAATCTCTCATAAACCTTATCAGAAATTATATGTCCTACTCTCCTCCAGTTACTTGGAACTGTCGTAAAAGCTAAAGCCATCATTTCCCTTCCAGCTAAAATATCCCAAAGTCTAAATTCAACTTTTAATTTCTTGTCTTCAATTGTTACTTTTCCTGTAATTAAAGCTTGAGCTTTAATTAAAGCCCAATCTTCAAATCTAGGTTTTAAATGAGCAATATCTGGTCTTTGTAAAAATGCTTCTTTATTAAGTGGATTAAATAAACCTGAAATTTTCAAATTATTTTCTACAACTAATGAAATTTCAGAACCGATATTTTCAATTTTAAGTTCATTAATTGAATTTTTTTTTGAATTATCATCTTGAAATAATGGCGAAACTGCAATTGGTAAAGGATCTAAATTACCCCTGGTTATATCAATCTCTATTAATGAATAAGCCTTAGATGAAAATAAAAAAATTGTTAATAAAACTAAATTAATTAATTTAATCATTATCCTCCAAGCATATCACGAGCATCAAAATTTAAAATCATATTTTTCCATCTTTCATAACCACTTGTAGGAACTTTTAAAGGATTACACAGCTGAATAGCTCGTCTTACACTATCTGCTAGTGTTCTAAATTTTTCTTTACCAGGCGTATTCATTTTAACATGATCTAACATTTCAAGTTTTTCAATTGTTCCGTCTGGTTTTAATTGGAGTTTAACTCTAACTAATAAATCTTCACTAAATGGCAAACCTATAGGAACACTCCAGCATGTAAATATTTGAGCCTTTAATGCATCCTCTTCGCTTAAGGTTAATTTTGAATAATCCATAGTTTCATCAGTTGATTGAGAAATCTTATCAACTTCTTTTTTTGTTTCTGCTAAATTTTCTTTTTTTTTATCAATTAAAGCTGCAATCTCATTTAAATCTAATTTTTCTTTTTTTTCAAATTCTGAGACTTGTTTAACTTTTTTTTCATCCAAAATAGGTTTTTTAGTTTGAACTATTTTTTTGATATTTTCGTCATTGATTTCTTTTGAAGGTTTCTGGTTTTTTTCTTCTTTAGGTTGAATTTTTTGTTTATCTTCGTCTGGCATAGGTACAGCATTTAATTTTTCTTTTTTTAACTTTTCTATTTTATTTTCACTGGTTGGTGTTTTTTTTGATGCAACCTTAGAAATTTCATTTTTTTTTTTATCTGTCTGAACTTCTTTTTTTTCATCTTTTTTTACTTTTTTAGGAGGGGCCTGTTCAGACAAAAGCTTTTCATTTTCTTTTTTTGCCTTCTCAATTATTTTTGATGCTTTTGGTGCAAAAGGAATATTTGTCTTTTCAGCTATTTGAATAAGTTCAACAGAAATAAGTGGTGGAATATCGAGAGGTTTTTTGGCAACAAATGGCAAAGCCAAAATACTCACCATAACTATAGCAACATGAAATCCAGATGAGATTAAAAGACCTCGATACATAATCTTTATCTCTCTTTATTCGGTTCAGATATTAAAGCAACTTTTGTAAATCCTGACCCTGAAAGCATTCCCATAATTTCGAGAACCCTTCCATAGTTAATAGCTTTGTCTCCCCTAACATATATTCTTGTATCAGTTCTATTATTTGACACTGCCAATATTTTTACAATTAAATTGTTAAACTCAACTTTTGTTTCCTGTATAAAAATTTCACCTTTAGAATTGATTGTTAAAGTTAATGGTTCATTTTCCTCAGGAAGTGTATCAGCAGAAGTTTCTGGCAAATCTACCTGAACTCCAACAGTAAGTAATGGTGCTGTTACCATAAAAATAATTAGTAAAACCAACATAACATCAACAAATGGTGTTACATTTATTTCACTCATTGGATCATTTCGTGAACTTTTTAGCTTAAATGCCATTTAAATTATTGATAAAAATCTTTTTGAAAAATTTTCTAATTTTTGAGAATACTTTCTAGAATCAGAGCTAAATTTATTATAGGCAATTACTGCAGGAATTGCAGCTAATAATCCAAGCGCAGTTGCGAATAAAGCTTCTGCAATACCAGGAGCTACTATTGCAAGACTAGTATTTCTTGAAATTGCAATCGATTGAAATGAATTCATGATTCCCCAGACAGTTCCAAACAATCCTATAAATGGAGCTGTTGATCCAACAGTTGCTAAAAAACTATTATACTTTTCAACTGCCACCATTTGTTTTTCAATATTTACTTCCAAAACACTAGATAGCCTCTCAGATAAATTTGATTTCGATCTAGTTTTCATAACTGTTTGCATGGAACTTTTAAATAATTTTGCCATAGGATCCTCAATGTTTGAGGGCAAACTGTTATAAAATGTTTCAGCAGACTTTGATTTCCAGAATTTTTCTTCAAATTCCTCTGCGCTTTTATTAATTTTTTTAAACATTCTTATTTTTTCAAATATTATTGCCCATGAATAAATAGAACTTAGAATTAATATTATGATTACTGACTTAACAATTATATCCGCACGCAAAAATAAACTAATTAAAGAAAAATCTGTGTTACTTGCTAAACCTAAACTTTGTGTTGCAATATCTGCTTCCATTCAATCGTTTCCCATTAAAATATGTCATTAATTTGACTTCAAAAAACTCTAATAGTCTAGTTATCGTTGTTTTCTCTTATGTTTTCAAAATACTGAGCAATTAAAATAGCATCTGCTTTATTATTATCTTTTTTTCTTGATAACTTATTCGAAATTCTAGGAAACATCTCTATTACTTTAGTTCTACTTGCATCTTTTTCAGAATTAATCAAATTAAAATGTTTCTTCCATTTTGCCGGTCTAACATAAAAAATGGGAAGCTCCATTGCAGAACATATGCCTTTAATAACTCCAAATGATTGTCCAAAATTAAACATGCTTGTTACACCTTGTCCTGGCATAGCGGAAACTTGTTCGACTATTACACTAATTTTTTCATTCATAAATTTATTTTTTACTAGCATTAATTCATTATATATTTGCCTACCATTAACTTGTTTTTTATTTTTTTTTCCTTCAGCCATTGTAGGCATATCGATAACATCAATGACATTCCCATTAGAAAAAAAACAAATAGCACCTGCTATTCCAGGATCAATTCCAACAATTATCATTTAACCTTCAAAGTTAACATTTGTATATACATTTTGTACATCATCCTCATCCTCAAGAGTTTCTAAAAATTTTGCCATATTTTGATTTTCTTCACCTTTAAGAGATACTTTATTTACAGGTAGCCACTCAATTTCAGTAGAAAGAAAATTTACAATAACTTTTTCAAATTTTTTTTTTACCTCATATATTTCATCGATATCCGTATGCACTTCATGATATTCATCACGAGAAATACAATCATTCGCCCCCGACTCAATTGCTAATTCAAAAATTTTGTCTTGTTCAATTTCATTTTTGTCTATTTTAATTACACCCAATCTTTGAAAATTATGTGATGCAGAGCCCTGGGTTCCTAAAGAACCGTTATTTTTCGAAAATATTGTTCTTATATTAGAGGCGGTTCTATTTTTATTATCAGTCAATGCTTCCACTATTACAGCAGATTTACTTGGTCCAAAACCTTCATACCTAATATTTTCAAAGTTTGATTGATCATTGTTAGAAGATTTTTCAATTGCTCTCTCAATATTTTCTTTTGGCATGTTTGCTGATCTGGCCGCTTGTATTGCTGATCTTAGTCTAGAATTCATATCGGGGTTCTTATCTCCTAATTTTGCAGCTACCGTGATTTCTCTAGAAAGTTTAGAAAAAATTTTTGATCTTTGTTTATCAGCTTTGCCTTTTTTATGTTTAATACCTGCCCAATGTGAATGTCCAGCCATAATTAATTTATGTTTTTTAAACTTCCGCCAAAAATGAAGCTTTCTATATTTTTTGCAAGTCCATTTCTTACATCGCAATCTACAACTACTCCGCTCAGAGATGCCTCTCCATTGGCAGGAAAATGTTTTATAGACTCTTTTTTTAGAAATCTGTTTATTGAATTTTGTGCATTCATACCAATGACCGAGTCATAGTCTCCACACATTCCGGCATCAGTAATATAGCTAGTTCCATTTTTTAGAATTCTTGCATCATTTGTTGGGACGTGTGTGTGGGTGCCTACAACTAAAGTTGCATATCCATCAAATAGATTACCAATAGCCATTTTTTCACTTGTTATTTCTCCATGAAAATCCACTATTAAAAAATCATAATCTTTTGAAATTTCTTTTTGTGCAATAAATTCAGTTGCAATTTTAAAAACATCATCACATTTTTTCATAAAAACGTTACCCATAAGATTTAACACTCCGACTTTCAGATTTTTTTTTTGAATTGAATATAGAAAAACCTTTGCCTGGTAAATTTCCACTCATATTTATTGGTCTTAATAGTTTTTTTTCAGTTTTAATATATTCATAAATTTCTTTTTGATCCCATACATGATTACCTGTTGTAATTACATCTACACCTACATTAAAAAGTTCATTAGCAATATTTTCAGTTATTCCCACACCTTCACTGGCTGCATTTTCACCATTAACACAAACAAAATCTATACCTTTTTTTGAAATTATATTTGGCAAGTTTTTTTTTACTGATTTAAAGCCTGCGTCTCCAACTATATCACCTAAAAATAAAATCTTCATTTTTGCATTAGTTTTTCTGTCAAAATTAAATCTAATTTTTTATCAAAATTTTCAACATTAATTTTATTAACTTTTTGATGTGAAAAAGCTAGGCCAATTGTTATACATTTTTTAATTTGAGAAATTTTTTCTAAATATCTATCATAAAATCCACCACCATAGCCAATTCTGTTCCTGTATTTATCAAAGGCAACTATTGGTACAAATATTATATCTGGGTATACTTTTTTTAATTTTATTGGCTGAGGAATTCCAAATGAGCTTATTGTTAAAGGATCATTTGGACTCCATTTATAAAAATCCATTTGATGATTTCTTTTTATAATTGGTAATGAAATATCATAACCGTTAGAATAAAATTTATTTAGTATTTGCAAGCAATCAAATTCAAAATTTATTGGAAAATATCCACCGATAATTTTATTTTTTGATAAATTAATTCTCTTTGGTAAATTATCTAAAATATTATTGCTTATTTTGATACCAAAATATTTTTTTTTTCTAATATTAATAATTTTTTTTCTTATTTTGAATTTTGACACTGATATTTTATGAAACAGAATTATTCGTGCTATTTTTTTTGACAAAGTCTTCTATTTCTAAAGTTACTTTGTCTATTAAATTTTCATAACTTATTTTGTAGTTTTCAATATCATTCTCGAGTTCTTCTTGAGTTGAGCTTAAATTTTTAATTTCATTTTCTTTGTTATCTTTATATTGATAAACTAAAGATTTTAATTCTTTAAATTTTTCTTTTAATTGTTGAAGCTCTTTTTTTTGTTCATCTACTTTTTTTTTGGTTTCAAAATACTCATCCATAACTTTGATAGAAGATATTAGTAATAATTTATTCTCTCCAATATTTCCAAGATCTAATTTTAAATTATCGAATTTTTTATTTAAATTCAAAGATAATTCCTCTAAATGTTCTTCTTGACCATCTTCACATGATAACAAATATTCTTTACCATTAAATTTTATATTTACATTTGCCATTTATCTATTTCTTCCAATAAATTATCTGTTTCTTGATTTAATTCATCAATTTTTTCATTAAATTGATTTTCTTTTCTTTTTGAAGTTTCATAATCTTTTTTTAATTCATTTATTTGACTTCTAAGTTTTAAGTTTTCTTCTTCTAAGCTTTGGAGAGATGTGGTTATCTGTTTTTTTTCAATTTCTAATTGATTTTTTTGATCTTTTAAAATTGCAACTTTATTTAATTCTTCATTATCTTGAATGTTTATCTCTCGCAATTTTTTTAAATTATCCTTTAATTTTTTTTCTTTTTCGACAATGTTTTTCATATATATATCTATATTAATAAATTGATTCACCTAAGTCTAGATAGGATACTTTTTGAAAAATATAGAAAAAAATTTATCAAATGCTATTCGTTTTTTATCAATGGATGCGGTTCAAAACGCTAATTCTGGTCACCCAGGTATGCCTATGGGTATGGCTGATGTTGCAACAATTTTATTTAAGTATTTTCTAAAATTTAATCCAAAAAATCCCAACTGGCTTAACAGAGATAGATTTATTTTGTCAGCGGGGCACGGATCAATGTTGCTTTACTCACTTTTGTACCTAACTGGATATAAAAGCGTATCACTTAATGACATCAAGAAATTTAGGCAACTAAATTCAATTTGTGCTGGACACCCAGAGTATCATCCAAATTCTGGTATTGAAACAACAACTGGTCCTTTAGGTCAAGGAATTGCAAATTCTGTAGGATTTGCAATTGCAGAAGAAATTTTAAAGAAGAAATTAGGAAGTAATTTAATAAATCACAAAACTTATGTTTTGGCTGGTGATGGGTGTCTTATGGAAGGAATTAGCCACGAAGCAATGAGTCTAGCTGGTCACCTTAAACTTAATAATCTTATAATGCTTTTTGATAATAACTCTATTTCAATAGATGGTCCCACTAGTTTAGCAGTTTCAGATGATTATAAAAATAGATTCAAAAGTTATGGATGGAATTATATTTTAATCAATGGTCATAATTATAAAGAAATTTATAATGCGTTAAAAAAAGCGCAAACATCAAAAAAACCAACTGTGATTTCTTGTAAAACAAAAATAGGATTTGGATCTCCAAATAAAAGTGGAAAGGCTTCTTCTCATGGAAGTCCTCTTGGAATAGATGAAATTAAGTTAGTTAGAAAAAAACTAGACTGGAATTATAAACCATTTAAAATACCTCAAAAAATTTTAACTGATTGGAGAAAAATTGGAGAAAAAGGTGTCAAAAAAGAAAAAAAATGGAAAAAAACTTTTAGCAAACACAAACAAAAATTTAAAAGTATTATAAAAAATAAATTCTCGAGTTCAATTATAAAACAAAAAAAAGATGCAATAAAAAATTTTAAGACTATAGCTACAAGAAAATCCTCAGAAGAGTTTTTATCAGCTATATTAAAAGAGAGAAATACTTTAATTGGTGGGTCTGCTGATTTGGCAGGATCAAACAATACTAAAACTAAGTTACATAAAATTATTAATTCAAGTAACTTTAGTGGAAATTATATTCACTATGGTGTTAGGGAACATGCAATGAGTGGGATAATGAATGGATTAGCTCTTCATAGTAATTTTATTCCTTATGGAGGAACTTTTTTAATATTTTCGGACTATTGTAAACCCTCGATAAGACTGTCTGCTATAATGAAACTGAAGGTAATTTATGTAATGACACATGACTCAATAGGACTAGGGGAAGATGGACCTACGCATCAGCCTGTAGAGCAACTTGCTGCATTAAGGTCTATTCCAAACTTAAATGTTTTAAGGCCAGCGGATCAAACTGAAACAATTGAATGTTGGGATATTGCTTTAAGCAGCAACAAAACACCTAGTATATTAGCCTTAACTAGACAAAACTTAAAACCCATAAGAAATAGCTTTAGTAATAAAAATCA
>CACMFU010000014.1 GCA_902613065.1 uncultured Pelagibacteraceae bacterium | reverse complement strand
TTTTATTATTTTTTTTATTTATTTTGGATTTAATATGTCGAATATTGATGCAATGCTAGATATGAGAAGGGTTAGTGGTATATTTGATAATAAAGATAATCCTAAAAGTAATATGCAGATCATATGTTTGAAAGAAAATATTTTAAATAAATATAGCTATATGAGATACTGGCATCATATGTATGATGAGGCTTTCTTAAATGATCTATGCTCATCCTACTTTAAAAAAACATCACTAAATCAACTTTAAATGGAATACTAATGATATTATTTCCAATATTCTCAACCTGGTTACCTGGTAAATAGTAAATTATTTCTTACGACTATTTAGTTCTTCCATTACTTCTTCAATTTTTATTCCACTTTTTTCAAGGTACATGATTAAGTGATATAAAACATCTGCTGCTTCATGGATTTTGTTTGATTCTTGCTCTACAGCTTCTATTAGTTCATTTATTTCTTCTAAGACTTTTTCTTTTGCTAAAGATTTATCTTTTAAAAGCTTATTCGTGTATGAGCCTTCAACAGGATTGCTTTTTCGCTCTCTTGCAAGGGTAACGAGATCTTCTAATATCTTTAACATATTAAATCCTAACAGGTATGTCTTTTGAAGCCAAATATTGCTTAGCTTCATTTACTGAATAAGTGCCATAATGGAATATAGATGCAGCTAAAACGGCACTAGCACCTGATTTTATTCCATCTACTAGATGATCTAGTGTTCCAACTCCACCTGAGGCAATAACTGGAATATTGACCATAGAAGATATCTTTTGCATTAATTCAATATCATATCCAGATTGCGTTCCATCTTTATCCATTGAAGTAACTAAAAGCTCTCCAGCACCACATTTCTCCATTTTAGATGCAAATTCTAATGCATTTATGCCAGTTGGATTTCTTCCCCCATGAGTAAAGATTTCCCATCCATCGTCTA
Source organism: uncultured Pelagibacteraceae bacterium (assembly GCA_902613065.1). Taxonomy (GTDB): domain Bacteria; phylum Pseudomonadota; class Alphaproteobacteria; order Pelagibacterales; family Pelagibacteraceae; genus Pelagibacter. The sequence goes on along the minus strand of CACMFU010000014.1, from coordinate 27,170 downwards.
TTCTTTTAGCATCAATTGCAACAACAATGCACTGTGATCCGAACTTTCTAGAACTATCCTCAACTACTTTTGAATTTTGAACAGCCGCTGTATTAATTGATACTTTATCAGCTCCGCAATTAAGTAATTTATTAATATCATCAATACTTCTAACTCCACCACCAACTGTTAAGGGTACAAAACATTTCTTCGAAGTTTTCTCTACTACTTCATAAATAGTATCTCTATTTTCATTAGAAGCAGTAATATCTAAAAAACAAATCTCATCTGCACCACCATCACTATAAATTTTTGCTTGTTCTACAGGATCTCCTGCATCTTTAAGATGAATAAAGTTAATACCTTTTACAACACGACCATTTTTAACATCCAAACAAGGAATAATTCTATTTTTAAGCATCTATTTCTTTTGCGAGTTCATCTAACTTTATATCTCCATCGTATATGGCTTTTCCAACTATTACACCTTCGATATTATTTAAATTTTTTGCTTTTTTAATATCATTAATAGATGAAACTCCACCAGATATAACTACTGGACAATTTGAAATATCTGCTACTTTTTGTGTTTCTTCAAAATTTGGACTTTGCTTTGTTCCATCTCTATTGATATCTGTGTAAATAATTCTACTAACTCCATAATTATTTACTTTTTTTAGATATTCAGTTGTTAATTTGTCAGACTCCTCAGTCCAGCCTGAAATTACAAGATGACCATCTTTTGCATCTAAGCCTAATGCGATTTTGTTTGGAAAGTTTTTACACGCTTCTTCTAAAAATCTTCTATCTTTTATGGCAGCGCTGCCCAAAATTACTTTTTCAACACCAGCATCAATATATTTTTGAATAGTCTCAAAATTTCTTAGGCCGCCTCCTATTTCTATTTTGAGGTCAAATTTTCCAATAATATCTTGAATAATATCAGTATTAATTGGCTCCCCTGTTAATGCGCCGTCCAGATCAACTATATGTAGATTTTTAAATCCATTGTCTTTATATTTTCCAGCTTGCTCCAAAGGAGACATTTCATATTCAGTTTTATTTTCAAAGTCTCCCCTAATTAATCTTACACATTTTTTATCTTTAATATCTATTGCTGGAAAAATTTTCATATTAATTTAAGATTTTTTTCTTTGCTTTCTCAAATTCCTCTTTTGTTAAAACACCTGATTTGTATAATTTATTCAATTGTTCTAATTGAGACACGATATTATCTTTATTAATTTCTTTACCAATTATTTCAACACCTTTTATAGAACTCTGATCTACAACTGGTTTAATTAATTTTTGGAAACGTTTTTTTAAAGTTTTACAATTTACAAGACACTCTTCGTAAAAAATATAAAAACTATTATTTTTTATTGTAATATAAATTATACCATCACCTTTTAGTGATGCAAATTCGTTTATAGCATAAGAAATTTTTGCAGTAGCAGATAAGTAAATGTGGTCATTAATACTTTTTGATAATTTAAATGAGTTAATTTTTATAGAATATGGACCAACTGGCAGTATATCTTTTAAATATGGTTTTAATTCTTTTTCAAATTCTTTTAATTCTTGTTTAGTGAAACTTGTTAGTTCATCAATATCTAAATTTTGAAAATATTCATCTAAATCAGATATATCGAATGAACTGATATCTTTATTATAAAGTACGAATGTAAAACCTGAAATATCCATGCTTTTTAAGGTCTTTTTCATCTCTTTAATACCCCAATTATAAAAACTTTTCTCACTTATATTTGAATTTGAAGCTTTTCTCTCTGCTTTTTTTATAAAATTTTTTATATGATCATTTTTTGTTATATCGCCTCCTTCAATATATTCCTGTAGTAGCTCAATAAGTTTCTTATCTCCAACTATATAAATTTCAAAACCTGAAGATTTTAAATATTCATAATCAAATAACTCGTTTTCGGTATCCGCCTCTTTTAAATTTAAGTATTTATGATTTAAAGGCAGATCTAATTTAAATTTATCATCAACAGTTATAATTTTAGCATTAGATTTTGTAGCAAGTGTAATTAAAATAAAAGTTAAAATTAAAAAGTATTTTTTCATTTATATTTACCAATATTTGTGTAGAGGTAGTCTGGTCTAAATTTTGATTTAAATATATAATCATAATTAATTGACTTAAAAAAGTTATTAACTTTATCAAAATTTCCATCACTAATTTCAATCAGAATCACGCAATTATTATTTTTAAGGTTATTTACTAATCCTTTCAAAGTATAAAGTTCATGTCCCTCTACATCAATTTTTATAGATAAATTCTCATTTTTAAAATTTAAAACATTATCTCCAATTTTAAGATCTGCTTCTTTAATTTTAAAATAGTTAATATCAAAAGTATGAGAATCATCTAATACGGCTGAATTTGATTGAACAAATCCATCTTTGATCATAGATCTAATTTTAACTTTTTTCTCTTGATCAGAAAGGCCAAAGTTATAGACTTCGACATTATTTATAGAGTTTTTTTGTAATGTTTTATTAAACTTATTATATGCTTCAAAGTTGATTTCAAAAGCTTTTACTTTTAAATTCTCAAACTTTTCAGCAAAATAAAATGAATAGTATCCAGAGTTGGATCCAATATCTATAAAATGTGAAAAAGAATATCCCTTCATTATTTCCTCTAAAAAAGAAACCTGGTCATTCTCATAATTTTTGTTCAAAATGATATTTCTGTCTATTGGATCTAAGAAATCTAAATAATAATTAATTTTTCCAATTTTAAAATATCCTCGATTTTTTTTTAATATTTTTAAAATTCTTATGCTTATAGATGGAATTAACCTTTTTAAAAAAGGTAATCTATTAATATATTTTAACATTATAAATTAATAAAATTATCAATTATTTTAAGTCCAATTTTATCACTTTTTTCAGGATGAAATTGAGTCCCAAAAATATTTTCATTTTCAATAGCGCAGACTATATTAGATGCATAATCTGTTGTAGCGACTGTAACTGAATTATCATCTGGAATAAATTGATAGCTATGTACAAAATACATATGAGAGTTATTATCGATACCTTTAAAAATTTTACTGTCTTTAATTATGTTAATCTCATTCCAGCCAATATGAGGTAGCTTATATTTCCCATTTTGATTATCAATTTTAGATACTTTGCCTGAAATCCATCCTAGTCCTTTAGTCTCAACTTCCTCATATCCGACATCAGCGAACATTTGAAGACCTACACAAATACCTAAAATAGGTTTTCTATTATTTAAGGCAAAATCACTTAAAGTATCAATCAAACCATTAATTCCTTTTAAACTGTCTATACAACTCTTAAATGATCCCTGTCCTGGTAGAACTACTTTATCGCTTGATTTAATTTTATTTAAATCTGAAGTTACTTCGATATTAACTTTATTTTTGGCAACTTCCTTAAAGGAGTTAATTACAGAGCTAATGTTACCAGATTTATAGTCAACAATTGTGACGTCCATTAAACTTATAAAGATCCTTTAGTAGATGGAATTGTACTTTTGTTTCTTGGATCCAACTCTAATGCAACTCTTAAAGTTCTAGCTAGTCCTTTATAACAAGACTCTATGATGTGGTGACTATTATCACCGTAAATATTTTCAACGTGCAAAGTAATTCCAGCAGCTTGTGAAAATGCTTGAAACCATTCTTTAAATAATTCAGTGTCCATTTCACCAAGTTTTTCAACTTTTAATTTTACATTCCAAATCAAGTAAGGTCTGTTTGAAACATCTATTGCAACTCGTGTTAATGTTTCATCCATTGGTAACAGGATGTGAGCATATCTTTTAATACCTACAAATTTTTTTGAAGCTTTCTTTAAGCACTCTCCAATTGCAATTCCAGTGTCTTCGGTTGTGTGGTGAAGATCTATGTGTGTATCACCTTTGGCTTTAACAGTTAGATCTATTGATGAATGTTTAGATAACTGTTCTAGCATATGATCTAAGAATCCTATTCCTGTGTCAACTTTGTACTTGCCTTTGCCATCAATATTAAGATCAACACTGATATTTGTTTCTTTTGTTTTTCTGGCTATTTTTGCTTTTCTTTTCATAATTTAAATTAGGTATATAGGTATTTTTGATTATATCAATAATACTAAACCTGGGCTTGAACTATTGAAATTTATATCCATCTATAGTCTATGACAACAATTGTACTTGTAAGAAAAAATAATGACGTAGTTGTGGCCAGTGACGGTCAAGTTAGTATGGGTAATACTGTGATTAAGAAAACTGCTAACAAAGTTCGTAAAATTGAGAAAAGAAATGTGATCGCAGGTTTTGCAGGATCTACTGCTGACGCACTTACATTATTTGAGAGACTAGAGTCAAAGCTTGAAAAGCATGCAGGAAACTTGACAAGAGCTGCTGTAGAATTAGCTAAAGATTGGAGAACTGATAAGTATTTAAGAAGATTAGAAGCCTTAATGGCAATAGGTGATAAAGAAAAAAGTTTTATAATTTCTGGGACAGGAGATGTTCTTGAACCAGAGGGTGATGTTATTGGAATTGGGTCGGGTGGAAATTATGCTTTAGCAGCTGCAAAAGTTTTAATGGATACTGATATGTCTGCAGAGGAAATTGCAAAAAAATCAATTAAAGTTGCATCTGATATTTGTGTATTTACAAATGATAATTTGAGTATGGAGAAAATATAATGGAAAAATCAAACGTTACATCGTTTCCTAAAGGCAAAGTTTCAAAAGAAAAAAAAACAATAACAAATTCATTATCACCAAGAGAAATTGTATCAGAATTAGATAGATTTGTTGTTGGTCAAAACAAAGCTAAAAGAGCTGTTGCCATTGCTCTAAGAAACAGGTGGAGAAGGCAAGCATTAGAGGACGATATGAAAGATGAAGTCCTTCCAAAAAATATTTTAATGATTGGACCAACTGGTGTTGGTAAAACTGAAATCTCGAGAAGACTATCAAAATTAGCAGAAGCACCGTTTGTAAAAGTTGAAGCAACAAGATTTACTGAAGTAGGATATGTAGGACGTGATGTGGAACAAATTGTTAGAGATCTGTTAGAAATTGCAATTGCAATGGAGAAAGTGAAGAAAAGAAAAGAAGTTCATGCTCAAGCACAAAAATTAGCTGAGGACAGGGTTTTAGATGCTTTAGTTGGAAATAAAGCAAGTGTAGCAACTCGAGAAAGCTTTAGAAAGAGACTAAGAGATGGAGATTTAGATGACAATGAAATTGAAATAGCTGTTAGCGAGTCTAATCAGATGCCATCATTTGAAATACCTGGAATGCCTGGTGCAAATGTTGGAATGATAAATATTTCAGATATGCTTGGAAAATCCATGGGTCAAAAGCCGAAGAAAAAGAAAATGTCAGTAAAAGAATCACATGAAATTTTAATAAATGAAGAGTCTGATAAACTAATAGAACAAGATAAAATTATTAAATCTGCAAAAGACTCAACAGAAAATAACGGTATAGTTTTCTTGGATGAGATCGACAAAATTTCTGCACGAACTGACAGAGTTGGCGGAGATGTATCAAGAGAAGGTGTTCAAAGAGATTTACTTCCTTTAATAGAGGGAACTACTGTAAGTACTAAATATGGTCCTGTAAAAACAGATCACATATTATTTATTGCATCTGGCGCGTTTCAATTAGCAAAGCCATCTGATCTTTTGCCTGAATTACAAGGAAGACTCCCGATTAGAGTCGAACTAGATGCTCTAAATAGTGAGGATTTTATTAGAATTTTAAAAGAACCAGATAATAGCCTCATTAAACAATATAAAGCACTTTTAAAAACTGAAAATGTTGATTTAGAATTTACAGAAGATGGTATAAATACAATTGCTCATATAGCAAGTGAGGTTAATTCATCAGTAGAAAATATTGGAGCAAGAAGACTACATACAATAATTGAAAGAGTTCTAGATGAAATAAGCTTTACAGCTACTGACAGAGCAGGAGAAAAAATTACAGTTGATGGTAAATATATTAAAGATAATATTGGCGAACTTGTAAAAGATACAGATTTATCAAAATTTATTTTATAGATTTCAAATAAATATTAAAATTTCCTTTTGAGGGACTGTTTACTGATTCAAAATCAATCTTATTAACCTTTTTCATTAACTCGGTGTTATTTTTAATAAATTCAGGGACAGAATATTTTAATATACTTAGATCAGTTGATCGATATGGATCATCTAAATTTTTGGATCTCATTCCTTTTCCTGTAATGATGTTAATTTTTATTACTCCATTTGAGTGACATAAGTTTATAAAATCTGATATTTTTTGATTAGCTTCTGCTAAATTATATCCATGCAAATCAATTGATTTTTCTTTTGATATTTTCTTTAATTATTTTTCACTATCTTTAATTTCGACTTTTTCTGAACTATTAATAAAATTTTGCCAATCCTTTTTATCTTTATCTGAAAGCTTATCCGTCAAGCTTGAGTATCTATTAATAACCAGTTAGGATTATTGGAATTACTATCTTTTGAAAATTTCCAGGTGTCCAAAACTTTTTTAATTTTTTCTGGATCTCCAGACACAACTTTATTATCTTGGTCTTTAACACATGAAATAATTTCACTTACAAATTCTACTGTCACTTCTAACATATTTTTATTTTGTGCGTGCTCTTTAATCTCATCTTTCGATTCTCTAATTCCAGCCGTGTCAGATAAAACAACAGGGAAACCATCTAAGTTTAAATGTGCTTCTATCACGTCTCTTGTTGTTCCTGCTATTTCTGAAACAATAGCTACATCTCTTTGGGACAAATAGTTTAGCAAAGAAGATTTACCAGCATTTGCAGGACCAACAATTGCAATTTTAAAACCTTCTCTAATTCTTTCTCCAACTTTTTGATCATTTAGTATTTTTTGTATTTCTTGTTTAATGTTTTTAGTTTCTGAGTTTATATTTTTTAAAATAGTGCTAGGTAGATCGTCTTCGGGAAAATCAATCTTAGCTTCTATGTTTGACAATATTTTCAATAATCTCTCTCTTAAAGAATTGAATTTATCTGAGCTTTTTCCGGTCATAATTTTCATTGCTTGCTTTCTTTGAATTTCGGTTTCTGATGATATTAGGTCGGAAATACTCTCTGCTTTTAATAAATTTATTTTACCATTTTGAAATGCAATCTTTGTAAACTCTCCTGGCTCGGCTAATCTACAACCATCAACTTTTGAAATTGTCGAATGTATTGCATCTACCACCGCTTTACTGCCATGAACGTGAAATTCCGCCATATCCTCACCTGTGTAGCTACTAGGCCCAGGAAACCATATTAAAATTCCCTCATCTATAAGCTCATTATCATCAATTTTATTGAATTTTCTTATTGTTGCTACTCTAGGCTCTGGTAATCCTTTTTTAGTTAATTCTGATATAATTATTCTTGTATTTGGACCAGAAACTCTAATTACTGAAATACCAGCTAATCCTGGACCTGAAGATAGGGCATATATTGTCATTAGAACAATTATAGCTAGTATTGAATTTAAATATATAAATTTTTCTATGATTGTTTGGATAGCGTCTTATCCTAAATGTGGAAATACATGGGTAAGATCTTTTTTGTCAGCTTATTATTATTCTTCTAACGGGGATTTTGAGTTTGAGCTATTGAAACATATTAAACAATTTCCCACTAGAGAATTTTTTGGGAGAAAATTAAATTCAGTAGAGGAGGCATCAGAAAACTGGCTTTTGCCTCAAAAAATAATTAAGGATAAAAAAGAAAAGTTATTTTTAAAAACTCATAATATTTATGGAGCATATAAAGGAAAAAATTTTACAACCCCAGAATATACTTTGGGAGCAATTAACATTGTAAGAGATCCCAGGAACGTGCTTACATCCTTGATGAATCATTATTCTTTAGATGAGAACGGTGCACTAAATATGATTAAGAGCATATATAGAAATTTAAGAAATGAAAATGAAAACGACGATTTTTCAAATTATTCATTTATTAGTTCATGGTCTAATAATTATAAATCTTGGAAGATGGCAAGAAATATAAATAAAATTTTGATAAAATATGAAGATCTGCAAGATGACACTGAAAATACATTTGCAAAAATAATTAAATTTACGAATAAATTATTAAAAAATAATGAAATAGTAGATCTCGAAAAATTAAAAAAATCAGTTCAAACAACAAATTTTAATTTACTTAAAAAAAAAGAAGAAAGTGAAGGATTTATTGAAGGAGTTTATTCAAAGGGAGGGAGGGTAAAGAAAAAATTTTTTAATCTAGGAAAAGATAATGATTATAAAAAGTTACTTAAATCAGAAACAATTAAGGAAATAGAAAAATCATTTTATAATGAAATGAAAGAATTGGATTATTTAGAGTGAAATTTATTAGAAAATAATTTTATTGCAATTTTTCATTCACGCATTCTAGCAAAGTATTTTCGAAAGATTGAGTAAATGATTCCATATCAAATAATTTGGAATTTAATAAATTTTCATAAATTTTTTTTTTGATTTTTTGTAGATCATTTATATTATTTGATAAATTTATTGCTTTCAAAACATAGTCATCTGAACTATTGGAAATTAGTTCTTCAATACCTAAATTTTTGATAATGCTGTATCCATTTCTAGATAAAAAATTATCTCCTCTAAGTATTAATACTGGTACAGATTTCCAGAGCGCCTCGAAAGTTGTGGTAACGCCATTATAAGGGAAAGTATCCAAAGCAAGATCTATTTGGTCATACATTTTTAAATGATCTATAAAAGTTTTTGTTTTTTTTAAAATTGTAATTTGTTTTTCAATCCCCCTTTCTTTAAATTCTGATAATAAGTGATTGGGGTAATATTCGACTGAGGATTTTAAATAAATTCTAAACCTTTTTGAACTTTTTAATATTTTTTCCCAACAATTGAGAGTTTCATTGCTTATTTTATTAAAATTGTTAAATGATCCAAAAGTAAATTTACCTGCATGTTTAACAGGTAAATCCATGAGTTTTCTCTCTATTGGTAGTCCTGAATGACTATTCCATATGTATGATAATTTTTTTACTTTTTCTGAATAATATCTCTCCTCACCATCTTGAATAAGATGTGGATCAGCAAATATGAAATCCATATTTTTTAATCCTGATGTATTGCAATATCCAAGCCAATTTATTTGTATAGGTGCTATTCTATTCTTAAAGAGTGTTGGTCTATTTTCTCCCGTCATACCCATAATATCAAATATTATGTCAATTTTTTTTGATCTTATTAAATTAATAGCATCCAAATCTTCCAAATTATTAATTGAAAACCATTCATCAAAGTTTTCTCGTAGCTCTATATTCGTAAAGTTTTCTTCTTTCCAGTTTCCTATTGCAATTAGCTTAAATTTTTCTTTATCTAAATTCTTAAGCAATCCTTTTAAGAAGAAATTGACAGAATGATTTTGATTTAAATCTGCAGATAAAAAACCAATATTAATTTTTCTTTCTTTTATATTTTTATCTATTTTGAGATAAGGTAATTTAAATAAAGGCAATACCTCACTAAATTTTTTTGCCAGATTGAGGTGATCCTCCTGTGTTTTTGAATTGCTTAAAAAATTATTATTATACAAATACGAGCTCCATATTTTTACAGATTTACTTTTATTTTTAATTATTAATTCAAGAACTTTTTTTCTTTCTGTCGTGTTATGTTGAAATTGGTAAAATCGTTGGATAGCCTCCAGTAATCTTTCATTTTCACCAAAATTACTCTTTGCTGATTTAATGTAATCGAAAATTTTATCAAATTTGTTTAAATCAGTTGCAACATTTATATAGTTTATTATTGCATTTAACCCATTTTCTGTTTTGTTGTCTTTAAGGTAAGCTTCTTCGAAATTTAAAAGTGCATGCTCTCTATCGTGTTTCTCTAAGTTATTTCTGTTTAATCTGGCAGCTCCTAAAATGTTAAGGTATAATGAGTTTTTGTTTTTTATATTTCCGATCTCGATTATTATTTTATCGTATTGTTTGTTAAAAAATAAGTTCTTTAATTGATCAAGTTTATCAATATCTGACATAATTAAAGCATCCTACATTATAGGAGTACAAACTAAATGGTTTTTTATGTTATCTATGAGGGTTTATTCATTGAATTGAAAAATTCAGCATTATTCTTTGTATCTTTCAATTTTGAATTTATAAATTCTATGGCATCCATTGATCCCATTGGAGCAATTATTCTTCTTAAAACATTCATTTTTTGAAGGTCATTTTTCTCAAATATCAATTCTTCTCTTCTTGTTCCAGATTTTGTAATATCTATTGCAGGAAATATTCTTTTTTCTGATATCTTTCTGTCTAGTATAGTTTCGCTATTACCGGTTCCTTTAAATTCCTCAAATATAACTTCATCCATACGACTTCCTGTATCAATCAAAGCGGTTGCTATTATTGTTAAAGATCCTCCTTCTTCTATGTTTCTAGCTGCGCCAAAAAATCTTTTTGGTCTTTGTAAAGCATTTGCGTCAACACCTCCAGTTAGTACTTTCCCCGAGCTTGGAACTACTGCATTATAAGCTCTTCCGAGTCTTGTTATTGAGTCTAATAATATAACTACATCTTTCTTATGCTCGGTTAACCTTTTAGCTTTTTCTATAACCATTTCAGCTACAGCTACATGCCTTTGGGCTGGTTCATCGAAAGTAGAGCTTATAACTTCACCCTTAACAGTCCTCTGCATATCTGTAACCTCCTCTGGTCTTTCATCAATTAACAGAACCATTAGGTAGCATTCAGGATGATTAGCAGTAATTGAATTAGCTATACTTTGTAAAATCATAGTTTTACCTGCTTTAGGTGGTGAAATTATCAATGATCTTTGACCTTTGCCAATAGGACTTACTAAATCGATTAATCTTGGTGTTAAATCTATTTTTTTTTCAACCTTGTTGGTTTCTACTTCCATTACTAATTGTTTATTTGGATACAACGGGGTTAAATTATCGAAAGCTATTTTATGTTTAAATTTATCAGTCTCTTCGAAATTAATTTTGCTGACTTGTAATAATGCAAAATATCTTTCACCCTCTTTTGGAGCTCTAATTGGTCCTTCAACAGTATCTCCTGTTCTTAATCCAAATCTTCTTATCTGATTTGGACTTACATAAATATCATCAGCACCAGGTAAATAATTTGATTCTATTGCTCTGAGAAAACCAAATCCATCTTGAAGTAATTGAAGCACTCCACCACCAGTGATTTCCTCTCCTTTTTCTGCTAATTTTTTTAATATTGCAAAATAGATTTCTTGTCTTCTTAGGGTGCTGGCATTTTCAATGCCTAAATTTTCTGCTTCACTAATAAGTTTTTCCGAGCTTTTTTCTTTTAATTCTTGGATGTTCATAATTGGGGGGTTTGTTTTTAGATGAATATAATATAGTTAAGTGTTTAACGATTTCAACCCTATAAAGGCTTAAATATAACAATAAAAACAATCAAAATAAGCAATATTGTAGGAATTTCATTAATTAATCTATAAAATTTATGAGAATGAGTATTTTGATCAAATTTAAACTGATTTAAGGTTTTCCCAAGATAGAAATGATAAATGGTAAGGAATACCACAAATATTATTTTTAATACCATCCATGTTTGACCTAGTTGCTGAAATCCTATGCTGTGAATTAAAAGCAATCCAAATATCCATGATAGAAACATGGCTGGTGTCATAATGTAAAAATACAATTTTTTTTCCATGATCTTAAATACATCTGAAATTTTTCTATCATTACTATTTTCAGCATGGTATACGAAAATTCTTGGTAGATATAATAAACCAGCCATCCAGGATATAACCGAGATTAAATGCAAAGATTTAAAAAGAAGATAATAATTCATCAATTAAATATTTCTTTTAATTAAATTATTAAGTAATTTTATGTGATCATCATTATCATTGAGACACGAAACCATATCAAAATTTTCACCACCAGCTTCCATAAAGCTTTCTTTTCCTTGAATTAATATTTCTTCTAATGTTTCAACACAATCTGAAGAGAATCCTGGACAAATTGCTAAAACGTTTTTTACTCCTTCTTTTGGCAGACGTTCTAAAGTTTTATCAGTATATGGTTGTAACCATTCCTCAGGTCCAAACCTTGATTGAAAAGTAGTTTTAATTTCAATTTCTTTAAACTTTTCAGAAATAAGTCTCGTAGTTTTGTGACAATAACAATGATATGGGTCTCCTTTATCAAAATATTTTTTTGGTATTCCATGATAAGAAGCTAATATTAAATCTGGTTTCCAATTTATGTTTTCTATCTTAGAATTAATGGAATTCACTAAAGCATCAATATACAAAGGATCAGACTCATAATGGGGAATAATTTTAAGTGAAGGCTGCCATCTCATTGACATTAATGTTCTGTAAACTTCATCACATACTGTTGCCGTTGTCGCGGCAGCATATTGTGGATATAAAGGTAAAATCACAAGATTTTCACAACCATTATCATGCAATTTTTTTATTTTACTTTTAATGCTCGGATTTCCATATCTCATTGCAAAGTCGATCAATATGTCCTCGTTCGATATTGAACTTGAGACTTTCTCCGTTTGCTTCTGTGTATAATACATTAATGGGGACATGTTTATATCCTTCATCCAAATCTCTTTATAGGCTTTTGCTGTTTTAGATGGTCTTAAATTTAAAATTATAAGATTTAATATTAGTTGCCATAGAATTGGGTTAACCTCTATAACTCTTCTATCAGACAAAAACTCTTTCAAATACCGTCTAATATCTAACCAGTTTGTTGAATCGGGGGTTCCTAAGTTAACAATTAGAACACCTGTTTTTCCGTATTTAACTTTAGGATGATCTATATTCATTTATAATCCCTGACAATTTTTACTAATTCTTCAACCATTTCAGTTTTTGTTTCTGGAAGAATACCATGTCCAAGGTTAAATACATAAGGGTGATCTTTAAAAATTTCTAAGTATTTATTTACTTCTTTTTTTAAGTGCGCTTTGTTTGTTAATAGTACTTCAGGGTGTAATCCACCTTGTATAGGTATATCAACATTTTTTATTAAATTTCTTGGGTCTACGTTATAGTCTATATTAATCATGCTTGGCTTAACGATTTTACAAAAATGACTGTAGTCGGTTATGCCTCTTGGAAAACAAATAACAGGTACTCCTAGGCTCTTAGTATAATTAACTAGAGATAAAGTTGGATCGTATAGGTATTTATCGAAATCAAATTTGATTAAACCAGACCAGCTATCAAAAATTTGAATTATAGTAGCTCCAGCATTCACTTGGTTTTTAATGTGGGTTTTAATAGATTTATCTAAAATTTTTAGTAAATCGTTAATTAAGCCCATGTCTGAAAAAAAATTACTTGTTAAACCATTTTTCGGGGAAACTTTATTTATCATATATACAAGCAATGTCCAAGGAGCTCCCACAAAACCAATTATGTCTTTTTTTTGTAAATCTTCACTTTTTTTTAAATCAACTAAGAGTTCATATATTGGAGATAAATTTTTTGTAAATTTTTCTTGATCAATCTCTAATAATTTATTTATTTCAAAATCTGCAAGATTGGGTCCAAAGTTTTTTTTAAACTCAACCTTTTGACCAAGGCCATAGGGTATCATTAAAATATCAGAAAAAATTATAGCTGCATCAAAACCAAACCTTCTTATTGGTTGAAGAGTTATTTCTTTTGATAATTTTGAGTTCAGACAAAGATTTACAAAATTTGGGTTATTTTTTCTTATTTCTCTAAACTCAGGCAAATATCTGCCTGCTTGTCTCATCAACCAAATAGGAATGAGATCTGTTTTTTTATTTATTAAACATTCTTTTATTGGTGTCATCTATAATAAGATAATTATATTTAGATTTATTATTAGTATGAATTGTAGATAACGTAAATTACTCAATTTTAACACTTTATCCACTTATTATTCATTATCATAAAAAAAAAATCCTTTAAAACAGCTATTATTTAATCACTTTTATATAAGTAAAAATTGTTAATAACTTATTCACATTTAAATAAATGTTAATTAAACAATGAGAATTAGCCAAAAGTTAGATGTTGTTGCTAAATCAAAAGTTTTTCTTATTCTATAATTAATTTATAAACAATTTATACATGAAGAATACACACCAGGTTTATTTAATATCGGACTCAACAGGTGAGACACTTGATAGAATATTTATGGCTCTTAAAGCACAGTTTAACAACTTTGAATATGATCTAAACCAATTTTCTTTTACAAGGACTGAAAGTCAAATTTCTACAATACTGAACGATGCTAAGAGACAAGAGAGCCCAATAATTTTATATACTGTTGTTAACAGTAAATTAGCAAAGTTTCTTGCGGAAGAAGCTAATAAAAAAAATATTCCATGTTTTGGCGTTCTAGGTGATTTAATACTTAACTTCTCAAAAATTTTGAATGAAAAGGCAACACACCAGCCTAGTGGCCAACATGTTTTAGACGAGGATTATTATAAAAGGATTGAAGCGATACAATTTACGATGAATCACGACGATGGTAACAACACTGAAGACATTTTAGATTCCGATATTATTTTAGTTGGCGTTAGTAGGACTAGTAAAACACCAACTTCTATATATCTTGCAAACAAGGGATTAAAAACTTCAAATATTCCACTTGTAAATAATATGAGTATTCCAAATGATATTATAAAATCAAAAGCTTTATGTGTTATTGGCTTAACTACGGAAGCCGAAAGGCTTTATGACATAAGAAGAAATAGACTAAACTCGCTAAAAGAAAATGAAGCTTCAGATTACACTAATCTAGAAAAGATTAGAACTGAAGTAGAACAATCTAAAAAATTATTTAAAATTAACAAATGGCCAACAATAGATGTAACCAGGAAATCTGTCGAAGAAACCGCAGCATCAATAATCAAAATATTTGAAATACAAAATAAAAATGGTTGAAATTATTTTAGCTTCAAAAAGCAAGGTTAGAGAAGAAATTTTGAAAAAGAACGGAGTTCAATGTGTAGTGTCTCCATCAAATATCGATGAGGATCCTGTAAAAATAAGTTTATTAAATGAAGGTGCGTCCCCAGAAATAATTTCAAAAAATTTAGCTGAATTAAAAGCCAACAAGGTGAGCCAAAAAAATTTTAATACCTTAGTTCTTGGTGCAGACAGCGTAATAGATTTAAATGGAGAATTGATTTCAAAACCTGAGAATAGAATAGATGCTTTTAATATTTTAAAAAAATTAAATGGAAAGAAACATTCACTAATAAGTTCAGCTTGTATATCTAAAAATGGATCAATGATTTGGAATTATACAGATAAAGCGAACCTCACAATGAAAAATTTCTCAGAAAAACAATTAAGAGAATATTTAGAAAAAATAACAGACGAAGCCTTGTATGCATACAATGTTTATCAAATAGAAGGAGAGGGTAGAAATTTATTTACATCGATTGATGGAGATGAAAATACTGTTATGGGATTACCTATAATTGATATTAAAAAGTATCTGGATAATTATAAATGAAAAAATTTTTAGTCATTGGAAATCCAATAGATCACTCACTATCTCCAAAATTGCATAATTTTTGGATAAAAAAATATAATTTAGATGCCATTTATGGAAAATTGGAAACACAACATAGTGATCTAGCAGAATTATGTGAGAATTTAAAACAAGGTTTATTAGATGGTCTAAATGTTACCGTTCCTTTTAAGAAGGAAATAATTCCTTACATTAATGTCTTAAGTGGCCATGCTTTAAGAACAAAATCTGTAAACACCATTTGCGTTGAAAATGGAAACTTAGTAGGTCACAACACAGATATCGATGGTTTTGAACTTAGCATAAAAAAATCTAATTATGATGTAACGAACAAAACTATAATTATTTTAGGTGCTGGTGGCGTAGTTCCATCAATAATATATGCTTTAAAAAGAATGAATGCTTCAAAAATATTTATTAGCAACAGAACGAAAGGCAAGGCTGATGAGTTAAAAGATTTTTTTAATGACTTAACGGTATTGGATTGGGGAGATTTAGTAGATTTTGATATGATAATTAATGCAACCAGTATAGGCCTAAAAAAAGAAGATGATTTTGAACATGATTTTAGTCAATTTGGGAAAAATAAATTTTTTTATGATGTAATTTATGATCCACATAATACAAAATTTTTTAATATAGGAAATAATAAAGGTAATAATTTTGAAAATGGATTAAATATGTTTATTTATCAGGCCCAAAAAGCTTTTAATATTTGGCATAACATTGAACCAGAAATTGACGAAGAAACTATAAATTTTTTAAAAAATTGAATTATGAGATTAAAAAATAAAGTTGCAATAATAACAGGATCAGCATCTGGATTTGGAAAAGGTATAGCAAAAAAGTTCGCTGACGAGGGTGCTAATTTAATAATGGTAGACCAAAATTCAAAATTATTAAAAAAGGTTTCAAAAAATTTGTTTCAAGATTATTTTGTTGCTGATGTTTCTAAAGCATCAAATTTTAAATCATTATTTAATTATGTTTATAAAAAATATAATAAAATAGATATAATAGTAAATAATGCAGGAGTAACTCATAAACCTAAATTTATGGAAACAGTGACTGAAAAAGAGTTTGATAAAGTTTTTAATGTAAATGCAAAGTCAGTTTATTATTGTGGAAAATTTTTTGTTCCAAAAATGAAAAAACTCAAAAAAGGTGTAATTTTAAACGTTGCATCAACTGCAGGTTTATCCCCTAGACCCAAGCTAAATTGGTATAATGCAAGCAAAGGGTGGATGATAACTGCAACAAAAGCAATGGCAATTGAACTTGCTCCTTATAAAGTAAGAGTAAATGCAATAGCACCCGTCGCTGGAATAACACCATTGTTAAAATCATTTATGGGTGGCGATACTCCAAAAAAAAAACAAGCTTTTTTATCTACTATTCCAATAGGGAGATTTTCTACACCTCAAGATATGGGAAATGCCGCATGTTTTCTATGTTCTGATGAAGCAAGTATGATAACAGGAACAGTATTAGAGGTTGATGGTGGGAGATGTATTTAAATATTTTACTTACTTATAATGATTAGAGTTTGTGTTTTAGGAGCAATAGGGTCAGGAAAATCTTTTATTTCTAAGTTATTTAACTGTCCAGTTTTTAATGCAGATAAAGTAGTAAATTACATATATAGGAAAGATATAAATTGTTTTAAAAAACTGAGAAAAAAGTTTCCGCATCACATCAAATCTTTTCCAGTAAGGAAATCTGAGTTAATTAATGCCATTTCGTCAAAAAATATTAATATAAAGAAAATTTCTAAAATTGTTCATCCTGCAGTGAGAAAAAAAATGAAAAACTTTTTAAAAGAAAAAAAAAATTCTAAAATTGTAATTTTAGATATTCCGCTTCTTATTGAAAATAAATTAAATAAAAAAGGAGATATTTTAATATTCGTAAAAACAAAAAAATCTAAAATTATTAAAAGATTAAAAAAAAGGAAAAATTATAATAAGAAGATTTTAGATAAACTCAAATCCAATCAGTCATCACTGTTAAAAAAAGAGAGATTATCAAATTATGTTGTCGATAATAATTTTTCAGCAAATATAATGAGAAAAAATATTAAAATATTAAAAAAGAAAATTATAAGTGAAAGAAATAGTACTTGATACAGAAACTACTGGTTTATCAGTAAAAGACGGACATCGAATTGTTGAAATTGGATGTATTGAACTAGATAATTTAATTCCTACAAAAAATGTTTTCCACTGTTATCTAAATCCCGAAAGAAAAGTTTCAGAAAGTGCATTAAAAGTACATGGATATACTGATGAATTTCTTTCGAGTAAAAAAAAATTTATTGATGTAGTAGATGATTTTCTAAAATTTATAGATGGGAAAAAAATTATTATACACAATGCAGATTTTGATATTAGTCATTTGAATAATGAGCTTTCTTTAATTAATAAAAAAACTATCTCTAAAGAAAATGTTATTGATACACTTGAAATAGCCAGAAATAAATTTCCTGGTGCAGGAATTAGCTTAGACGCACTTTGTAAAAGATTTAGAGTAGACAATACAAGAAGGAAAACCCACACTGCCCTTTTAGATTGTGAGTTATTATCTAAGGTTTACATAAATTTGATAGATCAAAAAGAACCTATATTTCAATTCAAAAAACAGATCGACCTAGGAAAAGTTAACTTAAATAACCATAAAAAAGTTTATTCGAAAAAAATTATAAAAATATCAAAAGAAGAATTTGAACTTCATAAAATATTCTTAAAAAAACAATTAAAAAAAAATTTCTATTAATTCAACCTTTGCTGATATAACTCTTCAAAATCTACTTTTTTTTCAAGTTTCAAATTTGGGAAGCCTGAGTCTCTAATAATATCTAAAAATATTCTTTCCAAATCTTTATAAATTTCATTTTGAACTTCACAAAGTATTATTTTTTCCAACTCCTCTTTTTTTAAATTCTTTTCTTTAATTTTAATTACTGTAGCTTGCGAGATTTCAAAATATGATTTTTTTTTATTTTCACCTGGATCTCTATAATTAAATTTAGTTATTATCTCTATCATTTCATTTTTTAGAGGATTTGTAGTTATGTTAATTCCTAATGAATATTTTGTAATATATTCTCTACTAAGTACATATGTTTCAGCATTTGGAATTTCTACTGAAAGATCTTTGATATATTTTAAAATTATTTCATATTTTTTTGTCATTATCTTCACTTATATCCTCATACTCTCCATCAATGTAATTTTTATCATTTCTTTTGAAAGTATTTTTTTTAATATATCTTTTTAGTATTAATTTTCTTGTTATAGGAATGACTAATAATATACCGAGCAAATCAGTTGCAAAACCTGGTAAAATTAGCAAAAATGCAGCAAAGGCAAGAGTCGCTCCAGAAATAATTTCATAAACAGGTATCTCGTTTTTAACTAACTGACTTATCCCAGACTTTAGGGTATTGAAACCCTCATATCTTACATATGCAACGCCAATTATTGCAGTTATAATAATTAACAAAATTGTATTAAAAGCACCAATTTGAGATCCAATTTTAATAAAAAGGTAGATTTCAATGATTGGGATACTAATAATCAAAATTAAAACTGTGTTCATTTGTCTATAATTTAAATAGCAGGTTGAAATTTTGCAACATAGTAAATATTATACTTATATGAGTTATAGCTTTGAATACATTGATATTTTACTTCTTGCAATGATAGCTGGATTTATTTTTTTAAGATTACGTGGGATTTTGGGAAAAAAAACTGGATTTGAAGAAGATATAAATTCAAGCTTTCCACATGAAGCTCCACCCACAAAGCCTTCTGTAAACCTAAATGCTCAAACATTTGATGAAAATGCTAAAAAAGATTTCATTAAAGGAGCTAAAATTGCATATGAAACTATTATAACTAATTTTGCAAAAGGTAAGATTAGAGAAATAAAATCTCTTTTAGATAAAAGTGTTTATCAACAATTTGAGGAAGCCATTAAAGTCAGAGACTCAAAAAAACTTTCATCAGAAACAACTTTTATAGGAATAAGCTCAGCTGAGATTAAAGAGCACGCACAAAATAAAAATATGTTAGAAGTGACAGTAGAATTTGTAAGTGAAATTATTTCATGTGTTAAAGACCAAGATAATAAAGTTGTGTCTGGAGATCCAGAAAAAATTAAAAAAGTTTTGGACACCTGGAAATTTTCAAAAGATAGTAATTCCAATAATCCTAACTGGTTATTAATAGATACTCAAGCTTGACGGATAAGCTTTCAGATAAAGATAAAAAGGATTGGCAAAATTTTATTAATAGTTCAGAAAAAGTCGAAATTAAAGATAGTGAAAAATTATTAAAGAAAATATCAAAAGAAAAATCAATTGATTTGCATGGATATAATTTAGCAGAAGCTAATCAAAAAATATCAGATTTTATAAACTTATGTCACTCAAATGGAGTAATAAAAATTAACATCATTACAGGAAAAGGAATGAGATCCAAAAATTTAGATGATCCATATCGATCAACTGATCTAAGTATATTAAAATATTCTGTCCCTGAATTTATTAAAAATAACACCGAGTTAATGAAAAAGGTTAATAAGATTGATTTTGAATCAGTAAACAGTCCCTCAAAAGGAAATTTTAATATTTATTTGAAATCTATAAAATAAATTTTGATAAATCTGTATCTTTTACAAGTTCGCCAATATTATCTTTAATATATTTACCATCAACTGTAATTTTTTCTCCTGCTCTGTCAGTAGCTGTAAAGCTTATTTCATCTAGAACTCTTTCAATTATTGTATGTAGTCTTCTTGCTCCAATATTTTCTACTGATGAATTAACCTCACTTGCTATATGAGCAATTGTATTTATACCATCTTCTGTAAATTCTAAATCAACATTTTCAGTTTTTAAAAGTGCTTTATATTGTTTAATGAGGCTATTATCTGGTTCTTTTAAAATTCTAATAAAATCCTCACTATTTAGAGCATCTAGTTCGACTCTAATCGGGAGTCTTCCTTGTAATTCAGGCAAAAGATCAGATGGCTTTGCTAATTGAAACGCGCCAGATGCAATAAATAATATGTGATCTGTTTTTACAGGACCATATTTAGTACTTACAGTAGTTCCCTCTATTAAAGGAAGTAAATCTCTTTGAACACCTTCTCTTGATACATCTCCGCCAACTCTGTCAGTTCGTGCAGAAATTTTGTCGATCTCATCCAAGAAAACTATACCGTTATTTTCTGTTGAGTCTTTTGCAGATTTAATAATTTTATCTTGTTCTATTAGTTTATCAGACTCTTCATTTATTAAAATTTCATGTGATTCTTTTACTGACATTTTCTTTTTCTTCGGCTTTTGACCCATGGATTTTCCAAGCATATCTGAAATATTTATCATTCCAACATTTGCACCAGGCATTCCAGGTATTTCAAATGATGGCATCTGATTAGACTCGCTAACAGCTATTTCAATTTCATTGTCATCTAAATCTCCATCTCTTAGTCTCTTTCTAAAGCTTTCTCGAGTTGCTACACTTGCTTTATTTCCAACTAAAGCATCTAAAACCCTGTCCTCAGCTAATTTTTGTGCTTGAGCATGAACTTCTTTTCTTTTCTTCACTTTCTCCATTGCAATTGCAATTTCTAACAGATCTCTAACAATTTGTTCCACATCACGTCCTACATATCCTACTTCAGTAAATCTTGTTGCTTCAACTTTTACAAACGGTGCTTCTGCTAATTTTGATAGTCTTCTCGAGATTTCAGTTTTACCAACACCAGTTGGTCCAATCATTAAAATATTTTTTGGAAGGACTTCATCTTTCATATCGTCCTCTAATGCTTGCCTTCTCCACCTGTTTCTTAGAGCAATGGCAACAGCTCTTTTAGCTTTGTTTTGACCAACAACAAATCTATCTAATTCTGATACAATTTCTCTTGGTGATAATGAATTTGTTATTGTTTTTTTTTCTTTTGAAACTTTGCCTTTAGGAAACGATGTAACGTTTGATTTTTCCATTATATTTTCTCCATACTCAAATTATCATTTGTAAATACACAAATATCAGATGCAACTTTAATTGATTTTTTTGCAATTTCCTCTGCAGACATATCAGTATCCATTAAAACTTTTGCAGCTGCTAAAGCATAATTTCCACCCGACCCAATTCCAATAACATCACCCTCTGGTTCAAGAACATCTCCTGTCCCAGAAATTATAAAACTTTTTTCTTTATCACCTATTGCCATTAAGGCTTCTAATCTTCTTAAATACTTATCAGTTCTCCAATCTTTAGCTAATTCTACAGCAGCTCTTGTCAAGTTTCCTGCATGCTTTTCAAGCTTTGACTCTAGTCTCTCAAATAATGTAAGTGCGTCAGCAGTAGATCCTGCAAAACCTGCGATCACATTTCTTTTCTCAATTTTACGAACTTTGTTAGCAGTTTTCTTAATCACAGTATTACCCATACTAACTTGACCGTCACTGGCCACAACTACGTCATTATTTTTTCTTACAAGTACAATTGTTGTCATAGACTATAGATGGATATAAATTTCAATAGTTCAAGCCCAGGTTTAGTATTATTGATATAATCAAAAATACCTATATACCTAATTTAAATTATGAAAAGAAAAGCAAAAATAGCCAGAAAAACAAAAGAAACAAATATCAGTGTTGATCTTAATATTGATGGCAAAGGCAAGTACAAAGTTGACACAGGAATAGGATTCTTAGATCATATGCTAGAACAGTTATCTAAACATTCATCAATAGATCTAACTGTTAAAGCCAAAGGTGATACACACATAGATCTTCACCACACAACCGAAGACACTGGAATTGCAATTGGAGAGTGCTTAAAGAAAGCTTCAAAAAAATTTGTAGGTATTAAAAGATATGCTCACATCCTGTTACCAATGGATGAAACATTAACACGAGTTGCAATAGATGTTTCAAACAGACCTTACTTGATTTGGAATGTAAAATTAAAAGTTGAAAAACTTGGTGAAATGGACACTGAATTATTTAAAGAATGGTTTCAAGCATTTTCACAAGCTGCTGGAATTACTTTGCACGTTGAAAATATTTACGGTGATAATAGTCACCACATCATAGAGTCTTGTTATAAAGGACTAGCTAGAACTTTAAGAGTTGCATTAGAGTTGGATCCAAGAAACAAAAGTACAATTCCATCTACTAAAGGATCTTTATAAGTTTAATGGACGTCACAATTGTTGACTATAAATCTGGTAACATTAGCTCTGTAATTAACTCCTTTAAGGAAGTTGCCAAAAATAAAGTTAATATCGAAGTAACTTCAGATTTAAATAAAATTAAATCAAGCGATAAAGTAGTTCTACCAGGACAGGGATCATTTAAGAGTTGTATAGACAGTTTAAAAGGAATTAATGGTTTGATTGATACTTTAAGTGATTTTGCCTTAAATAATAGAAAACCTATTTTAGGTATTTGTGTAGGTCTTCAAATGTTCGCTGATGTCGGATATGAGGAAGTTGAGACTAAAGGACTAGGATGGATTTCAGGCAAAGTATCTAAAATTGATAATCAAAATGGGAAATATAAGCTACCTCATATTGGCTGGAATGAGATTAACATAATTAAAGACAGTAAAATTTTTAAAGGTATCGATAATAACTCTCATATGTATTTTGTACATAGCTATCAATTTATTCCAGATGATAATTCAGTTACAGTCGCTACAACAGATTATGCATCTAATATAGTCTGCGCTATTGAAAATGAAAATATTTTTGGGACTCAATTTCATCCTGAAAAAAGTGATAAAATTGGACTTAAAATAATTGATAATTTTATTAATTTATAATGTTAAAATATATTAATAGATTACCTTTTTTAAAAAGGTTAATTCCATCTATAAGCATAAGAATTTTAAAAATATTAAAAAAAAATCGAGGATATTTTAAAATTGGAAAAATTAATTATTATTTAGATTTCTTAGATCCAATAGACAGAAATATCATTTTGAACAAAAATTATGAGAATGACCAGGTTTCTTTTTTAGAGGAAATAATGAAGGGATATTCTTTTTCACATTTTATAGATATTGGATCCAACTCTGGATACTATTCATTTTATTTTGCTGAAAAGTTTGAGAATTTAAAAGTAAAAGCTTTTGAAATCAACTTTGAAGCATATAATAAGTTTAATAAAACATTACAAAAAAACTCTATAAATAATGTCGAAGTCTATAACTTTGGCCTTTCTGATCAAGAGAAAAAAGTTAAAATTAGATCTATGATCAAAGATGGATTTGTTCAATCAAATTCAGCCGTATTAGATGATTCTCATACTTTTGATATTAACTATTTTAAAATTAAAGAAGCAGATCTTAAAATTGGAGATAATGTTTTAAATTTTAAAAATGAGAATTTATCTATAAAAATTGATGTAGAGGGACATGAACTTTATACTTTGAAAGGATTAGTAAATAACCTTAAAAATAATAATTGCGTGATTCTGATTGAAATTAGTGATGGAAATTTTGATAAAGTTAATAACTTTTTTAAGTCAATTAATTATGATTATATATTTAAATCAAAATTTAGACCAGACTACCTCTACACAAATATTGGTAAATATAAATGAAAAAATACTTTTTAATTTTAACTTTTATTTTAATTACACTTGCTACAAAATCTAATGCTAAAATTATAACTGTTGATGATAAATTTAAATTAGATCTGCCTTTAAATCATAAATACTTAAATTTAAAAGAGGCGGATACCGAAAACGAGTTATTTGATTATGAATATTTAAAATCTTCAGGTTTTGAAATTTATATAGTTGGAGATAAGAAACTTATTGAGCTACTACAGGAATATATTGAAGGAGGCGATATAACAAAAAATGATCATATAAAAAATTTTATAAAAAAAGCAGAGAGAAAAGCTTCAAATTCAAATATAAGTGAGAAAAGTTTTTATAATTGGGGTATTAAAGAGATGAAAAAGACCTTAAAAAGCATGGATATTTCAGGTTTTACATTCGTACTTTATAATAAAGATATCAGTTCATTCGATATATCTGATTTAGATGAATATTTTCAAAATTTAGATATTGATGAACTAACAAGTTTCACTAAACAAGAATTAAAAGAATTTGAAAAAGAATTAAAACCATATTTAAAAGATATACTGCCAGTTGGTCCATATTCTATAAAAATTAACTCATTTAAATTATCAAAAAGTATTAATGACCACATTTACTTATCTGCTACTGCAAAAATTTCTTATGCTATAAACGAATTTGCATCACTAAAAGGTGATGGTATAATTTATATTACAATAAAAAATAATAGTTTTTATATTTTTTACGAAGAGTGTCTTGTAAATTGTAAAACTTTAAAAAAACGTTTCCAAAAATTAATTAAACCAGTTGTAGATCAGAGTTCTATAAAAGGTGTTGAAATAATTGGTAAAGAAATTAATAAAGATAATATCGTGTCTCAATTAGAACAATTGAATAAATTATACAAATCAGGTGTTTTAACAAAAGAGGAATTTGAGAAAGCAAAGAAAAAAATCTTAAATTAATATGAAAATTTTTCCAGCAATAGATATTAAAGATAAAAAATGTGTAAGATTAATTAGGGGAGACTTTGAAAATAAAACTGAATATGAAATGTCTCCTTTGGAGCAAGCTGGAAAATATAAAGACAATGGATTTAAAAATCTACATATAGTTGATCTGGACGGCGCATTAACAGGGGAGCCAATTAATACTGATATTATTCAAGATATTATTGGAAAATTTGACCTCAAAATAGAAATAGGAGGCGGCCTAAGAAATTTTGAGACTATTCAAAAATATATTGATGCTGGTGTTGAAAAAGTAATTTTGGGCAGCGCTGCCATAAAAGATAGAAGATTTTTAGAAGAAGCGTGTAAAAACTTTCCAAACAAAATCGCATTAGGCTTAGATGCAAAAGATGGTCATCTTGTAATTTCAGGCTGGACTGAGGAGTCTGACAAATTAACAACTGAATATCTAAAAAAAGTAAATAATTATGGAGTTAGTAGAATTATTTACACAGATATCAATAGAGATGGAACAAAGCAAAGTCCAAATTTTGAAGAAACACAAAAAGTAGCAGATATTTCAAATTGTCCAGTAGTTATATCTGGTGGAGTTTCATCTATTAATGATATTAAAAAAGCAAAAAATTTAAATAATATCGAAGGTGTAATAGTTGGAAAAGCCATATACGATGGAGATATAAAGTTAGATGAACTCGCAAAAGAAATAGATGCTTAAAAATAGAATTATTCCTTGTTTGGATGTTAAAAATGGTCGTGTTGTAAAAGGTATTAACTTTATTCATCTTAAAGATGCAGGAGATCCTGTAGAACAAGCAAAAATTTATAGTGATGGTGGTGCAGATGAGATTTGTTTTTTAGATATTACTGCTTCTAATGAAAATAGAGATACTATTTATGAAGTAGTAGAGAAAACTTCGAAGAAATGTTTTGTACCCTTAACAGTTGGTGGTGGAGTTAGAAGTATTGATGATATTAATAAATTACTTAATTGCGGAGCTGATAAAGTATCAATTAATACAGCGGCTGTTCAAAATTCAAAAGTAGTTGAGGATAGTTCTAGAAAGTTCGGATCACAGTGCATTGTTGTTGCAATTGATGCTAAAAGAATAGACGATGGATGGGAAATCTTTACTCATGGGGGAAGAAATCCAACTGGCATAAATGCATTAGAATTTGCATCTAAAATGGAGAAATGTGGTGCTGGAGAGCTTTTAGTTACTTCAATGGATAAAGATGGAACGCAATCTGGATATGATATTGAATTAATGCAAAAGATATCTTCTATGGTCAATATTCCAGTTATTGCCTCAGGTGGAGTTGGAACACTAGATCATCTAGTAGATGGAATAAAATCAGGTGCTAGTGCCGTTTTAGCTGCATCTATATTCCATTATGGCACTTATTCAGTAAATGAAGCTAAGCAATATTTGGCTTCAAAAGACATACCTGTTAGGATTTAATATGTTAAAGATATTAGAAGATCTCGTTACCCTTGCAAGAGAGCGAAAAAGCAATCCTGTTGAAGGCTCATACACGAATAAGCTTTTAAAAGATAAATCTTTAGCAAAAGAAAAAGTCTTAGAAGAAATAAATGAACTAATAGAAGCTGTAGAGCAAGAATCAAACAAAATCCATGAAGCAGCAGATGTTTTATATCACTTAATCATGTACCTTGAAAAAAGTGGAATAAAAATTGAAGAAGTAATGGAAGAACTAAATAGTCGTAAGAAATAATTTACTATTTACCAGGTAACCAGGTTGAGAATATTGGAAATAATATCATTAGTATTCCATTTAAAGTTGATTTAGTGATGTTTTTTTAAAGTAGGATGAGCATAGATCATTTAAGAAAGCCTCATCATACATATGATGCCAGTATCTCATATAGCTATATTTATTTAAAATATTTTCTTTCAAACATATGATCTGCATATTACTTTTAGGATTATCTTTATTATCAAATATACCACTAACCCTTCTCATATCTAGCATTGCATCAATATTCGACATATTAAATCCAAAATAAATAAAAAAAATAATAAAA
>CACMFU010000013.1 GCA_902613065.1 uncultured Pelagibacteraceae bacterium | reverse complement strand
ATCATAATATTTGACCAAAATATATTTATGTTTTTTACAAGGCCAATAGTACTTGTATTTTTTACATTAACTTTTTTAAGTTTATTTTACAGACCTATTAAAAATCTAATAATGAAAGGAAAATAATGACTAAAGCTTTTACACCTAATATTAAATCTAAAAGAGGAAAGGACTTAACAAAATACGTTGCTAACTTTGTACACAAAACAAAATTTAAAAATATTCCAAAAGAAGTTGTTGAGTTAGCAAAAAAACATATTTTGGATGGTTTTGGTTTAGCATTATCAGGTTCTGTTGCAAGAACAGGTAATTACTTATTTGCACATATCAAAAAAAGTTCAGCAAAAGGGAAGGCCACAGTTATTGGTTCAAAAATGAAGGTTCCAACGCATTTTGCTGCTTTGGCAAATGGTGTAGGAATACATTCTGACGATTACGATGATACGCAGTTAGCTGTGGCAAAAGATAGGGTTTATGGTTTGTTAACACATCCAACTGCACCTTGCTTACCCAGCGCTTTTGCTGAGGGTGAAGTTAATAAAATTAATGGAAAAGATTTTTTAAACTCATATTTAATTGGAGTAGATGTAGAATGTAAAATATCTGAAGCTATGTCTCCACGTCATTATCAACATGGTTTTCACTCAACAGCAACCTGTGGAACTTTTGCTTCAGCATCTGCTGCAGCTAAAATTAGAAAATATGATCAGAACAAAATTTTAAGATCTTTGGGGATTGCGGCTTCCCTTAGCGCTGGATTAAGAGAAAATTTTGGAACAATGACAAAACCACTGCACGCAGGTAGAGCGGCAGAGAGTGGAGTAATAGCTTGTGATTTAGTAAAATACGGGTGGTCGTCAACTGATAAAATTTTAGAATCTCCTAGAGGTTTCTTTCAAGCCCATGGAGGTGGATACGACATTAACGCATTAAAAGGTAAACTTGGAAGACCATGGACATTTAAATCTCCAGGTATCTCTATTAAACCTCATCCTTGTGGTTCTCTGACCCATCCTGGGATGACAAAGATGTTAGAGTTAATTAAAAAGTACGACATTAAGCCTGAGCAAGTAGTTAAAGTTGATGTTGGTACAAACCATAACATGCAAAATGCTTTGATACATCATCGACCAAAAAATGAGTTTCAAGCTAAATTTAGTATGGAGTATTCTATGGCAATACTTTTAATTGATAGAAGAGCATACATTCCTGAATATCAAGACAAAAGGATAAATAAATCTGATGTTCAGCAAATGCTTAAAAAAGTGAACTTTTATAAAAACAAAATAGCTGAAGCTGCAGGCTACGATAAAATGACAACTATAATAGACATCTATTTAAAAAATGGAAAAAAAATATCTGGAAGAGGTGATTTTGGAAAAGGTAGTCCCGCAATACCAATGACTTACGATGAAGTTGCAGATAAGTTTCTTGGTTGTACAGAATTTGCTAAATGGCCTTTTTCTAAATCTAAAAAAATTATTGATACAGTAAGGAATTTAGAAAAAGTTAAGGATATTAGAATATTAGGAAAGTTATTATCTAAATAGTTATCTTTGATTTAAAAGCATAACTTTTCGATATTTGCTACCTTTGTATTTAGCCAATGGTCTAATTAATTTATTAGATGAATGTTGTTCCATTATATGAGCTGACCAACCAGTAATCCTTGAAATTACAAATATTGGTGTAAAGAAATCTGTATCAAAACCCATTAAATGATAAGTAGGTCCAGTTGGGTAATCTACGTTTGGATGAATATTCTTTTTACTAATCATTACTCTTTCAACAATATCGTAAATCTTTAAAAACTTTTTATCTTTTTTAATTTTAGCAACTTTTTTGAAATACTCTTTCATGGTTGGAACTCTAGAGTCGCCACTTTTATAGACTCTATGCCCAAAACCCATCACTACTTCTTTTTTCTTTAATGCATTATTGATCCATTTTAATGCATTCTCAGGTTTTTTGATTTTATTCATCATATGCATAACTTCTTCATTAGCTCCACCATGCAATGGTCCTTTTAGACTAGCTATAGCACCTGTTATAGCGCCATGAATGTCAGATAAACTACTTGTTATTGTTCTAGCTGTAAAAGTTGAAACATTAAAGCTATGTTCTGCATATAAAATTAAAGAAACATCAAATGCTTTTACTATTTCTTTTTGAGGAACCTTTCCAAAACACATGTAGAAAAAGTTTTCTGCAAAAGTTAATTCTTTTTTAGGTTTAATAATCTTCTTACCTTTTCGAATTCTATAAAACGCTGCTAAAGCAGTTGGAGTTTTAGCTAAAATTCTTAAAGCTTTTCTTGTATTTGCTTCTTGAGAATTATCTGTAGTTTCTTTATCTTCTAATCCCATTACACTAACTGCTGTTCGAGCAACATCCATAGGATGAGACTTTTTTGGCATGTGCTTGATTATTTCGTAAAGATTTTTTGATAAATCTCTATGTCCTCTTTCAATTTTTTCAAATTGTCTTAGCTCTATACTGTTTGGTAAATCACCCTTTAAAATAAGATATGCAGCTTCTTCAAATCTACAAAATTCACACAGATCTTGAACAGCATAACCCCTATAAGTTAATGAATTAATCTCAGGCATAACTTTAGAAACTTCTGTTTCATCAACAACAATTCCTAATAAACCTTTTTTTACTTCTTCACTCATTATTCATGTCCCTCAGTACTAAAATTATATATCTTTTCGTCTAAAGAGTTATATTTTTCATACTCAACTAACTCATATAATCTTTTTCTGGTTTGCATCTTATCTATAATATTATTTTGATGTCCATCCGCAAAAATGGCACGTAGACCATCCTCAACACTTTTCATCGCTAATCTTTGTGTAGTAACTGGATAAATTACAATATTGTAACCAAGTTCCTCTAATTGTTTAAAGTCTAGCAACTTCGATTTACCAAACTCAGTCATATTGGCTAAAAGATAACAATCTAGTGATTTTCTAACTTTTTCAAACTCAGTTTCATCTTTTAAAGCTTCTGGAAAAACAATTTCTGCACCAGCATCAATATAAGATTTGCAACGATCAATCATTTTATCAATACCCTCTACACTTTTAGCATCGGAACGAGCAATGATTTTAAATTGTTTGTCTGATCTCGCTTCTACACATTCTTTAATTTTTTTTGTCATATCCTCTTTTGATATCAATTCTTTATTGTCTAGATGGCCACATCTTTTCTGTTCTATCTGATCTTCTAAATGAATTGCTGAAATACCAAAATTTTCAAATGTTTGAACAGTTTCTTTACAAGATTTAAAACCTGTATCGACATCAACAATCGTTGGAAGATTTGTAACACGTGCAATTTGCTTTGATCTGTAACTGACATCATTTAGAGTTGTTAATCCTATATCTGGATAACCCAAATCATTAGACATAACACCTCCAGATACATAAACTCCATCATATCCAATTTCTTCAATAACTTTTGCTGTTAACGGATTATATGCACCTGGTATTCTTAAAATTTTATTTGATTTTAGTTTATTATCTAAATCAATTCTTTTCTCTTCAGGTTTTTTTTCAACAAAGTGCACTAAAATATTCCTTTTTTATTATTCGATTTTAAGTATCTTCTACTTACTTCAATATTTAGTTTTGTAAGCTGATTATTTTTTAATTTTTTCAAATTTTGAACATCTTTTAAAAATCTATCACTTTCTTTTTTAGAAATAATACTTTCTGTTAAAATTTTAAATTTATTTATATAATCTTTTCTTTTAAAAGGTCTTTTGCCATAAGGATGAGCATCTGCTCTTTCTAATTCCTCAATAATTTTTTTCCCATTATTTAATGTTACTATGACCTTTGCACCAAAAGATTTCTTTTTTGGATCAGGATCATGGTATTTCTTTGTCCATTTTTTATCCTCATGAGTTTTAATTGATCTCCATATTTTAATTGTACTTTTTTTGTTAGCTCTTTTTTTAGTATAAGATTTTACATGATGCCAATCTGCATCTTCTAAAGCTACTGCAAAAATATACATTATTGAGTGATCTAAAGTTTCTCTACTAGCATTCGGATCCATTTTTTGTGGATCATTAGCTCCAGTTCCTATTACATAATGAGTATGATGACTTGTATATATATCTATTTTTTTAATTGTATTTAAATTATCAATTTTTTTATTAAGTGCTTTTGCAATATCAATTAATGCTTGAGCTTGATATTCTGCAGAATATTCTTTTGTATATGTTTCAAGAATAGCCTTTTTTTCTTCGTTCATTTTAGGCAAAGGAACAAAATATTTAGCATTTTTTCCATCTAATATTCTTGCTATCACACTATCTTCACCTTCGTAAATAGGACTTGGAGCACCTTCACCTCGCATCGTTCTATCAACTGCTTCAATTGCTAATTTTCCTGCATGAGCTGGAGCATACGCTTTCCAACTTGAAATCTCACCTTTTCTTGATTGTCTTGTTGAAACACTCACATGTAATGCCTGTTGAACAGCTTGATAAATAGTTTCTGTATTTAATTTTAACATTGATCCAATACCAGCCGCAACACTTGGCCCCAAGTGAGCGATATGATCAACTTTGTGTTTATGAAGACAAATAGCTTTTACAAGATTAACTTGAACTTCATAAGCAGTTATAATTCCTCTTAATAAATCATTTCCATTTTTTTTTAATTGTTGTGCCACTGCTAAAAGAGCAGGAATATTATCACCAGGATGGCTGTAATCAGCCGCTAGAAATGTATCATGAAAATCTAATTCTCTAACAGCAGTTCCATTTGCCCACGCAGCCCATTCACAATCAAATTTAAATTTTGAATTTATGCCAAAAAGATTAGCTCCATTTTTTCTAACATGTTTTTTTGCCATTTCTCTTGCAGATATTACAGGTCTTCTATTTAAGGAAGCTATAGCAACAGAAGCGTTATCAATAATTCTATTAATAACCATTTCTACTGAATTTTTATTTAATTTAGCATTATCACTTGCTATCTCTGCTATTTTCCAAGCAAGCTGTTTCTTCTTTGGAAGATTTATTTTTGATGGATATACTTTAATTGTATGCGATAACAAAATAACTCCTAATTTGTGATTTTGTTTTAATAGTTAAAATAAATTAATCAATATTAAAGATATTGAGATACAATTTTTTCAATACCTACAAAGTCTTTTATTAAGTGATTATGATAAATTTCATCAATATTTTTTTCAGTATATCCATCCTCTAATAAAATCATTGGAATATCTGCTGCTTTAGCTGCATTTGCATCCGACTCACTATCACCAATCATAATTGATTTATTTTTACTACCATCTAAAATTTCTATGATTGTTGTTATATGTCTCGGATCAGGTTTACAATAATCAAAAGTATTATAACCCGCAACATACTCGAAGTAATCATATATCCCAATTTTTTTTAGAAGATCTACTGCAAGATGCTCCGTTTTATTCGTACATACAGCCATTGATATATTTTTTTTTTTACACCAATTTAAAAAATCTTTTACACCAGGCATCAGAGTACTTTCATTTAAAATATTTTTTCCATAATAAGAAATAAATTCATCTGTCATTTCATTTTTAATTTTCTCATTAATCGAAGTTAATTCTTTTTTGGCCTGGCTCCATATAGATCTACCAATCATTGCTCCAGCTCCTTGACCTACAGAATTTTTAAGTTCATCAAGAGATTTTGTGGGGTACCCAAATTTCTTCATAACATGGTTATGAGCAAGCATTAGATCAGGCGCTGTGTCTACTAATGTACCATCTAAATCAAAAACAACTGTGAATTTTTGTGTCATTTAAAAAGTATTAATAAGAAATAAATTGTGAATTAATTAAATTAATACCCAGTTATATACAACTATCTAATGAATAGTCAAAATTTACAAAATAAACTTAGAGATAAATTTTTAAAAAAAGGTGTCAAAATGAAGGGACCCGAGACAGTTTTTTTTTCTAAAGATACTAAAATTGGAAAAAATGTAGAGATAGAACCTTATGTTGTCTTTGCTGATAAAGTTCAAATTGGAAACAACGTTAAAATTCTGTCTTTCTCACATCTTGAGGGTGTTAAAATAGATAGTAATGTGAGTGTTGGTCCATACGCTCGTTTAAGACCTGGAACAAAAATTAAATCCGGATCAAAGATAGGAAATTTTGTTGAAGTAAAAAAAAGTACAATAAATAAAAATTCTAAAGTTAATCATTTATCATATATTGGAGATGCACTAGTGGGGAAGGACGTTAATATTGGAGCTGGAACAATAACTTGTAATTATGATGGAAGAAAAAAAAGTAAAACAAAAATTAAGGATAAAGTATTTGTAGGTTCAAATACATCTTTAGTGGCACCAGTTACTTTAAATGAAAAAAGTGTTATAGGTGCTGGCTCAGTAATTACAAAAAACGTAAATAAAGGGTCTCTAGCACTAACAAGACCAAAGCAACAAGAAAAAAAAATTACAAAAGGAGATAAGAGGTAATGTGTGGAATAGTTGGAATTACAAGCTCTAAAGAAGTTACTCCTAGAATTATAAGTTCATTAAAAAAACTTGAGTATAGAGGTTATGACTCTGCAGGTTTAGCAACTCTTTCAAATGGAAATATAAATGAAGTAAAGTGTGAGGGAAGAGTAGACGCTTTAGAGAAAAACATTATACAAACAAAAATATCTGGATCTATTGGTATTGGACACGTTAGATGGGCCACACATGGAAAACCTAGTTCAATAAATGCACATCCTCATTCATCAGAAGATGTATCGGTAGTTCATAATGGTATAATTGAAAATTCAACTATTCTAAAAAAGTTATTAGAAAATAAAGGTTATAAGTTTAAATCCCAAACAGATACAGAAGTAATAGTTCATTTGGTTACTGATTATTTAAAAAAAAATAATCTTAAAAATACAATTATAAAAGTTTTAAAAAAATTGCATGGTAGTTTTGCACTAGGATTAATTTTCAAAGAACAACCAGACTTGATAATTGGGGCAAGAAGAGGATCTCCACTTGCAGTTGGTTACGGACCAAACGAACACTATCTTGGTTCAGATTCTTATGCATTAAAGTCAATGACTAATAAAATTTCATATTTAAATGATGGTGAATTTTGCATATTAAAAAAAGACCAAGTTGAATTTTTTGATTCTGATGGAACTAAAGTAAACAAAAAAATTTTAAATCTTTCTAAAGATGATCAAAACTATGAAAAAGGAGAATATAAATATTATATGGCCAAAGAAATAGATGAGCAGCCAATCACTTTAAAAAATTGTATTAATGAGTATATCGATAAACATAATAAGGATATAAATATTTACAATTTTCCTTGGAAAATCAATGAAATCTCATCAGTAGTTTTAATTGGATGTGGAACAGCATATCACTCTTGCCTTGTTGCTAAGTATTGGTTTGAGCAAAATACCAGTTTAGATGTGAGTGTTGATATAGCTTCTGAGTTTAGATACCGAAAAATTAAATTTAAAAAAGATTGTCTTTATGTGTTTGTTTCTCAATCAGGAGAGACCGCAGATACATTTGCAGCATTAGATTTGTGCAAAAAGAATAATGTTAAAACTTGTGCAGTAGTAAATGTTGTAGAAAGTTCAATCGCAAGAGATGCTGATCTAGTTTTACCTATTCATTGTGGACCAGAAGTTGGCGTTGCATCTACAAAGGCTTTCTTGGGACAAATGTTAGTTCTTTATTTATTATGCACAAAGCTTTCTTATGAACAAAAATCAATTAATAAAAAGGATTACCAAAAAAAGATAAAAGATTTATTGTTTTTATCTAAATCTGCAAAAAATACACTAAATATTGAAGATAAAATTCAAACTCTTGGAAAAGATTTTGCTAATTCTAAAGGATCAATGTTTCTAGGTAGAGGCTATTCATATCCAATTGCACTTGAAGGCGCTTTAAAATTAAAAGAGCTTGCCTATGTTCATGCTGAAGGTTACCCAGCAGGAGAAATGAAACATGGACCTCTTGCACTCATAGAAGATGGTATGCCGGTAGTGGTAATTGCACCAAGAGATGAGCATTACAAAAAAACTATTTCAAATATGCAAGAAGTTATATCTAGAGGTGCAAAAGTTTTATTAATAACAAATAAAAGTACTGATGAAATTTATTCAGAAAATATTTGGGAGCAAATAGAAGTGGATGCTATATCTGATGAACTTATTCCTTTTTTGACCACTATACCTTTACAAAAGTTAGCTTATTACTCTGCATTAGATAAAGGATATGATATAGATAAACCTCGAAACTTAGCTAAATCTGTCACTGTTGAATAAATAATAAAGTCTGTTAAAACAATTCTGAGTTGAAATGAAAAATTGGAAAATAAATAGCTGGAGAAAATATCCCGTCAAACATATTCCTCAATATGATGATGAAAAGGAATTGGAGATGGTTTTAAGTAAATTGAAAACCTTTCCTCCTTTAGTATTTGCGGGAGAAACAAGACATTTAAAAGATCAGTTGGCGATGGTCAATGACGGAAAGGCATTTCTGTTACAAGGTGGTGATTGTGCGGAAAGTTTTGCGGAATTTCATCCTGACAATATAAGAGATACTTTTAAAGTTATTCTACAAATGGCATTGGTGATGACTTACTCAGCATCTTTACCTATTATAAAACTTGGAAGAATTGCTGGACAATTTTCAAAACCAAGAAGTGCTCCAACTGAAAAACAAGGAGATAAAGAGTTACCAAGTTATTTGGGAGATAATATAAATGCAATAGATTTTAATGAAAAAGCCAGAAGACCTGATCCAAAAAGAATGTTTAAAGCTTACTCTCAATCTGCATCAACTTTAAACCTTTTAAGAGCATTTTCAAAAGGTGGTTTTGCTGACCTAAATAAGGTTCACTTGTGGAATTTAGATTATATTAAGAAAAGTCCGCAAGCTAAGAAATTTAAAGAATTAGAAGATAAAATAGCAGATGCATTAGCATTTATGGATGCTTGCGGAATTACATCAGATTTTAATAATAGATTATACACAGTTAACTTTTGGACTTCTCATGAAGCTTTACACTTACCTTTTGAGGAAAGTATGACTAGAGTAGACTCAACTACTGGTGAATATCATGATACTTCGGCTCACTTTGTTTGGATAGGTGATAGAACAAGACAATTAGATGGAGGACATGTAGAGTTTTGTAAAGGAATAGAAAATCCAATTGGTATAAAATGTGGTCCAACTTCTAAACCTGATGAGATTGCAAAAATATGTGAGGTTATAAATCCTAAAAACGAAAAGGGAAAAATAACTCTAATTTCAAGATTTGGTCATCAGAACGTTGAAAAATTCTTACCAAAATTAATTAGAGGAATTAAAAAGGAAGGTTTAAATGTTGTTTGGTCATGTGATCCAATGCATGGCAATACAATTAAATCAACTACTGGTTTTAAAACAAGACCATTTAATGATGTTGTAAGCGAAGTTAAAAATGTATTTGCAGTTCATCAAGCTGAAGGTTCATATGCAGGAGGTCTTCATGTTGAAATGACGGGGCAAGATGTGACAGAGTGTACTGGTGGAGCAAAAAAAATATCAGATGCAGACTTATCAAGCAGATATCATACGCACTGTGATCCAAGATTAAACTCTGACCAAGCTATAGAATTAGCATTTTTAATTTCAGATGAGATAAAAAAGAATAGTTTGTATTCTAAATCTGCAATTAAAGCGGCATCTTAACAGTTTAAAAATAAATTTTTTTTCTTATATTTGTAGTATGACACCCAAAGACAAAGTGAATTACATTAAAAACTGGATTTCAGATTATGTGAATTCTATGCCAAAAAAAGCTCAATCTTTAGTGATTGGTATTTCTGGTGGAATAGACTCTTCTGTCTCAAGCACACTAAGTGCGATGACAGGTTTAAAAACAATTGTTTTATCAATGCCTATTAAACAAAAATCTGCACAACATGATCTAAGTTTGGCACATCAGGAATGGTTAAAGAAGAATTTTAGCAATGTAGAGGGACATACATTAGAATTAGATAGTTTATTCAAAACATTTGAAGGAACACTAAACAATTTTGGTAGTGAACACGGTATGGCAAATTCTAGAGCAAGATTAAGAATGACAACGCTTTATCAAGTAGCTGCTGCAAATAATGGAATTGTTGTAGGAACAGGAAATAAAGTCGAAGATTTCGGAGTTGGTTTTTATACAAAATACGGTGATGGCGGAGTAGACATTTCTCCAATAGCAGATTGCAATAAAACTGAGGTATGGGAGCTCGGTAAAGAACTTGGAATTTTAAAAGAGATTATTGATGCCCCTCCTACAGATGGTTTATGGGATGATGGTCGTACGGATGAAGGTCAGCTTGGTTTATCATATAAAGAATTAGAAGAAGCGATGGATAATGAAAATTCGTTAAATAGAGACAAATATAATTTAATTCGAAGAGCAAATTTGCATAAAATGGAACCTATTCCAGTATGCAAAATTCCTAATTAATCAAATAGATTCACAAATCAATAATTTAAGTATATTCCTAGTTGTATGGCTAAAGATATATTTTTAACTAATAGTCTAGGTGGTAAGAAAGATAAATTTATACCCATAAATGAAAAATCCATAGGCATGTATGTTTGTGGACCTACTGTTTATGATGATCCACATATTGGTAATGCCAGACCATTAGTTGTTTTTGATATTCTGTATAAAATTTTAAAAAATAGATATGGACCAACATCTGTAAAATATATCAGAAATATAACAGACATAGATGACAAAATAATCAAAGCATCTAATGATCAAAATATTTCAATAAATGATTTAACTTCAAAAATTACTGAAAATTTTCATAAGGATTGTAATTACTTAAAATGTGAAACACCAAACAGCGAACCAAAAGCAACAGAAAACATAAAACAAATGATTGAAATGATCACAGAACTAGAGAAAAAAGGGTTCGCATACTCGAAGGATAAACATGTTTATTTTGAAGTTAAAAAATTTAGTGATTATGGAAAACTATCTAATAAAAAGTTAGATGAATTAATAGCTGGTTCTCGAGTAGAAGTTTCAGAAATAAAAAAAAATCCTGAAGATTTTGTATTATGGAAACCATCAATAGATAAAGAGCCTTCATGGGATTCTCCTTGGGGAAAAGGTAGACCAGGTTGGCATTTAGAATGTTCGGTTATGTCAAAAAGATATTTAGGGGAAGAATTTGATATTCATGGTGGTGGAAGAGACTTGATTTTTCCTCATCATGAAAATGAGATTGCTCAATCAAGATGTGCAAATGAAACAAATTCGTTTGCAAATTATTGGGTTCATAACGGATTCATAACTCTTTCTAATGAAAAAATGGCAAAATCTCAGGGAAACATATTAAAAATAAAAGATTTTAAAAAAAAATATAATGGTCAAGTTTTAAGATTAGCATTAATTAGTACTCACTATAGACAAGGATTAGATTGGAATGAAAAACTAATATCAGAATGTGAAAAGACGTTAAGCAAATGGTATTTAGTCTATTCTGATGTTCATAAAAGTACAATATTACCAGATGAATTATTAGATCCTTTATATGACGATTTAAACACTCCAGGCTATATTGCTAATTTACATTCTTTATATAATAAAGCTTCAACTGGAACGAACGAAGATAAAGCAACTTTTGTAAAAGCTTGCAATTTTATAGGTCTATTAACTGATACTTCAGAGGAGTGGCTACAAACAAAAAAAAATACAATTTCTCTTTCAGAGGATGAAATTAATTCAAAAATAGCTGAGAGAAATAAAGCAAGAGATGAAAAAAATTATCAATTAGCTGATAAAATTAGGAAAGATCTTTTAGATAAGGGTATTTTAATTGAAGATAAAAATGGTACAACCTTGTGGAAATTAAAATGACTAAAGAAAAAATCTATATATTTGATACTACACTTAGGGATGGGGCACAAACTCAAGGCGTTGACTTTTCATTAAATGAAAAAGAAAAAATCGCTAAATCCTTAGATAACCTAGGTGTTGATTATATAGAAGGTGGTTGGCCAGGAGCTAATCCAACTGATACAGAATTTTTTAATAAGGATCAAAAATTTAAAAATGCAAACCTTACGGCTTTTGGTATGACCAAAAAATCAGAGCATAGTGCAAAAAATGATCCTATGTTATCATCTTTGATTAATTCAAAGAGTTCATCAGTTTGTTTATTTGGCAAAAGTTGGGATTTTCATGTGGATGTGGCTTTAGGCATTTCAAATAATCAAAATTTAGAAAATATAAGCGAGAGCGCAAAGCATATAGTTAATTCAGATAAAGAATTTATGTTTGATGCTGAACATTTTTTTGATGGTTATAAATCTAATCCTGAATATGCAATATCATGTTTAAAAGCTGCATATGATAATGGTGCAAGATGGATTGTTTTATGTGATACCAATGGAGGAACATTACCACACGAAATTTCTAAAATTGTTGAAGAGGTAACAAAGCATATACCCGGAAAAAACCTTGGAATTCATGCCCACAACGATACTGAAAATGCAGTTGCTAATAGTTTAGTAGCTGTGCAAGCAGGAGTAAGACAAGTTCAGGGTACAATAAATGGACTAGGTGAAAGATGTGGTAATGCAAATTTAATGTCTTTGATTCCAACTTTTTTTTTAAAAAAAGACTTTTCAGATAAATATGAAATTAATATCAAACCAGAAAACATTAAAAATTTAACTCAATGTTCAAGATTATTAGATGAAATATTGAATAGAAAACCTAATAAACATTTACCTTATGTGGGTGCATCTGCATTTTCACACAAAGGTGGAATGCATGTATCGGCTGTACAAAAAGATCCAAAAACTTACGAACATATTAATCCTGATGAAGTAGGCAATGCTAGGAATATTGTTATTTCTGATCAATCAGGACAATCTAATATAATGTCTAGATTAAATGCAATTGGCATTAATATTAAAAAAAACGATCCTAAAATTAAAAAACTACTTCATGAAGTAAAAGATAGAGAGTTCATAGGATATAGTTACGATGGCGCTGATGCATCTTTTGAACTATTAGCTAGAAGATTGATGGGGGAAATACCAAGATATATTTCAATTAATGAATATGATGTTTCTGTTAAGAAAGATTCAACCGGTGAAGTTGTATCATTTGCAAAAGCAAAACTTGAGGTAGATGGTAATGAAATATTATGTGAAGGCGAAGGAAATGGACCTGTTAATGCATTAGATAATGCAATCAGAAAAAATGTAAATAAACTTGAAAAATATTCAGAATATTTAAAAGATTTAAAGCTAGTTGATTACAAAGTTAGAATTTTAAATACAGGAACTGGAGCCGTTACTAGAGTTTCTATAGAGAGTGCAGACTCAAAACATGGTAACTGGTTTACTATAGGAGTTTCTCCAAATATTATTGATGCATCTTTTAAAGCTTTAGTTGATAGTTTGGATTATAAGCTTTTTAAGGATAATGCTCCTGCAAGTACTTGATGTCATTAAGAAATATAACTTTCATATTACATAAACCTCAGTTGTCAGAAAATATAGGAGCCTGTGCTAGAGCTTTAAAAAACTTCAATTTCACCAATCTATCAGTTGTTAATCCTAAACCATCATTTCCAAATGACAAAATTATTGCAACATCTGTTGGCGCAAAAGATGTTATTAAAAAAGCAAAAGTATATGAAAATTTAGAAACATCATTAAGTAATTTAGATATATTGGTTGCAACATCTGCAAGATTTAGAAATAAAAATATTAAACATATATCAATAACTGATCTTAATAAGATTAATTATAAAAAAAAGGTTGGTTTTCTTTTTGGATCTGAAGCATCTGGGTTATCAAATAATGAAGTCAGTTATGCTGATTACACTTTGCAAATCCCAAGTAATAAGAATTTTAGATCCTTAAATTTGTCTCATAGTCTAATTATTGTAGCACAAATAGTAAGTAGACTAATTTCAAATAAAAAATTTATTTTTGAAAAATCAAAAAAAATTAAAAGTGCAAATAAAACTGATATTCAAAAAATGTTAAATTTATGCATTAACAATTTAGAGAATAAGAATTTCTTTCACCCACCTGAAAAAAAACCAATCATGATGGAAAATTTAAGAAGTATTTTCTATAAACTCAATCTTTCAGAAAAAGAAACTCGTATTTTATCGAGTGTATTTGCTGGTTTAAGCAAGGAAAAGGTTGATTGACAAAACATAACTTAGGCTTATAAAGCCCTCTATTAATGACAAAAAGATTAAACTCTAAACATAAAGTAGATAGAAGATTAAAAGTTAACTTGTGGGGGAGACCCAAAAGCCCTTTTAATACAAGAGCCTATCCTCCAGGACAACACGGACAAACAAAAGCTGGAAAACCTTCAGATTTCGGAATTCAACTTCAGGCAAAACAAAAATTAAAGTCTTATTATGGGAACATGAATGAAAGACAGTTTAGAAATGTTTATAAAAAAGCAATAATGAAAAAAGGTGATACTGCTGAAAATTTAATTGGATTATTAGAGAGAAGATTAGATGCTGTTATTTATAGATCAAAGTTATCAAATACTATTTTTTCATCAAGACAACTGATTAATCATGGACATGTTAAAGTAAATGGAAAAAAAGTTAATATAGCTAGTTACCAGGTAAAAGAGGAAGATACTGTCGAAATTAGAGATAAATCTAAACAACTTGCTTTAATTGATATTGCTCTTGCTAACAAAGAAAGAGAAGTTCCAGAATATCTTCAATTAGATGAAAAGAATAAAAAAGTTAAATTTGTAAGAGTTCCATCTTTTGAAGAAGTCCCTTACCCGGTTGTTATGGAACCAAATCTTGTTATCGAATATTATTCAAGATAAGCCTTTTGATTAAAAGAACTTCCAAATCTCATATAGACAAAATTTTATCTGAAAAAAAAAATTGGAAAATCTTAGATATTGGTTGTGGTTTCAACCCAAACCAATACGCAACAACAATTTGTGATGTATTAGATTTAAAAGAACAATATTCAGATAAAAAATTTGTTAAGCTTGATGGAGAAAAGCTTCCATTTAATGATAAAGAATTTGATTTTGTAATAGCATCTCACGTGTTAGAGCATGTAATAGATCCTAATAATTTTTTAAAAGAAATTTCTAGAGTTGCAAAACAAGGATATATAGAGGTTCCAACTAAACTAGAGGATAATTTAGTCTTTGAAAATAAAAAAGCACATTTATGGCATTTAACTTTTGATGACGTTAATCAGGTTATTAATATTTCAAAAAAAATTCAATATTTTGAACCAATTCTAGCTGTAAGCTCTATAAAGAAATTAAATAATTACTTTAGAGATAGTTTAGTTTTAGAGTTATACTGGGAAAATACAATTGAATTTAAATTTAATGAAAGTATTCAACAGTTAGAAAAATTATCTGTTCTTAGTCTCTTCAAAAAATATTTTTCAAAAAAATTAAGAATGTTATTAAAAAAATAATTAATTTTTTTTTTTAAAGTTAATTCCTTTAGTCTCAAAAAGCTTTGCTAACTCTCCACTCTCATACATTTCTTTTACAATATCACATCCACCAATAAATTCGTTTTTAACATATAATTGAGGAATGGTTGGCCAATCACTAAACACTTTTATACCTTCTCTAAGCTTTTGATCTGCTAAAACATTTACACCTTTAAAATTTACTTCAAGAACTTTCAAAATATTTGAAGTTGCCATTGAAAATCCGCACTGTGGTGCATCTGGAGTGCCTTTCATAAAGAGACATACATCGTTATTTTCAATTTCGCTTTTTATTAAATCATTTGTTGCTTGTTCCATTTAAATTTCCTTTGTTTTAATTGCTAGAGCATGAAGCTCATTTCCCATTTTACCTTTTAAAGAATTATATACCATTTTATGTTGTTCTATTTTACTTTTACCTGAAAATTCAGACGATGTCACTGTAGCAGAATAGTGATTTCCATCACCTGCTAAATCTTGAATTTCAACTTTTGCATCAGGTAATCCTTCTTTAATTAAACTCTCAATTTCTTTTAAATCCATTGCCATTAATTATCCATATACTTCTTTAACCAATATTTATGTGCATCTACCAATTCTTCAATAGATAAATTGATATCATCTTTATATGCGATTGATTGTCCATTAACTGTTCCCAATTCATCAAAATGTACTGAATATTTGTTTAAAATCTCTTTTACTTTCTTCAAACCAGCTTCAGGGATTTCTACAATATATCTAGCCTGATCTTCACCAAAGAAATATTCATATTTATTTGTTAAACCTTTAAGTGAATTAATTTTTATTCCCTTTTTTCCTTTAATACACATTTTTGATACTGCTGTTAAAATTCCACCTAATGACACATCATGGCAACTTACAATAAGATTTTTTCTTGATAAATCTAATACAGTGTCACCAATGTTTTTTTCATTAAATAAATTAACAGTTGGTGGAGGACCTTTTTTTTCATTTAAAAGCTCTCTTGCAAAAATACTTTGATCTAAATGCCCATCAGTTTTACCAATTACATAAACTAGGTTTCCTTCAGTTTTAAAATCCATAGTAAGCATTTGTTGATAGTCAGAGATTAACCCAACACCTCCAATTGTCGGTGTAGGTTTTATGCCTTTGTCTTTTGTTTCGTTATAAAATGATACATTTCCAGATACGACTGGAAAATCTAGATACTTACTTGCTTCAGTTATTCCTTCAACACATTCCACAAATTCACCCATATTTTTTTCTTTTTCTGGGTTTCCAAAGTTTAAACAATTTGTAATAGCAATAGGTTTGGCTCCAACGGAAATAAGATTTCTATAACTCTCACAAACTATTTGTTTTCCTCCAGTTAAAGGATGTGAAAAACAATATAATGCAGAAGAATCTACTGATGCTGCTACTGCTTTTGTAGTCCCATGAACTCTTACAACACCTGCATCACCTCCTGGTTTTTGAATTGTATCACCCATTACTGTATGGTCGTATTGATCCCATATCCACTTTTTATCTGAAATATTTGAATTACTTAAAATTTTCTTTAGACAATCTGACAATTTTAGAGATTTAAATTCGTCTTTATCAAATTTTAATTTTTGAGGTAATTTAGTTTTTTTCCAAGGACGATCATATATTGGGGCATTTTCAGCAAGCAGATCAATTGGTATTTCAGCAACTTTTTTATTATCAAATATT
Organism: uncultured Pelagibacteraceae bacterium; assembly: GCA_902613065.1. GTDB lineage: Bacteria > Pseudomonadota > Alphaproteobacteria > Pelagibacterales > Pelagibacteraceae > Pelagibacter. The sequence continues at coordinate 11,306 of CACMFU010000013.1, read as the reverse complement.
AATTCTATTTTTTTTGAATTTGTTGTTTTACCTATAACTGCAAAATCTAAGTTCCATTTATCAAATATTTTTTTAGCATGATCTTCTTTTCCTTTTTCAAGAACTATAAGCATTCTCTCTTGACTTTCAGACAGCATAATTTCGTAAGGTGTCATTTTTTCTTCTCTACATGGAACCTCACTTAGATTTAATTCAATTCCAAGATTTCCTTTTGAGGCCATTTCAATACTAGAAGAAGTTAATCCTGCTGCACCCATATCTTGAATTGCAATAATTGATTTATCAGCCATTAATTCCAAGCACGCTTCAAGTAATAATTTTTCAGTAAAAGGGTCTCCAACTTGAACTGTTGGTTTTTTTTCTTCAATTTTATCATCGAATGTTGCAGAAGCCATACTGGCGCCATGAATTCCATCTCTTCCAGTTTTCGAACCTACATATATTACTGGTTTATCTAAACCAGCTGCTTTTGAATAAAAAATCTTGTTTTTATTTACTAAACCAAGAGTCATGGCATTTACTAAAATATTTCCATTGTAAGACTCATCAAAAGTAGTTTGGCCTGCGATTGTTGGAACTCCTATACAATTTCCATATCCACCTATCCCTTTAACAACTCCTCTTAATAAGTTTCTTGTTTTTTTATGCTGAGGTGAACCAAAATGAATTGAATTTAGATTTGCTATTGGTCTTGCTCCCATTGTAAATACATCCCGCATGATCCCCCCAACTCCAGTTGCTGCGCCTTGATAAGGTTCAATAAATGATGGGTGATTGTGGCTTTCAATTTTAAATACAATTGCATCATCATCTCCAATATCTATGATACCGGCATTTTCTCCAGGTCCTTGTATTACCTGTTTACCTTTTGTGTGCATTTTTTTTAAATGTTTTCTTGAGGACTTATAGGAACAATGTTCGTTCCACATTGCAGAAAATATTGCAAGCTCAGTTAAATTAGGTGTTCTTTTAAGAAGTTCACATATTTTAGAAAACTCCTCTTTTTTTAATCCGTGATCTATTGCAACTGCTTCTGTAACTTCCATTATTTAAAATTATCTAAAATATTTTTGAAAAATAATGAACCATCTTCACCTGATAAATACTTATCTATCATTCTCTCTGGATGAGGCATCATTCCTAAAACATTTTTATCACTATTAAATATTCCAGCTATATTTTTAATAGCTCCATTTGGATTAGTTGTTTCATTTTCTGTACCATCTTCTCCACAATAAGTTACAGCTATTTGATTATTATCTTCCAATGATTTTAATTCATCATTACTACAAAAGTAATTACCTTCGTTGTGAGCAATATGAAGCTCTAAAACATCTTTTTTTAAATCTTTGAAATATTTATTTTGTTTATCTTTTACTTTTACAAAAACATTGCTACATATAAAATTAAGGAACTTATTTTGTTGTAAAATTCCATTAAGTAGTCCGGTTTCAGTTAAAATTTGAAATCCATTACAAATACCTAATACTAGACCTCCAGAATTAGCAAAATCAATTACTGATTTTATAATTTTTGATTTTGAGGCTATGCTACCACATCTTAGGTAATCACCATACGAAAAGCCGCCGGGGAGTACTATTAAATCTGATTTTGGAATAGATTGATCATTGTGCCAAACCATTTGATTTTTAAAACCAAATTTTTTTAGAGCTACATCCATGTCTCTATCACAATTTGATCCTGGAAATATAATGACTGATGATCTCATTAATTAAACTATTTTGTAATCCTCAATAACAAGATTAGCCAATAGCTTTTTACACATATCATCTACTAAAGACTTTGCTTTTTTTTCATCTTTCTCTTTAACCTCAATTTCAAAATATTTACCTTGTCTTACATCTTCTACATTCCCAAAGTTCATACCGTTAAGTGTTTGTTGAATTGCCTTTCCTTGAGGATCTAAAACTCCATTTTTAAGAGTTACAATTACTTTAATTTTCATTACTTTTTCTTAATCTTTACTGCTTGTGGTTTGGTGTATTTTAATGGTCTTATATTTGAATGTTCATGTAGTATATCTAATCTTTTTGCAACCTCTTGATAAGCCTCAATTAGATTGCCTAGACTTTTTCTAAATCTATCTTTATCCAATTTTTTATCACTATTTACATCCCATAGTCTGCATGTATCTGGACTTATTTCATCTGCAAGCATGATCTCTTTTTTTCCATTTTTTTCATATCTTCCAAATTCCACTTTAAAATCTACAAGTTTGATACCAACACCTCTAAACATTCCTTGAAGAAAATCATTAATTCTATTTAATTCTTTATTAATTAATTTTAACTCATCACTTTCCATCCAGTTAAAAGCTAAAATATGTTCAGTACTGATCAATGGGTCTCCCAACTCATCATCTTTTAAGCAATACTCTATTAAGGGATTATCTAAAACTGTTCCATCCTCAATGCCTAATCTTTTAGTTAATGATCCAGTTGCAATGTTTCTAACAATAAATTCAATAGGTATAATTTCAACATGCTGAACTAGTTGCTCTCTCATATTTAAACGTTTGACTAAATGATTTTTAATACTAACATTGTTTAATTGGGTTAATATATGTTCAGAAATTCTATTATTTAAAATTCCTTTACCATCCATCACTGCTTTTTTTTGATTATTAAATGCAGTTGCATCATCTTTAAAATGTTGGATAACATATTTTTTATCATTAGTTGCAAAAATTATCTTTGCTTTACCCTCGTATAATTTTTTTCCTTTTTTCATTATTTGAATACTCTTTTAAATATATAATTTACATTTTTTAAGTGTTTGTCATACGTAAAGATTTTATCTAATTTTTTTTCATTTATTTTGCCAGTGATTGATTTATCACTTTTTAAAAGAGTTAATAGATTTGTATTTTTTGCAAAACTAGTTTTTGCATATGATTGAACTAATCTGTAAGCTTTCTCTCTAGCCATACCTGATTTAGTAAGTTCTAACATTACCTCTTGAGAAAAAACAAGACCTCTTGTTAAATTTAAATTTTTTATCATCGTTTTTGGATAAACAATCATTTTATCTAGGATTCCTGATAATCTAACCAAAGCAAAATCTAAAGTTATATTTGCATCTGGACCTATATTTCTTTCAACACTTGAATGAGAAATATCTCTTTCATGCCATAAAGAAATATTTTCCAAAGCTGGAATTACATAACTTCTTACCATTCTTGCAAGTCCTGTAAGATTTTCACTTAATATCGGATTTTTTTTATGAGGCATAGCAGAAGAACCTTTTTGGTCTTTTGAAAAGTATTCCTGCAATTCATAAACCTCTGATCTTTGCAAATGCCTTATTTCTGTTGCAACTCTTTCAACAGATCCAGCAATAATCGCAAGTACTGAAAAATAATGTGCATGTCTATCTCTTGGTATAATTTGAGTTGAAATTGGCTCAGCTTTCAATTTTAATTTTTTTGCAACATAGGTTTCAATTTTAGGGTCTATATTAGCAAACGTTCCTACTGCTCCTGAAATAGAGCATGTTGATACATTTTCTATTGCATCTTTTAATCTTAATTTGTTTCTTTTAAATTCTGCATAAAATGATGCTAATTTAAGACCAAACGTTATTGGTTCTGCATGAATTCCATGACTTCTTCCAATGCAAGGAGTCATTTTATATTTTTTTGCCTGTTTTTTTTAGAACAGATAAAATTTTATCAATGCCTCTTAATAAAATATTTCCTGATTGAACTAATTGAATATTTAAAGTTGTATCTAAAACATCAGATGATGTCATACCTTGATGAAGATATCTTGCTTTAAGACCGGCTTGTTCTGTAATTGACGTCAAAAAAGCAATTACATCATGCTTAACTTTTGCTTCTATATCATGAATTCTTTTAACTTTGATTTTGCCTTTTTTTTTTACTAATGAAGCAACTCCTTTAGGAATAATTTTATATTTTTCCATAGCTTCAGCTGCAGCGATTTCTACATCTAGCCAAATCTTATATTTATTTTCTTCAGACCAAATACTGACAAGTTCTTTTCTAGAATATCTTGATATCATTAATTATATGGGGGCCTCGTATAACCTTTAACAGATTCTGTGAAAATTTCATATGAATCTTCTGTGATACCAACAGTATGCTCAAATTGTGCTGATAATGATTTATCTTTAGTTACTGCAGTCCACCCATCATTTAAAACTTTTGTGTCATATTTTCCATAATTTATCATTGGTTCAATAGTAAACGTCATACCAGGTAATAGTTCTTTACCAGTATTTTTAGATCCATAATGAAGAATATTAGGAGGTTCATGAAAAACATTACTTATTCCGTGACCACAAAAATCTCTTACAACTGAATAACCTTTGCTTTCAACATAAGATTGAATTTCAAATCCTATATCACCAAGTTTTTTACCTGGTTGTAAAATTGATATTGCTTTCATTAATGAGTCATAGGTTGCTTCGATTAAATTTTTTGCCTTAACTGGAACATTTCCAACTTCATACATTCTACTTGTATCTCCATAATGATTATCAATGACCGCTGTCACATCAACATTAACTGCATCACCATCTTCTAAAATTCTCTCAGAGGGTATTCCATGACAAACTACATGGTTTAATGATGTGCAGAGTGATTTTTCAAAACCTCTATAAAATAATGGAGCTGAATAGCCACCATTATCTTTTATAAATTCATAACCTAATTTATCGATCTTATCTGTTGATACTCCTGGTTTAATATAATCTGTAAGCATGTCTAAAGTTTTAGATGCAAGCTTTCCAGCAACTCTCATCTTTTCAAATTTTTCTTTATAATCACTCATCTATAATATTAATTTTTTTTTCAATTTTAATCTCTTTAGAACTAAGTTTGCATCTATAAGCGAGAAATTTAACTCCTGCTTTTTTTGCTTTTTTGTAGTTTTCAAAATAAATTTGATCAATATCTTTTGCAATTCTAAAGTTATTAATATTTTGAATTTGCGTTAAAAATAAGACATACGGCTTATATCCTTTTTTAATTGATTTAATTAACATATTTAGGTGTTTTGTTCCTCTTGATGTAATAGCATCAGGAAATTCTGCAATATCATTTTCTCTAAATAATGTAACATTCTTTACTTCTATTAAATTGCTGTCACATAAAAAATCAAATCTTGTATCATCACTAAATTTAAATTCTGGTTTAATATTTTTAATAGTTTCAAATTCTGATATTAATTTATTTTCTAATCCATGATTAACTATTTTGTTAGCTCTATGAGTGTTTACTCCAACAAATCTTTTTTTTGCTTTAATAATTTCTAATGTAAATTTCAGTTTTCTTTTTGGATCGTTATGCTTTGTAACTAAAACTTCATTGCCTTCGTCCAAGAGACCCTGCATAGATCCAGTATTAGGACAATGTGCCGTTATAATCTTACCATTTACTTTTATATCGGCGAAAAATCTCTTATATCTTTTTAATAATTTTCCTTTAATAAGGCTATCTGTAAATTTCATATAAATTTACTTATATTTACATATGCAAAATAAAAAAGAGATAAATGCTGGTATTTTAATTATCGGTAACGAAGTTCTATCGGGTAGAACACAAGATGTTAATACTAGCACATTAGCAATTTGGTTAAATTCACTAGGCATACCTGTTGCAGAAGTTCGTGTGGTTCCTGATAATGAAAGCATTATAATAAACACCTTGAATGAATTAAGAAAAAAGTATTCTTACATATTTACCACTGGCGGAATAGGACCGACCCATGATGATATTACTGCAGAGTCTGTTTCAAAAGCATTCAATGTAGAATATGGATTTCATAAAGAAGCATTTTCAATTTTAGAAAACTATTACAGACCAGGTGAATTTAATGAAGGAAGACAAAAAATGGCTAAAATGCCAATAAGTGCAAATTTAATTTTAAATCCATCAAGTGGTGCTCCAGGCTTTTATATCGATAATGTATTTTGTCTTCCAGGTGTACCATCCATAATGAAAGCCATGATTGGTAGTTTGAACAATATATTAATTGGTGGTGATCCTATTTTAAGTAAGACAATTAGTTTAAAAACTGTTGAAAGTGAGATAGCTAAATCATTAGCTGATGTTCAGAAAAATAATACTGATGTGGAAATCGGTAGTTACCCGTTTTTCAAATCAGGTAAACTTGGTGTTTCAATTGTGTTAAGATCAGTTAGTCAAAATAAAATTGATAAATGTAATGAGGAAATAATTAAGTTTGTAAAAGAAAAAAATATTGAATTGGATAAAAACAATTAGATATATTAAATAGCGTTATGAAATTTTATAATACACATATAATCAAGTTTTTAGTTATAAAATCGATATACTTTGTACTTAATTTAATTAATATTAGAAAATATTTTTTTAAAGATGACTTTGATTTAAAAAAAAATAAGTATCACAAAGAAAATATTTTAGAAAAAAAACTCTTAAATAATTTAAGTTCAACAATAAAGTCAGTTTCAAATTCAAATAAATTTATTAGACAAAGTGATGAATTAAAAAATGGAAAAGAATATAAAAATTGGTATAAAGATGATCTGTTATATCAATTATCACTTAATTATAGCCCGACTAAAAGACGTCATGATTATTTAAAAAGATATAATTATCATTTTTTTCCTATCAGGGAAAAAGTAAGAAAAATTTTAGAAATAGGTGTTGATAGAGGAGAAAGCCTTACAATTTGGAAGGAATATTTTCCTAATGCTGAAATACATGGGCTTGATATAAATAAAGAATGTTTAAAATATAATGATGATAGAATTAAAATTACTATTGGTGATCAATCTGACCCTAAATTCTTAGATAAATTTGGTCAAGAAAATAAATTTTTTGATATTATAATTGATGATGGTTCACACATGCATGATCATATAATTAAGTCATTTACAAGTTTATATCCTTACTTAGAAAATAATGGTTATTATGTTGTAGAAGACGTAATAAATAATTACGAAACTACAAATTTTTTTACAAGATATGCATATGGTGTAAATTATTACCCAACTAATAAAGCGACTGTTGATGAGCCTGGATATGATCATATAGATTTAAAAAATAGTGAAGATATTAAAAATTTAGTTGCTTTAACGTTTTATAGGCACCTAATATTTTTAAAAAAAGGTTTTAATCCAGAGGAAAATCCTTTCAAAAATGTAGTAGAAAAAAAATTTATTTACTAAATCTAATGTTGTATTTTGCTTATGGAAGTAATCTAAATCATTTTCAAATGAAAAGAAGATGCAAAGATTCCAAATTTATTAAAAAGATAAATTTAAAAGGATATACACTTAATTTCAGAAGCAAGTATCGTGCAGCAGATATAGAAAAGAAAAATAATTCAATTGTACCTGGTGGATTGTACGAGATATCAAAAAGTGATGAAAAAAAACTTGATATTTATGAAGATTATCCAATTCTTTATAAAAAAATGTATTTTAAGTATTACAACAATACTGTGATGACTTATATCATGCCAAAAAAAACAATTTTTAGATATCCCACCGAAAGGTATCTGAATGTGGTCAAGCAAGGCTATAAAGATTGCAAATTAGATCAAAATTATCTCAAAAAAGCGTTAGTAAATATTTAATTAATGCTTTCAAAATCTAAAATATTTTTCAAAGGTATAGTTGCTGTTTTACCTCATATGCTATCAGTAATTCCTTTTGGAATTATAACCGGAGCTATTGGTATTGAATTAGGCTTTGATCCAATTTTAGTTTATGCAACTTCATTGATTATTTTTGGCGGTGCTTCACAGATAATATTTATGCAACTTTTGTCAGGCGGAGCTTCATCATTAGTAGCCATTACATCAGTTGGAGTAATAAACTCGAGACATTTATTATATGGGGCAGTTTTATCTGAGTATTTAGAAAAACTGAGCTTTATTAAAAAATTATTTATTTCTTATTTTATTGTAGACCAAGGCTTTGCAGAGTCTAACAAGTATATTAAACAAAATAAAAATTTATCTAATCCACATTATTATGTTCTTGGTACAGGAGTAACACTTTGGTTTTGTTGGCAGTTATCTACAATTAGTGGAATTATATTGGGCTCATTTATTCCTGAAGAATTGGGTTTAAAATTTGCGATCCCTCTCACTTTTTTAGCGATTATTGTAAATGACTTAAGAAAATTAGATCATGTTTTTGTGATGTTGGTATCTGGATTTGCATCATTAATTTTATTTAATGCTCCATTTAAATCTTACATAATATTATCTCCTATAGTCGCTCTAATTGCAGCATTTATAATGTTGAGGTTTAAAAAATGACCTGGTTTTCAATTATAGTATCTGGAATTGTAACTTATTTCTCTAGGATGGCCATGGTCGCTTTAATTGATAGAGAAATGCTTGGAACAAAAGTTAAAGAAGTTCTTAATTATGTTCCAGCAGCCGTATTTCCAGCAATAATATTTCCTGGTATTTTTTTTAATGATTTTGGTTCATTTGTAGAAATCACAGATCCAAAAATTTATGGTGCAATTGTTGCTTTAGTTGTTGGATTTTACTCAAGGAGTGTAATCGCCACTATTGTTTCAGGATTATTATCTTATTGGTTTATTATTTTTTTCTTATTAAGATAGACCTGTGTATTTATATACTAAACTTCAAAATTTAAAAAAACCAATCAGAGTTGCTTTTGTTGGCTGTGGGAAATTTGTTTCAATGTTTCTCGCTCAATATAATCAATTAAACAAAATCATTATAGATTCAATCATAGAACTTGATATTGAGAGAGCAAAAAAAAATTGTTTAAATAGTGGATTATCTAGCGAAACTATACAAAATATTAATTTTGCAGATAATTTAGACAAAGTTTTTAACAGAGAAATTGATGTATTTATTGAAGCTACAGGCAACCCTATAGCAGGCACATTACATTCAAAGAAAATTATAGAAAACAAAAAGCATGTAATAATGGTCAATGTTGAGGCAGATGTTTTATGTGGAAAGTATTTGTCTGATTTAGCAAAGAAAAATAATGTGATCTGTTCAATGGCTTATGGTGATCAACCATCATTAATATTAGAACAAATTGAATGGGCAAAATTAAATGGTTTTGAAGTTATATGTGCAGGCAAAGGAACAAAATATCATCCATCTTTTGAATATTCCACACCAGAAACTGTTTGGGGGCACTATGGTTTAACTAAAGAAAGAGCTGAAAATGAATCTGGTATGAACCCAAAAATGTTTAATAGCTTTTTATGTGGAGATAAATCATCAATTGAAATGTGTGCAGTTAGCAATGCAACAGAACTAAAATGTCCAAATAGTGGATTAACATACCCTCCAATCGGAGTTTATGACATTGCTAAAAAATTAATTCCAAAATCTGAAGGAGGTTTATTAGATTATTCTGGTCAAGTAGAAGTTATTTCAAGTATAGATTTAGATAAAAAAGATATTCCAAATGATCTTAGATGGGGCGTGTATATTGTTATTAAAGCACAAAATGAGTATGTGAAAAACTGTTTTAAAGACTATGGAATGGTAACTGACTCATCTGGAAGTTATTCAGCCATTTGGAGGCCTTATCATTATATTGGATTAGAATTGGCTCAATCTATTTATTCTATAGTGCTTGATAATAAGGCTACAGGTTATACAAAAAATTTTAATGCTGAAATAGCTAGTGTTGCAAAAAAAGATTTAAAAGCAGGACAAAAACTTGACGGAGAAGGGGGTTATTGTGCAAGGGGAAGGTTGATTTCATCCAAAAGATCTAAACAAGAAAGAATTTTACCAATGGGTTATACTGATAATGCTACTTTGAAAAAAGACATCAAGAAAGATGAATTTATAAGTTTAGATGATGTTGAGCTTAATTTACCAAAACAAATAATTGAAGCTAGAGAATATCAATATAATTTAATATAGTTGAGATATAATTTTTAATATATATAACCATGAACTTTATAAATGCCCTCGTGGTGAAATTGGTAGACACAAAGGACTTAAAATCCTTGCCCTTTTGGGAGTGCCAGTTCGAGTCTGGCCGAGGGCACCAATGATGGTTAATGCTTTTGTAGTTTCAGACAAAAACTCTAGATCATCTAAAATTAAAAATGCAGTCTTAAAAAGAATAAATACATATTCTTTATCAAAATCTAATTTAATAATTGTGATAGGTGGAGATGGTTTTATGCTCGAAACATTAAAAAAATATAATAAATACAAAAAACCTTTTTATGGAATAAATTCTGGAAACTATGGTTTCCTGATGAATAAATTTTCTGAAAAAACAAACTATAAAAATTTAATTAAAGGAAGATTAGTCTCAATATCTCCATTAGAGATGAGTGTAAAAAATAAATCAAATATTATAAAAAAATGTATTGCAATTAATGAAATCTCAGTTCTAAGACAAAGTAGGCAAACTGCATCATTAACAATTTCAAATGGTAAAAAACAAATTATAAAACATTTAATTTCTGATGGTGTTTTAGTATCTACACCTGCTGGTAGTACAGCTTATAACCTCTCTGTTCATGGTCCTATTCTTAGTATAGATTCAAATAAGTTATCTATCAGTCCTATCAGCGCTTTTAGACCTAGGAGATGGAAAGGAAAAATAGTTAGTGATAAATCTAAAATCACAATTAAGAATTTAAATCATATAAAGAGACCCATAAGTGCTGTCGCTGATAATATCGAGGTAAGAAATGCAAAATCAATATCTATTAAAACTAACAAAAAAATTAAATTTAATTTAATATTTGATAAAAATAGAAGCCTTCAAAAAAAAATTAAAATTGAACAGTTGAGAAACGAAGTTAATTAATGGTGCCCCCGCACGGACTCGAACCGCGGACCTATTGATTACAAATCAATTGCTCTACCAGCTGAGCTACAAGGGCAACAGGAGTTTTGTATTACGATTTTTAATATTATCAAGTTTTATTTTTATATTGATTTATATGATGAAAAACTATTGCAGCACTATTAGATATATTTAAACTCTCAATATTTTTGTTAATTTCTATTTTTACTGAAAAATCTGTATATTTTTTTGTATGTTCTCGCATACCAAATCCTTCTGATCCAAATAATAAAATATTATTCCCATCCCATTTGATTTCGTTAAACTTTTTTTTACTGTTTGCATCAAAACCATAAATCCAAAAGTTTTTTTCTCTAAGGAATTTAAGAGTGGTATTTATATTTGATACTTCGAATATATTTATGTATTCCATACATCCACTTGCAGATTTATACATCAGTTTACTTTCTGATGGAAAATGTCTTTCTTTAATTATTATTCCATCTATATCAAAT
>CACMFU010000012.1 GCA_902613065.1 uncultured Pelagibacteraceae bacterium | reverse complement strand
TTAAACGATTTATATAGAAGAGTTATAAATAGAAATAATCGTTTAAAAAGATTAATGGATCTTAAAGCTCCCGATATAATTGTAAGAAATGAAAAAAGAATGTTGCAAGAATCAGTTGATGCATTATTTGACAATGGTAGAAGAGGAAGAGTAATAACAGGTACAGGTAAAAGACCTCTAAAATCTTTAGCAGAGATGTTAAAAGGTAAGCAAGGACGATTTAGACAAAATTTATTAGGTAAAAGGGTCGATTACTCTGGAAGGTCAGTAATAGTAGTTGGACCAGACTTAAAATTACATGAATGCGGTTTGCCAAAAAAAATGGCTTTAGAATTATTTAAACCATTTTTATATGCAAGATTAAATAAACTTGGATTAGCTTCTACAATCAAACAAGCAAAAAAACTTGTTGAAAGAGAAAGAAATGAAGTTTGGGACGCTTTAGAATTAATTGTTAGAGAGCATCCAGTTATACTAAATAGAGCACCAACGCTACATAGATTAGGTGTCCAGGCATTTGAACCAAAATTAATTGAAGGTAATGCAATCGAATTACATCCACTAACTTGTGCTGCATTCAATGCAGATTTTGATGGTGATCAAATGGCAGTGCACGTGCCATTAAGTTTAGAGGCACAATTAGAAGCAAGAGTTTTAATGATGTCTACAAACAATATTTTAAGCCCATCAAATGGAAAACCTATAATTGTCCCAAGTCAGGATATGATTTTAGGTATATATTATCTTTCTCAACCACCATATCAAACTGATAGAGTTGAAGGATATTTTGTAAACACTTCAGAGATTGAGCATGCTTTAGAAATTGGTCAGATCAAAGTTCACTCAAGAATTGTCTCTAGATTTGCAACAGTTGATGATAAAGGTAACATTAAATATGAAAAACATATTAGTACAGCTGGTAGATTTTTGTTAGCAAACTTAATTCCAAAAAATATAAATAATAAGTTTGCTTTAGTAGATAGATTGTTGCCTAAGAAAATAGTATCTGAGGTTATTGATCATGTTTTCAGATTTTCTGGTCAGAAAAGCACAGTAATATTTTGCGATAAATTAAAAGACCTTGGTTTTAAACATGCCTTTAAGGCTGGAATATCATTTGGTAAGGATGACTTAGTAATTCCAGATAACAAACAACAATTAATTGATGAAACTAAAAAACTAATTTCTGATTATGAAAATCAATATGCAGAAGGATTAATAACTAGAGGTGAAAAATACAATAAAGTAATTGATGCGTGGTCAAAATGTACAGATAAAGTTGCATCTGAAATGATGAAAAGAATTTCTGCTACAGAGATGACTGAAGATGGTTTAAAAATTAATTCAGTATTTATGATGGCAGACAGTGGAGCAAGAGGTTCCGCTGCTCAAATGAAGCAATTAGCAGGTATGAGAGGATTAATAGCTAAACCATCTGGTGAAATTATAGAATCTCCAATTACATCAAACTTTAAAGAAGGTTTAACTGCCCTAGAATATTTCAACTCAACGCACGGAGCTAGAAAAGGATTAGCTGATACAGCATTAAAGACAGCAAGCTCAGGATACTTAACTAGAAGACTTTGCGATGTTGCCCAAGATTTAACAATAACTGCACCTAAATGCACAAAAAAATGTGGTTCCATAAAACTTACGGAAGTTTTAGAAGGTGGTAACATAATGGTTAGTTTGTCAGAAAGAGCTCTTGGAAGAGTTGTTGCAAAAGATGTAAAAAATCCATTAACTGGGGAAGTATTAATCAAAAAAGATCAAATGATCGACGAAGCAGGATGTGAAAAAATAGATTCTGCAGGTGTAAAGAGCTTAAATGTCTATTCAGTAATGACATGTGGAATGAAAGAAGGTGTTTGCGCCACATCATACGGAAGAGATCTTTCAAGAGGAAAAATGGTTCATGTTGGAGAGGCAATTGGAATGATCTCAGCACAATCAATTGGTGAACCAGGAACTCAACTTACAATGAGAACTTTCCACGTTGGAGGAACAGCTTCTGTAAAACAAGAATCTCAAATAGTATCTAACAACGATGGTACACTTAAGATTGTTAATACAAATTTATTAATTGATTCAAAAAAGAATTTAATTGTAATGGGAAGAAATACTGAACTTTCTATCGAGGACGACAACGGACTTCAAGTAGCATCATATAAAGTGCCTTATGGTTCAAAACTATTCTTTGAGAATGGAGATAAGGTTAAAAAAGGAGCAAAAATATGTGAGTGGGATCCATACACAACTCCAGTTATTGCTGAAAAAGATGGGATAGCAAATTATGTAGATTTAATAGACGGTGTATCAATCGCAGAAACAACTGATGATGCAACAGGAATTTCTACCAAAGCTGTTGTTGATTGGAAAACACAATCAAAGAATACGGATTTAAAACCAAGAATTACTTTAAGAGATGCAAAAGGAAATGTAGTTAAAAAAGCTGATGACAATGAAGCAAGATACTACTTAGTACCAGATTCAATTTTATCTGTTAAAGATGGTCAAAAAATTTCAGCTGGAGATGTTATAGCTAGATTACCTAAAGAAACTACAAAAACTAAGGATATTACAGGAGGTTTACCAAGAGTTGCTGAATTATTTGAGGCTAGAAAAGCAAAAGATAGTGCAATTATTGCAGAAAATGACGGTAAAGTAATATTTGGTAAAGAGGTAAGAGGCAAACAAAGAGTAACAATTGAATCTGAAAGTGGTGATACATCTAGTTATTTAATACCAAAAGGAAAACATATTAATTTTAATCAAGGTGAAAAAATTAAAAAAGGTGAATATTTGTTAGATGGTCAACCATTGCCTCATGATATTCTTAGAATTTTAGGTATTGAAGAATTAACTGAATATTTTGTAAATCAGGTACAAGATGTTTATAGACTGCAAGGTGTAATTATAAATGACAAACACATTGAAGTTATTTTAAGACAAATGTTGAAAAAAGTTGAAGTAAAAGTCCAAGGAGATAGTACATATTTACCTGGTGAAATTGTTGATAGAATTAAATTTGAAAATACTAACGAACAACTTGTTAAAGATGGAAAAAATCCTGCTGTTGGAGAAAGAGTTTTAATGGGAATAACTAAAGCTTCACTTCAAACAGAGTCATTTATTTCAGCTGCTTCTTTCCAAGAAACAACAAGAGTTTTAACAGATGCTGCGATTAAAGGTAAAGTAGATAAACTATCAGGATTAAAAGAAAATGTAATTGTTGGTCGATTAGTTCCCGCTGGAACTGGATCTGTTAAAAATTTGTGGAACAAGAAAGCTCGTTTAGACGATGAAAAATTCATTGCTGAGAATGAGAAGATTGAGCAAGCAGAAAGTCCCGTAAATCAATAAAAAATCGTCATTTTTCCATGTCTTTTAATTTGACAAATGGAATTTCTATAGTATTTTGTGCGTGTTTTTGGTTGGAATGTAGTGACTAGTGCACTAAACGCTGCCACAAATAACCTGACAGTTATTTCATCTAAAATCAAACTTATTTAAATTTTATGCCAACAATAAACCAGTTGTTAAGAAAAGGTCGAGAAAAACAAATTGCGAGGAATAAAGTTCCTGCCTTACAAAAACAACCTTTAAAAAGAGGTGTATGTGTAAAAGTATATACAACTACACCAAAGAAACCAAACTCGGCACTAAGAAAGGTTGCAAGAGTTAGATTATCAAATGGTTTTGAAGTTACAGCATATATTCCAGGAGAAGGACATAATTTACAAGAACACTCTGTAGTATTGATAAGAGGTGGACGAGTTAAAGATTTACCTGGTGTAAGATACCATATACTTCGTGGCAATTTAGATACGCAAGGAGTTGCAAACAGAAAACAGAGACGTTCTTTATATGGAACGAAAAAGGGTAAATAAAACATGTCTCGAAAAAGAAAAGCTCCTAAAAAAATTCCAATTGTAGATCCTAAATATAAATCTGTAATAATTCCAAAATTAATCAATTCTATAATGTTAGATGGTAAAAAAACTATCGCAGAAAAAATTGTTTATGATGCGATTGATAAAATTAAAACAAAATCAAAAGACGAACCTTTAACAGTATTTAATGATGCAATTAATAATGTAAGACCGACTGTAGAAGTTCGATCGAGACGTGTTGGTGGTGCTACCTATCAAGTTCCTGTAGAAGTTAAAGCTAAAAGATCGCAAGCATTAGCATTAAGATGGATTATTGATGCATCAAGAAAAAGAAAAGATAAAAAAATGTCTGATAAATTATTTAATGAAATTTTTGATGCATATCAAAAAAGAGGTTCAGCAATAAAAAAGAAAGAAGATACACATAAAATGGCAGAGTCAAATAAAGCTTTTGCTCATTTTAGATGGTAATTAATATGGCAAAAACTCATCCACTAAATAAATATAGAAACATTGGCATCATGGCCCACATAGATGCTGGTAAAACTACAACTACAGAAAGAATTTTATATTATACAGGAAAAAGTCATAAAATTGGTGAAGTTCATGATGGTGCTGCCACGATGGATTGGATGGAACAAGAACAGGAAAGAGGTATCACAATAACATCAGCCGCAACTACTTGTTTTTGGAGAGAGCATAGAATTAATATTATTGATACTCCTGGTCACGTTGATTTTACAATTGAAGTTGAACGTTCTTTAAAAGTCTTGGACGGAGCCGTTGCAGTATTTGATGGCGTTGCTGGTGTTGAACCACAATCTGAAACAGTTTGGAGACAAGCTGATAAATATAAAGTTCCTAGAATTTGTTTTGTTAATAAACTTGATAGAACCGGTGCAGATTTCTTTAGATGTGTGGATATGATTAAAGATAGACTAGGAGCTAAACCTTTAGTTATGCAGATACCAATAGGAATAGAAGCATCATTAAAAGGTGTTGTTGACTTAGTCAAAATGAAAGCAATCGTTTGGAAAAACGAAGACCTTGGTGCAGAATGGGAAGAAAAAGATATTCCAGATGATCTTAAAGAGACATGTAATAAATACAGACAAGAATTAGTTGAGACTGCTGTTGAGCAAGATGAAAAATTAATGGAAGCTTATTTAGGTGGTGAAGAAATAAAACAAGAAGATTTAATTAAATGTGTAAGAAAAGGATGTTTAAATTTCGAATTTGTGCCAGTTTTAACAGGTTCTGCTTTTAAAAATAAAGGTGTCCAACCATTATTAGATGCTGTTGTTGATTACTTACCAAGTCCAGAGGATCTTGGATCTATTATGGGAACAAAACCAGGATCAGATGAGGAAATTGAGATGAAGTTTGAAGATAGTGCACCTTTTTCAGCCTTAGCTTTTAAAGTAGCAACAGATCCATTCGTAGGAAGTCTTACATTTATCAGAATTTACTCAGGTACAGTTAAATCTGGAACTGGAGTTTATAATACTTCTTCAGATAAAGAGGAAAGAGTTGGAAGAATGCTTCTAATGCATGCTAATTCAAGAGAAGATATTAAAGAAGCAAGCGCAGGTGATATAGTTGCCCTAGCTGGATTAAAAAATACAATAACAGGTCATACATTGGCAAATAAAGATGCGCCAGTATTACTTGAGCCAATGGAATTTCCAGATCCAGTTATAGAAATTGCTGTAGAACCAAAATCAAAAGCTGACCAAGAAAAAATGGGTGAAGCATTAGGAAGGTTAGCAAAAGAGGATCCTTCTTTCAGAGTTTCATCAGACGAAGAGTCTGGTCAGACAATAATTAAGGGAATGGGTGAATTACACCTAGACATTATTGTTGACAGGATGAAAAGAGAATTCAAAGTTGAGGCAAATGTAGGAGCACCTCAAGTTGCATACAGAGAAACAATATTAAATGCTGCTGAATTTGATTACACTCATAAAAAGCAGAGTGGTGGTGCAGGACAGTTTGCTAGAGTAAAATTATCCGTTGAACCCCTAGAGCCAGGTAAAGGTAGAGAAGTTGAAAGCAAAATAAAAGGTGGAGCAATACCAAAAGAATTTATACCAGGTGTTGAAAAAGGCGTAGAGACAATAGCTGACAGTGGAATTTTAGCTGGATTTCCACTTATCGATTATAAGGTTACGATCTTAGATGGCTTACATCATGATGTTGACTCAAGTGTATTAGCTTTTGAACTTGCATCTAGACAATGCTTTAAAGAAGCATGTGCACGTGGAACTTTAAAACTTTTAGAACCAGTAATGAGAGTGGAAGTTGTTACACCAGAAGATTACATGGGCGATGTAATTGGTGACTTAAATAGTAGAAGAGGACAAATAAGTACTCAGGAACAAAGAGGAAATGCAACAGTAATAACAGCAATGGTGCCATTAGCAAATATGTTTGGTTATATAAATAGCTTAAGATCTATGTCACAAGGTAGAGCTCAATACTCAATGTTTTTTGATCATTACGACAAAGTTCCACAAAATGTTCAAGATGAGGTAACCAAGAAAACAGGTTAATTATGGATAAACAAAATATTAGAATAAAATTAAGAGCGTACGATAACAAGGTCTTGGATCAGTCCACGGAGGAGATTGTAAATACTGTTAAAAGAACAGGAGCTAATATTAAAGGTCCAATTCCTTTACCTACAAAAATAGAGAGATATACTGTTTTAAGATCTCCACATATTGATAAAAAAAGTAGAGAACAATTTGAAACAAGAACTCATAAAAGATTAATTGATATAATAGAACCTACACCTGCAACAGTTGAAGCACTTATGAAACTTGATTTAGCGTCAGGAGTAGATGTGGAGATTAAAATATAATGGAAAATTTAGCTTTAATTGGAAAAAAAATAGGAATGTCCAGAGAGTTTTTTAAAACTGGCCAATCGGTTCCAGTTACTGTTTTAAAAATGGAGACTGGAAGAGTAATAAATATTATTAACAAAGAAAATAGGGGATATAGTGCAGTCCAAATAGGTTTTGGAAAAATAAAAAACTCAAAATTAACCAAAGCCATGAAAGGTTTTTTTGCCAAAAAAAATACTGAGCCAAAAAAAATACTTAAAGAGTTTAGGTTAGAAAACACTGAAAATTTCAAAGAAGGAAATGAAATTGGATTAGAAATATTTGAGAATGTAAAATTTGTAGATGTTAAATCTAAAACCATTGGAAAAGGATTTGCAGGTGCAATGAAAAGGCATAATTTTGGTGGCTTAAGAGCTACACACGGTGTTTCAATTTCTCATAGATCTCATGGTTCAACAGGACAAAGGCAGGATCCAGGTAAAGTTTTTAAAGGAAAAAAAATGGCTGGTCATATGGGAGATAAAATTAGAACTATACAAAATATTGAAGTTATAAAAACTGACAAAGAAAATAATTTGCTATATTTAAAAGGTTCTATTCCTGGATCAAAAAATACAGAAGTTTTAATTAGAAAATCAGTCAAAAATATTAACCGAATGTCAATTGAAGAAAAAATTGAGCAAATTGAAAAACAAAAAAAATCTGCAGATAAAAAGAAAAAATAAATGAAAATAGATAAATTAAGTATTGATGGAAAAAAACAAAGCATAGAGGTGCTAGATAAAATTTTTAGCGCTAAAATTAATAGTCAATTGGTGAGCGGTGTGATCTATAAATTAAACGCTAATTTTAAAGGTAGAAAAGCAAAAACAAAGCAAAGAAATGAAATTACTGGCTCAACTTCCAAAATTTATTCACAAAAAGGTACTGGAAATGCAAGACACTCTAGTAAAAAAGCTCCTATATTTGTAGGTGGTGGAATAGCTCATGGCCCCAAAGGTCAGGATAATTATAAAAACAGAAAATTAAATAAGAGTGAAAAAAAAATGAGTATAGCTTCACTAATTACTGAAAAAAATAAATCGAATAACGTAATTATTTTTGATGATTTTGGAAAAAAAATTGAAAAAACAAAAGAAATGTTTGAACTCTTAAAGAAGTTTGATGCAAACAACTCATTATTAATTGTGGATACAAAATCAAAAGATAATATCTTAAGGTCAACTAAAAATATTCCTAATGTCAAATTAACTGATGCAAATCATTTCAGTGCATTTGATTTAGTTAAATATAAAAAAATTATTTTTACTGAGAGTTCAGTTAAAGAATTAGAAAAAAGGTATCAATAATGGATAAATTAAGTCTGTACGATAAAATCTTGTTTCCTGTTGTAACTGAAAAATCAACAAATTTGTCTGAACAAAATAAAATTGTTTTTAAGGTGCCTCAAAGCGCAAATAAAAAAACCTTAAAAGGATCAATTGAAAAAATTTTTAAAGTCAACGTAACAAAAATTAATATTATTAATAAAAAAACATTAATTAAATCTACTAGAGGAAAAAAAGTTAAAAAGAAGGGTTTTAAAAAAGCAATTATTACTCTTAAAAAAGGTCAAAATATTGACTTAACAACAGGTATTTAAATTATGGCTTTAAAAACATTTAAACCTTACACGAAATCTACTCGAGGCACTATACTGACTAGTAGAGAAGGTCTTTGGAAAGGTAAACCTTATAAGCCATTAACAAGTGCGAATTATTCCTCAAAAGGAAGAAATAATTATGGTCGAATAACCTCACGTAATCATGGGGGTGGGCACAAACATAAATATAGAAAAGTTGATTTTTATAGAAAAAAGAACGATATGAAGGCAATTGTGGAAAGAATTGAGTATGACCCAAACAGGTCATGTCATATAATGTTGGTTAAATTTGAAGACAATCAAAAATTTTATTATCTTGCTCCGCAAAAAATAAAAGTAGGTGATCATATTCAAAATGGTTCTTCTTCAGAAATTAAAATAGGAAATTGTTTACCATTACAGGATATTCCGGTAGGTATTGATATACATAATGTTGAAATACAGCCAGGTGCAGGTGGAAAAATAGCAAGAGCAGCTGGTTCTTCTGTAACGATATCTGGTATTGATGGAAACTACTCAATTATAAAAATGACTTCAGGTGAAGTTAGAAAAATAGATTCAAGAGCGTTGGCTACAATTGGAGTATTATCTAATCCAGATCAAAAAAATATTAAAATCGGTAAAGCTGGTCGATCAAGATGGTTAGGAAGAAGACCACATACAAGAGGAGTTGTTAAAAATCCAGTGGATCACCCTCATGGTGGTGGTGAAGGAAAATCTGCAGGTGGTAGACATCCCGTTTCTCCTACTGGACAATCAGCTAAAGGATTAAAAACAAGAGACAATAAAAGAACTGATAAATTTATAATAAGAAGAAGAAAGAAGAAGAGAGCTTAATTTATGGCAAGATCTGTTTGGAAAGGACCGTTTGTTGAGGAAAGCTTAATTAAAAAAGTTGAAAAGATCAAAAACGATCCTAATAAAAAACCAATTAAGACTTGGTCTAGAAAGTCAACTATAATACCTGACTTTGTAGGATTTAGTTTTTTAATTTATAACGGTAAAAAATTTATACCAATAACTGTATCTGAAGACATGGTGGGGCACAAATTTGGAGAATTTGCTCCAACAAGACAATTTTTTGGTCATACACCAGCTGATAAAAAAGCAAAAGTTGAGGGTGGAGCAAAAGGAGCTGATAAGAAATAAATATGAGTAAAAATAAAGATATAGATTTAAAACAAGTTAGATCAACAAATAAGAATGTAAGATCTAGTGTAAGAAAATTAAAACCTATACTCAAATCAATAGTTGGTAAAAAAGTAGAAATTGCGATTAGAGATTTATCTTTCTTAGAAAAAAGAATTTCTAAAGATGTTAGAAAAACAATTTCATCGGCAGTTGCTAATGCTGAAAACAACTTTCAATACGATATTGACAATTTAGTAGTTAAAGAAGCTTTCTGTGGAAAACAGGTAATAATGAAAAGATTTAGAGCTAGGGCTAAAGGTAGAGCTGCAGAAATTATGAAACCATACTCAAACGTAACAATAGTTTTGAGTGAACAAATGAAACAAAAAGAGAAGGAATATGGGACAAAAGGTTAATCCAGTAGGTTTAAGATTAGGTATTAATAGAGGATGGGATTCTGTTTGGTACGCAAAAAAACAAGATTTTGGAAATTATTTGATTGAAGATTTTAAAATCAGAGAATTCATTAAAAAAAATGTTATCAATTCAGGTGTTTCAAAAGTTATGATAGAAAGATCAGCAAAAAAATGTTTCGTAACAATTTATACTTCTAGACCTGGATTTGTAATTGGAAAAAAGGGAAGTGATATAGAAAAAATAAAAGGGAAATTATCAAGATTGAGCGCAAATGAAATAGTGCTAAATATTAAGGAAGTTAAAAAACCTGAGACAAATTCATTTTTAGTTGCCGAGAATATTGCTCAACAGTTGGTTAAACGTGTTTCTTACAGGAGAGCAATGAAGAGAGCAATGCAATCAGCATTAAGATTAGGAGCTAAGGGAATTAAAGTTTCTTGTAGCGGAAGACTTGGTGGAAACGAAATTGCTAGAACAGAATGGTTAAGAGATGGAAGTATTCCATCTCATACTTTAAGAGCAGATATTGATTACGCTGAAGCAGAAGCTTTGACCACATATGGAATAATCGGAATTAAAGTTTGGATATATAAAGGAGAAATCTTTACAAAAGAATTTAGCCAAGAAAGGAATAAAACATAATAATGTTACAACCAACTAGAACAAAGTTTAGAAAAGCACATAAAGGAAGAATTCATGGTAATGCCTCTAGATGTAATGCTATGAATTATGGTTCATTTGGATTGAAAGCAATCCAGCCAGAAAGAATAATATCCAGACAGATAGAAGCAGCTAGAGTAGCATTAACAAGACACATGAAAAGACAAGGTAGAGTTTGGACAAGAATGTTTCCTAATATACCAGTATCAAAAAAACCTACTGAGGTAAGAATGGGTAAGGGAAAAGGCTCACCAGAATTTTGGGCATGTAGAGTAAAACCAGGAAGAATTTTATTTGAGGTTGACGGTGTAACAGAAGAAATTGCTAGAGAGGCTTTATACAAAGCATCGGCAAAACTTCCAATTAAATGTAAATTTATTAAGAGAATTTAAATGAAAAAAAGTGAGATAAAGAAAATGACCAAAGAACAAGCTTTAAAAGATATTGAAAAATTAAAAAAAGATCTTTTTAATTTTAGATTTCAAAAAATTAATGGTCAGATAAAAAGTCCATCAAAAATAAGTGAAACAAAGAAGAATATTGCAAGATTAAAAACATTGATAGTGAGAAAAGATGCCTAAAAAAGTATTAAATGGAATAGTTGTCAGCGATAAGCCAAATAAAACCATAACAGTTTTAGTTGAGAGAAAATACCAACATCCGGTATTAAAAAAAGTAATTAAAGCTAGAAAAAAATATAGTGTTCACGACGAAGAGAATAAATATAAAAACGGTGATAAAGTATCGATACAAGAGTGCAAACCTTACTCAAAGTCAAAAAAATTTGAAGTGATAGGAGTTTCAAAATGATACAAGTTCAGACAGAATTATTTGTAGCTGATAACACTGGTGCAAAAAAAATTGAATGTATAAAAGTATTAGGTGGATCTAAAAGAAGATACGCAAGCATTGGTGATACTATCGTTGTCGCAGTTAAAGAAGCAATTCCAAAAGGGAAAGTTAAAAAAGGTGCAGTTCATAAAGCTGTTGTTGTTAGAGTTAAAAAAGGAATTCATAGGAATGATGGATCCAAAGTAAGATTTGACAACAATGCAGCTGTTCTGACAGATGATAAAGGGGAGCCAATAGGCACTAGGATTTTTGGACCAGTTACTAGAGAGTTAAGAAATAGAGGACAAATGAAAATAATTTCTTTGGCACCAGAGGTATTATAATGATTAAAAAAGGTATTAAAGTAAAAATATTGACTGGTAAGGATAAAAACAAAGATGGTGACGTCATTGAAATTGACAGAAAAAATAATAGGGCAAAAGTAAAAGGTATTAACATGGTAAAAAAACATGTGAAAACTACAAAAGAAAAGAAAGGTGGAATAGTTTCGAAAGAAAACTTTATACATCTCTCGAATTTAGCAATATTTGATACCAAAAATAAAAGTGAGGCTAAAAAATAATGACACCTAGATTAAAACAGACCATATCTAAAGAAATTGAGCCAACATTAAAAGAAAAATTTGGCTATAAAAATTTATACATGGGTCCAAGAATACAAAAAATAGTTTTAAATATGGGTTTAGGTCTTGATGGAAATGACCAGAAAATTTTAAAATCGTGCCAAGAAGATTTGGCGAATATCACTGGTCAAATGCCAGTAATAACTAAATTTAAAAAATCTATAGCAAATTTTAAAACTAGAAAAAACACTAATTCAGGATTGAAGGTAACACTAAGAAAAAATAAAATGTATGAATTTATTGATAGATTAACAAATATAGCTTTACCAAGAATAAAAGATTTTAGAGGACTAAATCCAAATGGTTTTGATAAATATGGAAATTATACTTTTGGTGTTAAAGAGCATATTGTATTTCCTGAAGTAAATTTTGATAAAGTTGATAAAATTAGAGGTTTAGACATCACAATTGTTATTAAATCTCAAAAAGTAGAACACAGTTTTGAATTATTAAAACATTTAAATTTTCCATTTAAAGAAACAAGGAGTAATTAATGGCTAAAATGAGTGCAATTAACAAGAATAATAAAAGAATAAAATTATCAGATAAATTTTATAAAAAAAGAATGAAATTAAAAAAAATAATAATGGATAAAAAATTATCATTAGAAGAAAGATTTAAAGCACAACAAAAATTATCAAAATTACCTCGTAATTCTGCAAAGGTCAGAGTTATGAATAGATGTCAAATTACAGGTAGACCTCACGGAGTTTATCGAAAATTAAAAATTTCAAGAATAGCCCTTCGACAACTTGGTTTAGAGGGTAAAATTCCTGGAATGGTAAAATCGAGTTGGTAGAAAGGAAATTATGAGTTTAAGCGATCCAATAGGTGATATGTTAGCAAGAATTAAAAATGCTCAAGTAAGAAATCACAGCAGAGTTTCATTACCATCGTCAAAATTTAAAGCCAAAATAGCTGACGTTTTAAAGTCTGAAGGTTATATTATTGATTACAAAATCACTGATGACAAAAAACCTTCAATTGAAATTAACTTGAAATATAACTTGGGAAATCCGGTTATAAATACAATTGAAAGAATTTCCAAGCCAGGTAGAAGAATTTTTTCAAGCGCAAGCAGTCTTCCAAAAATAAATAATGGTCTTGGTATAGCAATTGTATCTACACCACAAGGTGTTATGACTGATGTTGATGCAAGGAAGAAAAAACTTGGCGGTGAAATTATTTGTAAGGTATTTTAATGTCTAAAATAGGAAAAATAAACATACCAATTCCAGAAAAAGTAAAAGTTTTATTAACTGGTAATACAATTAATGTTGAGGGACCTCTTGGTAAACAAGCAATTAAATTAGATTTAGAAATGTTTGAACTTAATATTAATGAAGGTAAGGATGTATCAATAAAACCAAAAAAACTCGATGATATATCTAAAAGATTATGGGGTATGAATAGAAGCTTGCTAAATAATGCTATTATCGGCGCAAGTAGTGGTTATGAAAAAATACTTGAGCTTACAGGTGTTGGTTTTAGAGCATCGCTAAAAGGAAATATTTTAAATATGCAGCTAGGATTTAGTCATGACATTAACTTCGATATACCAGATGGCATCAAAATAGCAGTTGAAAAACAAACAACTTTGAAAATAAGTGGCTCAAATAAACAACAAGTAGGTATGGTTGCTTCACAAATTAAAAGTATTAGACCCCCTGAGCCTTATAAAGGAAAAGGTATTAAGGAAAAAGGTCAATATATTTTAAGAAAAGAGGGTAAGAAAAAATAATGAGATTAAGTACAATTGAAAGAAAAAGATTTAGAGTTAGAAAAAAACTTAAAAATGTTTCTACAGATAGATATAGATTAAGTGTTTCAAGATCTACAAAAAATATAAGTGCACAAATAATAGATGATGTAAAAAATATTACTTTAGTCTCTGCTTCATCGATAGACAAAGAAATTAAAGGACAAAAAAAAAACAAGTCAGAATTATCAACTATGGTTGCTGAAATTCTAGCGAAAAAAGCAAATGAAAAAAAAATCAAGAAAATTTATTTTGACAGAGGAATTTATAAATATCACGGAAGAGTTAAAATTTTTGCTGAAACACTGAGAAAAAATGGAATGGAATTTTAAAATATGGAAAAAAATACAGAATTTATAGAAAAACTTGTTCACATAAACAGAATAACTAAAGTTGTAAAAGGTGGAAGGAGATTTGGTTTTTCAGCCTTAGTAGTAGTTGGTAATCAGAATGGAAAAATTGGAATTGCTCATGCAAAAGCAAAACAGGTTCCTGATGCAATCAAAAAAGCAAATGAGTTGGCTAGAAGAAAATTGATACAAATACCTTTAAGAGATGGACGTACAATTCATCATGATATTTATGGCAAAGATGGCGCTGGAAAAATTAAATTAAGATCTGCACCTAAAGGAACAGGTATAATAGCTGGTGGTCCAGTTAGAGCTGTCTGCGAGGTACTCGGTATAAAAGATATAGTAGCTAAATCTTTGGGTACTGCAAACCCACATAATGTAATTAGAGCATGTATAAAAGCTTTATCAAAACAAAATTCACCAAAAAATATTTCTAATTTAAGAAATAAAAAAATATCTGAGATAATCGAGAAAAGAGGATAATGACATCTTTAAATACATTAAATAATCTTAAAACAAAAAAAATTCGAGTAGGAAGAGGAATAGGATCTGGTAAAGGTAAAACATCCGGTAGAGGCGTAAAAGGTCAAAAATCAAGATCTGGAGTGGCTATAAAAAGTTTTGAAGGTGGTCAAATGCCATTATATAGAAGACTACCTAAGAGAGGTTTCAATCCTGTGAACAAAAATGATATAGCTGTAATAAACTTAGGTGATTTGCAAAATCTTATTGACAATAAAAAAATTAAAGCAGACGAAAAAATAAATATTAATACATTTAAAAAATCAAAATTTTTCAGAAAATCAATTAATAAATTTAAAGTTTTATCAAATGGTAATTTTAACTCAAAAATTGATATTGAAGCAGATTATTCTTCTAAAACTGCAAAAGAGAAAATCGAAAAAGCTGGTGGACAAATTACTGTTAAAAATCAATCTAAATAATGAGTGCCTCAACACAATCTAACGATTTAAGAAATAGAATACTTTTTACACTTTTTATCCTTGCTGTTTATCGACTGGGTACTTTCGTTCCTCTACCAGGAATTGATCCAGAACAACTTCAAATAATGATGGAGGGAAATCAAAAAGGCTTGCTAGGTATGTTTAACGTTTTTGCAGGTGGTGCTGTAAGTAGAATGGCAATATTTGCACTTGGAATAATGCCATATATATCTTCTTCAATTATTGTCCAGTTACTTACTGGTGTTTCAGAATATTTTAAAAATCTAAAGGCACAAGGTGAAATAGGAAGACAAAAAATTACTCAAATAACTAGATATGGAACTGTATTGTTAGCGACTATACAAGGATATGGATTGGCAGTTGGATTAGAGTCGTCAGCGGATTTAGTTATTAACCCTGGAATATTTTTTAAAATTTCAACAGTTACAACTATTGTTGCTGGAACTATATTTCTTATGTGGCTTGGTGAGCAAATAACACAAAGAGGAATTGGTAATGGTATCTCACTAATTATTTTTTCTGGTATTGTTGCCGAAATTCCAAGAGCTTTAGTGACAACATTTGAATTAGGTAGAACTGGAGCAATTTCAACTGTAATGATAATTTTTATATTTTTATTACTTATCGCAACAATAATGTTTATTGTATTTATGGAAAGAGCGTTAAGAAAAATTCTTATAAATTATCCAAAGAGGCAAATGGGTAATAAAATGTATGGTGGAGACTCTTCACATTTACCATTAAAAATTAATTCTGCAGGTGTAATACCTGCAATTTTTGCCTCAGCATTGTTATTATTACCAGTCACTTTTTCAAATTTTAATGTTTCTCAAAATGAAACATTTTTGAATATTTCATCATATTTTTCTCAAGGACAGCCTTTGTACATGTTACTATATGCATCTGGAATAATATTTTTTACTTTTTTTTATACTTCAATAACTTTCAATCCTACTGAAACTGCTGAAAATTTAAGAAAATATGGTGGATTTATTCCAGGCATAAGACCTGGGGAAAGTACTGCACTTTATATTGATACTATATTAACAAGACTAACAACAATAGGAGCGTTATATCTTGCTTTAGTTTGTTTGATGCCAGAATTTCTAATTGCAAATTATCCTATTCCATTTTATTTGGGTGGTGCTTCAGTTTTAATTGTTGTCGTTGTTGCAATCGATACTGTTACTCAAATACAAACTAGGATGATGAGTTCTCAATATGAGCAACTTATTAAAAAAACAAAATTTGGTAGATAGGTGAATATAATACTATTTGGTCCACCTGGTGCTGGAAAAGGTACTCAAGCCAAATATTTAGTAAAAAAATTAAATGGTTATCAAATTTCGACAGGTGATATTTTAAGGGAAGAAATAAAAAAAGATTCAGATATAGGAAAAAAAATAATAAATAATATGAATGAAGGAAAATTTGTTAGTGATAAAATTGTAAATAGTCTTTTAAAAAGGTATGTTTTTGATCCTAGTAAAAAAGAAAAACTAATATTTGATGGTTATCCAAGATCTCTTAGCCAAGCTAAAAATCTAGATTTGTTATTAAATGAATCAAATCAGATAATTGATCATATTTTTTTCCTAAATGTAAAAAAAGAAATTATTGTTGAAAGAATAAAAAAAAGGAAAATTTTAGAAAAAAGGTCTGATGATGATTTAGATACTATATTAAAGAGATATGATACTTATATAGAAACGACTAGACCAGTTTTAGATTACTATTCTAAAAATTCAAATTTTCATGAGATTGATGGAACAATGGAAATCGATCAAATTACTAATAAAATAGAGGGTTTTTTAAATGTTTAAGGCGTTGACTTTAACTAATCTTCTTATATAAAAGGCACAATTTATCACAAAATTATGGCTCGTATTGCAGGTGTAAACATACCACAGAATAAATTAGTTCATGTTGGACTTACTTATATTTATGGTATTGGTAATAAATTTTCTATGCAGATTTGTAATGATTTAGAAATTCCAAAATCGAAAAGGGTAAATGAATTAACAGATGATCAAATTTTAAAAATTAGAGAATACATTGATCAGAAATTTATTGTTGAGGGTGATTTAAGAAGGGAAACCTCTTTAAGTATCAAAAGATTAATTGATCTAGCAACCTATAGAGGATCAAGACATAGAAAAAAACTTCCTGTGAGAGGTCAAAGAACAAGATGTAATTCCAGAACAAGAAAAGGAAAAGCAATTGCAATTGCTGGTAAAAAACTAACACCACTTAAAAAATAATGAAAAAAGAAGTAATAGAAAATAAAGACCAAAAAAAAGAAATTAAATCTAAAAAAAGTTCTTATTCAAAGAAAAAAAAAGGAAAAAAAAATATTTTAAATGGTATTGCTTATGTTCAGTCTACTTTTAATAATACCATAGTTTCTATCGCTGATACTAATGGAAATGTAGTTTCTTGGGCTTCAGCTGGACAAAAAGGGTTTAAAGGTTCACGAAAATCTACGCCATACGCAGCACAAGTTGCTGCTGACGCCGCAGCAATTAAGGCTTTAGAAGTAGGTATGAAAATTTTATCTGTTGAAGTTAAAGGGCCTGGATCAGGTAGAGAAACAGCTCTAAGAGCTTTGCAAGCTAGAGGTTTTAAAATTATATCAATTAAAGATACAACACCGATGCCGCACAATGGAACAAGGCCACCTAAAAAAAGGAGAGTTTAATGGAACAAACAGAAGTAAATTCAAAAAATTGGAAATCATTGATCAAACCTGCGAAATTAGATGTTCAGTTAAGTGATGATAAAACATTTGCAAAAATTACCGCTGAACCATTAGAAAAAGGTTATGGTTTAACATTAGGGAATTCTTTGAGAAGAATTCTTTTATCTTCAATTAGAGGTGCTGCGGTAACCTCAATTCAAATAGATGGGGTTTTACACGAGTTTACTTCAATAAAAGGTGTTAGAGAAGATGTAACTGATATTGTGCTAAATGTTAAATCATTGGCTCTAAAAAGCTCAACTGATGAACCAAAGAGATTAATTCTAGATGCTAAAGGTCCAGGTGAAATTAAGGCATCCGATATAACTCCGATTACTGATATTGAAATACTAAATCCAGATTTAGTTATTTGTAATTTAGATGAGAATACTAAATTTCATATGGAAATGACAGTTGGAAACGGAAAAGGTTATGTTTCAGCTGATATGAATAAACCAGAGGAACCACCTCTAGGTTTAATACCAATAGATTCCCTTTTTAGTCCTGTTAAAAAAGTATCTTATTCAGTAAGTACAGCTAGAGAAGGCAAAGCTTTAGATTATGATAAATTAACAATGGAAGTTGAGACTAATGGCTCAATCTCAGCAGAAGACGCAGTAGCATATTCAGCAAGGATATTCCAAGATCAATTAGGAATGTTTGTAAATTTTGATGAACCCCAAGAAATTATCGTTAAAGACCAACCTACAGAACCAGAGTTTAATAAAAACCTGTTAAGAAAAGTTGATGAGTTAGAGCTTTCGGTAAGATCCATGAATTGTTTAAAGAATGATAACATTATTTACATAGGAGACTTGGTTCAAAAATCAGAAGGTGAAATGTTAAGAACACCTAATTTTGGAAGAAAATCACTTAATGAAATAAAAGAGGTGCTAACTGGAATGTCTTTATATTTGGGAATGGAAATTCCTAATTGGCCACCAGATAATATTGCTGAATTGTCAAAAAAACTTGAGGAAGCTATCTAATGAGACATAAAATGGGCTATAAGAAGCTCAATAGAACTTCAGAACATAGAAAAGCATTAATTAAAAATATGCTAAATTCGTTGATTAAATACGAGCAAATAACAACAACTTTACCAAAAGCAAAGGTTCTAAAGCCTCAAGCAGATAAGATTATTACTTTAGGCAAAAAAGATACATTATCTAATACAAAAACTTTAATTTCAAAATTACAGGATATAAAATCTACGAATAAGGTAAAAAAAACACTTTCTAAAAGATATGAAAATAGAAAAGGTGGATATACAAGAATTATTAAAGCTGGATTTAGATATGGTGATAATGCTCCAATGGCTGTAATTGAATTTGTAGATAGGGATATTGAAGCAAAAAGAGTCGATAAAAAAAAGAAAGATCCAGCTAAAAAAAAAAAAAAAGAAGCTCCAAAAGAAGCGACAGCTTAAAGTTAAATAAATGAAAAAGCTATTAAACGTTGATAAGACGTTCAATGGTATGCGTATCGATAGATTTTTAAGAAATTATTTCGGCCAAATTCCACAAAGTTTAATTGAAAAAAACTTAAGAAATGGAAAAATTAAGTTAAATAAAAAAAAAATTAAAAGCTCAAAAAAAATTCAAGTTAATGATAAAATTGAATTATATAATATTCAATTTAAAAAAATTATAAACCAAAATAAAGAAAAATTTATACCTAATAATGAAATTATAAAAGAAAATGAAGATTTAATCATAGAAAATAATGATAATTTTGTAGTTCTAAATAAACAATCAGGAATTTCAGTCCAGGGTGGCACAAAATCAAAAAAGAATATAATTGATATATTTGCGAAAAGTAAACTATTTAGAGACACAAAACCATTTTCTGTACACAGATTAGATAAGGATACCTCAGGAGTTTTTATAATCGCAAAAAATAGAGAAACAGCACAATTGCTTACTTCACTTTTTAGATTAAGAAAAGTTTATAAAACTTATTTAGCTATTTGTAATGGTGAATTGATTTTAAATGAAAAAGGTAAGCTAAAAGATGACTTAATAAGATTTGAAAATAAAAAAAAAATTATTGAAAAAGCTGAAACAAAATATGAAATCTTAGATAAAAATAATAATGCAACTTTTATTCAACTAAATCCAATTACAGGAAGAAAACATCAACTAAGAAAACAATTATTTAATTTAGGAAATTCCATTATTGGAGATAAAAAATATAATTCAACAAATAACTCAAAAATAAATAATAAAAATTTAATGTTACACTCTTATGAAATAAAATTTAAAATAAATGAGAAAAAATATACATTTAGAGCGACCCCTCCAGATTATTTTAGAAATATGTTAGAAACTAAGAGACTTAATTTTTAATGTTAGATAAAAAATTTTTTATCAAATCATTTTCAATATTTTTATAATTTTGTTTTTTAATCTTATTTAAATTGGAAACCCCTCTATCCCTTATTCCACAGGGAACAATCTTATTATAAACATTAAGATCATTAGATATATTTAATGCAAATCCGTGATAAGCAATCCATTTTTTTACTTTTATGCCTATTGCTGCAATTTTATCTACTTTACCAGATTTATGCTTAAACCAAATTCCTATATTTTTTCTATCAGCAAAACTCTTTATATTATAAATTTTTAATGTATCTATAATAGTTCTTTCTATTGCAGTTATTATTTTCTTTATATTTTTACCTCTTTTGTTCAAGTCGATCACAAAATAAAAAACTAATTGACCTGGACCATGATATGTTATTTTTCCACCTCTGTTTGTTTTAATAAAGTTTATAGATTTATCTAAAATCTCATTAATACTAAAACTTGTTCCACCAGTATAAATCTCTTCATGTTCAAGTATCCAAATTAGTTCTTTATTTTTATTTACTTTGATTTGCTCTAATCTATCTTCAAGTATATCTATTGCAGATTTATATTTTATTGGTTTTTCTGACTTTTTGATCTCTATTGTCATTATAAATTTGTATTATTCTTATTTTGTATTAATAGTGCCAACTAAATTATAGGTAAATTTTATGACTATAGTGAAAAAAATTAAAGATAAAAAAGTTAACTTTGAATTTAATAAAGAATTCATCAAAGTTGTCACAGATAAAATTGCCTCAAATGATGCTGGTTTCATCACAAATTCGTTCAACGCTATGCATCCAGCAGACGCAGCTGATATAATTGAACACTTAAGTCAAAATGACAGAGAAAACTTAATAAAGTTAAATAGTTTCAAAGTTGATCCAGAAGTTTTTGTAGAATTAAATGAATCAATTCAATCTGAGATGATTACTTATTTATCATCTGATTCAATAGTAAACATATTAAAAAATTTAGAGTCAGATGATGCAATTAAGATTTTAGAAAATGTAGATGAAAAAGATAAAAATACAATACTTAGCTCATTACCTCCAAAAGATCGATTTGCATTGCTTGAAAGCTTAAGTTATCCAGAAGACTCTGCTGCGAGACTAATGCAGCGTGAATTTACAGCCATACCTAGTAACTGGTCAGTGGGACAAACAATAGATTATCTAAGAGAAAATAAAGAACTTCCTGAAGAATTCCTCGAAATATTTATAGTTGATCAAGATTTCAAACCAATTGGTACAGTTCCTTCATCTAGAGTATTAAGAACACCAAGAGACACAAAAATGATGTCTATTATGGCTGAGTCCCAGACATTAATACCAGTTGATATGGATAGAGAGGAAGTTGGTAATTTATTTGAAAATTATAATTTGAGTTCAGCAGCTGTAGTGGATAAGTCTGACAAATTAGTTGGGATGATAGCTTATGATGATGTTCTAACAGTATTAAAAGAAGAAGCTGAGGAGGATGTACTTAGATTAGCTGGAGTAGGTGACGAAGAAATAACTGATGGAGTAATAACAAAAACTAAGAGAAGATTCAATTGGTTGTTATTAAACTTGTTTACTGCTTTTCTAGCAACTTATTGCATTAGTCTATTTGGTGCTACTATAGAGCAAATGGTAGTATTGGCTTTTTTAATGCCAATTGTAGCATCAATGGGTGGAAACGCTGGCATGCAAACATTAGCTGTCACAGTAAGATCTTTAGCGACACAGGATTTAACAAAAAATAATTTTACTAATAATATTATTAAAGAATTTAATATTGGAGTTTTAAATGGAGTTATTTTTGCAATTATAAGTTCTTTGATAGTTCAACTATGGTTTAATGATATCCAGCTCTCCCTAATAATTTCAATTTCAATGGTTTTAACTATGATAGTTGCCGGTCTTTTTGGTATTCTTGTACCTGTAACATTAAATAAAATGAAAATTGATCCGGCAATTTCCTCTAGTGTATTTGTTACAACAATAACAGATGTAATTGGATTCGTTTCTTTCTTGGGTGTAGGAGCTTATTTTTTATAGTCAAAAATTATCAATCAATCTTATTCCATTAATATGGTAGGCAATAAATAGTCTAAATTTAGATTTAAAATTATCTAATTTCATTTTTTTCTCATCTCTAAATTCAAGATAATCAATTTTAATTTTAAATTTATTTTCAAGCTCATATTTGAATTTTGACAAATCCACAAATTTATTAGTTTGTGATAATCTTTTAATCTTATCTAATTTGATGGCTATTTTTGATGCTTTTATTATGGATGATTTATTTAACAATTTGTTTCTTGTGGATAAAGCAATTTTATTATTTTCTCGAATTGTAGGACAACCAACAATATTTATTTTATATTTTTTACCCAATATTCTTTTAATTAACATGTATTGTTGAAAATCTTTTTCACCCATATAAACATGCTTAGATTTAACAATAGATAGCAATCTATTCATCACGTTTAATACACCCTCAAAATGACCTTTTCTATACTTAGCACATAAAATTTTATCAGATTTATTAAGTTTAAAATTTTTCATTTTATTTTTATATATTTCATTGACCTCTGGTAAAAACAAATAATTAACTTTTAGTTTTTTTAATATCGAAATATCTTTTCTTATATTCCTAGGATAATTTTTAAAATCTTTTTTTTGATTGAATTGAGTTGGATTGACAAAAATACTAACTATTGTTTCCTTGTTATTTTTTTGTGAAATTTTTATTAAAGATATGTGGCCTTTATGAATTCCACCCATTGTAGGTACAAATCCAACATTTTTGTAATTTTTTACTGCCTTATTTAGTTCAAAAATATTTTTTAAAATTTTCATTTTTAATAAATATGATTATAAGTAAAACATCTTAATGATTAAACAAGCTATAATTCCTCTTGCTGGTTTAGGTACACGTTTGCTACCTTTGACAAGTGTTTTTCCTAAAGAACTGCTTCCAATAAATGGAAAACCAGGAATTGAGTATATTTTAGATGAATGTATTGAAGCTGGTGTAAGTGAAATAATTTTTATTATTTCAAAAAAAAAAGAGATGATAAAGAAATATTTCAATAACGACAATTTTTACAAATCAATTATAAAAAAAAAAAAAGATCCTAGAATAATTAAAGAGTATAAAAAAATTCTTTTTTTTAAAAAAAAAATTAAATTTGTTTATCAAAATAAACCCATGGGAACAGGAGATGCTGTACTTAAAACTAAAAAACTTATAAAAAATAATTATTTTTTAATGTTGTTACCTGATGATTTAATTATGAAAAAGAATTGTTCAAAAGATATGATAAAAATTCATAAAAAATTAAAAGGATCTGTAATGGCTAGTATGAAAGTTAAAAAAAACAATGTAGATCGCTGGGGCATTTATTCAATAAAAAAAAATATTGATAAATTAAATTTTAAAATTGCCGATGTAATTGAAAAACCTAATACTAAAGATGCTCCTTCAAATAACGCTGTTATAGGAAGATACATTTTATCAAAAAAAATTTTTCATTATTTGAAAAATCAAAAAAAAGGTAAAGGTGGAGAAATACATATTACAGATGCAATAAGAAGAATGATATTAGATAAAAATTTATTCATCGGACATAAATTTAAAGGTAATTATTTAGATTGTGGGTCTTTGAAAGGTTATATTAAATCAGGTATTGAAATTTCTAAGTTATGAAAATTTGTATTATAGGATCTGGATATGTTGGTTTGGTTAGTGGAGCTTGTTTTTCTGATTTAGGCAATACAGTTATTTGTGTTGATATTAATAAAGAAATTATAGAAAAATTGAATAAAGGAATAATACCGATTTATGAACCTGGTCTTCAAGAATTGGTTGAAAGAAATTTAAAAAAAAAAAGACTTTTATTTTCAACTAATATTTCTAACTCAATAAAAAAGTCAGATATCATCTTTATTTGCGTCGGAACACCCACTAAAAATAATAAAGCTGATTTAAAATATGTATTTAATGTTGTCAAAAGTATAAAATCTAATCTAAATAAATATAAAATAATAGTTACTAAATCTACAGTCCCAGTTACCACAGGTGATAAAATTACAAAAATCTTAAAATCAAAAAAAAATAAAAATAAGTTTGATGTTGTATCCAATCCTGAATTTTTAAGAGAAGGTGAAGCTATAAGAGATTTTCAATTTCCAGATAGAGTTGTAGTAGGCACAAACAGCAACAAAGCAAATAAAATTATGAAAAAATTATATCTGCCTTTAATTAAGAAGGGTGGCAGATATTTTCATACTTCTAGAAGATCTGCTGAATTAATTAAATATGCATCAAACGCTTTTTTAGCCACTAAAATTACATTCATTAATGAAATAGCCAATTTATGTGAAAATTCAAATATAGATGTTAAAGAAGTAGCAATTGGCATGGGTTTAGATGAAAGGATTGGAAGCAGATTTTTACGTGCAGGCCCAGCTTACGGTGGATCATGTTTTCCAAAAGATACAAGGGCACTCGTTTCAACTGGTCGAATGTTTAAAACAAATCTTTCAGTTGTAAAATCAGTAATTAATTCAAATGATAAAAGATCTAATTTATTAATAAATAAAATTAGCAAAATAATGAATAACAAAATTAAAAATAAAAATATTACATTTTTGGGTGTTACTTTTAAACCAGGAACTGATGATATGAGAGAATCTTCCTCATTAAAAATGATACCAGCCTTATCAAGAAAAGGTGCATATATAAATTATTATGAACCAACAGGTAAGAAAAAAGAATTTAAATCTAAAAATGTAAATTTTTTTGAAAATATAAAAGATGCTTGTAAAAGTGCAGATTTAATAATTATTCATACAGAATGGAATGAATTTAAACAACTCAACTTTAAAAAAATTAATAAAAAAAGAAATTTTAAAGTTTTTGATATGAGAAATCTTTATTCAACTTCTGAAATGAAAAAAAATAAAATAAATTATTTTAGTATTGGTAGATAATTAATTAAGATCAAATATTGCATCAACTTCAACTGCGACACCTAATGGAAGGCTGTTAGTACTTACAGCAGCTCTTGCATGTGAACCAGCTTCATCAAATACTTTTTTTATTAGATCTGAAGCTCCATTTATGACTTTTGGTTGTTCAGTAAAATCATCAGTAGAATTAACATATCCAGTGAGTTTCAAACATGATTTAATTTTGGATAAATCATCACCGCATGCTTTCTTTGCTTGAGATATTATACTTAATGCACATCTTTTAGCTGCCTCATAACCTTGTTCAGTATTATAATCTTTTCCGAGTTTACCTTTAATTAAATTTCCATTTTCATCAATTGATATTTGACCAGATATATATAGTAAATTTCTAGATATTCTTGTAGCAGCATATGATCCAACAGGATCATTTGCTTTTGGTAATTTTATATTTAATTTCATTAAATTTTCATCTGCTGACATTATTTGCTTTTCTTTTTCTTTTTATTTCTATCGTATTCTTTTCTTTTCTCAATTAAAATTAATGCTTCTTCCATAGTTAATTCAACAGGATCTTTCTCTTCTGGTATAGTCGCATTTAATGATTTGTATTTAATGTATGGACCATATTGACCTTTCATGATTCTAACTGGCTTTTTATCTTCAGGATGTTCTCCTAAATCTTTTATCATAGATGATGAAATTCTTCCTGGTTTAGCTTCAGCAATTAATGTAACAGCTCTATTTAATCCAATTGTGAATAATTCGTCCACATTTTCTAGCCTAGCAGATTTATTTTCACATTTAAGGTAAGGACCAAATCTTCCAACATTCACAGTAATATCTTTATCATTTTCAGGGTTTTTACCTAAACTTAATGGTAACGAGCATAAGTATTTTGCCTTTTCTAAATCAATATTTTCAATCTCAATTCCTTTAGGGATAGAAACATTTTTTAAATTATTTTCTTCTTTTTTTAATTTTCTTTTTTTCTTTTTAGTTTTTTCATCTTGCTCTATGATTTCTTTCTCAAATTGCAAATATGGGCCAAATCTTCCATTTTTAAGAAAAATATCTTTACCTTTATCATTTTTTCCAATGAATTTAGGTTCTGCTAGTGTCAATTGTTGCGCTGCTTTGGATTTTGATAGTGGTCTTGTAAATTTACATTCTGGATAATTTGAACATCCAATAAAAGCACCACCTCTAAAACTATTTTTTAAACTTAATTGCCCAGATTCACAAAGTTTGCATTTTCTATCAATATTTCCATCCTTATCTACTTCAAATATTAGTGATCCAAGACTTTCATTTAATAGGTCTAATACTTCTCTGGTTCTTTTTTCTTTTACACCTGATACATTAGAATTAAAGTCTTTCCAAAAGTTCTCTAAAACTTTTATCCAATTTTCTTTACCAGATGTTATATCATCCAATTGATCTTCTAATTTTGCAGTAAAATCATAATCAACATATTTGGTAAATAATTTTTCTAAAAAAGCAGAAAGTAATTTTCCTCTATCGGTTGGGAAAAATCTTTTATTATTTATATCAGCATAACCTCTATTAGCTATTACTGAAATTATACTTGCATAAGTAGATGGTCTTCCAATTCCTAGCTCCTCTAATTTTTTAACTAGACTTGCCTCTGAATATCTAGGTGGTGGTTGCGTATAGTGCTGTTCATCAATAAGATCTTCAAACATTACTTCACCTTTTTCTATATCAGGTAAAGTATTTTCATTGTCATCATCATTTTCATCGATCTTATAAAGTTTTAGGAAACCATCAAATTTTAATGTTGAACCACTAGCTTTAAATATATTTTTATCATCATCTGAGTTAATGGTAATAGTTTTTCTATCAAATTTTGCTGACTGCATTTGTGATGATAAAGATCTAGACCATATTAAATTATAAAGTTTATATTGATCAGTACTTAAGTATTTTTTCATATCTTCTGGTTTTCGGATTATTTCTGTTGGACGTATAGCTTCGTGAGCTTCTTGAGCATTCTTTGCTTTTTTACCACTATAATTTAGAGGTTGTTCTGGTAAATATTTATCACCATAATTCTGCATTATAAAATCTCTAAAAGATGTTACCGCATCTTTTGAAATATTAGTTCCATCTGTTCTCATATAAGTAATTAATCCTACAGTTTCACCTTCAATATCAATTCCTTGATATAATCTTTGAGCAATTTGCATTGTCCTTGAGGCTCCAAAACCAAGTTTACTCGATGCTGTTTGTTGTAATGTTGACGTAGTAAAAGGTCCTGATGGATTTCTGTTATAAGTTTTTGAACTTATATCTGTTATTTTATATTTTTTATTTTTTATTTTAGATAAAGCGTCATTAATATCTTGTTTGTTTTTAAATGAAAATTTTTCAACCTTATTTCCATCTAATTGTGAAATAGTTGTATTTATTTTTTCATTTTTATTATTTTTAAAAATTATATTTAAAGTCCAAAATTCTTTAGGTTGAAAAACCTCTATTTCCTGTTCTCTTTCGGTTAAAAGTCTTAGAGCTACAGACTGAACTCGACCAGCAGATTTAGAACCTGGTAATTTTGTCCATAGAATGGGGGAGATATTAAAACCTACTAGATAATCTAGAGCTCTTCTTGCCATATAAGCATCAACTAAATGTGGCTCTATTTTTCTAGGATTATCTATTCCATTTGTAACTGCTTTTTTTGTTATTTCGTTGAAAACAACTCTTTCAACTTCTTTATCTTTTAATAATTTTTTTTCTTCAAGAAACTCTTTTACATGCCAAGCTATTGCTTCACCTTCTCTGTCAGGATCAGTTGCTAGAATAATTTTTTTTGAATCTTTAGCACTATCTGTAATTTCTTTTAAATATTTTTTTGAAAAACTATCTACTTCCCAAATCATTTTAAAATCATTTTCAGGATCAACAGAACCATTTTTCGAAGGCAGATCTCTTATATGTCCATAGCTTGCAAGAACTGTATAATCTGATCCTAAATATTTATTAATTGTTTTTGCTTTTGCCGGACTTTCAACAATTACTAGATTCATATTTAGAGAACGTACTTAAAACAGTTAAACTGTCAAATTATTAAATTTTTGTCTTAGTTTCTTCTTTATTTATCAAGCGTTTAACGTTTTCTCTATGGGTGTAAAAAATTAAAATAAACATTATGAAGTAAAACATAATGTTATCATTGCTATAAAAAAATATAAAAATAGGAACACTTAATGATCCAAGAATTGATCCTAATGATGAATATTTAGAAATTAAATATGTAATTACCCAAACAATACCAAAAACAATACCCAAAAAATAATTTAAAATAATCAACATTCCAACATATGTTGCAACACCTTTACCACCTTTAAATTTTAACCATATTGGAAAAACATGTCCCAAAAAAACAGATAATGAACAAATATAAATAAATTCTGGATAATTTAATTTTACATAAATTATTGGCAAAACTGCTTTTAAAATGTCTAGTAATAAAGTTGAGTAACCTAAAAATTTATTACCAGTTCTTAAAACATTGGTGGCGCCTATATTACCCGATCCTGTATCTCTTATGTCTTTTTTTAAAAAAATTTTTGTTAATAAAAAACCAAAAGGAATAGAACCTAATAAATATGATAAAAGTGATAAAATAAAAATTTCCATTTAATTATTGTAAAGCTCTTGTCCTTTTACGTATGTATTGGTTACTTTTCCTTGTAATCTTTTATTTTCAATTGACGTATTTTTTGATTTAGAAACCAAATTTTCTT
The DNA here is from genome assembly GCA_902613065.1 of uncultured Pelagibacteraceae bacterium. GTDB lineage: Bacteria > Pseudomonadota > Alphaproteobacteria > Pelagibacterales > Pelagibacteraceae > Pelagibacter. The sequence continues at coordinate 6,409 of CACMFU010000012.1, read as the reverse complement.
GCTTTACTATCCAAGGTTTATTTATATCCACAATACAGAAATCTGCATCATTACCTACGGATAAATTGCCTTTATTAATTTTCAAAATTTTTGCTGGATTTGAGGTTAATGCAGCAATAATTTTTTCAAGTTTTACAGATCCATTGTGATATAATTCTAATGACAAAGATAATAACGTTTCAATACCAGTTGCTCCTGTTGCTGCTTGAGCAAATGTTAATCTTTTTTGCTCTTCATCTTCAGGCTTGTGATCTGAAACTATAACATCGATTGTGCCATCATTTAATCCTTGCACTAAACTTAATCTATCATCTTCAGTTCTGAGTGGAGGTGATAATTTTAAAAAAGTTCTAAAGTCACCAATATCATTTTCATTTAAAGATAAATTATTTATTGATACCCCACAGGAAAATCTTACTTTTTCTTTTCTATCTTTAATAATTTCAACTGCTTTTCCTGATGAAATTTGAGAAATGTGATAACGACAATTATATTCTTCTAATAATGTTAAATCTCTTTCTATAATTATTAATTCTGCTATTTCAGGGATACCTTGCAATCCAAGTTTTGTCGAAATTATTCCATCGTTGATCATGCCATTCTCAGCTAATTCTTGATCTTCTGCATGTTGCATTATTAAAGATCCCAAATCTTTTGCTGAATTCATTATTCTGGACATAACTCTTGTATTTTGAATTGTTCTAATTCCATCTGTAAATGCTATTATCCCTTTGCTTTGCAGAAGACCAAACTCTGTCATATTTGTACCCTCAGTACCCTTTGTTAGAGATGCTGTGGGAAATATATTTATTTTTGATTTATCTCTGCCTCGTCTTTTCAAAAAATCTACTATTGAAACGTTGTCGATTATTGGATCAGTATTAGGCATTGTTACAACTGAAGTTACTCCCCCGGACAATGCAGCATTGCTCAAAGTTCTAAAATTTTCTTTATATTCATAACCTGGTTCACCCACAAATACTCTCATATCAACTATACCTGGGAAAATATAATTCTCTTTTAAATCAATAACTTTTTCTCTACTAGGAATGTTGTTTTTATTCACCTTTTTTCCAACACCTTCAATTTTTCCATCTTCACCTATTATTAATCCTCCTATCTCACTTATGTTGTTATAAGGATCAATTATATTTGCGTTAATAAAGTATTTCTTTTTCATCATTCACAAAAAATTTTTAAACATGCCATTCTTATCGCAACACCTAATTCAACTTGTTCTTTTACAACACTCATATTTGTGTCATCAGCTAGTTTTGTATCAATTTCAATACCGCGGTTCATTGGACCAGGATGCATAATAATTGAATCTGATTTTGCATATTCTAATTTATCCTGTGTTAGTCCATAGTATTCATAATACTCTCTATTAGATGACAGGAATGAACTACTCATTCTTTCATTTTGAAGTCTAAGCATCATTACTATGTCGCAATCTTTTACACCTTTCTTCATATTTGAAAAAATATTAACCCCAAATTTTTCTATATCTTTTGGTAAAAGGTTTGAAGGAGCTACAATATTAACTTCGGCACCCAACATGTTTAGCAAGTAAATATTAGATCTTGCTACTCTTGAATGTAGAATATCTCCACAAATTGCAACCTTTAATCCTTGAATTTTTTTTTTTCTATTCAATATAGTTAATGCATCAAGTAATGCTTGGGTGGGGTGCTCTCTCCTTCCATCACCAGCATTTAAAACAGAACAATTAACTTTTTGAGATAAAAGATTACAAGCTCCTGAATCTTGATGTCTAATAACTATTATATCAGGATGCATTGCGTTTAATGTCATTGCAGTGTCTATTAGCGTTTCACCTTTTTTGATTGCTGAGTTTGTTATATTCATTGACATAACATCTGCACCTAATCTTTTTCCTGCTAGTTCAAATGAGCTTTGTGTTCTTGTTGATGGTTCAAAAAAGAGGTTAATTTGAGTTTTCCCCTTAAGTAAATCTAATTTTTTATTTTTGCTTTTGTTTAATTCAATAAATTTTTCAGCTTCTTTTAAGATTAAATTAACATCATTTATTGATAAATCTTGAATACCTAGGAGATGTTTTTGAGAAATTTTAATAGCTTTGGTTTTAGTTGCCATTAAAACCAACTCTATAGCCACAAAGGTTGATTAATGCAAGTATTAATTATTAATAAAATCTATGGCACCCTGTAAGATAAATGCAGCAGCATTTTTATCTATATTTTTTTCTCTTTTAGTTACGTTAATACCTAAATTTTCGGTTAATTTAAACGCTCCAACTGTTGATAATCTTTCATCCCAAAGACTTATTGGAAGATCAATTTCTTTTGATATTGCTTTTGACACATCATTTACTGATTGAGAGGATTTACCTAAGCTACCATCCATATTAATTGGATTGCCAATAATTATTCCTTTAATATTATTTTCTTTAATAATATCCTCTAATTCATTGATAAGATCTTCAAATTTGGATTTGCTTATTGTTTTAAGCGGTGTGGCAATTTTTTGATTTTCATCACATATAGCTACACCAATTCTCTTTGAACCCAAATCAAGACCAATTAATCTAGATGTATTTAGCTGTTTCTTTTTAAATTCCTCAATTGTGATCATATTGTATATTATTTACTTAAGTGATAGTTTGCGGCAATATTTTTACCATATGAGTATAGATCTTAAAACAGTAAAGCACATTTCGAAATTAGCAAGAATTTCTATTGATGATGAAAAAGCTAATAAATTAAAGGGCGACTTAAATAATATATTTGAATTTATAGAAAAATTAAATGAATTAAATACTGATAATGTTCAAGCCCTAACATCAATTGCTGAAACCACCCTAAGATTTAGAAAAGATGAAATTAAATCAGAAAATATTAGAGAAAAAATTTTAAAAAACTCTCCTGAAGAAAATAAAGATTTTTTTGTTGTACCAAAGGTTGTTGAATAATGTCAGATATAACAAGTCAAAGTTTATTCGAATTAACATCGAATATAAAAGAAAAAAAACTATCTTCAGAGGAAATTACAAAAGTATTTATAGACCGTGCTGTAAAATCAAAAAAATTAAATGTTTATGTTACGGATAATTTTGAAAAAGCAATAGATCAATCAAAGAAATTTGATTCTAATCCCAACTTTGATTTAAAACTACCAGGTATTCCCATTGCTGTTAAAGATTTATTTTGTACAAATGGAGTTAGAACAACAGCGGGTAGCAAAATATTAAATAACTTCGTTCCCACATATGAGTCTACAGTAACTCAAAATTTGTGGAGTCAAGGAGCAATACTTCTTGGTAAACTTAATTGTGATGAATTTGCTATGGGCTCTTCAAATGAAACTAGTTTTTTTGGAAATGTTCAAAATCCGGTAGGAGAAAATTTAGTCCCTGGTGGATCTTCAGGAGGTTCTTCTGCAGCTGTCGCTGCAAATTTAACTCCAGTTACCATTGGAACAGATACAGGTGGATCTATTCGTCAACCAGCATCATTTACAGGAACTGTTGGACTTAAACCTACATATGGAAGTTGTTCTCGTTATGGAATTGTAGCATTTGCTTCATCTTTAGACCAAGCAGGACCTATGACGAAAAATGTAAGAGATTGTTCTATGCTTTTAGAGGTGATTTCTTCATTTGATCAAAAAGATTCAACTTCAATTGATTACAAAAGAAATTGTTATTCAAAAGAATTATCAAAAGATATTAAAGGAAAGAAAATTGGTATTCCTAAAGAATATAGAGTTGACAATATGCCTGACGAAATTGAACAGCTATGGAAAAATGGTATCTCATATGCAAAAGATTGCGGAGCAGAAATTATCGATATTTCGCTTCCGCATACTAATTACGCATTACCAACCTATTATATTGTTGCACCAGCTGAAGCATCTTCAAATCTAGCAAGATATGATGGTGTTAAATATGGATTTAGATCTCCTGGTCAAAATTTAATAGAAATGTACGAAAAAACTAGATCTGAAGGTTTTGGTGATGAAGTTAAAAGAAGAATTATGATTGGAACTTATGTTTTATCTTCTGGTTACTATGATGCTTATTATCTAAAAGCGCAGAAAGTAAGACAATTAATAAAAAAAGATTTTGATGATGCCTTTTCTAAAGTTGATGCAATTTTAACTCCATCTACTCCAAGCTCAGCATTTAAAATTGGTGAAAAAACAAATGATCCAGTATCAATGTATTTAAATGATATATTTACAGTTCCAATAAATCTAGCAGGCTTACCAGGTATTTCTATACCAGCTGGTAAAGATAAAAATAATTATCCTTTAGGCCTTCAAGTAATTGGAAAACCTTTTGATGAGCAAAATATACTTAATATTTCTTATGCATTAGAAGATAAGATTAATTTTAAAAATGATATTTCAGACTGGTGGTTAAGTGAGTAAAAATAGTGAATATCTTATTGAAAGAGAAAATAAACAATATGAAGTAATAATTGGTTTAGAAGTGCACGCTCAAGTTACTTCAGAGTCAAAACTTTTCTCTCAATCATCAACAAAATTTGGTGCAGAACCAAACACACAAGTTAGTCTCGTAGATGCAGCATTTCCAGGAATGTTACCAGTTATAAATGAATTTTGTATTGAACAAGCAATTAAAACTGGAATAGGACTTAAAGCCAAAATAAATAAAAAATCTGTCTTTGATAGAAAAAATTATTTTTATGCAGATTTACCCCAAGGATATCAAATCTCTCAATACAAATATCCAATTGTCGGTGAAGGAAAAGTAATTTTGGATATGCCGACTGGTCAAAAAGAAATTGGAATTGAAAGATTACACTTAGAGCAAGATGCAGGTAAAAGTATTCATGATATTGATCCAAATAATACATTAGTTGATTTAAATAGATCTGGAGTGGCTTTAATGGAAATAGTAAGTAAGCCTGATTTGAGATCTCCAGATGAAGTCAACGTTTATATAAAAAAATTAAGATCGATAATGAGATATTTAGGAACATGTGATGGCAATATGCAAGAAGGTTCTTTGAGGGCAGATGTTAATGTATCAGTAAGATTAAAAGGGGAGACTGAATTCGGCACTAGGTGTGAAATTAAAAATGTTAATTCAATAAAATTTATGCAAATGGCAATAATATCCGAAGCAAATAGACAAATAGATTTATTAGAAGAGGGGAAAGAAATAGATCAAGAAACAAGACTTTTTGACACTAAAAGAAATGAGACAAGATCTATGAGATCAAAAGAAGACGCGCATGATTACAGATATTTTCCTGATCCTGATCTATTACCGCTTGAAATAAGCCAAGAGTTAATTGAAAAAATAAAATCAGATATACCTGAATTACCAGATGAAAAGAAAAAAAGATTTATAGATAAATTTAATCTTTCACCATATGAAGCAACAATTTTGGTATCTGATATTGAAACATCAAATTTCTTTGAAGAAGTTATAAAAAATTCTGATGTTAAATTAGCAACAAACTGGATTACAGGTGAATTATTTGCAGTTTTAAATGAAAAAAATTTAGAAATATCTCAAAGCCCAATTAGCGCTAAAAATCTATCAAAACTTATAAACCTTATAAAAGATGGAACCATATCAGGAAAAATAGCTAAAACGGTTTTTGAACAAATGATAGATGGAGATCAAGATCCATTAATAATAGTAAAAGAAAAAGGTTTAAAACAAGAAAGCGATCCAAAAGCGATAGAGGAATTGATAAATAAAGTTATTGAAAATAATTCAGATAAGGTTGCTGAATATAAATCTGGTAAAGATAAATTATTTGGTTTTTTTGTTGGTCAAGCCATGAAAGAAAGTAAAGGAAAAGGTAATCCTCAATTAATAAACAAAATATTAAAAGAAAAGTTGAATGGATAAAAATTTCATAATTGATCAAAATATGATCAATTATATTTTTTCACATACAAATAATCTTCATAAAGTACAAAAAAAATTATTAAAATATAACGAAAAACTTGGTCATATTAAAAAATTACAAATTTCAATTCTACAAGCTAACTTTATACAATTTATCATAAAAATTAATAACTATAAATCATATTTAGAAATTGGCACTTTTACAGGTTACAGCATTTTATCTGCTGCACTTGCCTTACCTAAGAATTGCAAATTAATTGGTATAGATAAAAATTTAAAAACTAACAATGAGGCAATTAAGTTTTTTAAAGAAGCAAAGCAAGATAAAAAAATAAATCTTCTTTGTGAAAATGGAAAAATTGCTCTTGAAAATCTAATTAAGAAAAAGGAAAAATATGATGTGATATTAATTGATGCAGATAAAGAAAATTATATAAATTATTTTAATCAGTCTCTTAAATTAAAAAGCAAAAAGGGTATAATTTTAATTGATAATACACTTTGGAAAGGAGATGTTGCAAATCCAAAGATAAAAGA
>CACMFU010000011.1 GCA_902613065.1 uncultured Pelagibacteraceae bacterium | reverse complement strand
AGGATGATTTAAAAAAGGCTCAACAACTTGATGATATGTTGCAACCGTTGCATAAAAATTTATTTATAGAAAGCAATCCTTCACCAGTTAAGTATGCTGCTAAATTACTTGGTCTTTGCGATGACACTGTAAGATTACCTTTGGTAAAAATAACTGAAAATACAAAAAAGGAAGTCGAGAAAGCATTGAAAGTAGCAAAACTTATTGATGAGTGATAAATCTACATCTGGCATCAAGATCATTACAATAAATCGAAAAGCATCTTTTAATTTTTTCTTTAAGGAAATCTTAGAAGCAGGAATTGTACTAAAAGGTTCTGAAATAAAATCTGTAAGAGATGGAAAAATAAATATAGCAGATTCATACGCAGTAGAAAAAGAAGGAGAAATTTTTTTAATTAATTCACATATACCCATATATAAACAAGCCAGTTATTCAAATCACAATCCTTACTCAGAAAGAAAATTGTTATTTAACAAAAGGGAAATTAACAAACTAATTGGTAAAATGAACGAGGATGGTCTAACTTTAGTTCCAACTAAAATGTATTTTAAAAAAGGTAAAGCTAAAGTTGAAATAGCAGTTGCAAAGGGCAAAAAACAATACGATAAGCGACAAACCAAAAAAACTAAAGATTGGAACCGTGAAAAAGCGAGATATTTCAGACGCTCAAGTTAAAAATGTATATCTATCTATAGGTTCTAATTTAGGAAATAGAATACATTTTTTAGAAAAATCTAAATATTTATTGGAAACTCATGATATTAAAATTATCAAAATATCTAGTTATTATGAGACTGAGTCATGGCCAGATCCTAGTTTTCCAAAATTTATTAATGCTGTATTACAGATAAAAACAAAATTAAATCAATTTCAGCTGTTCAAAATAATTAAGTCTATAGAAAAAAAATTGGGCAGAAAAATAGCTCCTAAAAATCATCCAAGAAATTGTGATATTGATATATTAGATTTTAATGGAAAGATCACTAAATCAAATAAAAAATTTATCAATTTAGAGATCCCGCATCCAAGAATGCATAATAGAAACTTTGTACTTATGCCACTGTTTGAAATATGCAAAAATTGGTCTCACCCAAAATTAAAAAAAAATATAGTAAAACTCTTAACTTCTTTAAAAAAAAATAATTTAAGAAGTATTAAAGTTATCTAAATAAGTGATATAATAAATATATGCTAAATTCTGACGAATTAATAAATAAGGTTAAATCATACAATAAGTTTCTTAACCCAGAAACTCTAAGCAAAGCATATGATTTTGCAGTGAAAGTTCATAAAGATCAAAAACGACAATCAGGAGATCCCTACGTCATTCATCCTGTTGCTGTTGCAAATATTTTAACCGAACTTAAGTTGGATAGTGCAACGATAGCAACTGGTTTACTTCACGATACCATAGAAGATACTTATGCAACTTATAAAACTATAGAAGAACAATTTGGAAAAGAAGTTGCTGATTTAGTTGATGGAGTTACAAAAATTTCAGTTTTTGAAAACCAAGCTATTTCTAATTCAAAAGCTGAAAATTTTAGAAAACTCATCCTGGCAACTTCTAAAGATATTAGAGTCCTTCTTGTGAAACTTGCAGATCGTTTGCATAATATGCGAACTTTGAAGGCTATTGATAAAGAGGAAAAAAGAAAAAGAATTGCAAAAGAAACTATGGAAATTTATGCTCCTCTAGCTGATAGAATGGGAATGAATAGAATAAGAGATGAACTTGAAGATCTTTCTTTCGATATTTTAAATCCTGAGGCAAGAAAAATGATAAAAGATAGATTAGACACAATAAAAGATAATAATTTGATTAATTATAATTCAGTTCTTAGTGAATTTGAAAATCTATTAAATGAAAATAATATTGATTTTAAAATTTATTCGAGAGAAAAAACACCTTTTTCTATTTGGAGAAAAATACAAAAAAAAAGAACCTCACTAGAGCAAATTACAGACATAATTGGTTTTAGAATAATTTTAGATAATGTTAAAAATTGTTACAAAACCTTAGGCGTAATTCATAATAAATGGAATTGCATACCTGGTAGATTTAAAGATTACATTTCATCTCCAAAAATAAATAATTATAAATCTCTTCATACAGCAGTGATCGGTCCAAATAAAAGACCTATTGAAATACAACTAAGAACACAACAAATGCATGAATTTGCGCAAAGAGGTATAGCTTCTCATTGGAAATATAAATCGTCAGAAAAGTTTAACTCTTTAACTTGGAAGGAATATGATTGGTTAGCAGATCTAGTAGAAATTATTGATAAAAATGAAAATCCCGAACATTATTTTGAGTATACAAAACTGCAAATGTTTCAAGAAAATGTTTTTTGTTTTACACCAAAAGGCTCAGTTATAAAATTACCCAAAGAAGCAAGTCCAATTGATTTTGCTTATGCTGTTCACACTAAAGTAGGTGATACTGCAATTGGATGTGAAATAAATGGAAAGGAAAGTCCTCTACAATCAATATTGCGAAATGGAGATGTAGTTAAAATATTAACATCAAAAAAAGACTCACCTTCTTTGCATTGGATAACAAGTGCTAAAACCGGTAAAGCTAGAGCTGCTATAAGAAGATACTGGCAATACAAAGAAGACAGCAAGCCTACTGAAAAAAAATATAACACCACACTTTGGATGTCTTTACCTGATAGACCTGGAATATTAGGTGACGTTACAACAATGATTGGAACGAATAATGTAAATATTTCAAGTGTTGAAATGGTGGAAAAGACTAAAAGAACCATTAATTTTAGATTCAACCTAATTATTCAAGATTTGAAAAACTTTACAAAACTTATTAGTGAGCTAAAACAGAAAGAATATAACTTCAAAATAATTAGACATAAAAATAAAAAATATGCTTTCTTTAAAAGATTCTTTAGCGGTTTTAAAAAAAACTAAGGCACTTTTAGAAGGACATTTTGTTTTATCTTCAGGTTTACATTCACCCCAGTATGTTCAGTGTGCTAAATTATTAAGTTATCCAAAAAAATCAGAAGAATTTTGTAAATCCTTAAGCACTAAAATAAAAAAAAAATTCAAAAAAATTGATATAATTTTGTCACCAGCTATGGGTGGTATTGTTATAGGTTATATTGTTGGAAATTTATTGAATAAGGAGACAATATTTTGCGAGAGAGTTAATGGGAAATTTATTTTAAGAAGAGGTTTTTCAATTAAAAAAAATTCTAAAGTTTTGATAGTAGAAGACGTAATTACTACGGGTAAGTCAAGTTTAGAATGTGCTCGACTTGTAAAAAAATATAAATCAAAAGTAGTTGGATATGCGTGTTTGATTAATAGATCTAGTAAACCAAGTTTAAAAATTAAATATAAAAATATTGTTTCGCAAATTAAATTAGAAATACCAACTTATAAAAAAAATGATTTACCAATTGAGTTAAAAAAAATTCCAATTACAAAACCTGGAAGTAGATATTTAAAATGAAATCTAGACTAGGTGTTAACGTAGACCATATTGCAACATTAAGAAACGCCAGAGGAGAGGGACATCCAGATCCTGTTTCATATGCAAGACAAGTTATGAATTTCGGTGCAAATTCTATTACTATTCATTTAAGAGAAGATCGTAGACATATTCGAGATGAAGACGTAGCTATATTTTCAAAAATTAAAAGAGTACCAATAAATTTAGAAATGGCTGCTAACAATGAAATGCTTAAAATTGCATTAAAATATAAACCTAATTTTGTTTGTATAGTTCCTGAAAAAAGGAATGAAATAACTACCGAAGGAGGTTTAAATATCACAAAAAATAAAAAAATAATTAAAAAAGTAATTAGTAAATTAAATTCAAAAAAAATTAGAACAAGTCTTTTCATCAATCCAAATATTAAAGATGTTTTTGCATCAAAAGAATTAAATGCGAAATGTGTGGAACTTCATACAGGAAAATTTGCTTTAAAAGTTAAAAATAACAAAAATTATTTAGTCGAGTTCAAAAAAATAAAAAACTGTGCCATGTTAGCAAAAAAACTAGGCATGGAAGTTCATGCAGGTCATGGACTAGATTATAAATCAACTAAAATTTTAAGAAAGATTAAATCTATAGAAGAATTTAATATTGGACATTTTATAATTGGAGAGGCCATCTTGTTTGGTATGAAAAAAGTAATCACTAATTTTAGAAAAATATTAAACTAATGATAATTGGTAACGGTGTTGATATTATTGATAATAAAAGAATCGAAAAATCCCTAAAAATTAAAGGTTTTAAAAAAAGACTCTTTACATTGAATGAAATTAAACAATCAAAAAAATACAGAAACAAAACGAATTACTTTGCAAAAAGATTTGCTGCTAAAGAAGCTTTTGTTAAATCAATAGGCACAGGCTTTAGAGATAATATTAATTTTAATGATATTGAAATATACAATAATAATAAGGGATCACCTAAAATTAAAATTTCACAGAAAATACAAGATATATTAAAAAAAAAATTTAAATTAAAGAATTACGATATACATCTTTCACTTTCAGATGAAAAAAACCACTCAATTGCATTTGTTATTTTGAATAGAAAAAAATGAAAAATTTCATAATTGATAATACTAAAACATTATTTTATGCATTAATAATTGCAGTATTTATAAGATCAATATTAATCCAGCCATTTTATATACCATCATCATCAATGGAAACTAACTTGCTTGTTGGTGACAGATTATTTGTTACAAAATTTTCTTACGGATATAGTAAACATTCATTTCCTTTTAGTCCTCCTATTTTTAAAGGACGTATATTAAATAAAAACCCTAAAAGAGGAGATGTTATAGTTTTTAAAACACCTGCTGATAATCGTACAGATTATATTAAAAGATTGATTGGTTTACCAGGTGATACAATACAATTTATTGATGGTGATTTATATATAAATTCTAATCAAGTATTAAAAACAATTAAAAGCAAAAATGATAAGTTATATTGTGGATCATCCCAAATTGATGTCAATATATTTGAAGAAAAACTTCCAAATGGAAAAAGTTATTTAGCTGCATATAGAACCGATATAACTTTTTCTAATTCAGATAAATACATTGTTCCTGAAAATCACTTTTTTTTCTTAGGTGACAATAGAGATTGTTCTAAAGACAGCAGATTTTTATCTGAAGTTGGTTATGTCAATCAAGATAATTTAGTTGGTAAAGCACAAATTTTATTTTTTTCATCTAATCCAAGGAAAGGGAGTATCTTTAACATTTTAAAATGGAATGAAATAGTTCGATTTGAAAGATTTTTTAATAAAATAATTTAAATAAATGAAGTTAAACAAACTACAAAAGAAAATAGGTATTAGCTTTAAAGAAGTTAAACTATTGATACAAGCCTTAACACACAAAAGTTTTGATACAAAAAATAATTATGAAAAACTAGAATTTTTAGGTGATAGAGTTTTAGGGTTTGTTATATCAAAGAAACTTTTAGAGTTATATCCAAATGAAAAAGTAGGTATGATTGACAAAAAACTTGCAAATTTAGTTAATAAAAATAAGTGTTTTGAAATTGGCAAAGAATTAGAATTGGATAATTATATTTTAACAGGAAACACAGAAAAGAAAAAAAAAGTCAATATTGAAAAAAAAATTATATCTGATTGTTGTGAGTCTTTGATAGGAGCAATTTATATAGATAAAGGTTTTGAGGTTTCGTCAAAATTTATATTAAATTATTGGAAAAATTATTTAAATTTATCAGATATTACTGTAATCGACTCCAAAACAAGATTACAAGAATATTCATTAAAGAAATTTAAAGCATTGCCAATATATAAACTTATTTCTAATACAGGACCAAGACATAAACCAAATTTTAAAATTAGTGTAAAAATTAAGGATAGCAAAACAGTTATCGCTGATGGTAGTTCAAAAAAAAATGCAGAACAAGCCGCAGCTATGAAACTTTTAGAAACTATTAAAATACAATGAATTGGCAAGATAAAGGTTACTTACTTTCAAAAAATAAATATAATGAAAATTCTGTAATATCTGAATTTTATACTGAAGATCACGGAAAAATTTCAGGAATTATTTTTGGAGCAACTTCAAAAAAAATAAAAAACTACCTATTTGAGGGTAATAAATTGCATATAAATTATAATTCAAAATCTCAATCAAAAATTGGTTTTTTAAAAGTTGAAATTGATGAATTTAAAACTCCTTACTTTTTAGAAGATAAGCAAAAACTCCTTTGTATAATTTATACAATGAATTTGATTAAAATTTTAACAGTAGAGAACGAAAAAAATAAAGAGATTTATTACTTAATCGATAATTATTTTGAGATATTAAAAGATGAAGAGTGGCTTTCAAAGTTTGTAAATTGGGAGTTAAACTTTTATAAATTAATTGGATATGACATAGACTTTAATGATTATGTAGAAAAAGTTTCTGAAGGTAATAAAATTAATTATAAATTAAAAAATTCCGGCAAAATCATTCCAAATTTTTTAGTAAATAAATATGAAGAAGATATAAGCTTTGAAGATACTATTGATGCTTTAAAAATTGTAGGAGATTTTTTAGATAAAACAATAGTTAAACCAAACAATCTTAATTTTCCCAAAACAAGATTTAATTTTCAAAATTCTTTAAAATTAATCTAGTTTTATTTGATCAGCAAAATAGGTTATAATTGCACTTGCTCCAGCTCTTTTAAATGAAACTAGACTTTCATATATCGATTTTTTATCTAATATATTCTTTGAAATTGCATTTTGTATGAGACTATATTCACCTGATACTTGGTATGCAATAACTGGAATTTTAAAATTATTCTTAACTTCCCTAATTATATCAAGATAAGGCATCCCTGGTTTTACTATAATCATGTCTGCTCCTTCTTTTACATCTAATGCAACTTCTCTTAATGATTCATAATTATTTTTAAAATCCATTTGATAAGTTTTTTTGTCTCCTTTTAAGAGACTTCTTGATCCAACAGCATTTCTGAATGGGCCATAAAAACTTGATGCATACTTAACAGCATATGATAAAATTTGAACATCTTTAAGATTATTTTTATCTAAAGCTTTACGAATTTTTAAAACTCTACCATCCATCATATCTGATGGTGCAATCACATCGCAACCCATTTTTGCCTGCAATATTGATTGTTTAATCAAGATTTCTAATGTTTCATCATTTAGAATTTCATTTTTTTTAATTATTCCATCATGACCATGTGATGTATATGGATCTAATGCAACATCACACATTATTCCAATTTCGTTCTTATAATTTTTTTTGATGAATTTTATTGCTTGGCAAACTAAATTATTTTCATTTAATGCTTCATTTCCATATTCATCTCTTTTTCTTGGATTTGTATAAGGAAATAAAGCTACCATTGGTATTCCCAATTTTAGTGCTTTATCAACTACACTTTTTAATTTATCAATAGAATACCTAAAAACATTTGGCATTGAATTAATTGGAACTTTTTTTGCTTTTCCTTCGGTAAGAAAGATAGGTAAAATGAAATCATTGTAAGATAGATCATTATCTTGAACTAATCTTCTAGACCAACTGAATTTTCTTGATCTTCTCAATCTTAAATTAGGATAGCTACCTGTGATAATCATTATCAATTAATTTTTTTGATGCGACAATAGTAATATTTAATATAATAGTCTATAAGATAGTAGAGCTCCGATGTCACAATTATTCAATGATTTTCAAAAACAAGACGTAAAATTTGATATCATAAAATTAAAACAAGCTTGCGACGAAGTATTAAAAATAAAAGGTTTTGATACAAGTCTTGGAATACCTCACTTCGCTGGTATACCTTTAAATCAAATTCCAGGTGATCCAGATTCTGTTAAAGGAAATAATGTAAGAGGCATTTATTGGACTAAGCCAGATAGTACAGGTGTTGAGGTACAGAGGGAAAGTAAAATTGATGAACATAAATATACAGAATTTGTTGACGATTTTAAAAATACTTATTTCAAAGAAGTTTATGATCAATTAACAAAAAAGTATAAATTAGGTAGGATGAGACTTCTTCTTAAAGAGCCAAGATCAACATTGAGTTGGCATAGAGATCCTGAGCCAAGGCTTCATATACCTATATACACAAATCCCGGAGCAATAATGGTCGTTGATAATGTTGCAAAACATATGCCAGCAGATGGCTCTGTTTGGATTACTAATAATACTAAATATCACAATGCATTTAATGGGGGTGAAGAAAATAGAGTTCACCTAGTTGCTTGTGTTTTAAATTACAAATTTAATTAAATTGAAAAAAATTTTTATTGCTTCAGATCATGGTGGATTTAATTTAAAAAAGAATATTTTAAAATACTTTAATAAAAATTATCTAATAAAAGATCTGGGACCAAAACAAAATAAGAAGTCCGTTGATTACCCTGATTTTGCTCATAAACTTTGTAAACAAGTGGCGAAAAATAAGAATCATGTAGGAATACTTGTTTGTGGTTCAGGAGTAGGAATGTCTATTGCTGCAAACAAAAATAAGGGAATACGCGCAGCTTTATGCTATTCAGTAAAAAATGCCAAATTATCGCGATTGCATAATGATGCAAATGTTATAACATTAGGAGAAAGGCTTATTAAAAAAACAGTTGCCTTAAAATGTGTTGAGAGCTTTCTAAAGACTGAGTTTGAAGGCGGTAGACATATAAAAAGAATTAAAAAAATATAGGTAAATAAATGTCTAGTGAAAAAAAATATTTAAATACTCAATATGAAAACTTTTTTGAAAAAAAATTGTCTGAAGCTGATCCAGAAATATTTGATGCAGTAAATAAAGAATTAATCAGACAACAAAATCATATCGAATTAATCGCATCAGAAAACATTGTTTCACAAGCTGTTTTAGAGGCACAAGGTTCAGTACTAACAAATAAGTATGCCGAAGGTTACCCAGGTAAAAGATATTATAACGGTTGTGAACATGTTGATGTTGCTGAGTCACTTGCTAACGATAGATTAAAAAAACTCTTTAATTGTAAATTTGCGAATTCACAACCTCATTCTGGCGCACAAGCTAACGGAGCAGTGTTTTTAGCATTATTAAAGCCAGGTGATACTTTTATGGGAATGAGTTTAAATTCTGGTGGCCATATTACTCATGGTCTTAAAATTGCGATGTCAGGCAAATGGTTTAATGCAATAAGCTATGATGTAGATAAAACCTCTGAATTAATCGATTATGAGGAAGTTGAAAGATTAGCAATTGAAAATAAACCTAAACTTATAATTGCTGGAGGAAGCGCATATTCTAGGGTGATTGATTTTAAAAAGTTCAGAGAAATTGCTGATAAGGTTGGAGCATTCTTTATGGTAGATATGGCTCACTTTTCAGGTCTTGTTGCTGGTAAAGGTTATCCAAATCCTGTTGATCATGCTCATGTTGTTACATCTACAACTCATAAAGTTTTTAGAAGTGCCAGAGGTGGAATTATTTTAACAAATCATGAAGATATATATAAAAAAATTAATACAGCTGTATTTCCTGGATATCAGGGTGGCCCTCTTATGCATATAATAGCAGCAAAAGCAGTTGGATTTAAAGAAGCATTAGAACCTTCCTTTAAAGAATATATATCTAATGTTTTAGCTAATGCAAAAATTCTCGCAGAAACTTTAAAAACAAATGGATTTAAGATTTATTCTGGAGGAACAGATACTCATTTAATGTTGGTAGATTTAAGACCTTTTGGTGTCAAAGGCAATGCTGCAGCTGAAAGTTTATCAAGAGCTAACATTACATGTAATAAAAATGGAATTCCTTTTGATACAGAAAGTCCAATGGTAACTTCTGGTATAAGATTAGGTTCTCAGGCCGCAACAACTAGGGGTTTTGGTTTAAACGAATTTAAAATTGTTGGAGAATTAATTACTAAAGTGATTAAAGGTTTGTCATCAAACCCTGACGATAATACAAAAATAGAAAACGAAGTAAGAAAAGAAGTTGTTGATTTATGTTCAAATTTCCCAATTTATAAAAATTTGGGATAATGAATTATGATTTGTCCTTGTGATAAAAAAGGTGAAACCTCAGTTGTAGATTCTAGACCCACTGAAGATGGAACAGCCATAAGAAGAAGAAGGTTATGTAGTTGTGGACAAAGATTTACTACATTTGAAAGAGTTCAATTTCGTGAACTTACCATTGTTAAAAAAAATGGAAGAAAATCTCCCTTTGATAGAGATAAATTGTCAAAATCTATATATGTAGCTCTTAAAAAAAGACCTCTTGATACTGAAACAGTAGAAAAATTCATTTCTAAAATTTCTCGATCACTTGAAGAATTTGGCCAAAGTGAAATCTCTTCTAATACAATCGGCACAATGGTAATGGACGGATTAAAAGAATTGGACCCGGTAGCTTATGTAAGATTTGCATCAGTATATAGAAATTTTAGAGAAGAAAAAGACTTCGTTCAATTTGTTGATAAAATCGATGTCTTTAAGAAAAGATAAATCATCAGAAAAAAATAAAGCATTTATGAGATTGGCATTTGAACTTGCCAATCAAAATAAAGGGTTAACAGGACTAAATCCATCGGTTGGATGTGTAGTAACATATAAAGATGAAATCATTTCTTACGGAAATACAGATATTAATGGTAGACCTCATGCAGAGGTAGCAGCCTTAAAAAACAATAAAATAAATTTCAAAAATTCAAATATGTATGTAACATTAGAACCTTGTATCCATTATGGTCAAACACCACCTTGTACAAACGTTATTATCAAAAATAAAATTAAATCAGTTAACTATTCGATTGAAGATTTTGATAAACGAACAGCAAAAAAAACAAAAAGTGTTTTAAAAAAAAATAATATTTTGGCTAAAATTGGTTTAATGAAAAATGAGGCAAATCAATTTTACAAAGATTATAAATTCTCAAAATTTAATGATATTCCATACGTTACTGGAAAATTAGCTGTTTCTAAGAATAATAGAATTTATTTATTTAAAAAAAAAATTACAAATGAACATTCTCATAAAGTGTCTCATTTATTAAGATATAGAAATCAAGCAATTTTAACATCTTATAAAACTATTAACTCTGACAATCCTAATTTAAATTGTAGAATTCAAGGTTTAGAAAAGTTTTCACCAGTAAAATTTATTATTGATAAAGATTTGAAGACCAAAATAAATTCCAGTGTATTAAAACCTAACTCAAATAAAACTTATATTTTTCATAATAAAAAAGATAAAAATATTATTAATAAATTTAAAAATAAAAATGCAAAACTTATTTTTATGAAAATAGAAAATAATAGTTTTGATTTAAATATAATTTTAAAAAAAATATACTCATTAGGTTATGCAAATTTATTACTTGAGTCGGGTCCAAATCTTTTAAAATCTTTTTTAAACAACAATTTAATAAATGATTTCTATTTATTCAAAGCTGATAATAAAATTAATTTAAAAAATTCAGTTGCTTTGAATTCTTTTATTGATTTATTGTCTAAAAAATTTAAAAAAAGATCGCAAATTAATACTTTTTTAGATAAAGAAAAACTTTTTAGGTATCAGTAAATGTTTAATGGAATAATTTTTAATAAAGGTAAAATTACAAATATTACCAAAAGAGCTAAAGGAATAAACGTCTTTATCAAGTCAAAATTAAAATTAAGTAATAAGCAATTAGGAATATCTATTTCCTGTGATGGTGTCTGCCTAACATTAATATCATATAAAAAAGGTATATCTGAATTTTATTTATCAAATGAAACTATTAGAAAATCAAAATTTAAGAAATCTAATGTTGGTGATTATGTTAATTTAGAACTACCTTTAAAGTATGGACAAAATATTTCAGGTCATATCTGTCAAGGTCATGTTGATACAGTAAGCAAAGTTACAAATTTAACAAATGTAGATAAATCTACAATTTACGAATTTAGTATTGATAAAAAATTTTATAAATTTTTAGTTGAGAAAGCATCAATCTTGATAAATGGAGTATCTTTAACCATAGCCAAGATTAAGAAGTATAAATTTGAAATTTGGGTTATCCCACATACACTAAAACTTACAAATTTAGCAAACATTAAAAAAAACGATTTAGTTAATATTGAAATTGATATTTTATCTAAATATGTAAAAAAATTTATTAATGATAAAAAATAAATTTAGCCCAATAGAAAAGATTATTTCTATCTCAAAAAAAGGAGGAATGTATATTCTCGTTGACGACGAAAATCGAGAAAATGAGGGGGATTTAGTATTTAATGCCAGTGATGTTAATTCTAAAAAAATTAACTTTATGGCGAAAAACGGCAGAGGTTTAATTTGTTTAACGCTAAATAAAAATCAAGCAAATAAACTTGGGCTAACATTTATGGCTCCTGTTAATCAATCGAGAAATCAAACAGCCTTTACCATTTCAATAGAGGCCAAGAAGGGTATAACTACTGGTATTTCAGCTAAAGACCGATCACGAACAATAAAAGTTGCTACAAAAAAAAATGTATTAAAAAATGAAATAGTTTCTCCTGGTCACGTATTTCCAATTATTTCACGAGAAGGAGGAGTTCTTGTTAGAGCGGGTCATACTGAAGCATCTGTCGACATAGCTAGACTTGGCAACAAAATTCCAGCTGCTGTAATATGTGAGATTATGAATGAGGATGGCTCAATGGCAAAAGGTGATGACTTATTAAAATTTGCAAGTAAACATAAACTTCATATTGCAAAAATTGAAGATTTAATTTCATACAGATTAAGAAAAGAAAATCTTATTAAATTAAAAAAAACATCTACAATTAATTTAAATAATCAAAAATTTAAAATTTATGTTTTTGAGAACTCAATTGATGGTTCTGAGCATTTTGCATTAGTTAAGGGTAAAGTTAATAAAAGTAAATCACCAAGAGTAAGAGTCATTTCATCTAATGTAGTTCAAAATTATCTAATTAATCAAAAACTTCCTAACTCATTTGAAAAAACTTTAAAATATTTTAAAAAATATAACAATTGCGTTATGATTTTCATAAGAGATCCAAATTTAAAATCTGTTACTCAAACACTTAAAGAATTTAAAGATAAAAAGTCTAATACTAAGGAAAAGGATCAATTAATTAAAAGTTATGGTATTGGAGCTCAAATAATTAAATCTTTAAAAATAAAGAAAATGATATTAGTTACTAGAACTCTAAAAAAGGTTGTTGGGTTGGATGGTTATGGTATCAAGATTATTAAACAAGAAATTATAAAATGAAAAATAAAGTATTAATTATACAAGCAAACTACTATAAAGATATTTCAACTGCTCTTCTTAAAAGTGCCAAGAATGAATTGAAGAATTTTGCAAAGATTAAAATAATTTCTGTTCCGGGTGTGTTTGAGATACCCGTGGTTATTTCCAAAAATTTAAAAAAGTATGATGGTTTTGTAGCACTTGGATGTGTAATTAAAGGTCAAACGCCTCATTTTGATTTTATATCTAAATCAACGACTGATGCAATTATGAATATATCTGTGGAGTCAAAAAAACCTGTTGGTAATGGAATAATTACTTGTTTAAATAAAAATCAAGCTATAGCACGTGGCAAAAAGGGTAGAGAAGCAGCCAACGCAGTAAAAACAATATTATCTTTATAGAATGCCACTTCATTTTAGTAAAAAAAATAATCCAAGAGTTATTATAATACAGAAACTTTACAGTAAATACTATAACAATGAAGTAGAATTAAATTTTCCAAAACATCGTTTCAAAAAATTTATAAAAGATGTGGTCAACGGTACAATTGAAAGAGATGACATAATTCATGAGGAAATTATAAATCATTTAAATGAAGATTTAAAAATATCAAACCTTGATAAAGTTTTTCAAGTAATAATTAAAAGTGCAATTTTTGAATTAATGTATAAGCCAAAAATATCTTCAAAAATAATTATTAAAGAATACCTTAATGCCTCTAATTTCTTTATCGATTTATCACAAACAAAATATTTGAATGCTTTGCTTGATAAAATTTCAAAGAAATTAAGAAACTGATGAATGAAGAATTCTTAATAAATAATTATTTAAAAAAATTATCTAAAAATAATCCATCCTCGCTTAATTTAAATGATGATGTTTTTTTTGATAAAAATAAAAAATTAGTTATTTCTGTTGATACTTATAATGAGGGTATACACTTTTTAAATTTCAATAAACCAGATCTTGTTATAAGGAAAATAATAAGATCATCTATATCAGATATTTGTGCCAAAGGAGTAAAACCAAATTATTTCTTTTTAGCTGGCTCAGGTAACAAAAAACATTTTACAAAAAAAAATATGTCATTAATTAACAAATCTTTGTCCAGTGAACAAAATAGATTTAATATAAAATTATCAGGTGGCGATACTACATCATCAAAAAATCTAAGTTTTACAGTTGTATCTTTAGGATATTCAAATAAAATTGTTTATAGAAATAAAGCAAAAATTGGAGATGACATTTATTTAACTGGTAATGTAGGTGATAGTCATGTTGGTTTAAAAGCTTTGAAAAAGAAAATTAATTTAAACTCAAATCAAAAAAAATATTTTATAGGTAAATATTATTCACCTAATCTACCTGTAAAATTTAGTTTACATCTTTTTAAAATTGCAAACTGCTCTATGGATGTTTCAGATGGACTGGTAATTGATCTAAATAAATTAATAAATAAACAAAAACTTGGTTATTTAATCAATATAGATAAGATCCCGATATCAAATCAATTAAAACAAATAATTAAAAACAAAAAACTGAAGACATTAGACTATTTATTCAATGGTGATGATTATCAAATCTTATTTACAGCTTCTAAGTCAAAGAGAAAATATATAAAAACTTTATCTTCTAAATTGAATCAAAAAATTTCTATTATTGGGCAAATTAATACTAAATCAAAAAATTACCTATTAAATAATAGGAGAATTCCAATAAAATACCTTAAATACCAAGGTTATTCTCATATATTCTGATAAGTTAAATATTGCCTTTTATAATCTTTTTTGTAATGTCCGCATTTTAAAAAATAACTAAAACACTTATTTAAGGAATTATATGTCAGTTGATACCATTTTATTATACTCAATTTTTGCTGGAATATTATCCATTGTATATGGATTTGTAACAGGATCTTCAATTTTGAAAACAAGTGCAGGTAATGCAAAGATGCAAGAAATTGCATCTGCAATTCAAATTGGAGCAAAAGCTTATTTAAATAGACAATACAAAACAATCGCTATAGTTGGTGTTGTTGTTTTAGTTATTATTAGTTTTGCATTTTCAATATTAGTTGGAATTGGATATTTAATTGGTGCTGCATTATCAGGTATAGCTGGCTATGTTGGAATGTTAGTTTCTGTTCAAGCTAATGTACGAACTGCTGAGGCATCAAGAAAAGGTTTATCCGAAGGTCTTTCAATTGCTTTCAAATCAGGTGCAATTACAGGTATGTTAGTTGCTGGTTTAGCTTTATTAGCAATTGCAGTTTATTACTACATATTATTATCAGCTGGTGTAGACGAAAGAGAAATTGTCAATGCACTTGTAGCTCTTGGTTTTGGTGCATCATTAATATCTATTTTTGCAAGATTAGGTGGTGGAATTTTTACCAAAGGTGCTGATGTTGGTGCAGATTTAGTTGGAAAAGTAGAAGCTGGTATTCCAGAAGATGATCCAAGAAATCCAGCTGTTATTGCAGATAATGTTGGTGATAATGTTGGTGATTGTGCAGGTATGGCAGCGGATTTATTTGAAACATATGCAGTAACTATTGTTGCAACTATGGTTCTTTCTTCAATATTTTTTGTTTCTGATTTAAATATGATGGTTTACCCATTAAGTATAGGAGCTGCCTGTATTTTAACATCTATAGTCGGGACTTTTTTTGTAAAACTTGGACAATCAAAAAATATAATGAATGCATTATATAAAGGTTTTGTTGCAACAGCTATTTTATCTTTAATTATTTTATATCCTATAACCGATTATGTAATTGGATTAGACACTAACTATTCAGTAAACGGAGTTTCTTTTAATGGTATGAGCTTGTATTATTGTGGTGTCATTGGTCTAATAATTACTGGATTATTAATATGGATTACAGAATATTATACAGGTACTGATTATAGACCTGTTAAGAGTGTTGCAGAATCTTCAACAACAGGACATGGAACTAATGTAATTCAAGGTTTAGCTATTTCAATGGAAGCTACAGCAATCCCAGCGATAATAATTGTTGCTGGAATTTTATTAACTAATTCAATAGCTGGTTTATTTGGTATTGCAATAGCTGTAACAACTATGCTTGCGCTTGCCGGAATGGTAGTTGCCTTAGACGCATATGGACCTGTTACAGATAATGCCGGTGGAATTGCTGAAATGTCAAATCTTCCAAAAAATGTAAGAAAGACTACTGATGCTTTAGATGCTGTTGGAAATACAACAAAAGCTGTGACCAAAGGTTATGCAATTGGTTCGGCAGGATTAGGAGCTTTAGTCTTGTTTGCAGCATATACAGAAGACATAAAACATTTTTCAAAAGAAGCTGGATCTAAACTAGAAGGAATAGTTGTAACATTTGATTTATCAAATCCATTTGTTGTTGTCGGTTTACTAATCGGCGGTATGTTGCCGTATCTTTTTGGTTCTATGGGTATGCAAGCTGTAGGAAGAGCAGGAGGGGCAGTTGTAATAGAAGTTCGAAGACAATTTAAAAAAATACCAGGAATAATGAAAAGAAAAGCAAAACCGGACTACGGAAAATTAGTTGATTTATTGACAAAAGCAGCAATCAAAGAAATGATAATACCTTCATTACTTCCTGTTTTATCGCCAATAGTTTTATACATAATTATTTTACCTATAGGTGGTCAAGTTGCGGCACTATCTTCAGTTGGTGCAATGTTACTAGGAGTAATTATAACAGGATTATTTGTTGCAGTTTCAATGACAGCTGGAGGTGGAGCATGGGATAACGCTAAAAAATATATTGAGGATGGTAAGTTTGGTGGAAAAGGGTCCGAGGCTCACAAAGCTGCTGTTACAGGAGATACTGTAGGTGATCCTTATAAGGATACTGCTGGCCCTGCAGTTAATCCTATGATAAAAATTACAAATATAGTAGCTTTATTATTGTTAGCGGTTATAGCTGGATAGAAATTAATTTATTTTTTTTCTAGTTGGTGAATTAATTTTTTCTCTTAAGGTTGTAAATACGTCATATAACAAACTATCATTTTTGAATTCTTTTTCTGTAGTATTTTCTAAGTATTTGATGTCATTCATATTTTCTAAATCTAGTAATTTCTTTTTCTTTAATATGCCTGTTTCATTTAATTCTACAATTAAAACATTATTTTTTTTTATTTTCTGTGTTCCTAATTTTATTAATGATTGATTTGATTTTAACCTTTCCACATAAAACCAAATATTTTCATTAAAATCACTTTTCGTTGATGGAGGTCCAATAATTTTTAATAAATCGTTCTTATTCGTTTTATCAATTTTTATTTTATTAAACTTACTCTCTAGTTGATTAGCACCGTGATAATTAGATACTTTATTTCCAGAGCAATTAATTATAATAAAGAAAATTAAAATATAAAAATATTTCATGAATAAAACTTATCTATATATTTACAATAATTTAATAAAACTCACCAGGAATAAAAACTTATATAGCAATAATAAAGTTGATATTTTTTATGATCGATTGATAATATTTTTTTTTCATCTCGGATTTTTGCTAAAAGAATATAAAAATATTGAAACAAAAGATAATTTACAAAGCTTTTTTGACTATTCGATAAAACAGATTGAACTTTCTATTAGAGAGTCCGGTTATGGAGATGCAACAATTAATAAAAAGATGAAAGATTATGTAAATCTTTTATTTTCAATTATTGATAAAATTGATGATTGGGAAAATATCGATAATGAAAGAAGAGAAGAAATATTCAAAAAATACATAGTAAACGTTTCAAATTTTCATGATTATTCAGAATATTTTGAAAAATATAGTAAATATCTGAGAAATAATACTTTCAAAAATCTATCAAAAGATATAATAACGCTTTAAATTATTATGGCTGTACCAAAACGTAAAACTACTAAATCGAGAGCTGGTAAAAGAAGGTCTCATATGAAAATTAATTCCAAAAATATTATTGAGGATAAAAAGTCAGGCGAGTATAGACTTTCACATCATATGGATCTAAAAACTGGATTTTATAAAGGTAGACAAGTAATAGATCCAAAAGAATAAAATTTTATGAATAACCCAATTAAAATTGCAGTCGATGCAATGGGTGGTGAAAATTCTCCATATAAAATTGTAAAAGGAATTGAATTACACAATCTTGAGACAGATAATGTTTTTTACAATATTTTTGGAGATAAAAATATTATTGATCCAATAATTAATAGTACCAATTTAAAAAAGGAAAAATTTCAAATTTTTCATACAAAAAATTTAATAAAAGATGAAGACAGTCCATTAGCAGGTGCCAAAAAGGGTAAAGATACTAGTATGTGGTTAGCTATTGAAAGTTTAAAAAAACTCGAGTCAGATGCAATTGTCTCTGCAGGAAATACTGGTGCATTATTTGTAATTGCAAAATTAAACTTAAATATGATTGAAAAAATTGATAAGCCAGCTTTATCAGCCTTGTGGCCTAACAGAAATGGCATGAACATAGTATTGGATTTAGGTGCAAATATTGAATGTAATGAAAAAAATTTAGTTGACTTTAGTTTAATGGGTGCGGCTCTTCACAAGTCACTATTTGAAAAAGAAGACCCAAAAGTGGCTTTGTTAAATATTGGATCAGAAGAATTGAAAGGTAATAATGTAATTAAAAACACATATCAAATACTACATGATAAAAAAAATTCACTATATGAATTTAAAGGATACATTGAAGGTAATCAAATAATGGATGGAAATGTAAATGTTATTGTAACAGATGGTTTTACTGGTAATGTAGCATTAAAAACAGCTGAAGGTACAGCTAATTTTATTACATCCGAATTAAAACAAACATTCAATTCATCCGTATTAGGCAAGATTTCTGCATTCCTTAACTTAAATAATTTAAAAAAATTTAAAAAAAAATTAGACCCTCGACTATATAATGGAGCAATTTTATTAGGTTTAGATAAACCAGTAATAAAAAGTCATGGATCTACAGATGAAATTGGTTTTGCAAATTCTTTAAGAGTTTGTGAAAAAATTATAAAAGGAAGATTGATAGAAAAAATTAAAAAAAATATAATTTAATGAGAACTAATTTAACAAAAAAAGAGATAATAAATTCAATATATATGCAATTGGGTTTTTCAAAAAAAATATCAGAAAATCTCCTTGAAGATTTCTTATATATAATTTTAAATGAGCTTAAATTAAAACAAAAAGTCAAAATTGCTAAGTTTGGAACTTTTATTTTAAGGCATAAAAAAAGTAGAATAGGCAGAAATCCCAAAACCCTAGAAAAAAAAATTATAACTGAGAGAAATGTTATTTTATTCAAACCATCAAAGGAGTTGAAAAACTTTATTAATGAAAATGAATCCAAATAATAAGACATATAAAACCATTGGTGAAGTTGCTAAAATTTTAAATTTGGTAGACAAAAAAACTGGCAAATTATCAACTCATACATTAAGGTTTTGGGAAAAAGAATTTAAAGAGATTAAACCTCGTTATTTATCTGGGAATAGAAGATATTACGATAATAAATCAATTGAAGTTTTAAAAAAAATTCATTTCTTACTTAAATCTGAAGGGATGACAATAAAAGGTGCTAAAAAACACCTTCAAAAACAAAAATCTGATCTTGACGAAAATGATATTAAAACTATAAAAGCAGAGTTTATAAAAAATAAGCTAAATAAAATATCTAATTTAATAAAAAAAATAAAAATCTAATGGCAAAAAAAACTCACGTTAAAGTAAGATTAGTTCCTGAAGCTAAACCAGACAGCCCCTTTTTTTACTATGTAAAAAAACCTGCAGGTGGTGAAAAAGCTAAATTAAAACTAAAGGCTAAAAAATATAATCCCGCAACTAGAAAACATGAAGTTTTTGTAGAAAAAAAATTACCTCCTCATAGTAAGTAATTTATTTTTTTTTAAAATTTCTTTTTTCAAAATCAATATAAGACATAATCATATTTTTCCATATCCGATTAGTTATCTTTGGATCAATTTTGTTTTTAATAGATTTTTTTTTTATATTTTTGAGTATTAAAGATATTCTCTTTTTGTCTACAATTTCATGTTTATAAGTTTTAAGTTTAAGAACATCTTTAACTATATTAGTCCTAATTTTTATTAATTTTATGAGTTTATTATCAAGAAGATCTAATTTTTTTCTAAGAATATTTAATTTTTTTCTTTTATCAGGCGACATTTGATCAATTGGATTTATAAATAAATATTATATTTAAACAATTATGTATACCGAAATAAATACAAAATACAGAATATACATATCTAATTGGTTGCTAATTATGTTTATTTTGATCTCAGTAATGATAGTAGTTGGAGGTTTAACTAGACTTACGGACTCTGGACTATCAATTACTGAATGGGAATTTTTTAAAGGCTTTTTTCCACCAATTAACAATGATGCATGGATAGCTTATTTTGAAGCTTATAAGCAGATACCTGAATTTAAACTTCAAAATTCTTCAATGACTCTAAGTGAATTCAAAGTAATATTTTGGTGGGAGTGGGCACACAGATTTTTTGGACGTGTTATTGGTTTGGCTTTTCTGATACCTTTAATTTTTTTTTCTATTAAAATAGGTTTAAAAAATCTTTATAATTTTTATTTTATCTTTTTTTTGATTTGTTTTCAGGGTTTTTTAGGTTGGTACATGGTCCAGAGTGGTCTAATTAATAATATAGATGTAAGTCATTTCAGGTTATCAGTTCACCTTTTATTTGCATTTATTATTTTATCATTAATTTATTGGAATTATTTAAGTTTTGTAAATTTAAATAAAAAAGAAAAAAAAATTAAAAACTATATACCTGAATTCTTTTTGTTATTAATCTTCATTCAAGTTATTATTGGTGCATTTGTCTCAGGCATGGATGCAGGAAAAATATATAACACTTGGCCATTAATGGGTAATTCCTATTTTCCAGATGACAATAAATTTATGAGTTTATTTAAGTTATCTGCTTTTAGCGATCCATCACTAGTTCAATATATTCATCGAAATTTAGCTTATTTAATATTCATTATATTCATAGTGATTTCGTATATAACCTATAGGAATAAAATTTTTTATTTATTTAAAGCTGTATCAATTTTAGGTTTAATTATTTTATTACAAATTATATTGGGAATTCTTACCGTTTTATCTGGTGCTAGTATTTTAGTAGCGTCTTTGCACCAATTTAGTTCAATATTATTAATAACATCATCATTATATTTTTTGTACAAGAATAGATTTAGTTGATCATTTTTTTTCAATTACAAATAGTTCATTGTTAAAATATAATCCTTTATTTTTATTGACAATATCTTTTACAACTTTTTGGTAATATTTCTTTCTTTCTGCATTCATTATTTGCTCATCAGATATTTGATTAACATACACCGCAGCATTCCATGCTGAAAATATTAATGAAGTAGCAATACCACCTGTAATTTCATTCGGTAATGCTCGCAGTACATATTTAATATTATGTTTTTTATTAAACTTTAAACTTTTCAAAATTTTATTTTCAGTATTTTTTTTAATATATTTTATTATTGAATTGTATAGTGAAGGAAATGGTTTTTCTTTTGGCCAAATTTTTTTAATAATTTTGTTTCCTGGATCATTTCCACATGCATGAACTACTACCAATTTACCTTTCTTATCTAATGATTTTATCATTGGATCAATAACATACTTTACTTTTTTCTCTGCTGATATCCTTGATCTATATGGTTGAGATGCAATGATTAAGTCGTAATTATTTTTCCCATTATTTTTCTTTGGAATAACATTTTTCAATGAAAATTCCTGATCTTTTCTGTAAATTACAATTACTGATGGCTCTTTATAAGTGGGATTTCCATTTTTAGGGTTTCTCTCTATTTGCCATTTTTTATTTAAAAATTCTTGATTAAGTTTTCTCAATTGATTTGAAAAATCTAATGAAGAATTGCCTCTTAATTTAACTATCTTCCAATTCATTTTTTTTTGTTTATTTTTGTCATTTGATTTTAGTGAAGTTGACTCTACATAATTCAAATTTGAAATAACAAATACTGTATTTTTATGTTCAACAAAACGATCTGGAAGTTTTTCAAGTCCTAATCTAACATCCTCCATGCTTATTTCCTTTGTACTTACCAGCATAGGAATTTGAGGCATTTTTTGATGGCATTGCCTCATTACACTCATTAATAATGAGCCATCACCCATACCAGCATCAAATATTTTTAATGCTGGAAATTTTGGTTTTAATTTTTGAACAATAGGTTTTAACGCATCAGCAATTTTATTCTTTTCGTTAGTGGTTGTAACAAAAAGTAAATATTTTTGTCTATTATCAAAAAATCTAAAATTTTTTTTCATAAATGCAAATTTGTAGTATTTAATTTGCTGGATAATTTGTTGTTATGAACTTTTTCAAAACATTTAATACTCGATCTGCTTCCTCTAATAACATCATATGTCCACAATTATCAATTATGTCTATTTGACTTCCTTCAATCAAATTAGCTAGTTTTTTACCTTCTTTTACAGGACACATTTTATCGTCAGTGGCAAGTATGGAAAGGGTGGGTATCTTAATTTGTTTTGCAGCCTCAAAACCATTTTTGTAATTATCGCATGCTCTAAAATCTACACCGAGGGTATTTTTAATTGTTCTAGTTTTAGCTAACATTGAACCAGTATTAATATGATATAAACCCGGAACGGGATGACCACCAAAGTGACCAGCTGGCCCGTGAGCCCAGTCCATCATTAATTCTACAGCCTTAGGATCGTTGTTTTCTGCTAAAGATAGTAATTCAGGATTCATTGGAATTGCACCAGCACCACCCATTAAACTTAATGTTTTTATTTTATCAGGATTTCTTGCTGTACACTCAACAGTAACTAAACAACCTTGTGAATGACCAACTAATGAAGCTTCTTTATATCCAACAGCATCAATAACATCGCTTACCCAATCAGCCATATCCTCAATTGATTTTAAACTTTCTCCCCCTGATAATCCATGACCTGGCATATCTAAAGCTAAAACACTATATCCATGGAATGCAAAATATCTTGTTTGTAAAACCCAAGTCATATGAGTTAGTCCACTACCATGCACAAATATTATTAATGGCTTATTCTTATCGAAAGGTCTACCTCCCGTAGAAGCATAAACCTCCTTATTATTTACCTGAAATTTCATTGATTGGATACGAGTCTAGGTTTTCTAGCAGCTCTAAATCCATTTTCAAAGTCATTTTTAATATCATCTATATCTTCAATACCGACTGATAATCTGATCATATCATGAGACAAACCCGCAAATTTTAATGTAGCCTCGTCCATTTGAGAATGTGTAGCTGATGCTGGATGAATTACCAATGTACGTGTATCTCCAACATTTGCTAAATGAGAAGCAAGTTTAACGTTATTAATAAATGCTTCACCTGCAGCTTTTCCTCCTTTAATACCAAATGCTATCATTGATCCTTTGCCATTTGGTAATAATTTGCTTGCTAAATCATGATCAGGATGATCTGGCACACTCGGATGTGAAACCCAAGCAACACTTTCGTGGCCTAATAAATACTCGACCATTTTTTCTGCATTCTCGCAATGTTTTTTCATTCTGACAGAAAGTGTCTCTATACCTTGTAAAACATTCCATGCATTTTGAGGGCTTAGACAAGGACCAAAATCTCTCATACCTTCTGCTCTTGCCTTCATTGTAAATGCTGTTGGTCCAAATTCTTCAGCAAAAGATAATCCATGATAACCTTCGTATGGCTGAGTCATTGTTGGAAATTTATCATTTTGCATCCAGTCAAACTTACCACCTTCAACAATTATACCAGCCATTGAAGATCCATGACCTGCCATCCATTTAGTAAGTGAATGAACTACAATATCTGCACCGTGTTCTATAGGTTTACATAAATAAGGTGTTTGATAGGTTGCATCCACCATTAAAGGAATACCTGCTTCGTGAGCTATTTTAGCAATCTCAGGCATATTCATTATTTCATTTCCAGGATTACCTACAAGTTCTCCAAAAATACCTTTTGTATTTTTTTGAATTGCTTTTTTAAATCCTTCCGTATCTCTTGGTTTTACAAATGTTGTTTTAATACCAAATTTTGGAAGTGTTAGTCTAAATAAATTTACAGTTCCACCATAAAGCTGTGATGATACAACTAAATGATCTCCTGCTTCGCAAAGTGTCATTACCGCAAGAAATATCGCACTCATTCCAGACGATGTAGCAAGTGCAGCTGTTCCACCTTCTAATGAAGCAACTCTCTCTTCTAAAACTGCTACTGTTGGATTTGATATCCTACTATAAATATGTCCACCTCTTTCTAAATTAAATAATGCTGCTGCATGATCTACGTCATCAAATAGATAAGAAGTTGTTTGGTATATTGGTACTTGTCTTGAACCAGCGTTTTTATGAGGTTGATATCCCGCATGTAAACTAAGGGTATCGAATTTATATGTTTTAGGATCCATTCCTTTTTTGTCTGACATTTAGTTGCTCCTGTTTAAATTTTTAAGATTTTATTATAAACAATTATTATTCCTTATTTATAGCTTATTTATTAGTTAAAACTATCAAAAATGACTTAAGTTCTAACTGTATATCGTTTGACAATATATCGATTTATAAGTATTAATCCCGCAATTATGACCAAATTTCTTAAAAAAGACGAACTTAATAGCAAATGGTTTGAAATTGACGCAACAGGAGCTGTTGTAGGAAGATTAGCAACTGTTGTATCAAAAATTCTTAGAGGAAAAAATAAACCGACATTTACTCCTCATATGGATAGTGGAGATTTTGTTGTTGTTAAAAACGTAGATCAATTAAAATTTACAGGAAATAAGTTTTCAAATAAAAAATATTATAGACACACAGGTCACCCTGGCGGAATTAAAGAAACAACACCTGAAATATTACAATCTTCAAAACCAGGTGAAGTTTTAAAAATGGCAGTGAAAAGAATGTTACCTGGCGGTCCCTTAGCTAAAAAACAACTAACTAAACTTAAGGTTTATTCAGGATCGGACCATCCTCATTCAGCACAAAACCCTGAAGTAATAGAACTTGGAAAACTTAATTCAAAAAATATTGTAAGAAATTAAAATGGAAACAAATCAATCTACATCTTCAAAACTAAAATTAGATTTTAAAGATGCAAAATATGCAACAGGTAGAAGAAAGACTTCAATTGCAAAAGTGTGGTTAAAAAAGGGGACTGGTAAAATTTATGTTAATGGTAAAAATTTAGATGATTATTTCACAAGAGCTACTCATAAAATGCAAATACTGAGACCTTTTGAAATTATCAATCAATCTACAGAATACGATGTTAGATCCCAAGTTGTTGGTGGTGGACACACAGGTCAAGCAGGAGCATTAGTACATGGTATATCAAGAGCATTATTACAATTTGATGAAAATCTAAAACCAACACTTAGAAAAGAAAAACTTACCACGAGAGATTCTAGATCAGTTGAGAGAAAAAAACCTGGTCGTGCAAAAGCTAGAAGAAGTTATCAATTCTCTAAAAGATAATATCATTTTATTAAACAACTGTTATATTATAATATGTCTAAGATTAATGCATTAGTTGCTGGAGCTACTGGATACATAGGTATTCAATTGGTTAAATTATTGACCAAACATAAAAGAGTAAAAATTAAATATCTTTGTGGTGATACCTCTGTAGGTAAGAAAATTAGCTCTTATGATAAATACTTTAATAAATATAAACTACCAAATATTGTTAAATTTAATAAAGAGTTTTTAAAAAGTGTTGATGTTGTATTTACTGCATTACCTAGTGGAGAGGCTCAAAAAATTTCAAAAAATTTAAATAATAAAAATATTTTAATTGATTTAGCAGCAGATTTTAGACTTAAATCAGCCAGTGATTATTTGAAATGGTACAAAATCAAACACAATGCTCCTAAATTAATCAAAAAAAGTATTTATTCTCTACCTGAGTTAAATAATAAAAATATTAAAAAATATAAGATAATTTCTTGTCCAGGCTGTTATCCAACATCAATTTTATTACCCCTAGTACCGTTAATTAATAAAAATATTATTAAAACAAATAATATAATAATTGATTCTAAATCTGGTTATTCAGGTGCAGGCAGAAATATTCATAAAAAATATAACAACAAATTTTTAAATGAGACATTGAGTGCTTATGGTTTAGCATTTCACAGACACAATTCAGAAATTGATCAGGAACTAAAATTAAAAACTGGCAAAAAGGTAAAATTTCAATTTACACCTCATCTTTCGCCAATGTTTAGAGGAATATTAACTACTATGTATTTAGATCTAAAAAGAAATGATTCTTTTAAAAAAATTTATTCTTTTCTAAAAAAATATTACAAAAATAGTAAATTCATTAAAATTTTGAAACCAAATACTTTTTTAGGAACTAATGAAGTAATAAACACAAATTACTGTCATATTTCTGTATGTGAGAGCAAATATAAGAATAAAATTATTATATTGTCAGCAATAGATAATTTGATTAAGGGTGGTAGTGGACAAGCTGTTCAAAATATGAATATTTTATTTGGATATAAGTCTGACGAAGGATTAAATTGATGAGAATATTAGTAATTTTATTAATTTTTTTATTTATAAATAATTGTTCTAACCAAAACTTTGGTTCTTTTTTAAAGAAAAAAAATGATGATATGGTTAAAAAACCAAATTTAGATATTGATAAAAATATTTCTTTTGAAGATTTTAAAAATAAAATTATTAATTATGGAAAAAATAGTAGTTTTCCAAGTTTAGATGATTGATATGACTAAAAAGCTTAATATAGCAATAGTTGGATTAGGGCAGATTGGTAATTATCTTTATAATGAACTAAATACGAAAAAAAAAGATATTCTAAAAAAAACTGGAAAAATTATATCTGTTTCTGCAATTTCAGCTAAGAATATTAAAAAAAAAAGAAAATTTAAAATTAATAAGAAAATTTTTTATAAAGATCCTTTTAAAATTTTTAAAAATAACAAAATTGATATTTTAATTGAAGCCATTGGTCAATCTGATGGTATTTCAAAAAAAATTGTAGAATTTGCACTTAAGAATAAAATTCATGTTGTAACTCCCAATAAGGTATTAATTTCTAAACACGGCAATAATCTTTCTAAACTTGCTGAAAAAAATAAAGTTAATTTAGAATTTGAAGCGTCAGTAGGAGGTGGAATCCCTGTATTAAGAACCATTAAAGAAGGGCTAGCAACTAATAAGATAAGTAAAGTATATGGAATATTAAATGGCACTTGTAATTATATATTATCTGAAATGGAAGAAACTAAGTCTGGCTTTTCAACAGTATTAAAAAAAGCTCAACTATTAGGTTATGCTGAACCAGGTAATCCAAAATTAGATTTAAATGGTAACGATGCTTTAGCTAAAGTTAAAATTCTTTCGGCTTTAGCATTTAATAATAAAGTTTCAAATTCAAAATGTTTAATGGAGGGTATTGAAAATATTGAATACAAGGATTTAGAAATTGCAAATCAATTAAATTATAAAATTAAACTATTGGGTATAACAGAAATATATGATAATAAATTATTTGAAAGAGTTCATCCGTGTTTAATTAAAAAAAATACCTACATCGCAAATGTTAATGGTGTTATGAACGCTGTAATAATTGAAGGTAATCCAGTGGGGGAGAGTGTTTTGCAAGGAGAAGGTGCTGGTCCTGGACCAACATCATCTGCTTTGATGTCTGATCTTTTGTCAATTTTACGTGGGAATATCAAATATCCTTTTGGAATATCACATAATAAAAGGAAGTCTCCATCAATTTATAATACAGACAATTATTCTAATGCATTATATATTAGACTTGAAGTTAAAGATAAACCGGGTGTTCTATCTGAAATCACTAATAAATTTGCTAAGCATAAAATTTCTGTTCAAAGACTAATACAAATACCAAATAATAAAAATAAAACTGCATCTATAGTAATCATTACTCATAAATCCTTTGAAAAAGATTATCAAAAATGTATTAAATCTTTTAAATCAAATAAAAATATTATTAAAAACCCTGTATTATTAAGACTTTTTTAATGGAACTTTATTTAAAGCTTTTAGAAGTTCTTTTTCCTGTCTTTTTTATAGTTGGCATTGGTTATTTTATTGGTAAAAAAAATCCAAAATTTGATACTAAATTTATAACTAATTATTCATCTACATTTGGGGCTCCTGCTTTATTTATTTTTGCAATAACGTCATCGGGAGTTACTTATGAAACATTTTCTGAGTATTTCATTTATTCTATAATTTTATTATCATCATTTGCTTTAACTGGAGTTCTCTTTTTATTTTTTATGAAAAAAGATATTTCAAGAGAATTACCACCCTTTTTTTTGCCTAATACAGGAAATATTGGAATACCAATGTGTTTATTTGCCTATGGGACTCTAGGTATGGGTGTAGCATCGGCAATTTCCTCGCTAGTAGTAGTTTTGCATTTTACAGTAAATATTTTTCTGTCGAAAAAAAAATTTGATCTTAACACAATAATTAAAAGTCCCACAATATATGCTGTTATTATATCAATTTTGTTCCTTTATTTTGAGTTCAAAATGCCAGTGGTTGTTTTAAATACCGTTATGCTGCTAGGATACACAATGATTGTTCTAATACTGATGTCTCTAGGTATATCTTTGACTCAACTTAAAGTTTTTTCATTAAAAAGTTCTATAATTTCATCGATCGGTAGAGTTGTAATAGGTCCTATTATTGGTTTCACTTTAATTAAATTTTTTAATTTATCTGGTTTTGGAGCAGGTGTAATACTTATTCAATCTTCTATGCCAAGTGCAATTTTGACATATTTAATTGCATCCATGCATTCTCCAAAAAAAATTGTTGATAATATTTCTAGCATGATTGTTGTTTCTACTTTGATGTCATTAATAACAGTTCCAATAACTGTATTTATTGCCCTTAAATATTTCGCTTAAATGAAAGCAATTTTTTTAAATTTATCCGCGTGGATGGTTTTGCCCTTTATGGATGCAATTGCAAAATATTTATCCTCAAATTTATCTTTTTTTCAAATAACTTGGGCTAGATATTTTTTTACAGTTGTATTTACAACTTTTTTTATGCTTTTGTTTTATAGGGACCAATTAAAGTTTTCTCAAAATATCAAATTACAAATAATTAGAGGTTTGTGCTTATTTTTCGCAAATATTTGTTTTTTTTACTCCATCTCTGTAATCTCAATGGCAAAAGCATTAACATTGGCGTTTGTAGCACCATTGGTCACAACTGCTCTTTCTCCATTATTACTTAACGAAAAAGTTGGATATAGACGGTGGACTGCTGTATTAACAGGTTTTTTTGGAATTTTAGTTGTTATAAGACCTGGGATTATAGAGATTAATCTTGCTAGCATAGCAGCTGTTGGAACTGGCTTTTTTTACGGCATTTATCTGATAATAACTCGAAAATTACATTCAACTGATAGTCCTTTGCTCACATTGCTGATTACAGGCATAGTAGGGGCCATTATTGCATCTTTTTTTGTGCCTATTGTTTGGATTAATCCTACCCCAATTCAATGGTCTTGGATGGCTCTAATGAGCATATTTGCCTGTTTAGGCCATATACTTATCATTTTGTCTCTTCGATATGCTGACGCTTCCAATTTAGCCCCATTCGGCTATTTTGAGATAATTACTAACCTTATTTTAGGTTATTATGTGTTTTCGGATTTTCCTGATAAATATACTTTTATTGGTCTTTTCATAATTATTTCGTCTGGTTTATATATTTTTAAAAGAGAATATTACCATAAATATAAGTAAATATATATGTACTATATATTAATATTATACTTTAATATATATTTATAAACTATTGTAATTATTTATTATTTAACTATTTTTAAATAAATATTTAATTTTTATAAATCATAAAAAAATTGAATAAAATCATCAAAGCAGCGATAAACTAAAAACTGATAATTAGAAATAATCAATAAATTGAGTGTTATTTGCATTCTTAATGATAAAAAAATGAAATTAGATTATGAGATAGATGACAATAATTCAATAAAATCAACAATTATAAATAAACTTAGACTAAATCTATAGATACAAAAAACTTGATATTAATTAAATAAATAAATTTGTTAATATTCTTGATAAAAATATAGTAATTTTTCTATTAATTAGAGAAGTAATGCAATTTATGAATATAGCATTTAAAGGGTCAAATATAGGGCTATTTTAAGGATTTCAATTTATGTGCTTAAACTAATAGGGGAATTTAATATTGCAGCACTAAATCTTGTGAAATTTAAAAAAAGCATTGATATTACTAACTTTTAGACCAAAATACCTTCTGATTTAAGCAGTTTTTTCTTGGTTTTTATACCACCTTTGCCAGAATATCCTCCAAGAGATCCATCAGACCTTATTACTCTATGGCAAGGTATTTTAGGGGCGTAAGGGTTCTTTCCTATAGCATTAGCTACGGCTCTAGCTGCTTTAGGTCTATTAATGCCTTTGGCTACGTCAGAATAGCTTAAAACACTACCTTTTTTAATTGTTTTTATGTATTTCCAGACTTTAATTTGAAATTTTGTACCTTTAAGAATCATATAAGGAAAAAACCCTGTATCTCTGCACCTTTTCAGGTACAAAGATCAGTAGTTTTTTGGCACGTCGTTGTATGCGCTACCGCCATGCCTTCCACCCCGCAATTTTAGCGCTACTCTGCGTGGTTTTCTGCCCTCTGGGCTTGAATCTCTCGATTTTTCCCCAGATGGTCAGTTAAGAGTTGCCTCTTAATTCATTTATGAGATTATCACAGTCCAAATTATATTAGTATCACTTTATAGTTGATAATTATGGGTTTTTAACAGCTGTGAATAGCGTTAATAAACTATCTAGGTCCAACAAAAATAAGAATAAAATAGGATAAATAGAAAATTATTGTTAAAACAGATAAGAAATAAACTTCTAAAGATTTCCCGTTTTTTTGTAAACCAAATAACTCAGTATAGTTAAACCTATAGATATTATAAAAAAATAGCTTGTAGGAATTTCTCCATCTAAAGTCATTAAGTATTTGTTTTATTTTATTTGACATTTAAAATCACTTGTTATATTACTAATGATAATTAATTGTTATCAATAGTAATTATATGAATGAGCTTACAACAGACCTAAAATCACTTCATGAGGCAACTTTAAATAACCTTAAAAGTTCAAAGGCAAATAATACATTAAGAGCTTATAAATCTGACTTTAAAGACTTCGCTGCTTTTTGTGCAAAGCATGGATTAAATTCATTACCAACAGAGCCAAAAATAGTTTCCTTATACCTAACTCATCTCTCTAAAAACTCAAAAATAAGTACTTTAAGACGAAGATTGGTATCAATAAGCATGGTTCATAGGATTAAAGGACATTATCTAGACACAAAACATCCAATCATTGTTGAAAATTTAATGGGAATAAAAAGGGTCAAAGGAAGTATTCAAAAAGGAAAAAAACCTATATTAATCAGTCATTTAAAATCAATTATTAATGTAATTAATGAACAAAAAACTGAAGAAATAAAAAAACTTAGAGACAAATCAATAATTTTAATTGGCTTTGCAGGAGGTTTTAGAAGAACGGAGCTGATTTCAATTGATCATGAAGATTTAGAATTTGTTCCTGAGGGTATAAAAATCACTATTAAAAGATCAAAAACTGATCAATTCGGAGAAGGAATGACTAAAGGACTACCCTACTTCGATAATGAAATTTACTGTTCTGTTACAAATCTAAAAAAATGGTTAGAAATTTCTAAAATTAATTCTGGACCTATTTTTAGAAGATTTTCGAAAGGTTTGTCATTAACAGATAAAAGATTAACTGACCAATCTGTAGTTTTATTAATGAAAGAATATTTAAAGTTAGCAGGTATCGAAAATAAAAATTTTGCAGGTCATAGTTTAAGGTCGGGTTTTGCAACAGTGGCTGCTAATTCAGGTGCCGATGAGCGAAGCATAATGGCTATGACAGGTCATAAAACAACACAAATGGTTAGAAGATATATTAGGGAGGCAAATATATTTAAAAATAATGCATTAAATAAAATTAAAATATAATCTTAAATTAGCTTATCTCTGTATCTATCAATTTTTTTTGAAATATAATTATTCGTTAAGTAAAAATGTTTATAAATCCTTTTTTGTAATGACTTTTTGAAAGACTGATCTTTGATTAGTTTTTTTATAGATTTTTCAACATTTTTAACTGTTAGTTTCTTTAACTTCATGGCTTTTGGAGATGCCTCCCTGAGACCACCTTTATCTGATATAATTAAAGCACACCCAGCACTTGATGCTTCAAGAGCCGTTCTACCAAAAGGTTCGCTCTTTCTAGGACAAACGACAGAAATATCTGACTTAATAAACCATTTTGTAACTATATTATTTTTTTGAAAACCTAAAATTTTCAAATTTCTATGTTTAAAAACATGCTTCTCTCTTGGTTCATCACCAATAACAATAGCATTCCAATCTGGGTAATTATTTAAAACATTAATAATTGCTTCTCCAAATATATCGTAACCTTTTGAAATATTTAATCTACCAACAAATAATATTATTTTTTTTTTGTTTTTGAAATTAATTATTTTTTTGCTTGTTGATTGATTGATAACCTCAAGTTTATTCGTTATATATTTTTTATTTAAACCTTTGGTAAATTGTTTCAAAGTCCAATTACTATTAAAAATTATTTTTTTTGTTTTATTGTATAAATTAATTCTTTCATTTGAAGTTTTTGCCAATTTCATATCAAGTGGATTATTGTGGAAATATAAAACAATATTTTTATTTTTCTTATAGATTGAATTTATGTATTCAGGTCGATTATGAATTTCTATTAAATTTGATTTTTTTATTTTTTCTTTGTCCAGAAATTTTTTTACATAAGCTTTACTATTACTTCTAAAAAAAAATTTTGTAAATTTTAGATTAGTATAATTTTTTAATAATTTTTTTTTAAATAAAGTATTTCCAAATACTTGGATATTTTTTTTATATTTACTTAATTTGATTGTATCATTTAAAAAAAGTGAAACTGCACCTGCGTAATCAGGAGTAAAATTTTCTTTATATGGAAGTAAAATTGAGATTTTCATTTATAAAAATTAGATTTTAATTTATTTCTAAGATTGTAGTTTTTTTTAAGTTTATATTCCTCTATCATGGCCTTAGATTTTGAATCATAACTCATACTATAGGCTAACATCCATTTTCTACCTCTAGTAAATTTTGCTCCTTTAGAAGCATTATGTTTGGCCAATCTTTTCTTTAAATTGTTAGTATAACCAACGTAACTGAGATATTTCTGTTTATTTTTAGATATGATTAAATAAACAAAGTATTTCATTATGGCGGTCCCTAGGGGAATCGAACCCCTCTTTCATGGATGAAAACCATGTGTCCTAACCGATAGACGAAGGGACCAGAGATGGAGTTTCTATTGCAATTATTAAAAATAATCAAGCTATTGGTTCCTCACTTTTTATAATTTCTATTGTAGATTCTTTGTGTGTGACAAGAGTTTCTGTAATAAATTTTGTATTTTCTTTTTTTACAGCTGCAATCATTTCAGTACTGGTAATACCTGTCGCACAAAAAATACTATCTCCTTTGACGATTTCATTTAATTCATATTTTTTATTTAAGTCAGATATTCCCATTTTTTTTGCTCTAGCTTTATCTAGATCTGTTGTAAATAAAAATCTTCCCTGAAATTTACATCCATAAGCATCCAAAGCTGCTGCAGAGATTACACCTTCAGGCCCTCCTCCAATGCCTAAAAATAAGTCTATATTATACTTATTATCAGTTACTAAGAGAGCTCCACAAATATCACCATCTGAAATTAATTTTAAATTTACTTTTAATGACTTTAATTCATCAATAATCTGTTTATGTCTTGGTCTATCAAGAATACAAACTGTAAGTTCATTAATATTTTTATTTTTGGCTTCTGCAATATTGGAAATATTTTTTTTTATAGGATAATCTAAGTCTGTTGCATCGAATGGAATATCTTTACCTACTGCAATTTTATTCATGTAGGTTTCTGGAGCATTAAATAAATTTCCTTTATCTGAAATTGCTAAAACAGATATTGCTCCTGGAATATTTTTTGCTGCAAAGTTTGTTCCTTCAAGCGGATCTACTGCTATATCTACGTTTGGACCGTTCCCTTTTCCAAGTTTTTCTCCTATATATAACATTGGTGCTTCATCTAATTCACCCTCACCTATCACTACTTCTCCATTAATTTCTAGATTATTTAAATCATTTCTCATTGAATCCGTAGCAGCTTTGTCAGCTAATTTTTTATCCCCTTTACCAAGATATTGATAACAATTAATAGCTGCTCTTGAAGTAACTTTAACAAGTGAGTTGATCAAATCTTTATTTAAAGACATTAAATATTTTCAACAGTGGATTCTTCTGAACTATATTTCAATCTAGCCTCAAATTCACTTAATCTTTTCCAAACTGAAATCAATTCCACTATGGTTGACCAGCTTCTAACTAAGTATTGTAACGAATTTTCAACTCTTCCAAATGCTCTGGTTATCCGTTGAACGAAACCTAATGTTATAGCACCTGATACTATAGTTGGTGCTAAAGCTAAATATGGAACAATTACCATTCCTTGAAAATAGCTCCATTTTACTGCGTTGAAATACAAGTAGTGAAAATATGATTTATAATGAATACCTCTAACTCTATCATATAATTGACCAATTGTTGGCGGAGCTGCTCTTATTGGATCGTCCTCACCATGGACTAATTCTTTTCTATAACCTGCTTCTTCTTTTTGAATATCGTATTCTATACCAGGCAACTTTATTCCTACAGCAGCTAACAAAACTGTTCCACCAAGTGCAGATATTATTGCAACCCAAACTAAAGCATGATCAACTTCACCAATCCATGGAAGAACATCGACCTGTTTAGATAATCCCCATAATATTGGTAGGAAGGCTACTAATGTCATTATACTATCTAAAAGTCCAACACCAAGCCCCTCCATTATTCTTGCAAATTTTAAAGTATCTTCTTGAACTCTCTGCGAAGCCCCTTCAGTCAAACGAGCTTTTAGCCATTGAGAGTGATAATATTCAGCCATTGAAGTTCTCCACCTAAACACCCAATGAGATACAAAAAATCCAGTTACGATTGCAATTATAATCCAAAGTCCTGCAACTTTTGCAAATGTAAACAAATATCCAATAAATTCAGTTTCTGTGACTGAACCAGGTTCTGTTAAAGCTTTTTGAAGAGTGTCGTAAAATTCACCAAACCATTCATTAATTTTTACATCTAATTGTACTTGATACCAAGTTGAAACTAATATGAAGATTGAACCAAATATGCTCCAACCGTACCATCTTTTTTCTGTAAAAAATTTAAACATTATTTTGTAAAATTATCAGCATAAGATTTTAAAGTAACTTTTCTTTTATTCGGTTCTATTAGTTCAAAATCAATATTATTTTTTTTTGCATACTCAATTGCTAATTCTTTAGTAGAAAACTCTAATTTTAATTCTCCATAAGTATCAGTAGAACTCTCCCACCCCATCAAAGGATTCGTGCCCGGATCATCAGTAATGTATTCAATAATCCATTTATCAAATTTCTTTAATCCCGACTGCATAGCGGTTTTAGAAGGTTTATATATTTTAGCTTTTTTCATAAAATGGTCGGGGTGGTAGGATTCGAACCTACGGCCCCTTGGTCCCAAACCAAGTGCGCTACCAGGCTGCGCTACACCCCGAATGCAGTACTAATACAGTAGATAAAAAAAATTTCAAAGAATATTAATCACTATTTAAAAGGAAATTTTATAAAATTTGCTATATATATGTATCTATGATCATTGAATGCCCTGCTTGTTATAAGAAGTTCAATATTGATGAAAAATTAATTCCAGATGAAGGTAGACTTTTAAAGTGCGGCAATTGCGATCACACATGGTTTTATAAAAAAGAAGAAAATTTAGAATTAAAAATTGAAACTATAAAAACAAATGAAATTGAAGCAAATAAATCAGAGATAAATATAGAACCAATTGATGCGCCTATAAAACAAACAAAAAAAATAAGAAAAAAAATTCTAAAAAAATCTTCAACAAAAGAGAGCACATCAAAAGAATTAGTGTCTATTGATAAAAGTTCAGTTTCAAAAGAAAACAAAATTATTAAAAAAATATTTCTAATAATTATTTCAATTATTGCATTTATTTTGCTTATAGACACATTCAAAAATCAGATATCTGTAATATTTCCTGGTATATTAAAAATGTCAGATAGTCTTTATCTAGTAATAAATGACTTGAAATTATTTATTAAAGATTTAGTCAGGTAAAATGATTCAGATAATTACAAAACCATTTAGGTGGTTTTTCAAATTAGAAGCTGCTAGTGGTCTTGTTTTGCTTTTTGCAGCAATAATAGCTTTAATTGTAAGCAATTCTAATTTAGCAGAAATATATTTTTCTACATTGAATAAATATTTATTTTTGGGAATAAACAACTTTGGTTTAAAATTATCTGTTTTACATTGGATTAATGACGCTTTAATGGCAATATTTTTCTTCTTTGTAACATTGGAAATTAAAAGAGAATTTTTACAAGGTGAACTTTCAAATATAAAACAGGCTCTTCTACCAATTATTGCAGCGGTGGGTGGAATGTTAGTACCTGCATTATTTTATGTTTTTATTAATTTTGGAGATAGTGAAACAATGAATGGATGGGCTATTCCATCCGCAACTGATATCGCATTTTCTTTAGGAGTACTTTCATTATTGGGTAAAAGAGTTCCTTTATCATTAAAAGTTTTTCTAACTGCTTTAGCTATTATAGATGATTTGGGCGCAATAGTAATTATTGCATTATTTTATTCTGGCGACTTAAGTATAAAATATTTAAGCTTAATGCTTTTAGCCTTTATTGTTCTTCTTGTAATAAATAAGTTCAATATAAAAAAATTTTTACCTTATTTAATTGTTGGGATATTTCTTTGGGACTTCACTCACAATTCTGGAATACATGCAACAATTGCTGGAGTTTTGCTAGCAATGACTATACCTCATAGAAAAAAAGACAAAGACTTTTCACTACTAATAAAAATTGAACATGCAATTAGTCCATATGTTGCATTTGGTATTATGCCATTATTTGCTTTTGCGAATGCAGGTGTTTCATTAGAAGGTTTATCTTTTGCATCTTTACTTGATAAAGTTCCATTAGGAATTTTATTAGGATTATTTGTTGGTAAACAATTAGGAGTATTTGTATTTTCTTATGTTTCAATAAAAATGAAAATAGCCCAGATGCCTA
This sequence comes from uncultured Pelagibacteraceae bacterium, assembly GCA_902613065.1. Classification (GTDB taxonomy): domain Bacteria; phylum Pseudomonadota; class Alphaproteobacteria; order Pelagibacterales; family Pelagibacteraceae; genus Pelagibacter. Next base: position 4,463 of record CACMFU010000011.1, on the reverse strand, counting down.
ATAATTCTAACTGGTTTAACTTTTATGGCGTTGGTGTTTTAACAGGCATTGGTTTTACAATGAGCTTATTTGTTGGGAATTTAGCTTTTGTTGAAAATATGCAATACATGGATGGAGTTAAAATAGGAGTTTTAACTGGGTCATTATTATCCACTTTATTTGGGTACTTCTTAATACTACTTACACCAAATAAGTAAGTAGTTTATGAAAAGATTAATAATAATAAGTTTAACAATAATAATGTTTTTTTTTAAAAATTCAGCAATGAGCAATAATCAGGAAAGTTTTTATGATTTAGAAATAGAGAGTATTAACGGAGAAATCATTAAATTAAAAGATTATCGAGATAAAGTTATACTTATAGTAAACACTGCCAGCTATTGTGGTTTCACAAAACAATATGAGGATCTGCAAGAATTATGGGATAAATACAAATCTAAGGGTCTTATTGTCCTTGGAGTGCCCTCAGATTCTTTTAATCAAGAAAAAAAAACCAATAGTGAAGTAAAAGAATTTTGTGAAGTTAATTTTGAAATAAATTTTCCATTAACAACTATCACAGAGGTAAAAGGTAGCGATGCTCATGAGATTTTTAAGTGGGCAGAAAATAATTTTGGCAAATCTGCAATTCCTAAATGGAATTTTCATAAAATATTAATCAATAAACAGGGAAATGTAGAAGAAACATATGCTTCTTTTACAAAACCTACATCAAATAAAATCATAAATAAAATTGAAGAAATACTATAGTTCTACAGTTAAACCATCATGTGCTGGTATAACATTTTTAGGTATAACTTTCTTTAACTGGTTATAATCTAAGACTGGTGATAGATTTGAAAGAATAGCGTTTTTTGGTTTAAATTTTTTAATAAAATACAAAGATTTTTCTAAGTTAAAGTGTGATGGATGAAAATTGTACCAAAGACAATCAATTATTAAATACTTTAGATTTTTGAAATATGAGTAATCTTTTTTGTAAATATCGCTAACATCAGTAATGTATGCAAGTTTTTTGTCAATTATAAAACAATTAGATTTGACTGAACCATGCTGAACAACAATTGATTTAAATTTTAAATTTTTATTTTTATGTTTAATAAAAGAATTTTTTTTTAATTTATTTAATTTTAAAGTTGCAGGGTATTCTTTAGAGAAACTTTTAAAACAATATGAAAAACTTTGTTTTAAAAGTCTTGATGTTTCATTATCAGCATAAACATTAACTTGTTTTCTACTATTAATAAAAAAAGATCTTAAGTCATTAATGCCATGAGTTTGATCAGCATGCATATGTGAGTAAAATACTTTATCAATTTTCTTAATTTTATGACGCAATAACTGTTGTCTTAAGTCAGGAGATGTATCAATTAAAATATTTTCATCAGTTGTTTTAATCAGTGCAGAACATCTTGTTCTATAATTTTTCTTATTTTTTGGATCACAATTTCCAAAAAATCCATCGGGTCTTGGCACACCCATGGAGCTTCCACAACCTAATATTATAAATTTTATACTCATTAATGAAAAAATAATCTTTCAAAATTATTGTTTGTAATATCTTCTAATTCATCAAAAGTAATTGATTTTAATTCTGAAAGTTTTTCCAATGTATATTTAATAAAAGAAGGTTCATTTTTTTTACCTCTCATTGGTATTGGAGCTAAAAAAGGGCTATCTGTTTCGATTAAAATTTTGTCATTTTCAATCATTTTAAATGTTTCTTGTAGATCAGTACTATTTTTGAAAGTTATTATTCCACTAGCAGAAAAATACGCATTTAATGTCATCATTTTTTTTGCAAATTCATTTGAACCAGTAAAACAGTGCATGAGTATTTTAATATCGCTATTTTTATATTTATTTAAAATATCAAAAGTTTCTGTTTCGGCACTTCTAGAATGAACTATTAAAGGATAATTTAGTTCAATGGAGGCCTCTATATGTGTCTCAAAACTTTTAATTTGATCATCTTTATGACTATTTTCATAATAAAAATCTAATCCTGTCTCTCCTACTCCAATTATTTTTTTAAATTTATTAGCATTTTCAACAATGAATTTTTTATCCATTTTATCAATGCTGGACTCATGAGGATGAACTCCTACACTTCCATAAATTATTTCATCAAGATTTATTATTTTTTTAATATTTTCAAAACTTTTTGAATTGGTCGAAATAGTTAGAATTTTCTTTAATCCATTTTCCTTAGAACGTTTGATAACATCACTAATATTTGAATAAAGGGGTTCGTGATCAAGATGACAATGAGAATCTATCATTTTTCAATTTTTTTAAACAAAATATCTAATTTATTTATTTTTAAATTTTTTTTTAAAATTTCATTATTATCAATTGATGTAAAATCAATAGAATTTTCTGTTTCATCAAACACATTTAGCACTTTTAATGATGTTTCTGGCATTACTGGATAGAGCAAGATAGTGATTTTTCTAATTAATTCTAATGCAGTATAAACAATCGTATTTAACCTTAATCTATCATCTTTTTTCTTCCAAGGTTCCTGATCATTAAAATATTTATTTGCTGCAAACAATCTATCTACAATAAAATTCATATATTGGTTTATGTCTTGATTATCTATAAATGATCTTATTTTATCTAGATTATTTAATGGTTTTAAAATTTCTAAATCTTCATCTGTAAATTTATGATCAGGTATTAAGGATGAACAATTTTTTTCAGCAAAAGAAAGCACTCTTTGACATAAGTTTCCAAAATTATTTGCTAAATCACTATTAATACAATTTTCTAGTTTTTCCTCTGAAATATTTCCATCATTACCAAAAGAAACTTCTTTAAGTAAATAATATCTTAATGGATCTAAACCATAAACATTTATTATTTCTAATGGATCTAAAATATTTCCTTTTGATTTTGACATTTTTTCATCACCAGAGAGTATCCATCCATGTCCGTATACCCTTTTTGGTGGTTCTATTTTTGCAGCCAATAAGAATGCTGGCCAATAAATAGCATGAAATCTTAATATGTCTTTACCAATAATATGTAAATCTGCTGGCCAAAAACTTTTATATAATTCATTATTTTCATCGGGATATTTTAAAGAACTTAAATAATTTGTTAATGCATCTAACCATACATAAACGACATGATTTTCATCACTAGGTACTTTTACACCCCATGAAAATGTTTTTCTACTAACAGATAAGTCTTTTAAGCCACTTTTGACAAAGCTAATTACTTCATTTCTTCTACTTTCAGGTAATATGAAATTTTTATTTTTTTCATAAAAATCTAATAAAGGTTTTTCCCATTCTGAAAGTTTAAAAAAAAAAGATTCTTCTTCAACCCACTCAACAGCTGAACCAGATGATTTAGCAACTTTTAAACCATCTTTTTCTTCGACCTCATCTTCATTATAAAAAGCCTCGTCTGATACAGAATACCAACCAGAATATTTAGACAAAAAAATTTGCTTATTTTTTTCAAGTATATTCCATAAATTTTGTACAGATACTTTATGTCTATCTTCTGTAGTTCTTATAAAATCAGTATTTGATAAGTTTAATGTTTTGGTTAAATCCTCAAATGTTTTACTTATTTCATCACAAAATGATTTTGGATCTTTATTTAACTTTTCAGCAGATCTTTGTATTTTTAATCCATGCTCATCTGTGCCTGTTAAAAAATAGACATTAAAACCATCAATTTTTTTGAAACGTGCAAAAAAATCAGCAATTATACTTGAGTATGCATGTCCCATATGAGGTTTAGCAGAAGGATAGTAAATTGGTGTTGTTATATAATAATTTTTATTCACTTAATAATTTATCCTTAAATTCTAAAAAAAAAGTTTCATAATCAAGATTAAATTTTTTTACATTAGATAATTTTGAATAATAATATTCTTTAACTTTATATGACAATTTTTTTGTTGTGTTTATATGTTTATAAAAAAATAATTCAATAATCATATTTAAATTATCTCTTATAAACTCTTGTTTAATATAGTGCTTATTATTAATTAAATTAACTAACAAATCATCAACTGTGGTTTCGGATACTGATAATTCAAATTCATTCATATAGTTTATTAAGGATATTAAAAAAAAAGGCGTTGAGTAATAATTTATCAAATTTGAATTTATTTGTTCATAAATATTTTCATTAAAGTAATTATTAACAATCAATCTAGTATCCTCATTAGATATACTTAATTTAAATTCTATACATCGGGATTTTATTGTATCTATTAAAAACTTCTCTGAATTAAAAATTAAAATAAAAAAAACATTTTCATTTGGTTCTTCTAAATTTTTTAATAAAGCATTTGATGAATTAATATTTAAAAATTCAACATCGTCGAGAATTATAAATCTTGATTTATTATTAAAGGAGGATTGATTTGTAAACTTTATGATTTCTCTAATTTGATCAATTTCTATATTTTTTTTATCATTATTTTTTTTTATATTTAA
>CACMFU010000010.1 GCA_902613065.1 uncultured Pelagibacteraceae bacterium | reverse complement strand
TAGCCAAGCCTTTAAAAAAGCAAAACAAGAAAATAGAGCAGCACTATTAACTTATACTGTTGCTGGAGACAGTTCAAAAAAACAATCATTAGAAATATTAAAATCAATTTCTACAAATGCTGATATTCTAGAAGTAGGTATACCACACAATACTCCTGTCGCAGACGGTAGCCAAATCCAGACAAGTGCTTACAGAGCAATTAAAAATGGAATTAAAATGAATGATATTTTTAAAATTATAAAAGATTTTAAGAAATTAAATAAAAATAAGCCAATAATATTGATGGGATACTTTAATATGATTTTGCAATATGGTGAAAATAATTTTTTAAATAAATGTAATTCTTCAGGAGTAAATGGTTTAATAGTTGTGGATTTACCTTGGCCAGAGAATAAGAATTTCGCAAAGAAATGTAAGAAAAAATTTATCTATTTTATTCAACTTCTATCACCAACAACAACAAAACAGAGACTTAAAAAAATTATAAAAGATTCTCACCCAATGAATTATTTTATTTCGATGTTGAGCACAACAGGTGGTAGACTAAAAGTGTCACCTAATAATATACTAAAAAATTACAACAAAATAAAAAAAATCGATCCAAAAAAAGAAATTGTTATTGGTTTTGGAATCACAGAAAAAACAATTGGTAAACTGAAATCTGCGGATGGATTAGTTGTTGGAAGTGCAATTTGTAAGGAAATTAGCAAGAGTTTAAAGCATAGACAAAATCCTGTCACAAATGTAAGTAAATTAGTAAAAAAATTAAAAAATAAAATTCTATGAACTGGATAACAAAAGCTTTAAGTTTTGGTGAAAAAATCAAGAAAGTTCTAAAAAAAAGACCATCAAAAGAAGATATAGCAAACTCAGATTGGACTAGTTGTTGCAAAGGGCCAATATTAAAAAAAGAACTTGAAGAAAATTTATGGGTTTGCAATTCGTGTGGAAAACATCATAGAATTAGTTGCCGACAAAGATTTGATATTATTTTTGGAAAAAATGCTTACGAAATAATTGATACACCGATTCCAGCGGAAGACCCCCTTCAATGGATCGATACCAAGTCATATAAAGATAGATTAAAATCTGCAAGAAAAAAAACTAATCAGAATTCAGCTGTGATGATTGCTAAAGGAAGAATAAATGGAATAGAAGTAACAGCAGGAGCTATTAATTTTGAGTTTATTGGTGGCTCTGTTGGTGCAGCAGAGGGCGAAGCAATTATTTATGGTGTTCAACACGCTATTGACAATCAAACACCATTTGTTTTCTTTCCTTGTGGTGGAGGACAAAGAATGTTTGAGTCTCCTATTGCCCTTGCAAATATGACAAGAACTACCCTTGCTATTAATGAACTTAAAAAAAATAATCTTCCTTATTTAGTTTGTTTTACAGATCCAACAGCTGGTGGAATTACTGCATCTTTTGCGATGTTAGGTGACATTCATTTTGCTGAACCTGGGTGTTTAATAGCCTTTGCTGGAAAAAGAGTTATACAAGCAACAGTCAAAGAAGAACTTAGTTCAGACTTTCAAACATCTGAGTTCGTCGAAAAGCACGGATTTGTCGACAGAATAGTAGAACGAAAAGATTTAAAAACCGAAATAAGCTTACTATTATCAATATTGTTAAAAAAAGATAACGCGGTAAATGAAAAACAAATAAATGAAACTTCAGACAATATTGAACCGCTTGCAAAAGCTGCATCCTAAAGAAATCGACCTAAGTCTAGATAGAGTTAAAAATCTTTGTAAAAAATTAGGTGATCCTCAAAAAAAATTAAAATACATATCTGTAGTTGGAACAAATGGAAAGTATTCAACTATACAGGCAGTAAGATCAATTTTAAAAACAGCCAATATAGATTGTAATATTTATACCAGTCCACATATTCAAAAAATTAACGAGAGATTTATTTTTAATGACGAAGAAATATCTGACGATAACTTGTCTAAGTTATTAATAGAAGTTGAAAATGTTAATAATAGAGAACAAATAACTTACTTCGAAATGTTAACTGCAGCATATTTTTATCATGCAAGTAAATTCAAAGACAAAATAAATATTATAGAAAGTGGTCTATTTCATAGATTTGATGCAACAAATATTATTGATAATAATTTATCTAGTATTGTTACTTCAATAGGTTTAGATCATTTAGACTGGTTACCAAAAAATGAGCAAAATATTGAAAAAATTGTTTATGAAAAAACCTCATCCCTTCTAAATTCTACTATTGTAGTTAGCAAACAAAGCTCGGATGAAACCTTAAATTTAATTAAAAAAACAATTAATAATAATCAATCAAAGAAAATCATTTATAAAGATGATTTTAATTATTCATTAAGTGAGAATGGTTTTATTTATTATGAGGATGAATATGGTGGTTTAAAATTACCAAAACCAAACCTATTAGGTAATTTTCAAATTGACAATTGTGCAACAGCTATTGCTACAGTAAGAAATTTACAACTAGAAGTAAAAGATGAAAATATTAAAGAAGGTATTACTAAAATAAAGAGTATTGCAAGACTTCAAGAAATTAAATCTGGAAAGCTAAAAAATATTTGTAAGGATAATAGATTATATTTAGATGGCTCACACAATCCTTTAGGCGCAAAAGCTCTTAATGAATATTTAAATACTCTTGATTGTAAAAAGCATTTAATTCTTGGAATGATGTCTAATAAAGATCACGAAGAATATTTAAGCAAATTTAATAATATATCTTCCATAACAACAATTGATATTCCTAACCAACCGAATGCTATCAAAGGAATAGATTTAAAAGAAAAATTAAATAAATATCCTAATGTTAATTACAAAAAATCTATTGAAGAGGCTCTTAATTCTCTAAATCCGGAAAAAGGTGATTTGATAATGATTACCGGGTCTCTATATCTTGCTGGAGAGCTACTTAATTTAAATTAAATATTTTCTTTTATAAAAGCTACTATATCGCTTTTTGGTGTAGCCCCAACTTTAGTAGCTTTTAATTCACCACCTTTAAATAAAAGCATTGTAGGAATTCCACGAACACCGTACTTGGTAGGCATGTTAGGCTCTGAGTCTATGTCATGTTTTGCAATGACAATATCATTCGCCATCTCCTCTGAAATTTCCTCTAAAATTGGTCCAACCATTTTACAAGGTCCGCACCATTCGGCCCAAAAATCTACTAAAACTGGTTTTTCGTTTTTTAAAACTTGTTCTTCAAATTTTTCGTCTGTTACTTTTAATGTTGCCATCAGTTTTATATATAAATAAAAATTTTTTTATCAATAGTTAAAAGAGAAATGTTTAAATTATCCACATTAAACATTTTCATACTTTTTCTGTATTGACATTGCATATTCATTAAATTCATCTAGTAATGCTAGCTTTTCATTGTCATTCTCATTAGTATATTTTTCTCTTAGTGTATCAATTTCTGTATAGAGTGTAGGAATTGTCCACCATTTTTCTTTTTTTTCACTCAAAATCCGCTTTGCAATTTCTCGTTTTATAGTTTTAAGCATGCTCTCGGGGAGAACTTCGGGTGCCTCTTGAAAAATAATTTTTTTTCCAAATCCCACTAAACGATCATCATCAAATTTATCTAGTAATTTAAGTTTATCTTTCCATGATGCTGCATGCCAAGCAGGAAATAAGGCAGTATCTTTGTTTGATGTAAATTTAGTATAAATGCTCTCTTCAGCATATATATCTTCTTGTGTTTTAGACTGTTCTTTTTCTTCAGCTACTTCTCTTAATGCATGAAGTATATTTTGGGAAAATTTCTCATTATTTTTAACAATATCTGCTCTTTTATTAATTAATGACTTATCCATGGCACTATAAGGTTCTGCTTGTATTCCATATTGTGCATCTACAATAATTGGAGCTTTGTTTGATCTAATAGTTCTTAAAAATTTAGGGGACTTTTTCATTTCAACTTTTAGCTCATTTATTGATAAATTTAATAATGGCTCAACATCAGTCCTTAGATCGAATGCATAATACCAACCAGCATATATTGGATGCATACAATATTTTTGATGAAGAGGTGCAACTAGATGAAGTCTAGATTTACCATAATAATATTCATTTAAGGTAATAATTTCCCCTTTTTTAATTATAGTTTCAGTATCAGATTTATTCGCAGTTTTAAAAAAAGACTCCCAAGTCCCTGGCTGTTTTTTTTTAACAATATTTAAAACTTTAGCTGTCATTATACTATCACTTAATGCGCTATGAGCGTCAGTTGAATCAATGCCTTGCATTCTAGCTAAGGACTCTAATTTGAATACTGCATTATTTTTTTCATTAAACTCTACTTCTAAAATTGAAGGATCTATTGCATAAGCTGCACGAGCAATATTAATACCATCATGTCTTTTATTGGGAGCAGCATTTGTAAGATATGGATATCTAATCCCTTTAAAAAACTCTTTTCTTATCATTTCATCATCAAATCCAATATTAGACCAACCAAGAAATACTGCAGGACTCCACTTTTTAAATATTTTTTCAACTTCTGCTAACATTTGATAATGAGAAAGATTAGTTTGAGTTAATTGCTTTATAGATGTTTTATTTACAATTAGAGCCATTGCTTGAAAGACCTCTCCTTCAGGTAAACGACATCTTAAATTAAATCTATCTTTCTCTTTAAAATTCTCATCAACTAAAATACCACCAATTTCAATTATGCTTCCAAAATCTGTGCTTGCACTCGATGATTCTATATCCCAAATTGCTAAATTCATAATTACATCCTTAAATTTGCTAATTTTTTATGGGTTTTTGGAAAGTTTTTTAAAGACTTAACCATTAGCATATAAACAATTAGCTCAGGTATTAATAACTCTTTTATGGATAGGATAAATAAAGTCAAGATATATTATTCAATTCGTAAAACTTTTTAACCCTTCCCAAAAATAAATTTTGATACATTTCTAGTTCAGCACCTTCAATTTTAAATTCTTGGAATAAAATATCTTTAGTACATAACAGTATTATTCCTGCTTTCATCTTAGTTCCATGAACAACATCATGAGCTAAAGTATAAGCTCCTAGTTGCAAAAAATAATCTTGAATATAATCTGATTTTTTCGGTTTATTAGACTGTTTAAAATCTACTATAACATCTTTACCTTCAAACAATGCTATCATGTCAGCTGTGCCAGCATATTGATCTGGATAATATAAAGTTTCTTCCATTCCATACACTTCATTGAGTCTTCCGGTAATTCCTTTTTGAATTATTTCTTTTGCCATATTTTTGTATTGCTCATTAGTTTCAAAAAAACTCTCATTAATTCTTCCTCTCAAATAGTCTTCAATATAAGAGTGCATTGAGGTACCTCTTGATGATGCTTCTGTTTTAATTCTATTAGCTTCGTTAATTCCTACTCTTGCTTTCCAATTAGCTAGAGCTGCCTTCTCTTCTTCTGACTTGGTGGCACTTAAAATTGTTGTAACACTTGGTAATTTATTCTCTCCTAATAAATATTTTCTATATCCATCTTCAATTGATCTTGATGATTTTGGATAGTTAAATTTATTATTCCACTTCATTAAAGTTTTTGTAAAAGATTAATTTAATTTTTTGCCTGTCTTGGAATATCTTCAAATTTTTCTACGTTTTCGGTTTCAATAGCTTTTTCTATTTGCTCTGGATCTTTTATATTTTCTAATGTTCTTTTAATAGATCTTGCATCAGTTCCAAATTTATCAACAGCAGTCATAGCTTCTTCTAGCTTTTTTCTAAGATTAATAATTCCATCAAAATGTTTTGTAAATCTTGTACTTATTGTTTTTAAATGATCATATATTTCAGTTGCGTGTTTTTGAACTTTTAATGTTTGAAAACCCATGTGTAATGATTGTAAATATCCAGATAAATTATTTGGTCCCATAATAGTTACTTTATATTTTTTCATTAATTCCTGGGTCAATAATTCTTTAGAAGTAGGATCTTGATAATTAGCTAGCTCTAAAAACAAACTCTCTGTTGGTGCATACACAATTGCGAAATCAGTGGTTTTAGGAGGTACAATATATTTTTCATTTACACTTTTGGCTTTTTCTTTAAAAGCTTTTGCAAGTTTAGTTCTTGCATCTGCTATAGCTTTTTTATCGTCTTCTTGATGAGCATCTTGAATAGCTTTAAATCTTTCAACAGGAAAGTGGCTATCTACAGGGACTAACACTCCCTCTTGAAGTTTAATTGCAAATTCAACATTTTCACCTGTTTCTTCTTTCATTTTAACGTTAGAAAAATACTGAGATGAGGGTAGCAGGTCCTTAATAAGTGATCCCAAACTAAATTCAGCTAAAGTTCCATACTTTTTAACTCCAGCTAAAATTTTATTAATACCTTTTTGACTTTCATTTAAATTTTCAACTTGAGAATTAAAAGCTGCAACTTTCTCATCGACTTTTGTAAGAGCTGCTGTCATATCTTTTGTAACACCAGTTGAAAGATTATTAAAAGATGAAGACATCGAACTTAAAGAGGTATTAATTGTCGTATTTAAACTGTCTTTTAATTTAACTATTTCAGCATTTAGATTTGCTATCTCTTCAGACTCTTTATTTTCGTCCTCTTTTTTTATATTTGATTTAATATTTAGATAAAGGATAGCTAATGTTGCTATTAGTATTAAAGCTAAAATTATTATTAAAATTGTATCCATTATTCGTATGTTACACCTCCTTGATGATATTTAAAGTTTATTTAAAACATTGTTAACAATTTTTGAACTTCTACTTTTTTTTGATGTCATTAAACAAGCTTGAGAATTAAGGATTATTCCATCTTTTAATATCCTTAATTTATTTGCTTTCAAAGTTGCTCCAGTTGAAGTTATATCTGTTATAATTTCTGATGATCCAGTAAATGGATATATCTCTGTTGCTCCAAGACTTTTAACTAATTTGAATTGTGTAACTCCTCTTGAAAACATAAACTCTGTAGTTAATTTTGGGTATTTTGTTGCTATACGCAATCTATTTCTTTTTTTATCTTTAAATTCAAATGCTATCTCTTCAAGGTCAGGCATTGTCTGTACATCTATCCAATCATCAGGAATTGCAACTACCAGCGTGGCTTTCCCAAAATCATATCTTTTTTTAACAATTACTTTTTTTTGGACATTAATTTCACTCTCCATTAATAAATCATATCCAGAAAAACCAATATCTAGAGATCCATCTGCGAGACGTTCTATTATTTCTCTAGCATGCAGATAATTGATAATAATATTTTTTTTTCCTCTAATAAATCCAAATAAATCTCGCTCACCTCTTTCAGAACGAATTTTTAGTTTCTTCTTTTTGAAAATATTTAAAACTCCAGATCGTAATCTACCTTTGCTTGGAATTCCAATTTTTACGGTGTTATTACTCATATTTAAATTTTACTAGTTCTTCTTGAAATAAATTATTCATTTTATTTATTAAATTTTCATTAAGTAGTTTCCTGTAATCATTATCTTTTCCTAAATTAAAAAATTTTATTTTTTCGTTAGATCCTTTTTTTGTGATTGCTTCTGAAAAACCTTTTTCGTCCTCTAGTTTTTTCAAATTATCAAAATTGCAATTGTTTATACATTTCAATGCTTTTTCTTTATTAAATTTTTCATCTGATTTGGAAAGTTTATTAATAAAATTGATGACTTGTTTAAATGTACTTAGTGCATCGGTTTGTAGATCTTCATATCTCACAGTTAAAACGGGATATAATTTATTATCTACCCATGATTTCTGATTTAATTTCCAAGAAAAAAGTGCCTGAAAACCTAAAAATCGATCTTTTTCTTTAGAGACAATTCCTCTTTTTTCATCTGTCATAAATTGAAAAGCTTCATCAGTAGAAATTTGATAATGGTTTGATAATGAAGAGATTACGTTTCTTGGATCTCTTATTATATATATTACACCTAATGTATTTTCTTTATTAGTGAATTGATTACCTTCTATTTTACAAAGTGCATTATGGGTTTTAAAAAATTTCAAACCTTTAGATTGGTTAATTTTTTCTTGTTCTTTTATCCAATACTTTGAAGTATCGTGAGGTTTTTTAAATTTATCTAAATACTTTCTAAAATATTTGTTACTTGGAAAAGAGTCTATTTTTTCTAAAAGTTCAAAATTAAAATCATCTGTTTCTGAAAAATAGTAATTGGCGATTAAAGATCTCAACCAAGTATTTCCACTTTTAGGATACGAAGCTAACCAAATTATCATATTTTTTCTAAGTTAATAGCTGCTCCAACAGCCGGTATATTTTTTTTAAATCCAAGATCTTTAATTAAAGAGTCGTACCTACCACCTCTAATATTTAACTTCCCAGACTTTGATGTAATATCAATCTTAAAAACTAAACCGGTATAATATTCGAGATGTCTTCCAAAAGAGGAATTAAATCTAACATTTAATTTTTTAATTTTATTTTTAGTTATTGGAAAATAATCATCCTGAACTCTTAGATTAATTTTATTTTTTTTAAAAAATAAATTTAACTTTTTAGATGCTTGATTAATAGGACATTCAATTTTTAAATACTCTTTTAAAATTTTTACAACATTACTACCTTTTTTTGTTCTTCTTGGATCTTTAATTTTAGTGTCAAATCTTAATAATATTTCTTCTATTGATCTTCCAGCAACTTCTTTTTTTTGATTTCCATTAATCATTTTAGAATATTTTTTTTTATCTATTTCTACAATTGTTGGATCGATATCAGAGTTGGTCTCCAATCTTTTTAATAAATCATTAAAATATTTTTCTCTCCAAAAATGACGTTGTAATCTTAATTTCCATCTAGCTGGGCAATCCAATTTATCTAACAAAAGTCTAAAAATTTCTATGTTACCTATTACTAAATTTCCGCTTTTATATTTAATTTTCGATAATGCTTTAAGTGAAGTTTCTATTATTTTTTTATCATCTTTTTTTTCAGTAAAAGATCCTAATATTTCAAAGCCAATTTGATTTCTGATAACTGAATCTTTTTTATTTAATCCTTTTCTAAATGCTTGACCACTATAGAAAATTTTTTCACTAGTTTTCTTATTATTATTTAAATATCTAACGCAAGATGCAATTGTTAAATCAGGTCTTAAACAAAGTTCATTTCCCAATTGATCATTGAAAGAAAATATAAATCTTTTGAAACTTTCTCCTGACCTTTCCAATATTAAATTGGTATCAATTACTGTATCAAGATCAATATATTTATATCCATTTGACTTAATTACTTTTAAAATATTCTCAGATAAGTTTTTTGATTTCATCAATCAGGTTCTCCTTATCAAATGTAATTTGAGTATTTTCAGATTTTTTCCACTCTTCTCTAGATAAATTTTTTGATGTTTCTTCTAAATTTGAGACTAATTTTTTTATAGTAATTTTATTATTTTTAAATTCATTATCCCCACAAAGAATTACAGCAGGTGAACTTCTTTTATCTGCATATTTTAATTGAGATTTTAAACCTGAGTCTCCTAGATAAACCTCAGAACTAATTTTTTGATTTCTAAGTTGTGATAACAATTCATAATAATTAGAGAGATATTTTTTATCTAAAACACATATTATAATTGGTGAATTATTTTTAACCTCAATTTTATTTAACTGAACTAATGCGTATAACAGACGATCAAGACCTATGGATACACCTGTTGCAGATAAGTCTACTTTTTTAAATCGTGAAACTAAAGAATTATATCTTCCACCTCCACCAACAGACCCAAACTCCACCTCTTGGTCTTTTTGATTTTTGACTTTAAATGTTAAATTTGCCTCAAATATTGGGCCATCATAATATTCAAGGCCTCTGATAACTTCAGGAGAAAAAATTATTTGTTCAAAATTAGATGAATAACTTAATCCATCTAATACTTTATTTAATTCATAAACACCATCTTCAACTAATTTGTTTGGTATAGCTGACTTAATTTCATCTAAAGATTTCATATTTATAAAACTAACTATTTCTTCAGCTTGAGAATTCGAGAGGTTTGCTCCAATAGTTTTATCACCGGATTTGTCTTCACGTCCTGTTGTTAACAATTGTTTCACACCATCAGCTCCAACTCTATCAAGTTTATCAATGGCCCTTAAAACAGTAAGTTGTTGTTTGCTTTCTGAAATTTTTAAATTTTCAATAAGTCCTTGGATTAATTTTCTATTACTTAACTTGATTTGATATTGATTTTTTTCTAAACCACAGAAATATAATGTGTCAGCTAAAAGATTGCACATCTCAGCATCTGCTAAAGGATTATTAGATCCAATAATATCACAATCGGCTTGAGTAAACTCTCTAAATCTACCAGGACCAGGTTTTTCATTTCGCCATACATTACCAATTTGATATCTTTTAAACGGATTAGAGATATTTAAATAATTTTGAGATACATATCTCGCTAATGGTGCGGTTAAATCATAACGTAATGATATCCAGTTATCGTTTTCTTCTTGAAAACCAAATACTCCAGAGCTTGGTCTATCTTCATCTGGTAAAAATTTTCCTATATTTTCTGATATTTCAAAACTTGGAGTTTCTAGCTTGGAAAAACCAAATTTTAAAAAATTTTCTTCTATCTTAGCAATTAAATTTTCTTTTAATGCTAATTCTTTACCATATCTGTCAACAAAGCCCGAAGGGGTATTGGCTGACAATTTTTTTTCTTTATTCATTTTTTGGTACACGGGGACAGATTCGAACTGTCGACCTTCGGTTCCACAAACCGCTGCTCTAACCAACTGAGCTACCCGTGCTCCTTCTACTGTTTTATACTAAATGTGGATAAAATTAAATTTATAAATAATTAAATAGCTAGCGTGCAGCCAGCATGAAAATGGTGTCTGTGAGTTTCTCTGTTTATAACAACTAATTTATTCATTGCTGTGTTAGTAGCATTTTTTTTTTAAAATGCAAGAAGGAAAAGGTTTTGTACAGGAATAGCTATGTTTTTAACACATCCTATTCCTATACAAATATTTTGATGAATTAAATTTTATTAACCTAATTTTTTCAAATTTACAGCGCTTGGACCTTTTTCGCCATCTTGAATTTCGAATTCTATAGCATCGTTTTCATTCAAAAATCTTAGTCCAGCTTCTCTAACTGCACTCGCATGAACGAAACAATCTTTTTCTCCGTCTTCTCTTTCAATAAAACCGTAGCCCTTCTTACCGTTGAACCACTTTACTTTGCCTTTTAATGTACTCATACTTTAGTTACTCTTTCTTTGTTATTATATAATTAGCTAAAATTAGCTGTTGGATTGGTATTAGATTTTAATTTTGAATGCAAGCATAATGATGGATATTAATACCACATGGTGTGGTGGCTTCGGCGGGACTCGAACCAGCGACACAAGCCTTTTCAGGGCTCTGCTCTACCAACTGAGCTACGAAGCCGTATTAAGATCTAAAAATTATACGACCCTTTGATAGATCGTACGGAGATACCTCCAACTTTACTCTATCACCTTGTAAAACACGAATACGATTTTTTCTTAGTTTTCCTGCTGTGTGAGCTGTAACGTTATGACCATTGTCTAGTTTAACTCTAAACATAGCATTAGGAAGAAGATCTGTTACTACACCTTCAAACTCTAACGTATCCTGTTTACCCAAATTAATATCTCCTCATTCTTGATCTTATACTTAAAGCATGACCATATAATTCTTCATACTCTGCGAGATGTGTAGCGGATTCTCCTATTTTCTCAACACCTTTTTTAGATAGAGTTATATAGCTAATTTTTTTATAAAATTCGTTAACGTTCAATCCTGAAGCATACTTTGCAGATCCAAAAGTTGGTAAAACATGATTTGTGCCAGCATTATAATCCGTAACAGCCATGGGTGAATATTTACCAATACAAACACTTCCAACATTGATTATTTTATTAATTATTTTATCTGGTTTCGAAATATTTACTTCTAAGTGCTCCGGAGCTATTTCATTTATAGAATTAATAATATCTGAATTTTTTTTTGCAAGAATTGCTAAACCATTATTTTTTAGACTTTTAAAAGCTATTGATCTTCTTGGTAATTTTTTTATTTTTTCTTTAATTTTTTTTTGAAATTCTTTTATCAATTTTAAATCTTTTGAAATAAGAATACACTGCGAATTTTC
Organism: uncultured Pelagibacteraceae bacterium; assembly: GCA_902613065.1. Taxonomy (GTDB): domain Bacteria; phylum Pseudomonadota; class Alphaproteobacteria; order Pelagibacterales; family Pelagibacteraceae; genus Pelagibacter. The sequence goes on along the minus strand of CACMFU010000010.1, from coordinate 42,711 downwards.
ATCATGTTCTGCTTGACCTATCATTGACGTAAGTACATCTTCTATTTTAGTTTTGTTATCTGCTAATATTGTTATTTCTGAGGGGCCTGCTACCATAGATTCTACACCAACCTTGCCAAATAATTCTTTTTTAGCCGTAGCAACAAAAATATTTCCAGGTCCAACAATTTTATTAACTTTTTGTATATACGCTAAGCTCGCAATTGCCTGTGCACCGCCCATTGAATATATTTCGTTAATTCCAACTTTCTGAGCAGCATATAAAACTGCTGGATTTAGTTTTCCATTAAGTTTTGGATTGGCCAAAACAATTCTATTAACACCAGCAATTTTGGCAGGAATAGAATTCATAAGTAATGTTGAGGGTAAATTTGCAGGTACATAAATTCCTACAGATTGTAATGGCACATATTTATAAGCGAGCTTGTTGTTATATTTATCTTTATAATGAATATCTTTTCTGCGCTGTTTTTTATGAAATTTGAAAATCCTATTATATGCTAAATCGATTGATTTTTTTATTTTATCATCAAGCGATTTAATTGAGGTTTTTAATTCATTATCTTTAATTTTAATCGACTTATTATTGCTAAATTTTTTTTCATATTTTAACAATGCCTTATTCTTATTTATTTTTACATCTTTTAGAATTTTTTTTACTATAGTTGTATCAATATTTTTTCCAGATCTTCTTGAATCAAGAAAATTTATTAATTTTTTTTCATAATTTTTACTTTTAGCATCTAAAAATCTAATCATTTTTAATTTTTTGATCCTCCAATGTTGCATCAATAACTTCTGTGGACAGTGTTATAATTCTATTTTTTGAAAATAACAGAACTATTTCAAAATTTTCTTTTTTTTTAAAAATGTCAATGGCAAGAAACTCTAAAGTTAAATCTGTATTAGACTGGTCAATGTTTTTAGACTTGGAACTTTCAATAAATTCAAATTTTACAACACTATTAATAGCTTTATCACTATGTGTTTCCTTATCGATTCTTAAAACAGAAATTAAAAAAATTTTCGTGGATGGCAAATATTTTATATCAGAAATTTTGACTTTAGCTTGTGCGCATAATGCTGATATAATTTGTAGGTCATCTGGAGATTGAGCAATTACTTTCTTTAAAAAACTATTCACTAAGATATTCTTTTAATTTTTACCCCAATTTTTTTTAACTTATTTTCAATTTTTTCATAACCTCGATCTAAATGATACACTCTATTTATAATCGATGTTCCTTTCGAAATGAAAGCTGCTAAAACCAAAGCTACTGATGCCCTTAAATCACTAGACATTAACTCAGCGCCCTCTAGATTATTAGTTCCTTCAATAATTGCCCTGTTTCCTTTAATATTTATTTTTGCGCCTAATCTTTTTAATTCTGGAACATGCATAAATCTATTTTCAAATATGTTTTCCTCTATTGTGCTTTTCCCATTTGCTCTAATTAATAATACCATAATTTGTGCTTGTAAATCAGTGGGGAAGTTTGGATATTCTCCAGTTTTTAGAAAATCTAAACTTTTAATTTTTTTTGGTCCCCTAATTTGAATTGTATTTTTTGTGGTTTTTATCTTTGCACCAATTTTCTTAAGTAAATTTATCTCTGTATTAATAATTTTTGGCTGAAAGTTTTTAATTTTTAAGTTTCCACTATTCAAACACGCGGCAACACAAAAAGTACCTGCTTCAATTCTATCGTTCATGATTGAGTAATTTATACTTTTTAATGTTTTAACACCTTCTATTTTTAAAGTTCTTTTACCGATCCATTTAATTTTGGCACCAGCTGTTTTCAGAAAATTTGTCAGATCCTTGATCTCAGGTTCTATTGCACAATTCTTTATTATTGTTACTCCCTTTGCAAGACAAGAAGCAAGAATTAAGTTTTCGCTTGCTCCAACAGATATTTTTGAAAATCTTATCTCTGAACCAACTAATCCCTCTTGAGCTTTTGCATTTACATATCCTTTTTCAATTTGAATTTTGGCACCTAGTTTTGATATAGCTTTTAAATGTATATCTATTGGTCTTACTCCTATGCTACAACCACCAGGACTACTTACTTTTGCTTTTTTATTTTTTGCCAATAATGGACCAAGAACTAAAATTCCCGCTCTCATTGTTTTAACAAGAGAATAAGGTGCGAAATAATTATTTTTTCTCCCTTTTGAAATTGTCGCGATTTTTTTGTTATTTTTAAAGCTAATTTTTCTTCCTAATGATTTTAATAAATTAAGCATTGTATCTATATCTTTAACTCGCGGAAGATTTTTAATTGTTACATTTTTATCGAATAATAAAGTTGCAGCGAGTATTGGTAGAGCAGCATTTTTACTTCCAGAAATTGATACCTCTCCTCTGATCTTAGAGGGACCAATTATTTTAAATTTATCCATTTTAAATCTTGGGAAGCGTTACCCCTTTTTGACCCATATATTTTCCATCTCTGTCAGCATATGAGACATCAGGTTTTTCATTACCTTTTAAAAAAATAAATTGAGCCACGCCTTCATTTGCATAAATTTTGGCTGGTAATGGAGTTGTGTTAGAAAATTCAAGAGTCACATGACCTTCCCATCCTGGTTCCAAAGGTGTTACATTAACAATTATTCCACATCTAGCATATGTGGACTTACCTAGACAAATAACCAAGACATCACTAGGGATTTTAAAATATTCGACTGTTCTAGCTAAAACAAAAGAATTTGGGGGAATAATACATTCATCAGATTCTTTTGTTACAAAATTTGTTGGCTTAAAATTTTTTGGATCAACAATTTCGGAGTTAACATTAGTAAATATTTTAAACTCATTAGATACTCTCGCATCGTACCCGTATGAAGAAACACCAAATGAAATTTTTCCTTCCCTTATTTGTTTATCTTCAAACGGTGAAATCATTGCTTGCTCTTTCGACATTTTGATTATCCACTTATCTGATTGTACTGACATTTATTTATTTTTTTTATTTTTTTTTTGAAAAATTTTTCTTTTTCTCAAGTTTTTACGCAAAGCTTCTTCGAGTCTAGCTTTTTTATCCTTCTTCCTGTCCATCTTGATTACTTTTTATCTGGATTGGTAAGGTGATCTAAAGTTATTACTTGATCAATTGGTATTGTTTTATCTTCTGGACTTTTGGGGTCACCTTGTTTAGCTATTTTTTTTGCTCTTTTTTCAGCAAGCTTTTTTTCTCTTTTAGCCTGCTTCTCCATAGCCTTAGCTCCTCTTGTCGATTTATAATCGTAGTGAATTCCCATATCATTTACCTAGTTTAGATATAACTGATTTTCTCAAAAAATTAAGGCATTTATTTGAAAAAAACTATTTTATACACTAATTATTATTAAAAATGCCCTTGTAGTTTTAATGTTAAAACAGGCCCTTGGTAAGGGTCAGTTACGAGTTAGATTCTCGTCGAGGGCACCAGCTATTTGTAGAATTTTTTTCTGATTATAAATCCAATTAAAACCAGGATTATCATACCAATTATTGGTACATAAATATCCGGAGTTAAAATTATATCAAATATACTTGGGAGTTCTTGATTGGTTTCAATAACATTATTTAGGCCTGCACCAAGTGAAGCTCCAACAAATAACTGAGGTGTCATTCCAATAACAGATCCAAAAAAGAAGTTTCTAATCTTAACATTAAATAATGTTGGCAAAATATTTGATATAAAAAAAGGTATCCCGCCGACAAATCTATATATCAGAAAAAAAGTAAATTCATTTTTTTTAAATTTTTCGGTAAGATTAGAAAATTTTGATGAAAATTTTTTTTCAATTAGATCTTTAAAAAAATAGTTTGCACAAATATACAAAAGTGTTGCACCAATAGATAAACCAAATACTGTAAGAATTGTCCCTATCCATTTCCCAAATACAAATCCTCCAATTAAAAAAACTGGTGAACCAAATCCTAATAGCATAACCCAAATAATCACTCCAATAAAAAATAATATGCTTGAGATTAAAAGATTAGAATTTTTGATATCATTTAGTTTGTCTCTATTATTTTTTATAAGTTCAAAACTTGAAAAGTCGTCAAATGAGAAATAGCTAAAAAAAAGCAACAAAAAGCCAGTAACTATTGAAAGATATATAATACCCAGAATAATTTTTAATTTATTTTCATTTTCCATTTTGTTCTAATTTATTAAAAATCGCTGTACTTATATACATTAATTTGTATAACTACCGAAAATTTACAAATATATAGCCTTAATATGAAACGAACCTATTCCCCAAGTAACCTTAAAAGAGCTCGCGCGACAGGTTTTAGAGCAAAAATGAAAACAAGAGGAGGGAGAGCTCTCTTGAAGAGAAGAAGAAGTAAGGGTAGAAAAAAACTCACTCCCGTGTAATGAAAAGTAGTTTAGTAAGTCTAAAAAAAAATGAAGATTTTAAGTCTCTGCTTTCAGGTAAAAAAGTTTCAAACAAATACTCTACAATTTTTTTTAAAAGACTTTCTAATAAAGATACAAAAAAACTTAATTTAAGTATAGTCACAAAAAAGAAAATAGGTAATGCAGTTATCAGAAATAAAATAAAAAGAAGACTGAGAAATATTATGAATGATATCTATAAACAAATTAAAATAAATTTGAATTTTTCGTATTTGATTATTGCAAGACAAAATGTATCTAAAGAAAAATACCAGGATGTAAAAACTCAAATTTTAAAAGATTTTGAGAGAATAAGATGATTAAAATTGTAAATTATCCATTTATTTTTTTAATTAGAGTTTACAAATTTTTATTAAGCCCATTATTCTACGACTCTTGCAAATTCGAACCATCGTGTAGCTCTTATTGCTTAGAGTGTTTTGAAAAATATAATATCTTCAAAGCTACTTATAAATCAACTTTAAGAATATTAAGATGTAACCCATGGTTTGGTTTAGGTGGACATGATCCAGTAGAAAAAATTAAAGGAGAAAATTAGTTGGACTCCCGGAATGTGATCGCTGCAATCAGCTTAAGTGCTGCCGTAATAATTCTCTATGGATTATTTTTTGCTCCGCCAAGTCCTGATCCAAAGCAGGTAACTAATAATGATCAAAATAAGAAAAATCTTCAACTAAACGAAGCACCAAAAATAGAGCAAAATATTGAGAATAATAAAATTTCTAGATCAGAGGCAATTAACAAAGTTGAAAGAATATTTTTTGAAAATGAAAATATTAAAGGTTCTATTTCTCTAGAGGGATCATTAATCGATGATCTGATTTTTAAGAAATATACTGAAACTTTAGACTCTGATGAAAATGTAGTTTTACTTAATCCTAAAGAGTCTCAAAATGGTTATTATATAGAAACAGGTTGGGCTATAAATAATCAAGATATCGAAGTTCCTAATTCAAATACAAAATGGGAAGTGGTTGGCAATAAATTACTAACACCAGAAAATCCAATTAAATTAGTGTGGAATAATGAACAGAATATAAGTTTTGAAAAGGAAATAAGTATAGATGATAAGTTTTTATTTACTGTTAACCAAAAAATTACGAATAATACTCAAAGTACTTATAACTTTTATCCATATGGACAGATTATTAGAAACCTAGCTCCTGATGTAACTGATTTTTATATATTACACGAAGGCTTATTAGGTGTTTTTGATGATAATCTTGTTGAAGAAGATTACGATGACATTAAAGATAAAAAGTACTCTGTAAATGCTAACAAAGGATGGATGGGTATTACAGATAAATATTGGATAACGAGTTTAATCCCAGAAAATAATAAAAGTTTTAGATCAGATTTCGATTATAAAAATAAATTTAAAGCAAATTTCATAGAGACTGCTGCAACAGAAGTCAGGGCTAATGAAAGTAAAACTAATCAGGTAAAAGTGATTATTGCGGCAAAAGAAGTGGATGTTGTTGATGGTTACGCCGAGAAACTAAATATTAATAAATTTGATTTAGCAATTGATTGGGGCTTTTTGTACTTCCTTACAAAGCCAATCTTCCTAATCTCTGATTATTTCTTTAAATTAACTGGTAACTATGGAATTGCAATTATACTGATTACCGCTTGTATAAGAATATTATTTTTTCCTCTCGCTAACTACTCGTTTAGATCAATGGCGAAAATGAAAGTTCTTCAACCTGAAATGGTAAGGCTTAAAGAACTACATAAGGAAGATAAAATGAAGTTACAGCAAGAAATGATGGCTCTTTACAAAAGAGAGAAAGTGAATCCTGTAAGTGGATGTTTACCTATTTTAATTCAAATACCATTCTTTTTTGCAATTTATAAAATGTTATTTGTTACAATTGAAATGAGACATCAGCCTTTTTTTGGTTGGATACACGATCTAAGTGAAAGAGATCCAACAAGTTTATTTAATCTATTTGGTTTGTTACCATATGATGTGCCGTCATTTTTAATTATCGGCGCTTGGCCAGTAGCAATGGGTGTAACAATGTGGATGCAACAAAAACTTAATCCAACACCACCAGATCCAATTCAGCAAAAAATATTTATGTTTTTTCCTGTATTCTTAACAGTGATACTAGCGCCTTTTCCATCGGGATTAGTTATATATTGGACAATTAATAACGTGCTTACAATGGCACAACAATATGTAATTATGAAGAGAACTTCAGTTAAAACCGTTTAATTGATGGAATTAGATAAGATTATTCCAGCAGATGGGCCAAATATTAATGAGGTTGAAAAATACATAAACAAATACCAGTCTGAGGTTATAGTAATTAAATGTGGTGGATCTGTTTTATTAGATAAAAAACTATTTAATCAGTTCATAGAAGATATTTCAGTAATAAACAAAATTGGTTTATCAGCAATTGTAGTTCATGGTGGAGGTAAAAATATTAAAAAAAAATTAGATGAAAATAATATTGAAACAAAATTTATCAAAGGACTTAGGGTTTCAGATGATAAAACAATAAGATATATAGAAGAGGCCTTACTAGAGCTTAATTTAGAGATTTTAAGTGAATTAAAATCAAAAAACACTAATGTTTGTTCAATATCACCTAAAGAAAATAATGTAATTAATATTATTCCAGAAAGTGAAGAATTGGGATATGTCGGAAAACCAAAAAAAATTAATAAAGAGAAAATATTAAATTTTATTAATAATAAACAAATTCCAATTGTTGTCCCTTTAGGATTGGGTGATGACGGTAGAATTTATAATATTAATGCAGATGTTGTTGCAGGTTCAATCGCAAAAGAGATCGATGCCAGACGTCTTCTTTTGATGACAGATGTTGAAGGAGTTCTTGATCAAAATCAAAAACTTATATCTGAAATTAATCTCAATAAAGCCAGTGAAATGTTAAAAAATAATATTATTTCTGGAGGTATGATACCAAAAATAAATACTTGTTTAGATGCAATATGTAATGGTGTTAGAGGTGTTGTTATTGTAGATGGGAGAAAACCACATTCAATACTATTTGAGTTATTTTCTGACAAAGGTGCGGGAACATTAATAAGAAAATGAATAATCTAAAAAATATAAAGAATATTTTGTTTGACTGTGATGGTGTTTTATATAGTGATCTAGAAGCAGTTTTTGGCCAAGTGAGTAAGAGGATGACAAAATATATTTCCAATAAACTTAAGCTAGATCTTGTAAAAGCTAAAGAATTACAAAGAGATTATTTTCACAAATATAACACAAGCTTAAATGGATTGATGATACATCATAATATACCGCCGGAAGAATTCTTGGAGTATGTTCATGATATCGATCTTTCATTTATGGAAAAAGATCTTATTTTAAGAAATGAGCTTGAAAACATAAAATTAAATAAATTCGTATTCACAAACGGAAGTAGAGCGCACGTAAAAAATATAGTTAAAACTCTTGGTATTGAAGATCAATTTAAAGATATATTTGATATCGTTGACGCAAAATATCACCCTAAGCCTGAAGCGAAAGCTTTTGATCTTATGGTTGATAAATTTAAGATTAATCCAAAAGAAACTCTTTATATTGAGGATATAGCTAAAAATTTATCAATAGGTAAAGAGCGGGGAACTATAACAGCTTGGCTTATCAATAATGAATACTGGGGTAAAAAAGAGTCTGATAAAGATTACATCGACTATAAAATCAAAAATCTCTCTTTATTTTTAAAAGAAATAAGGTTATTAAAAAACTCATAAATTATGAGTATTGAAAAAATTATAAATGAAGCTTGGGAAAATAAAGACCAAGTAAACCAAAATTCAGATAAATCTTTAAAGGATGCTGTTAATCAAATTATTGATGATCTAGACAGTGGAAAAGCAAGAGTAGCTGAAAAGATCAATGGTGAATGGGTTACTCATCAACATCTAAAAAAAGCTATCATGTTAAGTTTTCGAATGCATGGAATGGATATCATGGCGGGGCCATATTCAACATGGAGAGATAAGAGTCACTTATTAAAAGGTAAAACTGCTGGCTGGACGAATGAAGATTTTGAAAAAGCGGGTTTCAGAATGGTCCCCAATACAGCAGCAAGACGTGGTTCCTTTGTTGCAAAAAATGCTGTTCTTATGCCGTGTTATGTAAATATTGGAGCGTACATAGACGAAGGTACTATGATGGATACATTCAGTCGTGCAGGAAGTTGTTGTCAGATTGGAAAAAATTGTCATATCTCGGCCGGGACTGGGGTTGGTGGAGTATTAGAACCAGCCCAAGCATTACCAACAATTATTGAAGATAATGTTTTCTTAGGAGCAATGTCAGAAGTAGTAGAAGGTGTAATAGTTGGAGAAGGCTCTGTTCTAAGTATGGGAATGTATATTGGGCAATCAACAAAAATTGTTAATAGAAAAACTGGTGAAATAACTTATGGAAAAATTCCACCTTACTCAGTGGTAGTTCCAGGATCCTTACCAGATAAAAACAATCCACAAGCACCATCTTTATATTGTGCAGTAATAATTAAACAAGTTGATGAAAAAACTAGATCAAAGACATCTGTTAACGATCTTTTAAGAGAATAAACTAATGAAAACTTATAATGAATTAAAGTTAGCTCAGGAGCTAATAAAATTTCAAACAATTAAAACAGAAGATAAGGGTATTATGAATTTCCTTTCAAGGAAACTCTCATCAATAGGTTTTAAATGTCATATAATAAAATCAAAAGGTACAGGTGCTAAACCCGCATTAAATTTATATGCAAAATTTGGTAAATCAAAACCCAACATTAATTATTTGGGTCACTCAGATGTTGTTGCTAACCTAAATAATTGGGAGTTTCCACCATTTAAAGCAATAGTAAAAAAAGGATATTTATACGGAAGAGGATCCCAGGACATGAAAGGTAGTGTGGCATGTTGGATAAGTGCTGTAAGTAACTTTATTAAAAATAAAAAATTTAAAGGTTCTATATCAATAATAATTACGGCAGATGAAGAAACTACAGGTCATGGTTGTCCAGCTGTTATGAAATATTTAAAGAAAAAAAAAGAAAAAATCGATTTTTCGGTAGTAGGCGAACCGTCATCAAATAAATCGGTTGGAGACGAAATCAGGATTGGAAGAAGAGGTTCTATGAATGGGACAGTAATAGTATATGGAAAAAGTGGACACTCTGCATTTTATGGGACATATATAAATCCATGTACTGCTCTCGCTAAAATAATATCTAAACTGAAAAGTGTTCAGCTAGACAAAGGAACAAAGTATATGCCACCATCAAATTTGGAATTTACAAAAATGAATGTGGATAATATATCTGAAAATGTAGTCCCACAATCTGCAAGTGCTAAATTTAATGTTAGATTTAATTCAACTTATAAATCGACATCTTTGAAAAAGAAACTTAGTAAAATTATTAATGCAGTTGCAAAAAAAGAAAATTGCAAAACCAAAATAGATTATAAAGTAAGTGGAGAAGCATTTTACACAGAGCCAAACAAAGAAATTTATATGGTAAAAAAAGTTGTAAAAAAAATTACTGGAAACAATGCAAAATTAAATTGTAGAGGTGGCACAAGTGACAGCAGATTTTTAGGTTCAATACCACGTCTTGAGCTTGGGTTAAGAAATAATACTATTCATATGGTTAACGAAAGAACATCGATCTCAGATTTAAAAAAGTTAACTAAGATTTATAAGAACATTTTACATAATTATTTCGCTTGAAAACTGCAATTATAACATCTGAATCTTCAGAAAAACATATAACAGGCGATGGTCATCCAGAGCAACCAAAGAGAGTAGTTTCAATAATTGATACTTTAAAAAAAAATAAAGAACTGCTTTGGGATAAGCCAGATGTTGTTCCTAATGATATTCTTAATATGACACATTCTGAAGATTATATTAATAATTTAAAAAACTCATTTCCTAAAAGTGGATTAAATTTTTTAGATGGTGATACTGTTGTATCGCCTGGAAGTAAGGATGCAGTGTTTCAAGCTGCAGGGTCAGCTATAAGTGCAATAGATGGAATTGAGAATAAAAAATATAAAAATGCATTTTGTGTAGTACGACCACCAGGACACCATGCTGAAAAAAACAAATCAATGGGCTTTTGCTGTATTTCTAATGCAGGTGTCGCAGTTAATTATTTAATAAAAAAATATAATTATAAAAGAATTGCATGTGTAGATTTTGATGTTCATTGGGGAAATGGAAATTATGATGTAATGTATGACAACAAAAATTCACTTTATATATCAACACATCAATATCCATTTTATCCAGGTGGTGGCTCAGAAAAAGACAAGGGAAAGTATAATAATTCTCTTAATATACCTCTTCCCGCTGGCACAAATTCTGAAGAATATTTTAATGCTTATGATAGAGTTTTAGATAGGTTAATTGAATATAAGCCTGATTACCTAATCTTTTCTGCTGGCTTTGATGCTCACAAGTACGATCCATTAGCTCAATTTGAACTTTCATCAAAAGATTTTTATGAAATAACAAGAAGAACACTAAAAGCCACTAATAAATTTACTAACGGGAAAGTGGTATCTTTATTAGAAGGTGGATACGACCTAAAAGCGCTTGCTGAAAGTGCTAACTATCATGTAAATGCATTAATCGAGTCGGAAAATAAATAATAATGAAACTTTATAAACAAAAATCGTCAAATATTGATAACAGGGGACTGTTTGCATCTAAAAATATAAGAAAAGGAACTAAGATTATTTACTACACAGGTAAAATAATTACAAAAAAACAGACTGAAAATAATCCAAAATTTGATAATGATAAAGCGATTTATCTTTTTAACTTAAATAATAGATATGATTTAGACGGTGATTTTGCTTACAATACTGCAAGACTTATTAATCACTCTTGTGATCCAAACTGCGAAGTTGAAGGCAAAGGTTTAAAATTATGGATTAGTTCTATTAAAGATATAAATAAAAATGAGGAACTAACTTATGATTATGGGTTTAGTTTTGATGAAAACTATAAGGATTTTCCTTGTAAGTGTGGCTCCAAAAATTGTTGCGGTTATATAGTCAGAGAAGGATCAAGATGGAGAATAAAAAAGAAAAAAAAGAAATCTAATAAATAATTTTCTCAAGATATAAGCCATGTGCAGGAGCAATAGGAGCACAATTTTTTCTAGATTTTGATTTAAATATACTGGTAAATTTTTTTAAGTTCCATTTATTTTCACCAAGGTATTTGAGTGAACCAACCATGGATCTAACTTGACTCTTAAGAAATGATTTTGATACAAATTGAATTTTTATAACATTTTTAACTTTGGTTATTTTTACCTTCTTCATGGTTTTTACTGGACTTTTTGCGGCACAATTAGATGCTCTAAACGTGGAAAAATCATGAGTTCCAATTAATTTTTTTGCTCCCTTTTTCATCAATTCAACATCAATTTTTTTTTTAATATGCCACTCTCTGTTAAAATTAATAACAGAAGGAGAGGCATCATTTCTTATCAAATATATATACCTTCTTTCTTTTGCAGAATATCTTGAATGAAAAAGTTTATTTTTTTTCTTTATTTTCAAAATAGATATTTTTTTTTTATTTAAAAAGAAGTTTAGTGAATTTATTAGTTTATCTTTTTGAGTAATTTTATTTTTAGCATCAAAGTGTGCTGATTGCTCTTTGGCATGAACCCCTGTATCTGTTCGTCCAGAACCATAAATTTTTATTTTTTCTTTTAATAGTTTGGATAAGATAATCTCAATATTTTCCTGGATTGACTTACCTTTTTTTTGAATTTGCCAACCATTATATAGAGTACCTTCGTACTCAACTAAAATCTGATATCTATTCACTTGAAATTATTGTTCCCTTTCTAACCTTATTCCCTAATAAAAATTCATTGATTAATTGTGGATTCTTTCCCTCTTTTTGAATCTCAATGATATTTATTGAATTTTCCCCACATGCTATTGTCATTTGTTCGTCAATTACTTCACCAATTTTTGCTGACTGCTTTTTTATTTTGGCTTTTAATATTTTATGTCTTTTGTTATTAAACTCAAACCATGCACCAGGTTTTGGATATAATCCATTTATTTGAGCAATTATTTTACTAGCACTACTATTCCAATCTATCTTTCCTTCTATTTTTTGAATTTTCTTTGCGTATGTAGCTTTTGTATGATCTTGCTCTTTAAATATTGCTTCTCCTTCTAAAACATTTTGCACATTTTCTAAAATTTTTTCTGTACTCAAATAAGATAATTTTTCAGACAAAGTTTCTGCATTATCTTGGTCAAGAATATCTACTGAATATTTGTTGCATACTGGTCCAGAATCTAATTTTTCATTAATTTTCATAAATGATATACCAGTTTTTTTTTCAATGTTTAAAATCGATCTTTGGATTGGTGCCGCCCCTCTCCATTTTGGTAATAATGAAGCATGAATATTCAAAAAACCTTTTTTGCTCAAATCAAGAATTTTTTTTGAAATTAACTGTCCGTATGCAACAACAATTACAAGATCTAAATTTAATTCTTTAAGATATTCAAATTCCTCATCAATTTTTTTTGGAGTTTTAATTTTTAGATTAAGTTCCTCTGCGCATTTATGAATTGGTGATTTCGTAAACTTTTGACCTCTATTTGATTTACTTGGAGGCTGAGTAAAAACACAGTTAATATTATATTTTTGATTAATTTTTTTTAGAATAGGCACAGCAAACTGAGGGGTACCCATGAATAAAATGTTTGACATTTAAACAACAACTCTGTTAGAAGTTTTTTGTTTAGACAATTTTTTTATTATTAAATCTTTTTTGATTTTAGATAAATAATCAATTATTAGTTTTCCATCTAAGTGGTTTATTTCATGTTGTAAACATGTTGAGAGTAGTCCATCGCATTCCATTTCTTTCTTATCGCCATTTTCATCTATATATAATACGGTACAAATTTCTGGCCTCTCTATCTCAATAAAGGTATTAGGTATTGATAAACAACCTTCCTCATATGTAGACATTTTTTCACTTAAAGTTTTAATTTGTGGATTAATAAAGCATAAAGGTTTTTTTTCGTTTTCATTTTTTGAGACATCTAAAACAACTACTCTTTTAAGGATTCCAACTTGGACGGCTGCTAAACCTATACCATTGTGATGGTACATAGTTTCAAATAAATCTTTTATGAGTTTTTTTTCATTAATATCAACTTTATTTAATGGCTCAGATTTTTTTCTAAGAATATCATCGGGTACTGTGATTAGTTCTTTTACTGACATAGTTTATTTATTGTTTAGACTTTTAAAGGCAAGACTTCTATTAGAATTTCGTTCCTTAAATCTACATTTTTTAACTCATTCATAGTTGAAACTAATAAATTTACTGTGTTTATATCTAGATCTTCGAGGTTACTTTCACCAACAATATCTACTATTTTAATTAATAATAAGCCTAACTCTCCATTCGATAGCATTTGTTTTATATCAGATGAAAACTGAAAGTTGTATTCATAAAGGTTTGAGTATTTTTTATCTATTTTTACACCATCTGATTTAAGCGATTCAATAAGAATCATATCTTTTGTAGAAAAAACATATTTTTTGTTTCTTTTAATTTTTTTCAAAATATCGTTAGTTTCCTTTTCAGCTTTGGGCAAACTCGTTTTATTTAAAAAGTAATTTAATAATTTTGACTGATGTATTTTTTTATTATTAAATTTTATCTTTCTCTCTTTTTTTAACTTATTGTCAGTATAATTTTCATAAAAGGTAGTAAAATTTGAGGGAACATCATCTTTTTTTATTTTTTTTAATATTACTTTGATTTCATTATCAAACGCATTATCTAATTTTTTTTTTTGAAAAGATTTATATAGTTCATACGCCATACTTAATCTTTGCTCAACATCAACAGATAAAAGTAATCTTTGATATAATAAAGCTCTACCCTCATAATCTGGAAGAAGCTTATAAGCATCTTTAGCATTTAATAATTGTGTTATGTTAAATTGAAATTTTTTATATGTGTCTAATAGTTCTCTCTCATCAAATACATTTTCATGAGTTGCCCTTTCTAATAATCTTAAATCTTCTGGATTTTCAATATCAAAGGAATTTGCATTTTTAAGAATATTTGATGACGACAGATAGCTCCAGATATATCTAGGTGAGTCCATTTTTGGCTCATAATTAAAATCTTTATTTGTTTTATGAGATAAGTGAAAATATAAAATATTTTCGTCTGAAATTATTTCATCTTTGCTTGCGTAACCCATTAATATATTAAATTTATTTTCAAAAAAAGTGTCAATTTCATTCAATTCATTTGATAAATCGAAAAGTAATTGAGCTTGTTCTTTTTTATCTTCTAGAATTAAACAATAAATTTTAAAATTATTTAAATACTTATCAGAAATAGCACCACTTATATTAAATACTTCACATGCTTTTTTTACTTCAGAGTTTGAAAGAAAATATTCTGAGTAAAATTTAATCAATTTATTTTTATTAGAAACTTCAGGATTATTAATTAAAAATTCTTTAATTAATTCAAAATCTTTTTTATTTATTAAATGATTAAATTTATATTCTAAAAATTCCTCTTCGGTAATATTATTTGTAGGAATATATGAATTTGTTAGTAAAGCTATGTCTAATATTTTTTTTGAAAATTCAGATAAGTTTCTATTTAAATTTTTATTTAATATACTTTTGATTAACTCACCATCGCTCTTCGACCACATGTCAATTTTTAAGCCATTCTGTGCAGGGTCATATAATCCTGCTAATTTTATAGTGGATGACTCAATTTCTTTATTTATCAATATCTCAGAACTAGATTGAACTGATAATGTTGTATTAGTATTTAGATTATTACTTGCATTTATATTTGAAGTAGAATTTTCTTTGTTAATGATGTCTTTTTTTTCAATTTTCCAGATATCGATTGGTTCATTTGCAAAAGAACAATTAAAAAAAAATAAAATTAAGGTTATTTTGAAAATTATTTTACTTAATTGTTTTAAAATTTTCATTAGGCAAAATCACTTCAATTTTTTTGTTGGGAGATGGGAAATCAATCTGACTTAAAACAACAATAGACAAAATTAATATAAAAAAAATAATTCCAGCTTTAATTGCAAATTTCATATTATGTTATATTCCTTTGTAGTATAATGTTTTAAAAGCATATAATTTTGTAAAATCAAAATAAGACATATTTGTGTTTTTTCAACTTAGAAATATATGGAATCAAATAAAAATCTAGTTTTAGTAGGTATGATGGGCTCGGGAAAGACATTAATAGGAAAATTGATTTCTAAAAAAACCAAACTTAAATTTATTGATATAGATAATAAAATTGAAGAAAAAGAAAAAATGAAAATTGCAGAAATTTTCAAAAAAAAGGGAGAAAAATACTTCCGTGAATGTGAAGAAGATGTAACATTATCTTGTTTAAAAGGTGAAAAACAAATTTTATCACTAGGTGGAGGTGCATATATTAATACTAATATTAGGAAAGAATGTAAGAAGAGTTCTTTTAGTTTTTGGTTGAATTGGAAAAAAGATATAATAATTAAAAGAATAAATGGTAGTAAAAAAAGACCTCTGGCTATGACATTAAGTGAAACAGATCTAGAGAGACTAATAAATGAAAGAGCTAAAGTATATAGTTTGGCAGACTTCACAATTAATTGTGATCAGCTAAATAAAAATGAAATAGTAAATAAAATTATAAAAAAATATGAAATCAAAAATAATAAAGGTTAAAACTAAAAGTAAAAATTACGAAGTTCATATTGGTACCAATCTAATCCCAAAATTAAAAAATATTTTTAAAAAAAATAAATTATTATTTTCAAAATGTTTGATCGTAATTGACAATAAGATACCAAAAAAATTTAGAACATTACTTTTAAAAAGTTTAAAAAATCAAAAAATTTATACTTTAATTTTTAATGCAAATGAAAAAAATAAAAGTTACTTAAGTATCGATAAAATACATAATGTTTTATTTAAAAATAATTTTTATAGAGAGGACTGTATAATTTCATTTGGTGGAGGAATTACAGGAGATGTAGTTGGATATGCAGCCAGCACATATAAAAGAGGAATAAAATTTATTAATATACCCTCCACTTTATTAGCTCAAGTCGACTCTTCAATAGGTGGCAAAACAGGTATTAATAATAAATTTGGAAAAAATCTTGTAGGAAGTTTTTATCAACCGGATTTAGTAATTTCAGATATTAATTTACTACGTACCCTCCCCAAAAGAGAAATTATATGTGGATATGCTGAAATACTAAAAAGTAGTTTAATTGATAGCAAAAAAAATTTTGTTTTTTTAGATAAAAATTTTAATAAGATTTTAAACCTAAAAGGAAATTTCATAGTTAATGCAATTTTAAATAGTTGTTTATTAAAAAAAAAAATTATTGAAAAGGATGAAAAAGAAAAAAATTTAAGAAAATCTTTAAATCTTGGCCATACTTTTGCTCATGCATATGAGGCTACTCTTGGTTACTCAAAAAAATTAAATCATGGAGAAGCTGTTATATTTGGTTTAATGAATGCTGTAAATTTTAGTAAAGAAAAAAAAATTATTTCAAATTTAAATTCAGAATTAATAAATAATCATATTAAAAAGATCGAAATTAAAAATAAATATAAAGACCTTTTTAATAAAAGGAAAATTACATCAATTCTTAATTTTATGAAAAGTGATAAAAAAAATAAATCTGATAGTATAAACTTAATATTAATTATGAATTTTGGAAAATTAAACCTTAATTATCAAGCCAAATCTGGTGAATTGAATAAGTTTTTATTTAAAGAATTAAATAAAGCTTATTTGTAAAGAATGAATATCAGTTTTCAATTCTTTGCTTAAAATTTTGTAAATTACTTTATTAGACTGAACTCTATTGATTTTTTTTAATATATCAGAATTTATTTCTAATTTAATATGAAATTTACCTTTCTGATGTGAATTGTGTTTTAAATGTTTATAAGTGTTGTCAATTATCTTTACGTCTTTTATAGAAGTATCTTTCAAAAGTTTATTTTCAATTTTTTTTGAAAGTTGATTAATATCCATTAAAATTTATATTATATAATATGAAAAATATTTGTGAATGGAATAATTGTAAAGAAGAGGGACTTTACAAAGCTCCAAAAGAAAAGGATAACAGCAAAGAATATAGGCTTCTCTGTCTTGAGCATGTAAGAGAGTTTAATAAAAGCTGGAATTATTTTTCAGGAATGAGCGACGAACAAGTAATCAACTTTTTAAAGTCTGACATGACATGGCATAAGCCAACACAGAGCTTCAGTTCTTCAGATAATTTTTTCAAAATATTGTGGAATAACACTTTAAAAGATGAAAATGGAAAATTTAAAGATTTTAGTAACTTGAATCATATGAATAAGTTTAAGTTTAATAGTAATGACCTTAAAGCCTTTGAAATTTTGGGTGTTGGAGTTGGTTTAAAATGGGCTAAAATACAAGAAAAATTCAAAAGACTTGTGAAAAAATTTCACCCTGATATGAATGCTGGCAATAAAAAATTTGAAGATAAGCTTAAAGTGATAACTTTAGCTTATACCCAATTAAAAAATACTTATAAGGACAAAATTGACAACAAATATTGAACAAACTCCAGATATTAAATTATCGATTAAACAAACATTCGGTATTGACTCTGATATGGAAGTAGATGCATTTTCAAAAAAAACTGATTATGTGCCAGATATAGATAAAACTTATAAATTTGATAGAGATACAACTTTAGCAATTCTCTCTGGATTTTCATTTAATAAAAGAGTCTTAGTGCAAGGTTATCACGGAACGGGTAAATCAACACATATAGAACAAATTGCAGCCAGATTAAACTGGCCATGTATCAGAATTAACTTAGATAGCCATGTTAGTAGAATAGATTTAATTGGAAAAGACTCAATTGTAATAAAAGATGGCAAACAAGTTACAGAATTCAAGGAGGGAATACTTCCTTGGTCGATACAAAATCCAGTAGCTTTAGTATTTGATGAATATGATGCTGGTAGACCAGATGTGATGTTTGTAATTCAAAGAGTTTTGGAAGCTGAGGGAAATTTTACTTTATTAGATAAAAATAAGGTCATAAAACAAAATAAATATTTTAGATTATTTGCAACTTCAAATACCGTTGGTTTAGGAGATACAACTGGCCTCTATCATGGAACACAACAAATAAACCAGGGGCAAATGGATAGATGGAACATTGTTACAACACTAAATTATTTAGCTTTGGAAAAAGAAATGGAAATTATTTTAGGAAAAAACAAGTCTCTAGATAATAGTAAAGGTAAAGAGAGAGTTGCAAACATGATAAAAGTTGCGACATTAACAAGAAAAGGCTTTATGGCTGGAGATATTTCAACTGTTATGAGTCCAAGAACAGTACTACATTGGGCAGAAAATTCTGAAATATTTAAAGACGTGGGCTATGCATTTAGAGTAACTTTTTTAAATAAATGTGATGATGTAGAAAAGAATACAATCGCAGAATACTATCAAAGATGTTTTGGTGAAGAATTGCCAGAGTCAATGATAAATATTCAGGTTTGATGAACAAAGATGATCTTATAAAAGAGCAATTTAAACAAGCTTTAAACTCAACGATTAAAGCTATTTCAGGTGAAACACATACATTAAAAGACAAAAAAAATTTAAAAGAATTTAATATTTCCAAATTTGATAATTTAAAAGATAAGGAAAACTTTGTTAAATTAAGAGCCGAGGCAGATTCGGAGGCATTAAAAAGAAAATTTTCTGATAATTCTACTTTGGAACAAAATATTCCAAAAACACCTACTTGCCATACACTGTATAAAATTTCTGAGAAAATAAGATATGAACTTTTAGGATCACAAATGATGAGGGGAATTTCTAAAAATTTAATGACCAAATATAATAATAAGATTGGTATGGCAAAATCTGAAAATATAAAAAAGAAAGAAGAATCTAATGTTTCTGAAGCTTTTGAATATTACATGCTTAATAAAATAATGAACGTAAGTTTATCTGAAAGCGCTAAAAAAATTTTATCATACTGGAAAGATGATTTTGAAAAATCTTTAGATAATCACATAGACTTTTTAAAAGAAAATGCAGAGAATCAAGACATATACAATTCCAAAATATCGGAAATTCTCCAGAATATGGAAATCTTTGAGTCCGAGGAAGAAAACAAAAGGGAAGAGCAAAAAGAAGATGAACAAGATAATAGCAATTCAAAAGATGATCAAAAAACAGATAGCGGAGAATCTCAGGAAAGAGAAGAGGAAGACAGTATCAATAAAGGTGTTGATAGTTCTGACGAAATGAATGAATTTAGACTTGATGAACAACTTGGAAATGATGATGCTGAAAACAATGAAATAGAAAATATTGTTCAGAAAAAAAATTTAGGAATAAGTAATAAGGAATATAAAATATATACTTCAGAATTTGATGAGACAGCAAAAGCTGAAACATTGGAAAATTCAGAGGAAATTTCTAAATTAAGAAAAAATTTAGATCAACAGCTAACTAGTTTCCAAGACATAATTACAAAACTCGCAAATAAATTACAAAGACAGTTACTTGCAAAACAAAATAGATCTTGGGAATTTGATCTTGAGGAGGGTTTATTAGATAGTTCAAAATTACCAAGAATAATAATTGATCCATATAATTCTCTTTCCTTTAAAAAAGAGAAAGATTTGGAGTTTAAAGATACAGTTGTGACTTTACTCATAGATAATTCTGGATCAATGAGAGGAAGGCCAATTACTATTGCAGCCCTTTGTGCTGATATATTGTCTAGAACATTAGAAAGATGCTCGGTTAAAGTAGAAATTCTTGGTTTCACAACAAAAAATTGGAAGGGTGGTAAGAGTAGAGAAAAGTGGAATAAACTTGGAAAATTTAAAAATCCAGGACGTTTAAATGACTTAAGACATATAATTTATAAATCTGCAGATACTCACTGGAGACAATCAAAAAAAAATTTAGGTTTAATGCTAAAAGAGGGTTTACTTAAAGAAAACATTGATGGTGAAGCTATTACTTGGGCTTTCAATAGACTTAAGAAAAGAAAAGAAGAAAGAAAAATTCTTATGGTTATTTCAGATGGGGCTCCAGTTGATGATTCAACATTATCTGTTAACTCAGGTGATTTTTTAGAAAAACATCTTAAGCAAACTGTAAAATCAATTGAAAACAAAAGTGATATAGAAATTCTTGCCATAGGTATAGGCCACGATGTTTCAAGATATTACAAAAAAGCAATAAAAATTGCTGACGTTCAAGAGTTAGGTGATGTAATGATTGGTCAGCTTAGTGGATTGTTTGAAAATAATAAAAAATTACACTAATTTTTTTAAATTTTTATTTTCCCACTCTATTTTTACTTCAGCTCCACCTCTAGTTTCTGAATTTCTAATTGTTATTCTGGCTGAATTTTTTTCTAACAATGTTTTACCTATAAAAATCCCTAAACCTAGTCCAGTTTTTTTATTATCTTTAGGTTTAAGTGTTTTGATATAAGGCTCTCCAATCTTATTGAGTATATCTTTTGGTATACCAGGGCCATCATCCTCAATTGTTATTTCTGTCTTTTGACTGTCACTTTTGATAGCAATATAGATATTTTCATTTGAAAATTTGTTAGCATTTCCAATAAAATTCCTCAAACCATAAACAATTTCAACAGATTTTAATATTTCAAATGAGTTAGAATCTTGCTCTTTATCAATATTGAAATTCTTGTTAGAAATTTTCTTAAATGAATTAACTATCTCATTAATGTAATCGTAAAGTGTTTTATTTTTGTCAATAAAATCATCCTCTATATTAGGATTTAATGTTAGTTTTTTTAAAATATCATTACACCTATTAACTTGACTAATTAATAGTTCGAGATCTTTTTTTACATCATTATTATCTTTAAATTGATCAAATAAATCGTGAGAAATAATTTTAATTGTAGACAAAGGAGTACCGAATGAATGAGCTGCAGCTGCAGCCTGTCCCCCAAGTGAAACTAGCTCATGTTCTTTGGAAATTACTTCTTGAATTTTATCTAATGCATCTTTCCTAAGATTTGTTTCTTGTCCAAAAATAAATGCAAAATAATTTAAAAAAAATAATGCAATAATCAATGCAAGAGGAATTGCATAGTAATAATATAGGCTAATACTATATTCATCTAGTGGTTTTGGCAAATCGTAATGATAAAAAGTTAAAATTATAATCGATGCTAGAGTAATTAAAATTAAAGCAATATTTGTTTTAATATTTAAATTGGATGCAGCAAATATGCTTGGTATCAAAAGAAATATTGAAAATGGATTTAAAATACCACCAGATAAATAAAGTAAAGCGCTCAATTGAAGTATATCTAATGATAAAAAATTAAAAGAAGTTACGTTTGAAAGTATTGGTTTTTTATAAAAAAACATTAAGTAAAAGTTACTTAAAGCTCCAACAAAAATTATAAGATTAGATAAAATAAAGTTGAACTCAAAACCAAAAATAAATTTGACTGTATTTATAGTTATAAATTGACCTAAAATCCCAATCCATCTTAAATTGATATAAGTGGACTTATTTAATGATGCTGCTTTGACAGATTGTTTTAAATCCATCTAAATATCTAAGTTTGAAACATTTATTGCATTTTCAACAATAAAATCTTTTCTTGAAGAAACATCGTTACCCATTAAGGTTTGTATCAAATCTTGATCTTTTTTACTATTCTTTGAATATTGAACCTGTAACAAATTTCTTGTTTCAGGATTTAAAGTTGTATTCCATAATTCATCAGGGTTCATTTCACCAAGTCCTTTAAATCTTTGAATGTTTAGTTTAGACTTTTCAATTTGGAGAATATTATTAAATTCTTTAGAATTTTTTTTATATTTTTTAATATCCTTTGAATTTTTTATTAAATAATTTTCAAGCTCATTCTCATCTTTGATATATATGCTTTTGGTTCCTTTATTAATTTTAAATAAAGGAGGCTGAGCAAGGTAAACATGTCCAAACTCAATTAATTTATCGAAAGGTTTGTTATTAAAAAACGTTAATAATAATGCTCTTATATGTGAACCATCAACATCGGCATCTGTCATAATTATTATCTTTCCATATCTTAAATCTTTGAGATCTATGTCCTCATTTTTTGGATCAAGACCAAGTGCGTTTATCAATGTAACTATCTCATTTGATGAAATCATCTTTGATAAGCTTTTAGTTCTTAAATCATTGGAATTTCCATTTTTTTTCGATCCATTAAGATCTGTAAAAGTATTTAATATTTTTCCTCTGAGCGGCAAAACTGCTTGATTTTCACGGTTTCTACCTTGTTTGGCTGAGCCACCAGCTGAGTCACCCTCTACAATAAATAGTTCGGTACCGTCTTGCTTTGAATTTTGACAATCGGCTAATTTTCCAGGCAATCCCGTTAATTCTAAGGCTCCTTTTCTTCTTACATTTTCTCTTGCTTTTCTTGCTACATCTCTAGCTACAGCAGCTTGGATAATTTTAGTTAAGACAATTTTTGAAATCGATGGATTTTGATCAAACCAAATAGACAACTTCTCGTTAATTATAGTTTCCACAATATTTCTAACTTCTGATGAGACTAATTTATCTTTTGTTTGAGATGAAAATTTAGGGTCAGGAATTTTGATTGAAAGAACTGAAGTTAATCCTTCTTTAACATCATCGCCTGATAGAGAAACTTTATTTTTTTTTAATAAGTTTTGTTCGTTAGCATATTTATTTACTACTCTTGTTAATGCACTTCGAAATCCAAGAAGATGTGTTCCTCCGTCTTTTTGATAAATGTTATTAGTATACGGTAATACATTTTCACTATACTCTGCATTCCATTTAAGGGAGCATTGAACATCAATATTGTTTTTTAAACCTTCTATGTATATAGGCTTTTTAAAAAGATCATTTTCATTTTTGTTTTTTAAACTGTCTTTTTTTTCATCAATGAATTGTACAAATTCAGTGATACCTCCATCAAATTTAAACTCTAATATTTTTGGTTTTTTTTGCCTTAAATCACTTAAAACTATTTTTATTCCCTTGTTTAAAAAGGCCAATTCTCTCATTCTTTTTTCTAATACAGAAAAACTAAATTTAATAGATGAAAATATATCTTTCGATGGAACAAAATTAATTTCAGTTCCGCTTGTTTTTGATTTACCTACCTGTTTTAAGGTATTTTTAGCATCTCCATTTTTAAATTCTATGTAATATTTTTTATTATCTCTATTAATTGTAAGTTTTAATCTCTCTGAAAGAGCATTCACAACTGATACTCCTACTCCGTGTAGTCCTCCAGAAACTTTATAGGAATTATGATCAAATTTACCACCTGCATGAAGTTGCGTCATTATAACTTCGGCAGCTGATTTTTTTTCTCCCTTATGAATATCAACAGGAATTCCTCTTCCATCATCAATCACTGTTACAGAGTTATCATCGTTTATACTTATTTCAATTTTTTTACAAAAACCCGCTAGAGCTTCATCAATAGAATTATCTACAACTTCATAAACCATATGATGTAATCCGGTGCCATCATCAGTATCACCGATATACATACCTGGTCTTTTTCTTACAGCTTCTAAACCTTTTAGGACTTTTATGGAGTCAGCTTGATAATTATTTGAATTATTTTTTGTCATTAATTTTTAATATGGAAGAAATTTTTATAACATTTTTACAAAAAATTTAAAAATGGAAGAAGTGGAAACGCTTAAATAAGTGTTGAATACCAACATTTATTTGATGTTTTTTAGATTTTTTTTCTATTTCAATAAAACCCTTTAAAAAGATCAATTTTCTAGCAAAAATATGGCGGAGAGAATGGGATTCGAACCCATGAAAGAGTTTCCCCTTTACACGCTTTCCAAGCGTGCGCCTTCAACCGCTCGGCCACCTCTCCTAAAATTTTTAAAAAAAAACAGACATATTAAAAATTTAATAATTCTATAAATACCAGTTTTTATCCAGAATTATTTCCTCTTTATCTTTTACTGTTTTCTTGTCTAATTTATTTGGTAATTTTGAATAATTAAAATTAAAATCTTTTACTCTGTCTTTTCTTATAAAGGTCATTTCAAGCATGTCTGGTACTTTAAAGCCCGCAATATTTATTACTTTGCTCATATTATTTATATGGAGATGACATGGATAAAAAAATTGATTCAATTTTGAAATAATTTTGTCAAAATTTCTCAAAAAAATTAAATTTCTTAAATTTCTTAAATCATGAAGTTCAACAATTAATATTCTAACTTTCATTAATTTTTCATTAGTTATTGAGGCTAGATTTATATATTCATCTCCTTCAATATCTATTTTTAAAATTATTTCTTCATCTTTATTATCAATCCAATCATTAATTGTAATTTGATTTTCGTTTGAAAATAAAGAAAGTTTTTTTTTTAAAAATTGACTATTTTTTGGTAAAATATTTTTGTTTATATTATTAAAATCCAACATCATTGAATCGATTAAGTATTTATTTTGTAAGTCATTTTCAAATTTTGTTAATAAGCCAATGCCTGCTGAGTAATTTTTGTCTAAATTAGCTAAATCATCTGGAATTAAATAACCGCCATCTCCATCATCTCCTAATCTAATTAAATTTATTCCAATTTCATAGGGTAAAAGTTTTTTTATAACTTTAGATATATCCATCCTTTTAGTTTTTTTTTCAATGTACATTCCAAATAAATCAAAAAATTTTTCTTTAATATTCATAATTTTAGTATCGATAAGATGACTTTTTTTGGGTGATATAGTTTAAGCACGCCCTTAGCCGTATAAAGTTAATTTTGAATTTTTTATTATTAAGTAATATTAAGTTAACGATTACTTTAGAAAAATATTTGATAAAATTGGATAAAAAGAATAATAAAAATTGGGATTTTTTTGTATACTTATCCCTGAAGTATAAAGATGACCAACAAAAATGCCAATTTCTTGATAATTCTGCTTTAAGAGCGTTTTCTTTTTTGTGTGACCCAAAACCTACATGATTTACAATTGCTTTAGCAATTTTAATAATTTGTAAATTATTTTTTCGTATTTTTAAACACAGATCAATATCCTCTAAATATGTATAAATATTTTCATCCCAACCATTAACTTCTTTAATAATACTTTTTTTCATTAACATTGCTGTTGCATTAACTGCTTGAGCACAAAAATCACCAGTTGGCTTAATATTTATAGATTTAAATTGTTTTTTAAGCTGAAGTTCGCCAGTTCTGCTAAGATTTAACTCCAATGTATCATAATGACTGTATTTTTTGTTCTCAAATATAATGGGTGCAATTATACCTGCATTAGTATATTTTTTTGAAGCACTTAACAAATTACTAATTGTATCCACTTCAAAAGTCACATCTGGTTGTGTAATTAAAATATTTTCATTTTTAGATTTTTCAACAGCAAAATTAAATGATTTAGATAAACCTATATCTCCAATTTTAAAATGTCTTATTTTAGGGTATTTATTTTTTAAAATATCTTCTAATTCAGGATCATCTCCATTATCCGCTATTATTATATCTGATTCTTGAGGAAGTGATTCAATACAAGAATTAATTATCTTTCCTGGGTAAAATGTTGGAATAATTATAGATAAATCAGTAAATAGTTTTGTCATGCATCCTTATTAATTTTTAAAACACCAATGAATGCATCTTGAGGTATTTCAACCTTTCCAAATTGTTTTGCTCTGGCTTTTCCTTTTTTCTGTTTTTCAAGCAGTTTTCTTTTTCTATCTGTCGCTCCACCACCATGAATTTTTGTTAACACATCTTTTTTAAAACCTTTAATAGTTTCTCTAGCAATAATTTTACCGCCAATAGCTGCTTGAATCGGTATCATAAAGTTGTGTCTTGGAATTAAGTCTTTTAATTTTTCACAAACCTCTCTTCCTATGGTTTGTGCGAAATCTTTATGTATCATCATTGCAAGAGCATCAACGGGTTCTGAGTTTACAAGTATATTCATTTTTACAAGATCCCCTTCTTTGTGATCAATAATTTCATAATCAAAACTAGCATATCCACTTGTCATAGATTTAAGACGATCATTAAAATCAAATACTACCTCATTTAAAGGTATCTCATAATTAATTACTGCACGATTTCCTGAATAACTTAAATTAGTTTGTATACCTCTTTTATTTTGACATAACTTAATTATTGATCCCAAATACTGGTCTGGTGTGATGATTGTAGCTTTAATCCATGGTTCCTCAATAAATTTTATATAAGTAGGATCTGGTAAATTTGAAGGATTTTGAAGTTCAGCAATTTTACCATTATTTAAGTGAATTTTATAAACAACACCTGGTGTTGTAGTTAATAAATTAATGTCAAATTCTCTTTCAAGCCTTTCTGTGATTATTTCAAGATGTAAGAGCCCTAAAAATCCACATCTAAAACCAAGTCCTAAGGCAGAGGATGATTCTGCTTCAAAAGAAAAACTTGCGTCATTTAATTGTAATTTAGCGAGTCCATCTTTTAACTTTTGATATTCCGAACTATCTACGGGAAATAAACCACAAAAAACAACTGGTTTACTTGGTTTAAAACCAGGTAATGCATCTAATATCGGATTTTCTGCATCACATATAGTATCTCCAACTTTAGTTTCTGATAAAATTTTAATTCCAGTTGTAATAAAACCTATTTCTCCAGCGTTAAGTTCACTTACATCTTTTGCCTTTGGAGTAAAAACACCAACTTTTTCTACAATATATTCTTGATTTGAAGACATCATTTTTATTTTCATATTTTTTTTTAGTTTTCCATCTATAATTCTCACTAATATAACTACTCCAAGATAAGTGTCATACCAGCTATCAACCAATAAACATTTCAATTTGCTATTTTTTTCACCTTTAGGTCCAGGTAAAGAGTTAATAATTTGCTCAAGAATTTCATCTATTCCTTGTCCAGTTTTTCCAGAGCAAGGAACGGAGTTAGATGTATCTATGCCAATAACATCTTCAATTTGATTATTAGTTCTTTCAAGATCAGATGCCGGTAGATCAATTTTATTTAATACTGGAATAATCTCATGATTTATATCAAGTGCTTGATATACATTTGCAAGTGTTTGGGCTTCTACTCCTTGAGTGCTATCTACAATTAAAATTGAGCCTTCGCAAGCATAAAGGCTTCTACTAACTTCATAACTAAAATCGACATGTCCCGGGGTGTCTATTATATTTAGAATATAATTTTTTCCGTTTTTAGCTTTATAATTTAATTTTACTGTTTGTGCTTTAATTGTTATTCCTCTCTCTCTTTCTATATCCATAGAGTCAAGCACTTGAGATTTCATTTCTCTGTCACTCAAACCTCCACATTTATGTATTATTCTATCAGCTATTGTTGATTTACCATGATCTATATGTGCTATAATTGCAAAATTCCTAATGTTGTCTATTGTATCACTCATTTTTAGGATCTAATTTTTGCGCCAAACTTTGATTCAACCAAAGAGATGATTAATTTATTAATGTTGTCCAGGTCATTTTCATTTAATGTTTTTTCTTCTGACTGAATAGTTACATTAACAGCTATAGATTTTTTTCCGTTTGGGATATTTTCTCCTTCAAATACATCAAATACTTTTACAGACTTAATTAATTTTTCATCAACAGACTTAATTAAATTAACCAATTCTTGAGATTTGAAATTTTTATTAATAATAAATGAAAAATCTCTCTCTGATTTTTGGAAATCAGAATATTTATATTCAGATTTTGAATCTTTTATCTTTTGTTTTGACTCTTTTATATGATCAAGACAAATTTCAAATATTACCAAACCCTCTGTTTTTATATCTAATTTTTTTATTATGTTTGGATGTATCTCACCGAAATATGCTAAAGCTTTTTTTTCGTTTTTATTTTGGTACACCCCTCCAGATTTTCCTGGGTGATAGTAAGAAGGACTTTTATCATCTATAACGATATCATTTTTATCAATCCCTGCTTCACAAAGACTTTGTATTACATCTTTTTTTACATCAAATGTGTCTACATTTCTCTCTTTATCATTCCAAGATAATCTTGAAACCTTTCCTGCTCTTACAGCGCCAATAACAGTCTGTTGATCTCCAGGATTTTTTCCTTTAAACACTGGACCAATTTCAAATAAAGAAATATCTTTAAATCCTCTATCTAAATTTTTCTTTAAATAAAATATCAAATTTGGGAAAATAGAATTTCTTAAAACATTTAGATCTGAACTAATCGGATTTACAATTGGTATTTCTTCATCATTTTCTTTAAACATTTGATTAATTTTAGAGTCGGTAAATGACCATGTCACAGTTTCTAAATAACCTTTTGATGCCACAGATCTTTGTAAAAAATGAAATAATTTCTGATAATAATTAAGTGTTGGCTTTAATCTTATCTTAATAGGTTCTGAAGTATTAATATGTTCATAGCCTTTTATTCTCACTATTTCTTCAACAATATCAATTGATTGAGTTATATCTGGTCTCCAAGAAGGTACTACTAACTTTAAAATTTTTTTATTCTTAGATACATTAAAACCTAGCTTTTCTAGTATTTTGATTAATTCTTTATTATCAATATTAAATCCAGTCGTTTTTTCAAAATGAAATGGATCAAAATTTATTTTTGTTTTTTTATAATTTTCAATTTTTTTTACATCTAAATTGCTTATTTCGCCTCCACAAATTTGTTTTATTAGCTCAGAAGCTTTTGTTAATCCTTCTTCTATTGATAAAGGATCGATACCTCTTTCGAATCTGAATTTTGCATCTGTATCTATATTTAATTGTTTAGAGGTTTTTCTTATTGAACGTGGTAAAAAATAAGCAGATTCTAATAATATGTTTTTAGTCGAATATTCTGTTCCTGATCTTGTCCCACCAATTATGCCACCAAGACCAAGGACTCCAGATCTGTCAGAAATAACGCACATATCATTTTCTAAAATATATTTTTTATTATCTAAGGCTTCGAAGCTTTCTCCTTTGGAAGAACTTCTAACAATAATTTCATTGTTTATTTTATCTGCATCATAAGCGTGTAATGGTCTATTTAAATCAAACATTACATAATTAGTAATATCGACTATCGCAGATATTGGTTTTTGGCCTAAAGAGAGAATTTTATCTTTTAGCCATTTTGGGCTCTCTTTATTTGTTACACCTTTTATTAAACAACTTCCAAATATTGTGCATCCTTGAGCTTTTTCTTTTTTTATTGTTACATTTATATTTTGATTACCTCTATATTTTAACTTGGATTTTTTATTAATTTTTAATTTACCGGCACCAGCAGCAGATAAATCTCTAGCAATTCCTCTTACCCCTAAACAATCTGGTCTATTGGGCGTAATTGATAAATCTAATACTTTCTCAGAAGTGTTTTTAAAATATTTTTCTCCAATTTTATTTGCATATATATTGTTTTTTAATTCTATTATTCCATCACTTTCATTGGATAATTGTAATTCTGACTCAGAACAGAGCATTCCATATGATGTTACACCTCTTATTTTGCTTACAGATAATTTCATCTGATTTTTAGGAATAATCGATCCTGGAGGTGCATAAACTGTCAAAAGGCCATTTTTTGCATTTGGAGCTCCACATACTACTTCAATTGTTTTGTCACCACCTATATCAACATCACATAACTTCAGTCTGTCTGCATTTGGATGGGTTTTGGCATTTATAATTTTTGCAACAATAAAAGTATCTAGCTCAGATGTAGAACTCTCAAAACTTTCTACTTCTAGACCAATATTAGTTAATTTATCTATTATTTGATTATTATTAAATTTTGTATCAAGATGGTTTTTTAACCAGTCAACTGTGAACTTCATCTACTCAGTCCTCTATAATTTGAAGGAACATCCAATGGATCAAAGCCAAAGTGACTTAACCATCTATAATCAGTCTCAAAAAAGGCTCTTAAATCATTAATACCATATTTTAACATCCCAAGTCTGTCTATTCCAATTCCAAAGGCATATCCTTGATATTTACTTGGATTAACTTTTACATTTTTTAAAACATTTGGATGAACCATTCCACAGCCTAGAATTTCTAACCATTTATTACCTTCGCCAATTACTATCTTTCCATTTTTAATTTCATATCCTATATCTACTTCTGCTGACGGTTCAGTAAATGGAAAATGACTTGGTCTAAATCTCATTTTAATTTTATCAACTTCAAAAAACTCCTTAATAAAATAATTTAAACATCCTTTTAAATGTCCCATATTTATATTCTTATCTATATGTAATCCTTCAACTTGATGGAACATTGGAGCATGAGTTTGATCACTATCTGATCTATAAGTTCTTCCTGGTGCAATAATTTTAAAAGGAGGCTTACCTTTTAACATAGTTCTTACCTGAACTGGGGATGTGTGTGTTCTTAAAAGCAATTCCTTATTATTATCAAGGTAAAAAGTATCATGCATATCTCTAGCTGGATGGTTATCTGGTGTATTTAATGCTGTAAAATTATTATATTCATTTTCTACATCTGGGCCTTCCTCAACACTAAATCCAATTTCAGAAAATATAGATGAAATTTCATCTATTACCTGCGAGACTGGATGGATTTTTCCAATTTCAATATTTCTTTCTGGAAGAGTTACATCAATTTTTTCTTTCTCAAGCTTTAAATTAATTTCTTTAGTTTCAATTTCTTGAATTTTGATTGATATTTTATTTTGAAGTTCATCTTTAATATTATTTAAATCTGAGGCTAATTTTTTTCTTTCTTCTACAGAAATTGAACCTAATTTCTTAAATTCGTTTGATATAATTCCGTTTTTTCCAAATAGTTCGGATTTAATGTTATTTACTTTATCAACATTATTTTCCCTATTAAGTTTATCGATATAATCATCTTTTATTTTTTTAATATCAGACATTTTGATAGAATATTTGTTAAAGAAAGAAAAACAATAGTCTTGATTAATTTAATGCTGCTTGAGCCCTTTTAACTATAGTTTTGAATGCTTCAGGGTTATCGTAAGCAATTTCTGCAAGAATTTTTCTATCTAATTTAATTCCTGATTTGCTTAAACCATTAATAAACTTTGAATATGTTATACCTTCGGATCTGACACCAGCATTAATTCTTTGAATCCACAATGCTTTGAAATCCCTTTTTTTATTTCTTCTGTCTCTATAAGCATACTGCATAGCTTTCTCCATTGCTTGTCTTGCAACTCTTATAGTATTTTTTCTTCTCCCCCACTGACCTTTAACAGCTTTTAAAACTTTTTTGTGTTTAGCTCTGCTTGTAACTCCTCTTTTAACTCTTGCCATTTTATCCTCTTAAACTGTAAGGCATATAAGATTTTACTATCTTACCATCTTGTTTTGATAAAACAGTTGTGCCTCTTTGTTTTCTAATTTGTGAATTCGTTCTTTTTATCATGCCGTGTCTTTTTCCAGCCTGTGGGGTAATAACCTTGCCTTTAGCTGATATTTTAAATCTTTTTTTAGCTGAACTTTTTGTTTTTAACTTAGGCATAATTTTTGGGGGTTATACAAATATTAAATTAAATTTACAACTAGAAATATGGCTTATAAAGGCTGGATTACCATAATCATTTGCTTTCCATCAAATTTTGGCTGAAGCTCTACTCTTCCAATAGTCTCCATGTCTGCCTTAATTTTATCCATTAATTCATTGCCAAGGTTAGAATGTTGTAACTCTCTCCCTTTAAACCTTATTGTAAATTTGACTTTATCGCCTTTTGCCAAAAATTTTTGAGCATTTTTAATTTTGAAAGAGTAATCATGAACTTCTGTAACTGGCCTTAATTTTATTTCTTTTAATTCAATTTTTTTTTGTTTTTTTTTTGCCTTGTTAGCTTTTTTTTGTGCATCGTATTTATATTTACCCATGTCCATAATTTTACAGACAGGCGGTTTTGCATTTGGGGCAATTTCTATTAAATCTAAACCTTCATTTTTTTGCTTTATTGATTGCTTCATTTAAATTTAAAATTCCTAAATTTTCACCATCACTTGCAATAACTTGAACTTCATTTGATGTAATCCTGTTGTTAGACCTTGGGCCTCTTGCTTTAGTTCTTTTTTGAAAATAATTTTGTTTAAAATCTGCCACTTAAATTGAAGGGGCTTTATTTAGATCAGAGTATTTTTTTATAAATTCTTTTAAAGCCATATTTTCTTGTTTATTAGAATCCAACCTTCTAATAGTTACACTGTTGGAGTCAACTTCTTTTTTTCCACAAATCAATAACATTGGTACTTTTGTTAAAGAATGATCTCTTATTTTATAATTTAAATTGTGATTTTTAAGATCTACCTCAACAATCAAACCACTTCTTTTTAATTCCTTAGCTACACTTTTTGCATATTCATCAAAATCACTAGAGATTGGAATAACTACTGCCTGTAAAGGTGATATCCAAAATGGCAACTTGCCCGCATAATTCTCTATAAGGATACCTATGAACCTTTCTAAAGATCCAAATAGTGCTCTGTGTAACATCACAGGTACTTTTTTAGCTCCATCTTTATCAACAAAAGAAGCTCCTAATCTTCCTGGTAAATTTAAATCTACTTGCAAGGTTCCACACTGCCAATCTCTACCGATTGCATCTCTTAAAACAAATTCAATTTTTGGTCCATAAAATGCTCCCTCACCTTTATTAATTGAGTACTCTAGCTTTGTCGCTTTGATTGCTTCTAACAACGCAGCCTCTGACTTGTCCCAAACTTTATCGTCTCCAACTCTTAAATCTGGTCTATCTGAGTATTTTAAAATAACATCTTCAAAACCAAGATCTTTATAAATTTCCAAAATTAAATTTGTAACACTCAAACATTCTTCAGTAATTTGTTCTTCTGTACAAAAAATATGCGCATCATCTTGGGTAAAAGCTCTTACACGTAATAATCCATGCAATGCACCTGAAGGTTCATACCTGTGAACTTTTCCAAATTCTGACATCTTTAAAGGTAAGTCTCTATAACTTTTAAGTCCTTGGTTAAATACTTGAACACACCCAGGACAATTCATGGGTTTAATTGCGAATACTTTTTCATCTGGTGTAGTTGAAGTATACATATTAGCTCCAAATTTTTCCCAGTGACCAGATTTTTCCCACAAAGATCTATCAAGTATTTCTGGCGTATTTATCTCTTTGTAACCATCATGATCTTGTTTCATTCTCATATAAGAAACAAGTTTTTGAAATAAATTCCACCCTTTCTGGTGCCAAAATACAGATCCAGGGCTTTCTTCTCTAAAATGAAATAAATCCATCTCTTTTCCAATTTTTCTATGATCTCTTTTTTCTGCTTCTTCAATTCTCTGAAGATAAAGATCTAATTCTTTTTGGGTTGCCCAACCAGTGCCATATATTCTTTGAAGCATTTCATTATTAGAGTCACCACGCCAATAAGCTCCTGATACCTTTGTCAATTTGAAAGCCTTACCTATTTTGCCAGAGGATACTAAATGAGGACCTCTACATAAATCGTGCCATGTTTCACCATGATGATAAACCGTAAGTTCTTCATTTTTAGGAATGCTCTCAATTATCTCGGCTTTATATTTTTCTCCAATTTTTTTAAAATGACTTATTGCTTTATCTCTCTGCCAAACTTCTTTTCTTGTTTTTACATCTTTATCTATTATCTCTGACATTTTTTTTTCAATCTTTTTTAGATCGTCGCTAGTAAAAGGCTCTTTTCTTGCAAAATCATAGTAAAATCCATTTTCTATAACTGGCCCAATTGTTACCTGTGTACCTGGGTAAAGTTCTTGAACGGCCATAGCCATTATATGTGCAGTATCATGTCTGATGACTTCTAAACCTTCAGGATCTTTAGCTGTAAATATTTTAATAGAACAATCATTTTCAATAACAGTATATAAATCTTTAAGTTCACCGTTTATGCTCATTACTAAAGCTTGCTTACCTAAAGACTTGCTAATTTTTTCTGCAACTTCAGTACCTGTTATACTTTTTTCAAAGTTTAATTTTTTTCCATCAGGTAATGTAATATTTGGCATTAGTTTATTAATTTTTTATACTCTGAATAAGTAGAAAAACACATTTTTTCAACATTAAATTTTGAAACGACATTTTTTCTACCTTCTATACCCATTTGATTGATAGTCTGTTCATCTAAATTCATAATTTCTATTAATTTTTTTGAAAGATCGTCAGGATTATTTGCTTCAAATAAAAATCCTGTTTTATTTTCATTTATAGTCTCTTTTGATCCCCCAATATTACTTGCAACAATTAGTTTTTCCATTGCCTGAGCCTCAACAGATATTCTTCCAAAGGCTTCTGGTTCTATTGATGAAGAAACTATGATGTCTGAAAGTTTGTAAGCTAGAGGCATATTTTTACAATGATCTATAAATTTTACTTGGTTAGTTAATCTGTACTGTTCAACTAACCTAATAAGTTTCTTTTTGTAAAGTTCTCTTCCTTGATCGCTCCCAAGAATAATTACATTAAATACCTCGTGTCCTAAATTAATATTTACTTTATTAATAGCATCTAAAAACATTTCTTGGCCTTTCCATTCTGTTAATCTTCCGGGCAATAGAACAGTTTTTCTCTCGATTTTAAGTCCCCATGATTTAAATAATTCATCTTCCTCTGTTTCTATAGTAGTTGATGGATCAAAATAGTCAGTATTAATGCCTCTAAATATCACCAAGAATTTTTTTTTATCATTAAGGTATTCAGAGTAGTTTTCTTTAATATGCGAAAATATAAAATTAGACCCAGCAATAATTAAATCTGATCTCAACATTACGGAGTTATATAATTTTTTTAATTTACTTTTAAAATTATATGTTCCATGAAATGTAGTTACAAATTTACGTCGTGTGATTTTAGTAGCTAGCAAACAAGACCATGCAGGAGCTCTACTTCTTGCGTGGACAATATTAATTCCATAAAATAAAATTATTAAAGAAATAATTATTGAATTAAAAAAAACCAAAATGGGGTTTTTGGTATTAACAGGTAATCTTATATATTTAACTTTTTTTTTATCTATAAACTTTGTTAATTCACCACCGTTGCAAATTAAAAAAGATTTGCAATCATTTTCATGTAGATAGTGTGCGATATCATAACAACCTGTTTCTGCGCCACCGTATCCAAGTTTTGGTATAACTTGCAGAACTTTCAATTTTGGATGCATATGGTAGAGTTATAATATTTCAAATCAATTTTAATACTTTATATGAAAAAATTTAAATTTCTAAAAATTTCTAAAACAAAAAAACTAAGATATATAAGCAATTATTGTAAGAAAAATCTTTATATTATATTTTTACCAGGTTTTGCATCCGATATAGAAGGAGATAAACCTAAAAGATTTTTAAAATATGCTAAAAAAAATAAATTGGGTTTCTTGGCACTAGAATATTCTGGATACGGAAAATCTTCAGGTGAATTTACAAAAGGGAATATTTCCACTTGGGCAAATGATGCAAAACAGACTATTAAGAATATAGTTAAAAAAAATGATATAATTTTAATAGGTTCTAGTATGGGTGCTTGGATTTCTTTATTGTTATTTAAATCAATTAAGAAACAGATTAAAGGCTTTATTGGAATTGGCTCTGCTCCAGAATTTTTAACAAGAATAATGTGGAAAAAATTTTCAAAAAAGACAAAAAGTGAAATTATCAAAAAAGGTATTAGCAAAATTAAAAATGGTGGGTATGAGTATCTCATAACTAATCAATTAATTAAAGATGGAAGAAAAAAACAAAATAAAGTTTTGAATCTTAAAATTCCAATGAAAATACCTGTTACTATGATCCATGGTCAAAAAGATGAAGTTGTGCCAATTAAATACTCAAGAGAAGTTTTAAAAATATTCAGCAAATCAAAAAAAAAATTAAATATAATTAAAAAGGGTGACCATAGTCTCTCGTCAAAAAAAAATCTAAACATTATTTGTAAAGAGTTAGATAATATTATTAAAAATACTAACTAGCTTGACCGACTAATTTTTTGTTTGATATAGGATTTTCTAACTTATCTAACATTTCTTTTGGACAAACTTGGACGAAATTATTTATTTCATTTTCAAAATTCTCAACAATTTTTTTCGAGATTGTTGAATTTGTTTCTA
The DNA here is from genome assembly GCA_902613065.1 of uncultured Pelagibacteraceae bacterium. Classification (GTDB taxonomy): domain Bacteria; phylum Pseudomonadota; class Alphaproteobacteria; order Pelagibacterales; family Pelagibacteraceae; genus Pelagibacter. The sequence continues at coordinate 6,075 of CACMFU010000010.1, read as the reverse complement.
TCGAATGCTCTTGAATTAATTTCCTTAGGTGCTCAATCCAAAATTTAGTTTCTGGAGTTTGCCAAACTACACTTTCAGGATTTACTTTTTTATCAAATTGATTTTCAGGGTCATAAATAAATGCCATACCTCCTGTCATGCCAGCTCCAAAATTATCGCCAATTTCTCCTAATATAATAATGTTTCCACCTGTCATGTATTCACAACCATTTGAATCACAACCTTCTACTACTGCAGTTGCACCTGAATTTCTAACAGCAAATCTCTCTCCTGTTTGTCCTGAAGCTAATAATTTTCCTGAAGTAGCTCCATACAAAACAGTATTTCCAATAATAGTATTTTCATTTGAAACAAGGTTGCTTTCATCTTGTAACTTAATAACAATAGTTCCACCTGATAATCCTTTGGCAACATAATCATTTGCATCCCCTTTTAAAATTAGTTTTAATCCTTTAATAGCAAAAGCACCAAAGGATTGACCTGCTGAACCTTTAAAATTTAATTCAATCGAATTTTCATCAAGATTGTTATTTCCAAATTTTTTGTACAAATGATAAGAAATTCTAGTACCAACTGCTCTATCAGTATTTTGAATTTCAAATTCCTGATTTATTTTTTCTTTTTTATCTATTTTGTCTTCTATTTCTGGCCATAATTTTTGATCTAAAGTATCTGGAACAGAATTAATTTCAGGTTTCTCACAATATCTTTTATTTTTTCCAGGATCTGCCTGAACAAAAAGAGGATTTAAGTCTAGATCATCCAAGTTTGGTGATCCTTTGCTTACTTGCCTTAGTAAGTCAGTTCTTCCAATTACTTCATTTAAAGATTTGAAACCAAGATCAGCAAGTATTTCTCTTACTTCCTCTGCTATAAATGTAAAAAGGTTTACTACTTTTTCAGGGGTTCCTGTAAATTTCTCTCTTAATTTATCATCTTGTGTGCAAACACCTACTGGACATGTATTTGAATGACATTGTCTGACCATTATACATCCCATTGCGACTAAAGCAGTTGTTGCTACGCCAAATTCTTCTGCTCCCATCATGGCTGCAATTACAACATCTCTTCCTGTTTTTATTCCACCGTCAGTTCTAAGCGTCACTTGATGTCTCAAGTTATTTAAAGTCAATACCTGATTTGCTTCTGTTAATCCCATCTCCCAAGGAACTCCAACATATTTAACGCTTGTCTGTGGAGTGGCTCCTGTACCTCCTGAGTGCCCTGAGATTAAAATTATGTCTGCTTTAGCTTTTGCAACTCCAGCAGCTATCGTTCCAATTCCTGATGAAGCAACTAATTTAACTCCAACCCTAGCCTTAGGATTTATTTGTTTTAAATCATAAATTAATTGAGCTAGATCTTCTATTGAGTAAATATCATGATGTGGTGGAGGTGATATTAAAGTAACTCCTGGCGTTGAATGTCTCAATTTCGCAATTTCATCCGTAACTTTGAAACCTGGTAATTGTCCACCTTCGCCTGGTTTAGCGCCCTGTGCAATTTTGATTTCAATCTCATTACAATTATTTAAGTAATTAATTGTTACTCCAAATCTAGCTGATGCAATTTGTTTAACCCTTGAATTTGCACTATCTCCATTCTCCATAATCTTAAACCTTTTTTCATCTTCTCCACCTTCACCACTACAAGATGCGCCTTTAATTCTGTTCATGCCAACAGCAAGGGTTTCATGTGCTTCTTTAGATAAAGCCCCATGAGACATACTTCCACTTCCAAATCTTTTTAATATATTAGATGCAGGCTCAACATTAGATATATCGATAGGATTTTTAGATTTAAAATCTACTAAATCTCTTAAACTTATTGGATTTAGATTGTAAATACCTTTTGTGTATTTTTTATATATTTCATAAGATCCTTGTCCAACCGCAGTTTGCAGTAAATGAATTAGTTTGCCTTGATACTGATGTGTTTCACCATTTTTTCTATATCTGTAAATACCTCCAATTGGTAAAATATTTGAATTATTGAAAAATGCTTCTTCGTGTATAGTTCTAATTTTCTTTTCTATTCCTTTTAAACCAATTCCAGAAATCTTTGATAACATTCCAGGAAAGTAATCTTTCACAATTGTTCTGCTTAGTCCCACAGTTTCAAAATTACATCCACCTCTGTAAGAACTTAAAACAGAAATTCCCATTTTAGACATTATTTTAAGAAGACCGAGATTGACTGATTTAATGTATCTTGAAACACATTCATCAAAAGTGAAATTTCCAAATAATTTCTTAGAATGTCTTTGATGTAAGCTATCAAAAGCTAAATAAGGGTTCACTGTAGTAGCACCAACACCAATTAATGTTGCAAAAGAGTGAGTATCTAAAGCATCTCCAGTTTGAACATTAATAGAAACATAACCTCTTAAACCTAATTTAACTAAGTGTGTATTTATTGCCCCTATACATAAAAGCATCGGCATTGGCATTCTATTTTCTGAAATATTTTTTATCTGATAATATTATCTGTTTAATTCCTTCTCTAACAGCTTGTTCAGATTTAACTTTGAGTAAATTTATTGATATCTCTAAATCATCATCCTTGCTGAATGTACAATCTAAAACTTTATTATTATTTCCAAAGAATTTCAAAAATTTTTCAAATTGTGCATTTGATAATATCGGACTATTTAAGACATAAATATTGTCTTTAGTTAATTTACTAAAATCTAAAATATTACCAAGGTTTCCAAATCTTGTCTTTAAACTCATAACTTTATTTTCTCTGAGAGAGTCAATTGGTGGATTTGTAACCTGACTAAAATTTTGTCTAAAGTAATGATATAGTGGTCTATATTTGTCAGATAAAACTGCTAAAGGCGTGTCATCACCCATTGAGCCTGTTGCTTCTTTAGCATCTTCTGCCATTGGATGAAGAATTAATTCTAAATCTTCTATGCTATATCCAAAACAATGTTGAAAATTCCTCAAACTTTGGCCTTCTAGCTCTACTTTTTCAGTTTCTGCCTCTAATTTTTTATCAAGATCAATAATCTGATTGTTGTAATGCTTATATTCTTTTGAAAGGTAGTTTTTTATTTCGTCGTTTGAATATACTTTGCCTTTTTCTATTCTTACTCCTAATATTTCTCCAGGTCCTAATCTGCCTTTAGATACAATTTTTTTCTCATTTAAATCTATCATTCCTGTTTCACTTCCTGCAAAAAGAAGTTTGTCTCTTGTCACTGTATATCTAAGTGGTCTTAATCCATTTCTGTCAGTTGCAACAATTACCCATTCATTATCTGTTGCAGCTATAGCAGCTGGTCCATCCCAAGGCTCCATGGTACTATTTAAAAAATTGAATAGTTGTTGATGATCTTTTTTTAATACCTTATTTTTTTTTGACCAAGCGTCTGGTATTAACATTAATTTTGCTAGAGGAGCAGGCTGTCCAGAAATATTTAATAACTCAAAAACATTATCTAATGATGCAGAGTCAGAATTTCCAGCCGGTATTACAGGCTTAAGATTCTCTATATCTTCGAAAACTGGACTAAACATCTCTTCTTCGTGAACCTTCATCCAATTAACATTTCCTTTAAGGGTATTTATTTCACCATTATGCGCTATAGATCTAAACGGTTGAGCTAAGTCCCAACTAGGTGCAGTATTGGTTGAAAATCTTTGATGAAATATTGCATACCTAGATATAAATCTTTCATCTTTTAAGTCAGTATAAAAATCTGACAAAGCTTCTGCTAAAAACATTCCTTTATAAATGATAGATTTAGAACTAAATGAACATATATAAAAATTATTTACCTGATTATTGAGAGCTTCTTTTTCAATTACTCTTCTAGTTTCATACAATTTTTGCTCCAGAGATTTATTGACAACTTTTTTGTCATTGTATGTGAACAATACTTGAGTAATTTCAGGTCTTGTTTGTTCAGCTTTTTCTCCTAAAACAGATGGATCAACAGGAACTTGTCTCCAGCCATAGATACTAAAATTTCTCTTTGTTAGTTCGCTTTCAACAATAGTTCTACATTGCTCTTGAGCGCTATAATCATTTCTTGGTAAGAAAATCATACCCACACATAATTCAGAATTATCATGTTTATGACCAGTGACTTCAATTTTTTCCTCAAAGAAATCTTTAGGAATTTCAATATGAATTCCAGCACCATCTCCTGTTTTTCCGTCTGCATCGATTGCACCCCTATGCCAAACAGCTTTTAAGGCATCGATTCCATATTCTACGACTTTTCTTGATTTTAGACCTTCGGTAGATGCTACTAAGCCTACACCACATGCATCATGTTCCATTTCTTCCGAGTAAACATGATTACTTTTTAAAATTTTTAAATTTTTATTTCTTAACTTCATTAAGCAACTCTAAGTTTTTGTTTACTTTGTAAATAATTATCAATTGATGTTGCGGCATCTCTTCCGTCTTTGATGCCCCAAACCACTAGAGATGCTCCACGAACTATATCTCCAGCTGCAAAAACTCCCTCTATACTAGTTTCCATTGTATCAAAATCCGCTTTTATTGTTCCCCATCTTGATACTTGTAATTTTTCTTCATTAAATAATTTTGGAAGATCTTCTGGATCAAATCCAAGTGCTTTAATTACAAGATCGGCTTTAATTTCAAAATCTGAATTTTCTTCAATAACTGGTTTTCTTCTACCGCTATCATCTGGCTCACCCAATTTCATTTTATTAACAACTACACTTTCAATTTTATTTGTTCCCTTAAACTCTTTAGGGCTTGTTAACCATATGAATTCAACACCTTCTTCTTCTGCATTGCCAACTTCTCTTGCTGATCCTGGCATATTTTCTCTATCTCTTCTATATAAACATTTTACAGATTTAGCATTTTGTCTCACTGAAGTCCTTAAGCAGTCCATTGCTGTATCTCCACCTCCAATTACTACAACATCTTTGCCTTCAGCATTTAAAGTTCCATTATCAAATAACTCAACTTTATCACCTAGTCCTTTTTTATTTGATGCTGTCAAAAATTCCATGGCAGGGAAAATATTACTCAAATCATTACCAGGTAGATTAACTTCTCTAGCTTTATAAACTCCTGTAGCTATTAAAATTGCATCATGTTTTTCTCTTAACTCCGTCAAGCTGGAATCTTTTCCAACTTCAAAGTTTAAAACAAATTTAATTCCGCTTTCCTCCAAAAGTTTTATTCTTCTTTGAACAACATGCTTTTCTAATTTAAACCCAGGGATACCATATATTAGTAGCCCTCCAGCTCTGTCATAACGATCATATATAGTTACCTTGTATCCTTTTTTTTCTAAGTTGTTCTCCACAAGCAAGTCCGGCAGGACCAGAACCTATAATTCCTACACTCTCATTTTTTTCACTATTTATTTCTATTGGTTTAACCCAACCATTTTCCCAAGCTTTCTCTGTGATATATTTTTCTATTGATCCAATAGTTACTGTTCCATGACCCGATTGCTCTATTACACAATTTCCTTCACACAGCCTATCCTGGGGGCAAATTCTTCCACAAACTTCTGGCATGTTGTTTGTGCTTTGTGATAATTGATAAGCTTCCTCATATCTTCCCTCAGCAGTTAGTTTAAGCCAATCTGGTATATTGTTACTTAACGGACAATGAACTTGGCAAAATGGTACTCCACATTGGGAACATCTGCTTGACTGCTGAACAGCTCTATCTTTTAGAAATTCTTGATATATTTCATCAAAATCCTCTTTTCGGTTTGATATATCTCTTTTAGGTGGATTTTGTTGACCTATATCAACAAACTTAAGCATTTTTTCTGACATGGTGGACGCTGTATATACGATAAAAATTTAATAATAAACAATTACAAGGTCATAAATATTGACTAATATTCAACAAAACTTAAGTAAATCAGCGGTTTTTTCTTATTATGCATAGATGATATGCAAATATGTAATTGCTTTAATTTGGTTACAATTTCATTATGAAGTATTGAATCTAATGATTTCAAAATATGTAGAGACGCTAGTTTTATCAATTATTCAAGGAATATCTGAGTTTATTCCAGTTAGCTCGTCTGCACATCTTTTCATTATATCAAGATTGAGTGAC
>CACMFU010000009.1 GCA_902613065.1 uncultured Pelagibacteraceae bacterium | reverse complement strand
AATTTATTAATGGAGAGGGAAATATAAAAAAAATTGATGGTTTTCAAAATGTTTATAAAAATGATTTGATAACAAAAAATCCATTAAATAAAAAAATTAAAGCAGTTGTTGCTTGTGGAAATGGAACAGCTGGAATATTCGCACCTGAAATTTTAAGAGGTATTGGGTGCGAGGTCATTGAACTCGATTGTAACTTGGATTGGACTTTTCCAAAATATAATCCTAATCCTGAAGATTTGGAAATGCTACATGCAATTTCAAAAGCTGTTAAAGAAAATAATGCCGATATTGGATTTGGTTTTGATGGAGATGGAGATAGAGTTGGGGTTATTGACGATAAAGGTAATGAAATCTTTTCAGATAAAATAGGGCTATTAATAGCTAGAAATCTTTCAAAAGATCACAAAAAAAGTAAATTTATTGTTGATGTAAAATCGACAGGACTTTATTCCAATGACAAAATATTAAATGAGAATAAATGTGAAACAATTTATTGGAAAACTGGTCATTCTCATATCAAAAGAAAGGTAAATAGCGATAACGCTTTAGCAGGATTTGAAAAAAGTGGTCATTTCTTTTTTAATAAACCTTTGGGGTATGGCTATGATGATGGAATTAATTCAGCAATACAGGTCTGTAAGTTACTCGATAAAAATAACAAAAAAGTGAGTGAAATACTTGGTGAATTACCAACGACTTATCAAAGTCCAACTATGGCTCCTTATTGTAAAGACAACGAAAAATATGAGGTAGTTGAGAATTTAGTTAAAGAAATAACAAATATCAAAGAAAATAAAACTAAAGTAGATAATCAAGAAATTAGAGAAATATTAACTGTTAATGGAGTAAGATTTTCTTTTGATGATGGGTCTTGGGGATTAATAAGAGCATCCTCAAATAAACCCTCTTTAGTTGTAGTTACAGAAAGTCCAACCTCTGAAGATAGAAAAAAGAAGATTTTTGACTTTATTGATAATCTGCTTCAACAAACTGGTAAGGTTGGGGAATATGATCAAAAAATTTAAAATTCAACTATAAAGAGTTAAGAAAAAATTTGAGAATCGATTAATATGTAAATGAGGTGGTGGAGGGAGACTGAAACCACCTCGTTTCCTAAGTCACTAAAAATCTATAAAGAAACAAAGTACCAATAACATAAAGAAAAACACCAAATAACCTTTGTGTTTTAACTCTATCTAGATCTTGAACTGTTTTTGCTCCAATCCTTGCCATGAATGTGGTTATTGGAACAAAAATTATAAATGCAGGTATATTAATAAATCCAATACTGAGTGGGATATCAGCTTTTAACATTAAACCAGATGTAAAAAATCCAATTGATCCAAATAAAGCAATTATAAATCCAATAGCTGCAGAGCTTCCTATTGCTAAGTTAATAGGGTAACCGAAGTATCTTAAGATAGGAACATTCATCATAGCTCCTGTTATGCCCATAGGAGCAGATATTAATCCTGACAAAAATCCAAATATTATTCTTGGGAAAATATTAAATTTTTTCTTAATTTTTTTTTTCTTTTCACTTTGTAATAGCAAGTAAGCTCCAAAAAAGAAAACAACAGCAGAAAAAAAGAATAACAATGTTTTAGTATTCATCAATGCTGCCATCAATGTTCCAGAGAAAACTCCAATTATTACAAATGTTCCATAATTTTTAATAATATTAAAATCAACAGCATTGTATTTTCTATGAGTTAATACTGAGGCTGTAGCAGTTAAAATTGTTATTGAGAAAGCTGTACCTACAGATAAATGCATTAAATAATCTTTATCCACGTTAAATGCTTCAAATACAAAAAATAAAAATGGAACTGAGATTAATCCTCCACCGATACCAAAAAAACCTGCAAAAAAACCAACCGGAACAGCGGCTGCCATCATTAAAAAAATAAAATAAATATTATTAATCTCTAAAAGGGTATTATTCAATTTGCCCTGCCGATATACTTTGTGGATTAAACTTTACTTTATCCATTATGTGATCAATTTTCTTAACATCGGCATCTCTTACACACATATTTTCACTTAAATATCTTTTCCAAAAACTTGAACCAGTTTGGCCATGAAATAGACCAAGGGTATGTCTCATAATTTGATTTAATCTTGTACCCTTTTTTATCTCTTCTTTTACATACTCAATTAGTTTCTCAACAACTTCTTGTCTTGTCAAAACTTCACTATTATTAAAAATTTTATTTTCAATATCTGCTAACATGTAAGGAGAATGATAAATAGATCTTCCAATCATAACACCATCGACATTATCTAAATGTTCTTTAATTTGATCAGTAGAAGTTATGCCACCATTTATAATTATTTCTAAATTTTGAAAATCTTTCTTTAATTTATTTACATATTCATATTTTAATGGTGGGATATTTAAATTTTGTTTAGGTGTAAATTTTCCTAGCATTGCCTTTCTGGCATGGATTATAAAAGTTTTAACACCTGTTTCTTTTAAAATATTCACAAAATTATATAAATTTTCGTATTGATCAACATTGTCATATCCAATTCTAGTTTTAACTGTTACAGGAAGTGATGTTTTTGAAATCATTTCACTTAGACAATCAGCAACAAGATTGGGTTCTTGAATTAAACAAGCCCCAAATCTATTTTTCTGAACTTTTTTACTTGGACAACCTAAATTTAAATTTATTTCATCATAACCAAATTCTTCACCTAAATATGCTGCATTTCCTAATAGTTTTGGAGAAGAACCACCAAGTTGCAAAGCAACAGGTTTTTCTCTCATATCAAATTCTAATAGTTTCTTTTTATCTCCTCTATCAATAGCTTCTGAGACAATCATTTCAGTATAGAGAAGAACGTTTTTACTAATTAGTCTTAAGAAAAATCTTTCATGTTTGTCTGTGCAGTCCATCATTGGAGCAACAGAAATAGTTCTATTTAATCTAGACATATTTTTTGAGTTTGCTTGATATATTAATTTTTTTTTCGTTTACATACTCTTGATGATTTTGCTCAATTTTCCCAAGTTCATATTTGTAATTAACCATTATTCCAAATGACCTTTTAAATCCTACATCAGAAACGTTAGCATTAACTACAATATCGTCAATTTCAGCTCCATTTTTTAAATGAAACCTACAAACATCATTAATGGGAAAACCAAGATCATTTTTTTGTATAGCTAAGTAATTTAAAGCAAGTTTTGTAAGTAAATCTTTATTATCAATAAATTTTCTATCTCCAATTTTAAGATCTAAAGATTTTAAGAACTCAACTTTTACAAAATTATCTTTTTGAACTATCTCACTTATTTTCTCATTTTCCGATGATTTAACCCAATCAGCAAAACCTTGCATCGGTGACAAGGTTCCAAAATTTTTTACATCGGGTAACTCTTCTTGTAACTCATATACTACTCTCTTTATTAAGAAGTTACCAAGCGTAACTCTTGACAGTCCTTCTTGACAGTTACTAATTGAATAAAAAGTTGCTGTATCATAATCTTCCTTTTTTCCATCATTAGGTCTTGTTAACTCTTGAATAGATTTAGCTAATCCTTTAGTTAGCGCAATCTCAACAAAAATTATTGGCTCATCTTCTAATGCTGGATGAAAATAAGCAAAAAATCTTCTGTTTTCTCCTAATCTAATTTTCAATTCATTCATATCTTTCATTGAATGAACTTTTTCATATTTTAATAATTTTTCTAATATTGCAGCTTTTGTATCCCAGGTTATTTTTCTTAATTTTAAAAATCCAGGGTTGAACCAATTTTTAAAAATATCAATCAAATCATAATCTAATTCTTTTAATTCGGGATTTTTAATTAAAAACATTTGTAGATCTTCTCTTAAAGAAACAATCTCTGCTGTCCCATTTGGAGCCATGTTTAATCTAATAAACAATTCTTTTCTAATTCCTGATGTAATTCTTGATAAATTTAAAATTGATCTACTATTTTTATTTTCGGTATAGTCTTTTATAGCATTGTCAATATTTGCTGTATCAGGTTTATATTTTTCATTTACTTGAAGTAAGAATTTTAATTTATCTTCATGAGATAAGTTATGATATCTAAAAAGAATATCTCTTGCTAAAGTGATACCGAAAGCAGCTCCTTTAGATGATAACAGGTCATCACATAGCTCAATCAAATCTCTTTTTTTAGAGAATTTTTTTAATGATTTTTTCTCTAAAATTTTTTGACCAGCATCAGCAATTGTCTCAAATATTCTTTTTATATTTAACATGGTGTTTTTTATATATTAAAAACCTAAACTTTTACCCATTATTTTGTCAGGCAACCAAGTCACAATCTCAGGAAAAATACACAATATAAGTATAGCTAAAGCCATAATTATCATAAATGGTATAGATCCCTTTAAAATTTCTGACAAACTAACATCTGGTGTTATACCTTTGATTATATAAAGGTTTAATCCAACGGGAGGGGTAATGAGACCAATTTCCATATTAATTGTAAATACAATTGCAAACCAGTATGGATCAAATCCCAGTTGAGTTATAACTGGCAATAATATTGCGGAGGTCATAACAATCACGGCAACTGGAGGTAAAAAGAAACCTGCAATCAATAGAAATATATTTATTAAAATAAATACTACCCATTTATTAGAGCTCATCTCCACCATGCTTTGAGCTAATGATTGAGTTACGTAAAGTTGAGATAATGTAAATGCAAAAAGATAAGAAGCTGCGATGATAAACATTATCATCACACTTTCTTTCATTGAAACTTTAACAATATTCCATATTTTTTTTGGTTGATAGATTTTGTAGACGACTGCAATCAAAACAAAAACTAAAAAGGCTCCAACCCCTGAAGCTTCTGATGGAGTAGCAACACCACCATATAAAACATATAAGACACCAGCAATGATTGCTAAGAAAGGAAGTATCCTTGGTAGAACTTCAATTTTTTCTTTGAAAGTTGGAGGTTTTCTATTTTTTAAAGCTTTAGCTGAATCTTTATCTATAAAATAACTGTGTATCAGTGCCCAGATAGCGAACATACCTGCAAGCATAAATCCAGGTATCAATCCACTTAAAAATAATCTTCCAATAGATGTTCCAGTTGCAATTCCATAAACAATTAAAACAATGCTTGGAGGAATTAATACTCCTAATGTTCCACCAGCTGCTATGGTTCCTGTTGCAATTTGATCTGAGTATCCTCTTTTTCTCATTTCAGGAATTCCCATAGTGCCAATTGCAGCACAGGTTGCGGGACTTGAACCACTTAATGCAGCAAAGATTGAACAAGCTCCTATATTAGAAATAACCAAACCTCCAGGTACCCTCCATAACCATCTGTCCAATCCTGTATATAAATCTTTTCCTGCTGGAGAATTAGCAACTGCCATTCCCATTAATATAAACATTGGTATTGAAAGTAGGACAAAGGAATTTAATCCTGCATAGAAAGTTTCAGCAAAAACATCTAACATTTGGAAACCTTCGAACGCAACTAAAAGAGCTATTGATACAAAGCTTAAACCAAAAGCAATTGGTATTCCGGAAAATAATACTATTAAAGTAAAAACAGCAACGATTATTGCAATTATTAAAGGATCCATTAGTTAGTATCCTTTTCGTCTGTAAGCTTAATAATCTCTGCTATATATTGTAAAATCATTAATGCAGCACCTATCATCATTGACGAATATGGTACCCACAATGGAGGATCCCAAACAGTTCCTGTTGAATAATTTTTAGTAAACGCTTCCTCTACCATTAAAAAACCAAAATAAAATAAAATTAAAAAGAATAATAAACTGACTAATGAGGTAAAAATTTTAAGTCTTAAAATATTTTTTTTTGATAAAAAATCGTAAATCCACTCCATGCTTACATGAGCTTTTTCACTTAAAACATATGCACTTCCTATAAATGTTGAAGCAACTAGAAGCATTGTAACAAGCTCAGTTTGCCAAGTGATTGCTCTTTGAAAAAAGTATCTCTCGAAAACTAATTCTACGATTACAAGAATTGATAAAAGTAAAGCTAAAACAGCAAAAGCTCCACAAGCTCTTGCAACATAATCACAGAATTTTAAGTATTTTTCTTTCATAAAAAAACCCCTACTTACAGAGAATAAATAGGGGTTCTTTATATATTATTTTATTTAACTGCTAAAGCCATTTCCATTAGCTTATCGCCACCTGGAACTTTTTCAGCAAAAGCTTTGTGAGATGATTTTATTGCAATATCAACCCATGCAGCATGATCCTTAGCATCCATATACACTAATTTAACACCTGCAGCTTTGTATGCTTCCTCAAACTTTTTATCTAAGTTTTCTACTTGAGCTGTCATATATTTCTCAGCAACTTTTCCTGCTTTCATCAAAGCCACTTGTTGGCTTGAATTTAATGCATTGTAGCTTTTCTTAGACATTAAAATTGGTTCATACATAAACCATAAACCAAATTTTCCTGGAGGAGTTGCACATTTTACTTGTTCGTAAATTTTGTAACTTACAAAACTTCCTGAACTAGTATTTGCACCTGTTAATACACCAGTTTGTAATCCAGTATAAATTTCAGATGATGGCATACTTTGAATACCTGCACCAGCAGCTTCTAACATTTGGTTGAAAGCTTTTCCTGCAGCTCTCATCACTTGTCCTTTAGCATCACTTGGATTTTTGATACATTTAGTTTTTGATGCGAAACCACCACCTAACCATGCATCAGATAGTACTACAACACCAGCATCACTGATTATTTTTTTAATCTCAGTCATCATTGGACCTTTATTAAATCTCAATGCATGCTCATGATTTTTTACAGTTCCTGGCATTAATGTAGCATCAAACTCTGGATGGAATTTTGATGCATAAGCTAATGGGAAAGCAGAAATATCTAATTGACCTGTAGTCATAGGTTTCCACTGTTCTTTTGGCTTATAAAGTGACTTAGCTGGATAAATTCTAATTTCTAAATCAACGTTTGCTTTTTTAACTTCATCAGCAATAATTTGTACCATTTCATGACGTGGGTCAAAAGAGCCATCAGCTCTAGGTGTTCCTGGCCATTGGTGACTTGCTTTTAATGTAACTGCATATGCAGAACCTACTATTGAAAAAGCTATAATTATTGAAGACAAATATAATGTTATTTTTCTTAACATAGTTTTCCCCTTTTATTTATATTGTAGTTATTAAATTGAACTTGAGAGAAAGAGTCAATATAAGGAAATGTCATACTTATTATTATGGATGGTCCTTTAAAAAATTTATTAGTTGTTGATCTTACTAGGGTTTTAGTAGGTCCATATTGTACAATGATTTTATCTGATCTCGGTGCACGTGTAATTAAAGTAGAAGCACCAGAAATTGGTGACGATGCAAGAAAATTTGGACCTTTTATAAAAGACTATTCAGCATATTTTATGTCACTGAATAGAGGAAAAGAAAGTATTGCTCTTAATTTAAAAAATGAAGATGATAAAAAAATTTTCGATAAAATTTTAGCAAAAGCAGATATTTTAGTAGAAAATTTTAAACCAGGTACATTAGAAAAATGGGGATATGGTTGGAAAGATGTAAGCAAAAAATATCCAAAATTAATATATGCATCTGCATCTGGTTTTGGTCAAACTGGACCTTTAAAAGAATTACCGGCTTATGACATGGTCGTTCAGGGAATGGGTGGACTGATGAGTGTTACAGGTCATCCAAATAGTGAACCAACAAGAGTTGGAACATCAATTGGTGATATTACAGCAGGCCTTTTTACTGCAATTGGAATTAATGCAGCTTTGTATGATAGACAAAAAACAGGTAAAGGTATGTTTATAGATGTTTCTATGTTGGATTGCCAGATTGCGATTTTAGAAAATGCAATTGCAAGATATTTATCTAAAAATGAAATTCCTAAACCGATGGGATCTAGACATCCTTCAATCGCTCCGTTTGAGGCTTTTAAAACAAAAGATAGTTATATAATCATTGCTGCAGGTAACGACAAATTATATGAAAAACTTTGTGAAGTATTAGGAATACCTGAAATGGTCAGTGATAAAAGATTTAATACCAATTCACTCAGATGTGAAAATATGAATGAACTAAAATCAATTTTCGAAGATAAACTTTCTTCAAAAAATACTTCTGAATGGGTAAATGAGATGGAAAAATTAAGGATACCTTGTGGACCAATATTTAATATTAAAGAGGCTGTAGAAAATCCTCAAGTCGAAGCAAGAAATATGATTGTTAAAGCTTATCATAAAGTGGTTGGTGATTTTAGATTGGCAGGGAATCCCATAAAAATGTCTTCATACGAAGATAAAAGTACTAGAGGGGACATTCCTGATCTTGATGAACACAGGAAACAAATATTAAAAGAGTTTTCTTAATTAAGAATTATTTTCTTCGTCGCTTACGTTATCTGAAACTTGTTCTTCTGCTTCAGAAACTTGATCTAATGAAACGTCATCACTTTCTTCAGCATCACTTGGAGCTTCTACATTAACATCAGGTTGTGCTGACGGTGATAGTTCGGCAAGATCTTCTTTTGAAACTTGAATTTTTTCAGGGATTTTTCTAGCTCTTTTTGAAGGAAGAATTGGTACACCACTTTTTGATATTTCACCTTTGTACAAATTCTCAAAATCATCACCAATATCTTCATCTTCTTCAGCAGTATCATCAATTTGTTCTACATGTTTTCTTAGTTTGTAAACTGCAGCTTCAGTTAAATCTGGAACTTTAATTGTTTCTTCAGCTATTTCTCTTAATGCAATTACTGTGTGCTTGTCGTTATCTCTATCCAATGTAGGTTCAATTCCTGAATTAAGTTGAGTTGCTCTTTCTTTAGCAACCAAAACTAATTCATAAGGGCTATCTACTTTATCTATACAGTCTTCAACGGTAACTCTTGCCATGGGCGATTAAATATACTCCAAGATGAACAAAATCAAGTATTTTTATACTAAAATTGGATTTAATTTTTTTCTAACTAAAAAAAGAAGAATAAAAGAAATAAGTATATAAAGTGCAGATATTATAGCAATTTTCTCAATTGAAAATCCAATATCAATTAAAATACCAAAAAGAGCAGTTCCAAAAGCTGTTGAAAAAACCATAAGTGCAGTAGTCAAAGCTTTAATAGATCCAATATGCTTTACACCATAAACTTCAGCCCATGTAGAAGATCCCAAAACGTTCGCCAAACCATTTGATACTCCAATTAAACCTAGAAATATAAATGCAGTAAATTGTGCATCAAAATAAATAATTACAAAAGTCGACAGAAATAAAGGAATATTCATAAAAATTAAAAGTTTTCGACTTGTGAATTTATCAATTAAGAAACCAGATATTAAAAGTGTAATTACTGAAAATACTGAATATGACATAAAAGACTGAGCAATTACAAATGGTCCCCAGTTTTTTGACTCAGTTATAAATGATTGGTAAACAAATACACCAGTTGCAATCCAAGGCATGGCCAGCATATTCATACTTACAATATAAAATTTATAGTCTTTTATTACTTCAATTCTTTTCCATTGCTTAATATTTTCCTCTTTAAATTCTTCTCCTTCAGTGCTTTCTCTCGTATCAAGTTTGACAGTTCGAACTAAAAAAAATGATGCAAATGGTAGAAATATTAAAATTAAAACAGCAATTACAGTCCAAATATTTTGCCAGGTTGTTAATGACAACAAAAACACCATTAAAACAGGTAAAATAAATTCAGCACTAGATAAACCAAACCAGCAAATACTTAATGCCCTACCCCTTGATTTTGTGAAATATCTTGAAACTGTAGTTGTTGCAGTATGTGACATCATTCCTTGACCTGAAAATCTCATTAAGAAAATTGCAATGAATAAAAAAACTATTGATGAAATTTTTGAAAAGAAAAAACAAGAAAACGATAAAAGTAATGTTACATAGATTGCAAATCGGAAAATATTTATATCATCAATTTTCTTTCCAACCCAAATAAGTAATAAACTACTGCACAATGTTGCAGATGCATATATTGAGCCAAATTGTCCATGAGTTATAGAGAGTGTCTCTCTAATGCTTGTATTGAATATTCCAAGAAAAAAACTCTGTCCAAAGCTTGAAAAAAATGTAAATATAAATCCAAATACAATTACTTTTAAACTTAAATTTTTAAACATAAAAAAATATGACTTCTAAAGTTGCTTTCATAGGTCTTGGTGTAATGGGTTATCCAATGGCAGGATATATATCAAAAGCAGGGCATAATGTAACTGTTTTTAACAGAACAAAATCAAAAGCAGAAAAGTGGATTAGTGAATACAAAGGTAATATGGCTGATACACCATCTGAAGCTGCCAAAGATGCTGATTTTATTTTTACGTGTGTTGGAAATGATGATGACTTAAAACAGGTCTCTTTAGGTGATAGTGGGTTATTTCATAATGCTAAAGAAGGATGTGTATATATAGATAATTCAACAGTGTCTGCTGAAATTTCTAGAGAACTTTATAAAGCTGCAAAAGATAAAGGATTTGGTTTTTTAGATGCTCCTATATCTGGAGGACAATCAGGTGCTGAAGGTGGAATTTTAACTGTCATGGTTGGTGGAGATGATAATGATTTTAAAAAAGCAGAGCCAATAATTGATTGTTATAGTAAAAAAGTAACTTTGATTGGACCATCAGGCAGTGGACAATTAACTAAAATGGTTAATCAAATGTGTATAGGAGGTTTGGTTCAAGGTTTATCTGAAGCAGTAAATTTTGGAATTAATGCAGGTTTAGATATGGATAAAGTTATGGAAACTATTTCAAAAGGTGCAGCTCAATCTTGGCAAATGGAAAATAGATATAAAACTATGGTAGCTGATAAATTTGATTACGGATTTGCTGTAGATTGGATGAGAAAAGATTTAAAAATTTGTATTGAAGAAGCAAAAAGAAACGGTTCACCTGTACCCGTAACTGAAATTGTTGATGGTTATTATGCTGAAGTTCAAAAAATGGGTGGAAACCGTTGGGATAGCTCAAGTTTAATAGCTAGATTAAAAAAGAAAAAATAATTGTGTCTACCACAGTTCCCTACTACGAGGATTTTTCCGAAATAAAAAAGAAAATTTGGTTAATGCTGACTGATGCGGTTACTAATAGATCATCTCCTTTTAGGATACCAGTTTTTTCATGTGGGAGTGAAGACAATATTGAAAGTAGAATTGTTGTTCTTAGAAAAACAGATGAACAAAAAAATTTAGTTCAATTCCACAGTGATATTAGATCTGATAAAATTAAAATTTTAGAAAAAAATCCTAATTCCTCGATGTTATTTTACGATAAAGATGAAAAAATTCAGGTTAGATTAAAAGTTGAAGCAATTATCAATCACAATAATGATATAACAAAACAATCTTGGGAAAAAACACAACATATAAGTCGTAAATGTTACTTAGTGGATAATGGACCAGGTACAGAGTCTGATTTTCCAACATCTGGTTTAAAACCTGAATTAGATAATTTTGATTATACAAAAGAACAAAGTGAAGAAGGATATAAAAACTTTACTGTTATACAGTGTAAAATTAAATCTATTGAGTGGTTATATTTAGCTGCAAAAGGTCATCGAAGAGCTAGATTTGACATTAATAATAGTAAAGATACTTGGTTGGTACCATAATGAAAAAATATGAAGCTATGGTTTTGTCATGTATGGATCCAAGGTTTCAGCCAAAAGTTTTTAATTATTTAAAAAAAAAGAAATTAACTGGAAAGTATAGCTCATTTACTATTGCTGGAGCGGCCATTGGTGTAACTTCTAAAAAATTTAAAAAATGGCAATCAACCTTTTTGGATAATTTATCAACTTCAATAAAGTTGCATAATATTAAAAAATTAATAGTAATTAATCACGAAGATTGTGGTGCAGCTAAAATAATAAATGGAAAGAAAGAATTTAATTCAACTATTGAAAAGAAAATTCACAAGGATTCTTTTAAAAAAATTAAGTTAACTTTAAGTAAAAAATTTCCTAAATTAAAATTATCTTTTAAAATATTAACATTAAGAGATTAGATTATTTAATGACCTTTTGGATCTCTATTATATTCTTTATTAGCCTGTTCGTTATTAAATAATTTCATAACTCCGGTACCGTTTCTGTCCCAATAAGTAAACTTACATCCAGATCCACCACTCCTATAGTTCCACTTACCTTTTTTAAGATCGCTCAGTTGTTTTTCTCTAAGTTTAACAAGTTTTTTGTGATTATATTTTCCCCATTTGTTCAAACATATTAACTTAAAAGGATCGTATGGATCTTTTGATGTTGGAGTTAAATAAACACTATCCTCTCCTTTTGGACAACCTTCAACATCATGAACATAAGCTTTTCCAAAAAACATATGTTTTGCATCGGTATCTTGGCCACTTGAAAAATGTGCATTTTTACTCATACCAGGAACGCAAGCAAAACCTCCGCCCATCGCATGATGCACTTCATGAAGAGCTGTTTTAACCATATTATTTATATTTTTATTGTATTTGCTTTTGAGAAACATTGATGCCATTCCTACACCACCTTCTCCGCCATCTGGGCTAGTTACATCAGCAAAAGTAAAATAAACTTTTTTTGGATTATTAAATCCATTTAACCAAAGGTAAGCACGATAATTATTATTTATATGTTTATGAAGTTCTTTTCTTTTTTTATCTAATCTTATAAAGGTAACATCTAATTTTCCATCTTTTCGATAATCGTACTTATATTTTTTTACACCAGACGACCCTTTTGTTTTTTTACTAAACTTTTCAAAAAGAGCATTCATCTTATTAGCATATTCCTCAATTTTACCATTTATATCTAGCTCACGATCTTTATCACTGGCTGTCAGCATGTATATGAAATGAATTTGATAATCATCAGTTACATCTGGTTGATCTTCAAAAAATCTACCTGGTTTTTCATCTGATGCGAATATTGATGAACTAAATAATGTAATTAATAATGCTATTAATATTTTTTTCATAATCCTCTTATTATTATATTGGTCCCTTCAGAATTATCGAGTCTAATCTGTTTGATGGGTTTGTATTCCTCTGAATTATACCACTCAAGAGCTCTCTCATAACTTGGAAATTTTAGAATAATTATTCTTGGAAAATTAGTTTCTCCATCAAATATTTGATATTCACCATTTCTTACCAAAAACTCTCCATCAAATTTTTTTATAATTGGATTAACTTTTTCAATATACTCTTTGTAATTTTCTGGATTAGTTACTCTTAATTGTGCAATTACATAACCAGCTGGCATATTAAAAAACAGTTTTTACGTATCTTTTCCAATTATCTTGATAATGTTTTGCGTTCTCAGTAATTTTACCTATTTCTTCATCAGTAAGTTTTCGAACTACCCTGCCTGGGGCTCCAACTACTAATGAGTTATCCGGAATTTCTTTGTTTTCGGTTATTAATGCTTTTGCACCAATGATGCAGTTTTTACCTATTTTTGCATTATTTAAAATGACAGCTCCAATACCTATTAAACTATTGTCTCCAATTGTACATCCATGAAGCATAACGATATGACCGATAGTTACGTCTTTACCAATTCTTAATGGGCAACCTGGGTCAGTATGTAAAACACTTCCGTCTTGAACATTTGAACCTTCTCCAACATGAATATTTTCATTATCACCTCTAATTACAGCATTAAACCAAACACTGGAGTTTTTTTCTAATGTGACATCTCCAATAATAGTTGCATTTGGCGCTACCCAATTTTCGCCAGAGTTTTTTGGTTTTTTATCTTCCAAATCGTAAAACATAATTTATATATTATTACATTATGCCTATTAAAACACCAGTATGTGATTTTGAAAAAAAAGCAGAAAACTTTGAATTAAAATCTACAGAGAACAAATTAATATCTTTAAATGATATTAAAGGTGAAAATGGAACGTTGATAATGTTTATTTGTAATCATTGTCCATATGTAAAAGCAATCATTAGAGATGTGGTGGAGGACTGTACTAAGCTTAGTGATTTAGGAATAAATTCAGTTGCAATATGTTCTAATGATCCAATTAATTACCCGGAAGATTCTTTTGAAAAAATGATAGAGTTTGCAATTAAACATAAGTTTAATTTTCCATACCTAATTGATGAAACACAAGACATTGCAAGAAAATATGATGCTGTATGCACTCCAGATTTTTTTGGTTATGATAAAGATTTTGGTCTTCAATATAGAGGAAGAATAAGAGAATTAAGAGAACTAAAACCTGTGAGATCCGGAGATAGTGATTTATTTATTGCTATGAAACAAGTTTCAGAAACAGGTAAAGGTCCTGAAGAACAATTCCCAAGTATGGGTTGTGGCATAAAGTGGTCATCTAATTAATGTATTTAATAATAACTAGAACTTTTCCTCCTGAAGTTGGTGGTATGCAAAATCTAATGTGGGGATTGGCTAGATCCTTATCAAAAATTGATATGGTTAAAGTTTTTGCTGATTATCACGAAGATCATAAAAAGTTTGATGATAAAGTTTCATTTACAATTGAAAGAGTTAGTGGAGTTAAATTATTAAGAAAATATAGAAAATCTCTACTAATAAATGAATATTTAAATGAAAATAAAAATGTAAATTGTATCATTGCAGATCACTGGAAAAGTTTAGAACTTATAAAATCCCCAAAAAAGAAAATATGTCTGATTCATTCTAAAGAAATTAATCACCCTAAAGGATCTAGATTAAACAAAAAGGTTTTAGAAGTTTTAAATAATGTTGACCATGTTGTGGCAAACTCAAACTTTACAAAAAATTTAGCGGTTAGTCTTGGAGTTGAAGAAAAAAGATTAATAGTCATAAATCCAGGTGTAGATCCTGTTGAAGAAATTCCAAAAGATGACCTTAAACAAGCAGAAGAAATGCTAAAAGGAAAAAAACAAAGGCTAATTACTGTCTCAAGGTTTGATAAAAGAAAAAATCACGAAAAAGTTATAATGGCTATTCGGAATTTAAAAGAGAAATATCCTGATATTACTTACACTTGTATAGGATACGGAGATGAAGAAGATAATTTGAAAAAATTAGTTATAGAACTAAAACTTGATAAATATGTAGTTTTTTTAAGTGATATCTCTAATGAATTAAAAAATGCACTTATAGCAAAGTCCAATATTTTTATAATGCCCTCAATAATTCACAAAACTTCGGTTGAGGGCTTTGGTATTTCTTTCATTGAGGCTGCACAATATGGGATACCGTCTATTGGTGGTAAAGATGGTGGTGCTTCTGATGCAATTATTCATAATAAAACGGGGTTAATTTGCGATGGTAACAGTCTAGATGAAATTTATTCAAGTATAGATAATTTATTTGAGGGAAATAAATATATTGAATTTGGAAAAGAGTGCAAAACACACTCCGAAAATTTTCTTTGGGATAAGATAATTGAAAACTACAAAGGAATCTTATAAAATCAAAATATGTTAGATAAATTTAATGGAATAATTTATTTAAGTATTTTTATCGTCCATTTTATCGTTTACGCTGTTTATGCTTTCAGAACAGTTGTTGCAACAAAGTCATTTTTAGATCAATACAATATAGATCACTCTGCAGCTGTGATGGTTAGATTTTTTGGAGCACCGTTTATTGCATCAGTTTTAGTAGCACTATACATAATGTTAATTAAAGCAGATGGTTTGGCAGGAACATGGGGTTTCTTTACATTAATTTTTGCTCAAAACGTTTTATATTTTTTAATTGGGATATATACAATTTATATCAATAAGCTTGGACATAACGAAAAAACAAATAGTGAAGGTGTCATTGCATCAGGAATTTTAACAGTGCTAAGTGGAATTCTTTGCTACGGTCTAGCTGATAAAATTTATATTTAACTTTTTTTTCTAAAAGTTGAAAAAATTTGCCAACCAACAATTGTGATTGTGATCAATAATATTATGAGTGTTATTGGCCTATCCCATAAAAAATTAGGTGAACCATCACTTATTAAAAGTGACCTTCTCAATGTTTCCTCCATTAATCCACCTAGTACAAAAGCTAATATTAAAGGTGGCATGGGAAAATCATAGAGCCTTAAAAAAGTTGCAACCACTGCAATACCTATCATTAAAAAAATATCAAAATTGTTAAATGACATTAAATATATTCCTGTTACTGAAAAAAATAAAATTAAAGGAATTAAATAATTTCTAGGTACTGCTAAAATTCTAGCGATATAAGGTATTAAAGGTAAATTTAAAATCAAAAGCACGACCATGCCAATGTACATTGACATGATAACTGACCAGAAAATTTCAGGGTTAGTTTGATAAAGTCTTGGTCCTGGCTGAATACCAAATCCTAAAAGGGCTCCAAGCATAACTGCAGTTGTACCGCTTCCAGGAATTCCTAATGTTAGCAATGGAACAAATGAACCAGAGCAAGCTGCATTATTTGCAGTTTCTGGTGCTGATAAACCATGAACGCTACCTTTTCCAAACTTTTGTTTTTCTTCTTCATTTACATAATTTCTTTCCATTCCATATGCTAAGAAAGATGCAATAGTTGCACCTGCTCCAGGTAAAACACCAATTAAGAAACCAAGTATTGAGGATCTAGGTATTGTTTTGGCCATTTTGATGGTTTCTTCTTTATTTACTTTAATTGAACCTAGTTCTGTTAATGAAATTTGTTTTGCAGCTCTGTTTGGATCTTTCCCTCTAAAAATAATAGTTAGAGCTTCACTCATTGCAAATGTTGCCATGACAATTAATACAAAACTTATTCCATCAGTTAAATTCATATTATTAAATGTAAATCTTGTAATATCTGATAATGAATCTTGACCAACGGTTGCTAACATTAATCCTAAAACTACCATCATCATTGCTTTTAAAAACTGTCCTTTAGATGAAAATGCAGAAATTGCAGTTAAACCTAAAATCATTAATGCAAAATAGTCAGGAGATCTAAAAGCTAAACTTACTTTTGACAAACTAGGGGCTGCAACTAATAAAAATATTGCAGAAATTGTTCCACCTGCAAATGAACTATAAGCAGCGATTGCTAATGCTTTTCCAGCTTTACCTTGTTGTGCCATTGGATAACCATCAAATGCAGTAGCAACAGTTCCTGGTATTCCAGGTGCATTTAATAAAATAGAAGATGTAGATCCTCCAAATACTGCACCATAGTATACACCAGCCATCAAAATTAAACCTGTTGATGGATCAAAGCCGTAAGTAATCGGTATCATTAATGCGATTGCAGTCATTGGACCAAGTCCAGGCAACATTCCAATTATTGTTCCAGCAAAACAACCTACCATCACCATTAAAATATTCGTTAATGATAACGCTGTTGATAATCCAATTAATATTCCTTCGATCATCCCATAACTCCAATGTATTTTAAAAACGGATCACGAAGATAAATGTTTAATAATCCGTGTAATAAATACATAAATGCAGCAACAAATGGGAAAGATAAAATAAACATCAGTCCCCATCTTCTTTCACCTAAGAAATAGTAAGATGCAAAAAGAAATAAAGAAGTTGATATAAAATATCCAATTTTTAAAATTACAGCAGCATATATTAGTGAGATAATTATTAGATAAATTATACTTTTGTAATCTAAGTGTTTATGATTTACCTCTGTAGTAACTTTTTCAGGTAAAATTATTTTTAAACTAGATAAAATTATTCCTGCCCAACCTAAATATATTGGAAAAGTCCTAGCATTGAATGGTGCGTTCTCATCAAATGCAAATACTTGAATGTTGTAAGCTGTATATAAATAAAAGACTGATAGAACAAAAAAAAGCAGTGAGATAAATTTTGTAGGACTTATTCTCACTGCTTTACATTCTTTAATAATCTATAAAGATTATATTACTCCAAGTTTTTTCATCAGAGCTGTCATTTCAACTGTTTGTTTTTCCAAGAATGCATCAAATTTAGAACCTGGATTATAAATATTTACCCATGCATTTCTTTTTCTAACAGCTTCCCACTCTGGTGTTTTTTGAACATCCCCAAGCATTTTAGAGATTTTATTATAGTCACTCATACTCATGCTTTTTGGTGCAAAGAAACCTCTCCAGTTAACAAACTGAACATCATATCCTTGCTCTTTTAATGTTGGAGCTTCTGGTGCATCACCTACTCTTTCAGGAGCTGTGATACCAATTATTCTTACTTGATCTCTAGCACCCATTACTTCACCTAAGCCTGTTGAAAGTATTTGAGTTTCTCCAGATAAAAGTCCAGCAAGCGCTTTTCCACCAGCATCATATGGAACATAGATCACATCGTTTGGATTTGCTCCAGCTGCTTGGAAAGCTAACGCACCAATTAAGTGGTCCATGCTTCCTCTTACAGATCCTCCAGCCATTTTAATTGACTTTGGATCTTTTTGATATTGATCAACTGCATCTTTGAAATTTTTGATAGGTGAATTTTTTGCAACAACTATTGCACCATAATCTCCAATTACACCTGCAATTGGTTTAACATCTTTATAAGATAAAGTGCCAGTACCTTTTACATAACCTTTGTGTCTTGTAATAGATCTTAACACCAATGGTGTTGACTGAACTAAAACTGTATCTTTCGGAGCGTTATTGATTAGGTAAGCCAAAGCCTTACCACCTCCACCACCTGACATATTTTCAAATGATGCACTTTTCAAAAAACCAGCTTTTGTTAATGCTTCTCCAGTACCTCTAGCAGTTCCATCCCAACCACCACCAGCACCACCGCCAATTAAAAAATGTAATTTTTCAACTGCAAATGAACTTGTTGATGAAAATAGAAGGAAAGCAGAGAATAAAACTGAAATAAAAGTTTTAATTAGTTTCATTATTTCCTCTCTTATTATATTTATGAAACCATCATTAAACATAAGTTATAAATTTTAGTCAATGCTCAAATATAATTTTTCCAAAAACATAAAAGAATATATTTTAGCTTTAGTGGGTAGTTATAAAGCTCTATTTATAGGACTTGTTGGTGGATACTTAGGTACTTTAATTAATCTACCTTTGCCCTGGTTATTAGGATCTCTAGGTTTAAATTTATGTTTCGCATTTACAAATTTTAAAATAGTTTTTCCAACTAAATTATTAAATCCTATATTTTTAATTGTTGGTATAATTCTTGGTGGAACTTTAAATGTAACATTATTGTATAAAATTCATCTATGGATTTTTTCGTCGTTAGCGATGTTAATCTGCACAATAGTCAGTACTATTCTTGCTGGTTATTATTTTTTTAAAGTTTGTAAATTTAGTAAATTCATTTCAGTTTTAGCAGCTCTTCCTGGCGCATTTGTTCCAATATCTGCAGCATTATTAGAATTTGGTAAGAGTAAAAATGATAAAGGTGTTTTGATCCCTCAGGCTACTAGAGTGATATTCATTGTAAGTTTTGTGCCTATTTTTTTTATTAATAATTTAGGCTTCTCGGAAATGACAGGTTATAATTATGAAAATATCTATAACGAAAGATATTTTTTAGAAATATTATTTCTATTAATAATTTGTTTCATTTTTGCAAACATCTTAAAAAATTATAAAATTCCATCACCTACTTTAGTTGGTGCAATGGCTTTATCTGGTGCTTTTTATACCTTTGAAATAATTAATGCCAGATTCCCAGATGCATTTATAAATATTGCATTTATATTTCTCGGAACAGCTTTGGGTACAAGATTAAATGGATTAAAAATTAAAGAATTATTATTTTTTATATTTCATGGAATAATAGTTAGTTCAATTTTGGTAATTGTGGCAATGATAACTGCTTATTTATTGACTTATATAGGGTTTGAATTTATCCCAACTTTTTTAAGTTTTGCACCTGGAGGAATTCATGAAATGGTTGTTATTAGTGTTGCTTATAACATTGATCCAATATTTGTGAGCTACCATCATTTTTTAAGAATTTTTATAATAGTTTTATTTTTACCTTTTTTATTATCAAAATTTAGAAAAACTAATTAATGGCTTCTTGCATTCTTTGGAATACTTTATCTGCTGAAAGTTTGGTCAAATCTGAAACTTGAATTGCTTTAAAATGCTCTCGCTCAATACTAACTTTTTTAGCAGAAGTATGCGATCCAAATAAAACTAAACCTTTTACATTTAAATGAGCCGCCATATGTGCTGGCCCAGTATCATTAGATATAACAAAATAACTTTCTTTTATTAATGATGAAAGTTGAGAAATGTTGAGCGCTTTATCATTATCCAAAATAATATTAGCATCAATATCATTAGCTAATTTGATTTCATTAGGACCGGGAGCAATTAAAATTTGGATTTCATCTCTTAAAGTAGATTTAATTCTTTTTATCAACTCATTGTAATATGGCCATCTTTTTATAGTTAAATGAGATGATGAAAAGGGGAATAAAATTAAATATTTGTTTAAATTATATTTTTTTTTGATTTCTGAAATATCCTCACAGCTCCAAGAAAAGTCTGGTTTAGTTACGTGATTGGTTTTAATGCCAGAAACATTTAATTGATGTTCAAAGCGGTTTAATACAGTTTCTTTATCAAAATCAATCTTACTGGTTCCATCAGGAAGTGTTGTTTCTGTTGATGACCAAATATCTGACGTTGCTTTTGGAAAGAGAATATTTTTATAAAAACTAGTTCTTTTAGAATTTTGAAGGTCGTAAACTTTAACAAATTTATATTTTTTTATCTTTCTCATTAATAAATATAAATAAATTAAGTTAAACCTAGAGAGTCGTTTATCTAAAATAACATCTGTTATATTTGGATTCTTTTTTAACAAATCATGATAAGGTTTGGTCGATAGTATATAAAGATCATCATTTGGATGATTATCAGATATGTCTTGAATTGCACCACTTGCTTGGGCTATATCACCTAAAGATCCATGTTTTATAATAAGTATATTAGACATATTTTTAACAACTTAACATAATATCGATTTATATGAATAAAATTTTAGTGGAAGTATCAATTGGAGAATTACTAGATAAAATTTCAATTTTAGAAATTAAATCTGAAAAAATTAAAGATCCTGAAAAACTAAATTTCATAAATGATGAATATAAAATTTTAAAAGATCAATTAAATACAAATATTAAAAATTACAGTGAAATTGAAAATTTATATAACTCACTAAAAGAAATTAATTCAAAGCTTTGGGTAATAGAAGATGATAAAAGATTATGTGAAAAAAATTCTGATTTTGGTGAAAAATTTATTAAATTATCAAGAGATGTTCACTTCCTAAATGATGAAAGGGCAAAATTAAAATTAGAAATAAATAATAAAACTGGTTCTAAAATTAAAGAAATTAAAGAATACACAAAGTATTAATTTTATTCCCAATCAAATCTTTGAAAAGAGTCAAATATTTTAAAAATACCTTGAGACCACTGATTACAAACTTTAGAAAATTCAGGGTCATTCATATTTAAACATTTAAGTGATGCTATTTTAATTTCATCTTTTTTTATAACAGCAAAGTCTATTGGTGGACCAACAGTTAAATCACTTTTTAATGTAGAGTCCATTGATATCAGCGCACATCTCGATGCATCTCCAATTGAGACTTGTGGAGTAATTACTCTATCTAAAATAGGTTTTCCATATTTTACTTCTCCTATTACTAAATATGGTTTGCTATCTGCTGGACGAATATAATTACCTTGAGGGTAAACTAAGTATAGTTCAGGAGGTTGATTTTTTATTTGACCACCAACAATAAATGTTGAACCAAGTAAAACGCTATCAGTATTTATTCCCTGTGGAGATGAATGTTCAATATTAAGAGAGCCAATATAGGAAGCAATTTGTTCAAAATCACTACAGGTATTTAAATTCATAATACCTGTTTCGCTTTTTAAATCTTTTTTTATTGAATTATAAACTGCTTGAGAAGTTCCAAGATTTCCTGATGTAACAATTACTATTGTTCTATCTCCAATATCGTGCGTAAGCATTTTAGAATATATATTTACATTGTCCAATCCTGCATTTGTTCTGGAGTCTGATGCAAAAACTAGTCCTGTCTCTGTTTTAATGCCAATACAATAAGTCATATTAAAGTTAACTATTTAAATTATATGTGATTACAATAAAACCCATTTATTTCATATCAGATATCGAATTTAATCATTTGCTTATTTAACTCTTATGTAAAAAAATTAAGTTAATATGTCTGATTTTTGGAAAAATTACGATTCAAAATCAACTTTTGATGGATATATCAGTAAAGAGAAGAAGTTGAGAAGTCATGCTAAAATCATTGCAGGTATACTTGAAAAATATGGAAAAAAAAAATTACAAGAGATTGAGAAAAATTGTCAAAGTACAATAAGCGCTAGAGGAATAAACTTTAGAGTTTATGCTGCAAACAATAGAGCTGAAGAGAAAAAATGGCCTTTAGACATCATTCCTAGAATTATACCAAAAAGTCAATGGTTAAAGGTTGCAAAAGGACTTGCACAAAGAGTTAAGGCACTAAATTTATTTATCGATGACGTCTATAATGCAAAAAAAATATTTAAAGATAAAGTAATACCTAATGAATTAATTTTTAATTCTCCTTTATATTTAAAAGAATGTGAAGGTTTCTCCCCAAAACACAAAGCATGGTCAAATATTTCTGGGATTGATCTTATAAAAAACATTGATGGGGATTTTTTAGTTCTTGAAGATAATTTAAGAGTTCCGTCTGGTGTTTCATATATGCTAGAGAATAGAATGGTAATGAGAGATATTTTTCCAGAACTATTTACAAGATATAAAGTTTCTTCAGTTCATCAATATGCAAATAAATTATATAATTGTATGACAGAGTGTATTCCAAAGAAAACTAATAACCCACACATGGTTTTATTAACACCTGGTATTTATAATTCAGCTTATTTTGAACACTCTTTTTTAGCGGAACAAATGGGAATAGCCTTGGTAGAAGGAAAAGATTTATTTGTTGAAAACGATCATGTTTACATGAAAACCGTCAAAGGTCCTTTGAAAGTAGATTGTATTTATAGACGAATAGACGACAATTTTATGGATCCAAAAGTTTTTTTTAAAGGATCCTTATTAGGTGTACCTGGCGTTTTCAAATGTTGGAGAAAAGGAAATGTTGGAATAATAAATGCTTTAGGAACAGGTGTTGCAGATGATAAAGCGGTTTATTCCTATGTTAATAAAATGATAATTTACTATTTAGGTGAGCAACCAATTATAGATCAAGTTGAAACTCTTCTTTGTGGAGATAAAAAAAATAGAGAACATGTTATAGACAATATCTCTAAATATGTTGTGAAACCTTCAAATGCATCAGGAGGCTATGGAATTATGATTGGTCCTAAGGCCTCAAAAGCTGAAAAAGAAGAAATGATAAAAAATATCAAAAAAAATCCAAGAAATTACATTGCACAACCATTAGAAATTCTTTCTACTGTTCCAACAATCACACCTGATAACATTGAACCAAGACATTTAGATTTAAGACCTTTTATTTTAACAGGTAAATCAACTTATGTTACAACTGGTGGATTAACTAGAGTTGCTCTAAAAAAAGGTAGTACAATAGTTAATAGTTCTCAAGGCGGTGGATCTAAAGACACATTGATTGTTGATAGTAGGAATTAAATCAAACTTGGAATTATTTTTCTTAAATCCATAGAGAGCTTGGGGTTAATTTTTGAATAAATTACACCCTTACCTAATTTTTTTAATGCCAAAATTTTCCCATCTGGAGAAATAATCGTTGTATGACCAAATGTTTCTCTTTTAGGGGTATTTTTACCAGTTTGAGCTGGTGCAAAAATATAACAAAAATTTTCAATCGCTCTTGCTCTTAAAAGTGTTAACCAATGTTTTTGTCCCGTAAACTTTGTGAAAGCTGATGGAACAGCAATAAAACTTAAATTTTTTTTTGATAAATTCCTGTAAAGTTCTGGAAATCTCAGATCAAAACAGATTGTAAAACCTATTTTTCCCCAAGGTAAATTGGCAGATACTAATTTATTTCCTGCTTTAAAAGTTTTACTTTCTTTGTGTTGCTCTTTATTTGGAATTTTAACATCAAACATATTAATTTTATCATAATATTTGACAATTTTTCCATTTGGTCCAACCAGTATAGATCTATTTCTAAGTTTATTTTTAACCTTAACGCAAATTGATCCGAGTAAAATCCATTTCTTATATTTTTTTGAAACTTGTTTAATTTTCTTTAAAATTGGATCTTTATTCATTTCAAATGAATATTTAAATAGTGTTTCTTTACTACTAGACATCAAAGAAGAGGTTTCAGGTGTAATAATTAAATCAGATTTATTTTTTATAGCTTGATTTACATATTTAAGAATATCTTTGAAATTACTTTCGTAATTTTCTCCACTTGATAATTGTATACATGCTATTTTCATGTTTGAAATCCATATTTTTTTTCTAAATATTTAATTACATTATGAATTATAAAAGTCATAAACAAGTAAATACCTCCCGCCACAATAAATACCTCGATAGGCTTAAAAGTTGTTGAAATTATATATTTAGCAACACCCGTTAAGTCCATAAGAGTGACTGTACTTGCCAAAGATGTGCCTTTAAGCATCAAAATAATTTCATTACCATAAGCTGGTAAAGATTGTTTAATTGCAATAGGAATTTGTATTTTTGTAAAAATAATCTTTGAGGGGATCCCTAAACTTCTTCCAGCCTCTAAATATCCGGGTTTTATAGTTTGAAAAGCTGATCTCAATATTTCTGATGTATAAGCACCAGTATTTAATGAAAATGCTATTATTGCACACCAATATGGTTCTTTTAAAACTACCCACAAAAATGTTGTTCTTAAGTATTCAATTTGACCTAATCCAAAATATATTACGAAGATTTGAACCAATAAAGGTGTTCCTCTAAAAATATATGAATATCCGTAAGCAAATTTATTAATCAACTTATTATTATTCATTCTCAAGATTGCAAAACCTAATCCAATAAAAAGACCAAGAATTAGAGATACAGATAATAGTTTAAGAGTAATCAAAGTTGCATTTAGCAACTTTGGAAAACTACTAATCATTAATTCAATATCCATTAATAACCTTTGCTATATTTTGTTTCTAATCTATTTAATAATTGCATACTTAAAAACGTAAGCATTAAGTATAGAACTGCTGCAAATGAGTAAAAAAATAATGGATCTCTAGTTGAACCAGCTGCAATATAGGATTGTCTCATTATTTCAACTAAACCCGTTACAGATATAAGAGAAGTATCTTTTAATGTAATTTGCCAAACATTACTTAAGTTTGGAATTGCTAATCTTAACATTTGAGGCAAAATAATTTTAAAGAAGTAGATATATTTATTAAATCCTAAAACTTTTGCAGCTTCAAACTGACCTTTATCAATTGATTGTAGGGCTCCTCTAAATACTTCAGTTGAGTATGCTCCCGATATTATCCCTATTGAAAACGAACCTGTTAAAAAAGCATTAATTTCGATGTAATCATTATAACCAAATATAGAAGCAACAAACATAATTGCTCCACTTCCACCAAAGAAAAATAAATAAATTACAAGAAGCTCTGGCACACCTCTAATAACAGTGGTGTATGCATTACCAATTGAGTTTAGAATTTTGTTGTTAGATAATTTTAATGGAGTAAATAAAGCAGCAAATATAAAGCCAATTATCATTGCGGTTATTGAAACCGCAATTGTCATTAAGGTTGCAAAGAATAACTCATCTCCCCAACCTTTATCACCAAAATATAGAAGTTCCATAATATAGGTGGCTAATTATAGCCACCCATAAATAATTTATTACATAGAAGCGTCAAAACCAAAATGTTTTATAGCAAGCTTACTAATAATGCCATCATCTCTAGCTTTATCAATTGCTGCATTAAAATCATTTAAAAGTTTAGAGTCACCTTTTCTAATACCTACGCCAACACCATTTCCAAAATCTCCACCCGCAAATGTTGGTCCAGTTAATACAACTCCTTTACCAGATTTTTCTGCATAATCTGTAAAAGCAACTGCTGCAGCTAGCGCTGCATCTATTCTACCAGCAGATAAATCTAAGTTTACTTCGTCTTGAGTTTTGTAAGTTCTAATTTTTACATTACCCATTAAACCAGACTCTAAGAAGTTCTGGTGAATTGTTGCTGTTTGTACACCAATAGTTTTACCTTTAAATGCTTTGGTCAAAACATCTAGTGTTGCTTGTTCATCAGCACTTACATCAGATAAATTTATAGCTGACATTGTTTTAAGGCCTTCGTTTTTCGATCCTTTCATCACAGCTAATGATGCAACTTCATCAGCATAACCTTGAGAAAAGTTTATTGTTTTCATTCTCTCACTAGTTATTGACATTCCAGCCATGATGGCATCAAATTTTCTTGAAACTAAAGCTGGTATCATTCCATCCCAGTCTTGCTCTACAATTGTGCAATCATGCTTCATAATTTTGCATAATTCATTTGCTAATTCGACTTCAAATCCGATCAAATTTCCCGCTGAATCTTTAGAATTCCAAGGCGGATATGCGCCTTCGGTTCCTATTTTAATTTGATCTGCAATTGAAGAAATTGTTAGAAATGTTGATATTAAAATACCAAGTCCTAATACTTTTAATTTTTTCATTTTTTTCCTCCAAAATTTTAAAGATTATTTCATAAAATTATTGTTTTAAAAAGTAAAATTAATGATTTATTGACGAGGAAAAATTCCAAGAACAATCGAAACTTGGTATGTAAACTCTTGAAAGTTTTGTATTTCCAAAATTTTTGTTAAAAACATTTAACCAATTTTCAACTTGTTTTGGTTTTTTGTCTTGGCTTCCAACTTGAGCAGTAATTACACCTTTAGGTTTTAATATTCTTTCTAGAGATGACATATTTTTTGCTGCTAAATCAATGCAAAATTGATCATCGTTAAGATCAACAAAAATTTGATCATAGGTATTATCTTTTACTGATTTTATGCTTTCAAATGCATCACCCCAAACACATTTGACTGAATTTTTTTCTGTAGCCTTTTCTCCTATTTTGCTTAAATGTTTATCGCATACATCAACAACCTCAGGATCTAATTCATACCAATCTATAAATCCAAAGTTTTGTGAAATACATTCTCTTGCTACCCCACCGTCACCTCCACCAATAATTGCAGCTTTCTCTTTATTTGAATTCAAATTAAGACCAGAATTTACAAAGGTTGAGCTATATAAATGTTCATCACTCTCAGCGACTTGTATTTCATTATCAATAAATAAAGCTTTTCCAAATTGTTCTAAATCAAGTATTTCAATGTATTGACCAACCTTAGATTTAAAATTTTCTAATACTTTATTTACAACATAAGATTTTTTTAATCCTGGTGAACTATAATTATCATGATATAGATCAATCGTATCTCTGTTAAATTCCTTAATAATAATTTGTTTGTGTTCTATTTCTTCTTTAATTACTTTAAGAGCAACTGATGGTGAAACTTTACCGCAAGTAAAAAAATCAAAACTTATAATTTCATTTTCTGGAAAAGTGTGAAAACTAATGTGACTTTCAGCAAGTAATGCAACTAATGTAAAGCCTTGAGGTTCAAATTTATATTTTGAAATCTTTAAAACTGTTACTTTTGCTAATTTTGCAATTTTATAAACTAACTTTTCATAAAAAGATGGATCATATTCTTTTTTAGTTCCAATGATATCTAGAGTTATATGTTCTCCAACCTTTGTCATATTTAATCTCTTTTATAATTTTTAGCTTTTTTTAAAACTTTATTCATTTCTTTTAAGGAAAGTATTTTTGGCTTTCCAATCTTAAGAGCGGTTATATACTGTAAACTCAAATTTTCAACTTCTTGAGCTAATTCAAAAGCATCAGGTAAATTATTATCAAATGCAATCTGACCGTGATTTGCAATCAAACAGGCTTTTCTATTATCCAAAGCTTTTAATATATTTTTTGAAAGCTCTCTTGTTCCATAAGTTGCGTATTTTGCACATTTAATATCGTTACCTCCTGCGAGTGCAACCATGTAATGAAAGGCTGGAATAGGTTTTTTGTGGACAGATAAAGCTGTTGCATTAGTTGAATGTGAGTGGACTATTGCTTGAGCATCTTTCTTTTTAACATAAATATCTTGATGAAATCTCCATTCTGATGAAGGTTTATATTTTTTTTCATACTTTCCATCTAGACTTACAAACACTATATCTTTTACTTTTAGTGATGAGTATTTTTTTCCTGAAGGGGTAATAAAAAAACCATTGTTATGTCTGACTGATATATTGCCAGATCTTAAAGCTGATAATTTTTTGTCATTAAGCATTTTGGAAAACTTAATAATATCATTTTTCTTTTTATTAGTTTTTGAAGAGACCATTTAAACCTTCAGTAGAGGCTTCACATATTCCTTTTTCTGTTATTAATGATGTAACATACTTAGCTGGTGTTACATCAAAAGCCAAATTTAATGATTTACTTTTCTCTGGATAAATTAAAACTTTATCAACTTTATTATCTTTGTTAATTCCATCCACATGAGAAAGTTCTTTTGGATCTCTTTCTTCTATTGGAATATCTTTGGAGTTTTTTAAATTCCAATCTATCGTTGAACTTGGTAAAGCAACATAAAAAGGTACCTTATTATCATGAGCTGCAAGAGCTTTTAAATATGTTCCAATTTTATTGCACACATCTCCGTTAGATAATGTTCTATCTGTTCCAACAATACACATATCAACCTGTCCTCTTTGCATTAATATTCCACCGGTATTATCTGCTATAATTGTATTTGGAATGTCTTCTTCATTAAGTTCATATGATGTAAGGTTTGCTCCTTGATTTCTTGGTCTAGTTTCATCTACCCAAACATGTATTGGTATTCCTTTTTTATGTGCATGATAAATAGGAGAAGTTGCTGTCCCCCAATCTATTGTAGCTAACCAACCTGCATTACAATGTGTGAGAATATTTACCGTATCTTTTTTTTTATTATATATATCTTCAATAATATTTAATCCATTTTTACCAATACTTTCACAAAACCTCTCATCTTCTTTACAAATTTCCTTAGCCTCATTGAGTGCAACTCTAAATAAATCTTCAGGTTTAACAAATGATAATTTGTTATTCATTCTATGTATTGCCCATTGGAGATTTATTGCTGTTGGTCTAGATGCAACTAATTCCTCTGAACTTTTTTTTATAAAATCTAAACTGTTATTTTCTTTTATAGCTAAAACTAATCCAAATGCAGCTGTGCCTCCGATTAATGGAGCACCTCGAACTTCCATTGTTTTAATAGCATTTATTGCATCTTTAACTGAACTTAATTCTTTTATTACAAATTTATGTGGCAGCTTTGTCTGATCTATAATTTTTGCAACTTCTTTTTCTTCATCGAACCAAATTGTTTTATATTTAACGCCATTAATTTTCATTAATTAAGAACTCTTCCTGCAATTGTTTTTAATTTATCTTTAGTTTTTTGAGTTCTTTTTTCTGGAGCTGTAATTATTGCTACATCTAAACAGTTATTAGTTGGATCATTGGGATCAATGTGATTTTCAAAGTTCACTATCAAATTTTTAATCATATTTTTAGCTTTTGCTGCATTATCTAAGAGCACTTTTATAACTTGTTGAACATCAACATTTTCATGATCTGGATGCCAACAATCATAGTCTGTTACCATAGAAACTGAAGCATATCTAATTTCTGCTTCTCTTGCTAACTTAGCTTCTGGCATATTTGTCATTCCAATAACATCCGCTTTCCATGATCTATATAAATTTGACTCAGCCAATGTTGAAAATTGCGGTCCTTCCATTACAACGTAAGTTCCACCTCTTTGATAAGAGATATTTTCTTTTTTAATAGCATCTTCACAAGCGTTCATCAGCCCACTTGAGGTTGGATGTGCCATTGATACATGAGCAACAATCTCATCATCAAAAAAAGTTTTATTTCTTGCAAAAGTTCTATCAATGAACTGATCAACGATAACAAATTTACCTGGAGGTAAATCTTCCTTTAAAGATCCTACAGCTGAAACAGAAACTATATCAGTAATACCAAGTTGTTTAAGAGCATCAATATTTGCTCTAAAATTTATTTTTGATGGAGAAATAAAATGACCTTTTCCATGTCTTGGTAGAAAATAAATTTCTTTATTATTATATTTAGACTTTAATATTAAATCTGAAGGTTTTCCCCATGGAGTATTTAAATCTAGTGTTTCTCTATCTTTAAACTCTTCAACATCATATAGGCCACTTCCACCAATAATTGCTAATTTATTATTTGCCATAATACTTTTAAGATTATATTTAAGTTTTATGGATTTAAAAGAACATATTAGATCAATTCAAGACTATCCTAAAAAGGGAATTCTTTTCAGAGATATAACAACACTTATTAAAAATGAAAAAGCATTCAAGGAATGCATAAACCAAATTGTTGAAAGATCAAAAAAATTCCAATTTAATAAAATTGGAGCTGTAGAGTCTAGAGGATTTGTTTTTGCATCAGCTATTTCTTATATACTTGATAAACCATTCATAATGTTGAGAAAAAAAAATAAATTACCTGCTGAAGTTCATTCAGTAGACTTTGAACTTGAGTATGGAACTGCAACAATAGAAGTCCATAAAGATTCATTCGATGAAGGTGATAAAGTTTTAATAATTGATGATTTAATTGCTACTGGTGGTACCGCAGAAGCAGCCGCTAAATTAATAGAGATATCAAAAAGTAAAGTGGCTGGATTCATATTTGTAATAAATCTTTTTGATTTAGGCGGCACGGATAATCTAGTTAAAAAGGGATATTCAGTTGAAAATCTTTTGGATTTTCCTGGTCATTGATGGTAGCGGGAAGTGGGATCGAACCACTGACCTCGGGCTTATGAGTCCCGCGCTCTAACCAACTGAGCTACCCCGCCAAAATAAAGCTTATTTTATATTACCAATCTATAAATTTACAATATAATATTTTATTATGACTTCTGAAGTAGAAAAATTTAAAAAAAAACTTGTAATAATAGTTCCATATAGAGATAGAAAAGAACAATTAAACATATTTCAATTTCATTCAAAAATTTATTTTAATGAGGATAAATTAGATAAAAATCTAAATTTAAGAATATGCATAATGGAACAGGCAAATGGAAAACCATTTAATCTTGGATCATTAAATAATGCTGGTTACTTAATTAACGAAGACTACTTAGATTATGTTGTTATAAATAACGTTGACTTTTTACCCATGATTGCAGATTTTTCATACTCTGATAATCCAATGTTATTAATAAAGCATGGCTATCATAATTTACCAATGCTACCATCAAAAAATTCTAAGTGGGTTGTGAAAGCTCCAAAAAGAGAAAATGTATTTTTGGGATCAGTATTAATACCAAAACATGTTTTTAAAAAAGTTAATGGATATTCTAATTCTTATTGGGGTTGGGGTTTTGAGGATACAGATATGAAAAAGAGAATTGATGCCAATGGTATTGAAATCAAATATAGAGATGGTTTTTATCATCCTTTAATACATGACAATCTAGGATATAAAATGAATGAAAAAGAGGAAGTTGTACCATCAGATTACCATACCAATAATCAAAAAAGCTTTAATGAAAAATGGAAAGATAAAGATAATTATTTAGAAGATGGAATAAATAATTTTAAATTTGAGGTAAAATCAAACGAGGAAGTTTATAAAAATTTTAGAAACAATGCTTTATTTGAAATTAGACACATAAAGGTAGACTTTTAATTTATAAAATTATTTATCTACTCATTTTGGATTATTTTAAATTATCTATAAAATATTTGCTGGCTATTGCGGCAGTTTCTCCACCATTGTCACCACCAGTTGTCGTACCTCTTTTTCCACATTTTTTATAAATCTTCACATACATTTTTCTGTATAATTTGTTTGCTTCTCCTGATTTAGCAGATGCTTTTTCAAAATCTTTTTGCCACTTTTTAATATCCATTTTAAATTCTTTTTTCATAACTTCAGATAAACTTTCAGATATAAAACCTTGGTCATTTAATTTCCAACCATCTGGAACGTACATTTCACACTTATTAAAATGAACACATCCTTTGCATTTATTTGCTGGAGCATCTGTATAAAAATCATGGTGCCATCCATCTTTTACAATTACCTCGACATCTGCACCTTCTTTTTTTAGTTTTTCAGCATAATCTACACAAAATCTTGCTGGTGTATAATCGTCTGCACCTCCAAGTAAAAATAATAATTTAGTTTTTGTAGGAGCTGGATTTTCAAATCTCATATTAAAACAATCTGGAGCCATGGGTAATGATGCAAGAAAATATTTATCTTTTCCAATCACTGCCTCTGAAAATTTTTTTTCTGCTGCCATGTATGAAGCTGTTCCACCTCTTGATAAACCAGTAATTCCTAATTTTGTAGCATTAACACGAGAATGTTTGTCTAATATATCATATGCAACTAATGCATCTAATTCTCCAGCGTTAATTGAGACTTTACCTTGATTTTCATGAACATTTTCTGTTCCCCTGCTTGTAAAATTATCTATCTCAAAAATACCTATGTTATTTTTTAATAATTGATTTTTAAAATCATTTCGCCAAGACTGCCTAGGAGATGTAAACTCACTGGGCCCTCCACTACTATGTACAGTAACAACAACTGGTAAATTTTTTCCCTCTTTAGGTAAAATTAACTTTCCAGATACTTCAACTGGAGAATTAACATAAGATCCATTTATTATTACCAGAGGAATACCTGGATTATAACTTGTAAATTTAATTATTTCTTCACTTGCCTCGCTTAAATACTTTAAAGGAGTGAAATGTGGTGGACGATCAACTTTAAAGAACCTGCCTTTACATCTCCAAGGTTTATCAAATGGCATTCTAGCTTTTAGGGTAGCTTCATTTCCATTAATAAATTCACCTTTAATTTTTAATCTTTCTGAACCCCACTTCCATTTCCAACTTTCAGTAATAGAAACCTTATTATCTTTAATTGTACCCTCAAATTTTATATTTTCTCTACCCCAGTGCTTATTATCAAAAGGTCCTAATTGAAATTTATTATCTTCAACATTTACAATATAAGAAGACTCATACCATTCACTTCCACCTTGCTTGCAAAGAAGATCTATTTTCCACGAGTTGGGATATTCCTCAGCAATTAAGGTATTTGTCCAAAAAAATATTAAAATTGCAAAACTTAAAATTATTCTCATTTAGTTTTTCTTTTTTCTCTTTTAGCTTTTCTTTTCTCTTTTAAAGAAAATTTTGCTTTTTTCATAACACTAGAGTCCTTAAAGGATTTGCCACTATATCTTTTAGACATCTAGTCTATTTGTTCAAAGAACTTCTCTTTTAATTGGTATCTAAAAGGGTACTCTTTGCCTATTGGTTGAAATTTAGTTTTAATAACTATTACATTTTGCTTATCGAGTTTAAACTTCCAGGTTAATTTAATATCACCTGAAAAAACTCTTAATTTTCCCAAATTCGTAAAGCGCCATCCATCTTCTGAAACAACTTTTCCATCTTTATATCTTTTATAATTCTTTTCATCAAAGATATAAGTCACTTCGCCTTGATTTCGTTCATCTTGTAGGGTTATGGCATAGTTATTTAAAAATTCTGCGGTCTGTGATTTATTTAAACTTTTTTTAGATATCGATTTTAAGAAATCAGTAGTTTTATCAATTGTTTGATCAATTTTATCTTTTGCTAGTGAGGGGGAAATTAAAAATATCAAAATAAATAAAACTTTTGATAATTTTTTAATATAAATCATTTTAATAATCTCAGTTTAATAAATTTATTGTAAATAAAAAAGTAAATATTGAAGCAATTGTTGAAATAAAAATTGCTTTAATTATATTTTGCGGGCTAACATTGTAAGCTGAACACATAACTATTGATGTTGCTCCACAAGGACCAACACTTACTAATAAAGCACCAGTTATATCAATTGGATTGGATAAATTAAAAAAAGTATACCCAAATATAAGTAATATCATTGGTGAGATTATTAACTTTAAAATTGAAATAGTAATGGTGAGCTTATTAAATACTTTTTCTGAATAGAAAGAGAGAATAATCCCGATTGCAAATAATCCGACTGGCATAACACATGCTGCCAATCTTTGAAGAATGTATTCAAATGGTGTTTCATTAATATTAATATTTGAAGTTCTAATAATTAATCCAATTAAGATTGCTAATATCATTGGATTTAGTATTAAATTTTTTAAGAACTGTAATAACCTAATTTTTTTTTTTACTGTAAGTTCTAAAAAAAAACTGATTATTGATATTAAAACAACACTATCCATTAATATAATACCAGAAATTTGCGTTAACGTGCTTCCAGTAAAAAAAATTTCTGCAATAGGTAAAACTAGAATTACATGATTTGATAAAGCGACAGTTAGAGCCCAAATAATAGACTCTTGTATTGATCTTTTAAAAGTATTTTTGGTTAATAAAAAAGCAAATATTCCACTTGTTAATTGCATTAAAAAGTATGAAGATATTTGAGATATATCAATTTCTCCAATATCATTTTGGGCAACAAGCTTTATTATTAATGCTGGAACCGCGATATAAAATAAAAATAAATTAAAAATTTTTGCTTTTTGTAAATCAAATATTTTAATATATCCTAAAAGATAACCAATAATAGTAATACCTATAAATGGAGTTAAACCAAGAAATACTTGAAACATTATTGGACTGTTATTCTATGCATAATTCTATCACCTTTGAAAGCTGTTGCTTGATGTAGCATAGATCTGTTATCCCAAATTGCTAATTGGTTCTTTTCCCACTCTAAAGAATATTGAAAACTTTTTTTTAATTGGTGTTTGAATAAATAATTTTTTAATTTTTTATCAATTTTATTGTTATTAAAACGAATAAAATGTCCTGGACTACAATACAAAGTGTATTTATTATTAATTTTTCTTATCAATTTATGTTTTGAAATTAGTTCTTTAGCTTTTTTCCCCTTTTCTTTCTCTCTTTCCAATCTTGTTACAGAAATAGGTCCTTCTGATGAAAATATGCATTTTTCGTTTTTAAACTTTCTTTTGAAGTTGGCTGGTAATTTTTCATAAGCCAAATATTGAGAACAGAAATCTGTATTTGCCTGACCTTTTTTTGGAACTAATTTAGATAACAACATTGTAAATCTAGGTGGCTTTTTAGTATAAATAGAATCTGTATGAAATTGCTCACCAAAACTAGGTCCCCTATCAGTAGATTTTCTTTGAACAACAGTTATTTGAGGATATTTTTTATTCAAACCTTTAAGTCTTGGATAGTTTGCGAGTTTTCCAAATTTTTTTGCAAATTTTACATAATGATCAGAGCTTAATTTTTGGTTTCTAAAATAAATCATCCCATATTTTGAAAGAGCAGATTTTATTTTTTTTAATGTAGAATTATTAATTTTATTTAAATCGCAGACTAATTCTGCACCTATATTTTTTTTATTAGGAATAATTTTAAACATTTTTTAAAAAGAAACTTTTTAATTGTTTAATTGTTTCTTTGGGATTTTGCTCTGGTATAAAATGTCCAGATTTAACAGCAACTCCGACAACTTTTTTATTTGAATATTTTTGCCAAATTTTAATAGGTTTAAATTGTTTGCCTATAACTCCATTTTTTCCCCATAAAACTTGAACAGGAATATTTAATTTTTTCTTACGATCGTTCCTGTCATGATCAAGATCAATTGTAGCAGATGCTCTATAATCCTCACATGATCCGTGTATTCTTTTTGGTTGCTTAAAGCACTTTAGATAAC
Source organism: uncultured Pelagibacteraceae bacterium (assembly GCA_902613065.1). GTDB lineage: Bacteria > Pseudomonadota > Alphaproteobacteria > Pelagibacterales > Pelagibacteraceae > Pelagibacter. The sequence continues at coordinate 21,202 of CACMFU010000009.1, read as the reverse complement.
CCTCTTCAACTTTTCCAAATTTATGATTGCCAGACCATTTATCTAAGCAATACTTCATCCATTTCCTTGGATCACTCATTATCATTCTTTCTGGTAACCATTTTGGTTGAATTAAGAAAAACCAATGAAAGTAAGCTTTTGCAAAATCTCTAGTTGTTAGTTCATACATATCTAAAGTTGGACAAATATCTAAAACACTAAGAGCAAGGACGTTTTTTCTGTGATCTCTTGCCAATCTATGAGCAACTCTTCCACCTCTATCATGACCTGCAACATAAAATTTACTATACCCTAATTTTACCATCATTTGTTTCATGTCGTTTGCCATTTCTCTTTTTGAGTAATTAAAATGTTTATTATCAGATGGTGGAGCTAAACTGTTTCCATAACCTCTTAAGTCTGCTGCAACTACAGTAAAACTTTTTGATAACCCTGGAGCTGTTTTATGCCACATTAAATGAGTTTGAGGATAGCCATGAAGTAATAATAAAGGTGGTCCATCTCCTTTAATTTTACAAAAGACTTTTCCTTTTTTAACTTTGACGTATTTGCTCTTAAATCCTTCAAACATTTATTTACTTTAATTTATATTTTTATAATTCAATCAGTAATTTTAAAATTGTTCAAATACAACGTTTATAAGCTTAATTATTAAATTGAATTATCATTCATTGGATGTATACCTTCATTTTTGTGAGAATTGAAGAAGAGCTAAAACTAGATTATTCCGACGTACTTTTTAGACCTAAAAGAAGCACTCTTAAAAGTAGAAAAGATGTTAATTTAAAGAGAACCTATCGTTTTAAATACAGTAAAAACGAATGGTCTGGAATTCCTATAATGGCAGCTAACATGGACGGTGTAGGAGTACTAGGTGTTGCTGAAAAATTATCTGATTATGGAATGATTACATGTTTAACAAAACAACATGATGTAAAGAAAATTAAACAATTTAAAAAAATAAAATCAATATATCCAAATGTAGCTTTAAGTATTGGAACAAAAAAAGAAGATTTTCAAAATTTAGATAAGGTTTTAAAAGAATTTAGTTTCATTAAATTTATATGTATTGATGTTGCTAACGGTTATTCAGAGCATTTTAGTAAATTTTTAAAATCTGTTAGAGATAAATATCCAACTAAAACAATCATAGCAGGTAACGTTGTTACTGCTGATATGACTCAAGAATTGATTTTATCAGGAGCAGATATTGTAAAAGTTGGAATTGGACCAGGAAGTGTCTGTACTACACGTATACAAACTGGAGTTGGCTATCCTCAGTTAAGTGCGGTAATAGAATGTGCTGATGCAGCTCATGGATTAGGTGCACATATCATTGCAGATGGTGGATGTACGTGTCCAGGTGACGTTGCTAAGGCATTTGGTGGAGGAGCTGATTTTGTCATGCTAGGAGGAATGTTTGCGGGTCACGATGAAGGTAAAGGAAAATTAGTAAAATCTAATGGTTCAAAATATATAGAATTTTATGGATCAAGTTCTGAAACAGCTAATAAAAAACATTATGGTGGTTTATCTGATTATAGAAGCAGTGAGGGTAGAACAGTAAGAGTTAAGTATCGTGGTAAAATTAATGATACAATTTTAAATATTTTAGGTGGTGTAAGAAGTAGTTGCACATATGTTGGGGCACCCTCTTTAAAACAATTAAGTAAATGTACGACTTTTGTAAGAGTTACAAAGCAATTTAACGATACATTTGTAAAATAAATGAAAGAATATTCTATAGCGTCAATTGCCGGTGACGGTATTGGTAAAGAAGTTGTACCTGAAGCACAAAAAATATTAAAAGAAATTTCTCAACAACATCAATTCAAATTAAATATAGAGGATTATGATTTTGCATCATGTGATTATTATGAAAAGCATGGAAAAATGATGCCAGATGATTGGAAAGATAAACTAAATAAACACGATGCAATTTTCTTTGGTGCGGTTGGTATGCCAGATAAATACCCTGACCACATAACACTTTGGGGTTCATTATTAAAATTTAGAAGAGAGTTTGATCAGTTTATTAATTTAAGACCTGTAAAACTTTTTGAAGGTGTAAATGCACCATTAGCTAATAAAAAACCTGGTGATATTGACATGATAATTGTTAGAGAAAATACTGAAGGAGAATATTCATCAGTTGGTGGGAGAATGTATCAAGGTACTGATAGAGAAGTTGTTATTCAAGAAACAGTAATGTCAAAATATGGAATAGATAGAGTTCAACAATTTGCTTTTGAATTGGCTAAAAAAAGAAAAAGAAAAAAATTAACAAGTGCAACAAAATCAAATGGAATATCAATTACAATGCCTTATTGGGATGAAAGATTTAATGAGAATAAAAAGAACTATTCTGATGTGGAAACTGATCAGTACCATATTGATATATTAGCTGCTAGATTTGTTCTAAGTCCTGAACGTTTTGATGTGATAGTCGCATCAAACCTTTTTGGAGATATTTTATCAGATCTAGGGCCAGCTTGCACTGGAACTATTGGAATTGCACCATCTGGAAACATTAATCCAACAAATAAATACCCATCATTATTTGAACCAGTTCATGGATCTGCACCAGATATAGCAGGTCAAGGAATTGCCAATCCAATAGGTCAAATTTGGTCAGCTGCAATGATGTTAGATTACTTGGGTGAAAAAGAAGCTTCTGATAGAATAGTAAAATCAATTGAATTAACTCTTAAAGATAAAGACAGTCGAACAAAAGATCTTCAAGGCTCTAGTAATACAGAACAATGTTCAAAAAAAATTTTAGATAATCTTAGTTCAGTCTAAAATTTAATCAAAATTATGAATTTTCTTAAAAATAAATCTATTACCAAAGTTATAATTTTATCTATATCTGGATTTTTTATTTTAGTTTGCCAAGATTCTACTGCGAAATATCTAGGAACATTAATGCCATTAAATCAAGTAATTTGGGGCAGATTTTTTTTTCACTTTGTGATTATTTTAATTTTATTCTCGATATTAAAACCTAAGTTAAACTTAAAAACCAATTTTAAAATTAATATTATTAGATCTATATTAATGGTTTTTGCTACTTTTTTTTTCATTCATTCTTTACAAAAATTTGACCTAGTAGATATCTATGTAGTGTTTTTCTCAGCTCCATTAATAGTATCAATTTTAACAGCATTATTTTTAAAAGATATTCTTTCACCGAAAGGTATAATTTTAATGTTATTAAGCTTCGGGTGTATAATTTATTCAATGAGTCCAAGTATGAAAGTTTTAAGTTTAGACTTAATTTTTCCTTTGGTACCACCAGTATGTTGGGCTTTATATCAATTTTTTACAAAATTTATTTCTGGTAATAATGATCCTTTAGTGGCGTTATTTTATGCTGCTGTTGTTGGGGCCATTGTTTTCTCTATTTATGTAATGTTAGACTGGACACCTATTGAGAATAAAAGGTTATGGGCTTGGTTGATATTTCTTGGTGTATTAGGTTTTACTAGTCACCTTTTAATTATATTTGCAATTCAACTATCAAATTTGTCTTTCGTGACTAATTTTCAATATTCACAATTAATTTGGTCAACATTAATCAATTTTTATATATTCGGAGTACCTTTTGATTTTAATAAAACTTTTGGAGTTATTGGAATAATTGTTTTTGGAGTTTTGTTTGTTCAAGCTGAAAGTAGAAAAAAGAAAATTAGTTCTTAAAATCTTTATTGTTTAAAGGTTTTTCTAATACTTCAACTAGATATTTTTGTTTTTCAATTTCAATATATATATTTTTGTCTTTTAATGTTTCAACTGTATTTCCAGAATTGACATATCCAAAAGAAAGATTTTTTTCATAACAAAAAGAATAGTTTCCTGAAGTTGTTCTTCCAATAATTTTTTCGTCTATATAAATAGGTTCTTCATGTAGTAAAAGTGGCTCACCAGGTTTACTATCTTTAAGAGTAAACATCATCATTCTCTTATCTAATTTTTGGTCTTTAATTTTTAATAGAGCATCTTTTCCAATAAAGTTTACATTTTTCTTATAACTAATTGCAAATTTTAAACCTGCTTGATACTGATTTTCCTCTGGTGAAATATCATGACCCCAGTGAACAAATCCACTTTCCATTCTCATAATATCCATTGCATGCATTCCACAATGAGATAGTTCGAAGTTTTTTCCCTCTTCAATTAGAATTTCATATAAATCCTTAGCTAAACTTGAGTCAACATAAAGCTCAAATCCTAACTCACCAACATAAGAAAGTCGTTGAGACCAAACTTTAATACCATTTATCATGATGAACTTCCCAGTTCCAAACTTAAATTGGTCATTACTAAAATCATCATTACTTATTTTCGAAATCATCTCTCTACTCTTTGGACCGAATAATCCTAGACAACAAATATCCTCTGTTACATCTTTAAATGATACATCTTCATCTAAATACTTTAATATATGATATTTATCGTGTTCTCTCGTAGCTGCAGAGCTTACAACTCTAAAAAAGTTTTTATCCATACATACAACAGTTAAATCTGTTTCTATTCCACCGTCCTCATTTAACATATGAGTGTATGTTGTTTTTCCAATCTCATTTTTAATATTAGCAGTGCACAACTTTTGTAGTTCTTGGTGTGTTTTTCCACCTTTCAAATCAAATTTTGAAAATGTTGAGAAATCAAATAGACCAACATTTTTTCTTGCATTTAAAGTTTCGTGTTTTGCTGAAGGGTACCAATTTTGATAATTAAAACTATATTCATACTTAGGTTCTTTACCATTTAATGAATACCACATTGGTCTTTCAAAACCTCCTGCAACTCCAAAACAAGCTCCTGCTTTTTTTAATTCTTCATGATAGGGCAAAAGTTTTTGATTTCTTGATGTATTTGGTTGTTTATAAGGCCAATGCATTCCATACAGATCACCAAGCGTTTCTGTTACTCTTTCCATAATAAAGTTTTTTGATGAATGGAATTTTTGAAACCTTTTAATATCCACTGAAAACAAATCTTCATTAATATGTCCATTCATCATCCATTCAGCAGTGACCCTACCCGCTCCTCCTGAGCTAGCAATTCCTATGCTATTAAAGCCACAACATGTATATAGATTTTTAACTTCAGGGGTTTCGCCTAATAAATATTGAGTATCTGGAGTAAAAGACTCTGGACCAGAGAAGAATTTTCTTATTCCTGCACTTTCTAACATTGGCAATCTATGAAATGATTTTTCTAAGAAAGGTTCAAAGTGATCAAAATCATCTGGCAGTTCACCAAACGAAAAATTGTCTGGCACTCTTCCTGTATCTTTAAAAGCCGGTTTTGCCTTTGGTTCAAAAATACCAACAAGCATTTTTCCTGCATCTTCTTTCAAATATAAACAAGCATTATAATCTCTTAAAACGGGAAGATTTTGAGGTAAATTTTTTATTGGTTCAGTGATTATATAAAAATGTTCATTTGGGTATAAAGGAACACTAACATTAATTTCTTCACCTAATTGTCTTGACCACATTCCTGTAGCCATAACAACGTATTCACAATCGATGACACCTTTATCAGTTTCTACCCCACTAATTCTAGAATTTTTAATTAAAATTTTTTTTACAGGTGTTTTTTCAAAAATCTTTGCGCCCTCCATTTTTGCAGCTTTTGCAAGTACGTTAGTTACTCCAACTGGATCTGCTTGAGCATCTTTTGGCATATAAACACCACCCACAATATCTTCACTATGTAATACGGGATACAATTCCTTTAAACGTTTTTTATTAAGAACTTCTACTTCAACATCTGATAATTGAGCAGTTGTTGCTTGTCTTAGTAGTTCTTGCATTCTTTCTTTGGTAGATGCAACCGTGATTGCACCATTTTGTTTCATTCCGGTTGATAGACCTGTAGTCTTTTCTAAATCTTTATAAAGATCTAAAGAATATTTTCTTATTTTTGTAATTGTTGATGATGCACCTAATTGACCAAGAAGACCTGCAGCGTGCCAAGTAGTTCCTGATGTTAATTGATCTCTTTCAAGCAATATTACATCTTTCCAACCAAATTTTGCCAGATGATAAGCACATGATGTTCCGGCAACGCCTCCACCTATAACAACTACTTTAGTACTTTTTGGTAACTCTTTCATACTTAATGTGATTTATACGATTAAATTTAAAAGCAAACAATATGATCGATATGGATGGGTCTTTTTATGCCAAATTTTTCATCGACTTCATGTTGATGAATATGATGAGAATGCACAAAAACTGGTATTAATTTATTACTTAATGTTTTTAATGTATAAATAAAATTTGATCCTCTGAATTTCCTATCCACTACTTCAAGTTTAAGATTGCTCGCATCATCATGCTGTAAGTCCTCTGGCTGTATTAATAGTTTTACTTTAGATCCTATTGGGAACGGTCTAGCGAAATTTCCAGTTATTGTACCTAAATCTTCATTTTCAAGACTTTTAGGACTGGTAACTTCTGCTGGTATTAATGTGCCTCTGTTTAAAAAATTAACAACCTCTACTGAATTTGGCAAATGATAAACATTATATGGATCATCATATTGCTTTAATTTACCATCTAATATTATTCCACATTTACTGCCTAGATAAAAAGCTTCATAAGAATCGTGTGTTACAATTATTGTAGTTATTTTTGAATTTGTTAAAATTTGTTTTAATTCAACTTGAATTTCCTCCTTAAAACTTTGATCTACATTAGATAATGGCTCATCAAGCATTAATAAATCAGGTTGAGAAACTAAAGATCTTGCTAGAGATGCTCTTTGGGCTTCGCCAGCACTTATCTCATGCGGAAATTTATTTAATATTTTGTTTAAGTTTAAAAAATTAATTACTTCTTTAGTTTGTATTTTTTTATCATCTTTCACTCTATCTGAGCCAAGATTAATATTTTTTTCTATATTGTAATGAGGAAATAAACTGTTCTCTTGAAATGATAGAGCAATGTTACGGTTTTCTGGCTCAATATGAATATTTTCAGAAGAGATTGTTCTGCCTTTCAGATTAATTATACCTTTATTAATTTTTTCTAAACCCGCAATGGTTCTTAATATTGTGGTTTTACCTATGCCAGAGGGACCAAGTAAACATACTATTTCACCTTCATTTTCAATATTTAAAGTAACATTATTAACTTTGTTTTTCCCACCTGCAGTAAAAGAAACATTATCAATTTCAAAAAAATTATCAGCCATTAGTCTTTCAAAATAAATTTAGATGTGATCAAAATAAATGTACTTGCAATCAATATCAAGAATAATGATGGAACTGCTGCTGCTTCTAAAAGATCTTGAGATGCGAATATATATGCTGTTGTAGCGAATGTTTCAAAGTTAAATGGTCTCAATATCAAAGTTATAGGTAATTCTTTTATTACTTCTATAGTAATCAATATCCCTATAAGAAAAACAGAATTTTTTAAATAAGGAACATGAATTCCTAAAAAAGTTTTTATTTTCGAGTAACCAAGAAGATAAGAACTTTCATCAATTGACCTATTTATTCTTTCATAACCAGTTTTCAAACCGTTATAAGCTAATGAATAAAATCTGATAAAATAAACAATTACTAAACCAAAAATAGATCCTATAAATACTCTCTTTATAGAATTAAATTCAAAGGCTTTTATAAAAGTATTATCAAACCAAGCAATAAAAGTGATGAATGCTACAGCTAAAATTACACCAGGGATTGCATAACCAGTAATAGAAAATGTTGTAAGATAATTTAAGAATTTACTTTTAGTTACTCTGTTTCCATAATTTGAAATAAATGAAAAAATTACGAGAACAAGACTTGATAAAAATACCAAGTAAATTGTGTTTATAAATAATTGAAAAGTATTTAAATCAAATAAATTTTTTGGAAAAATTATTGTCCAATACAACATTTGTAAAACAGGAAATAAAAAGCTGACTAAAAAAACTAAAAAACAAAATCCGAATGCTAAAGAACCTTTTGAAAAGTTTAATTTAATTTTCTTCTTTTCTTTAATTCCTCCCTTAACTGGAGAGTGATATTGAGCTTTTTTTCTTGAGATATTCTCAATAAAAAAAAGTCCTAATATAAATAATAGTAAAAAAAATGAGAGCTGATTTGCAAAAGCTAAATCATCAAAAGATATCCATGAATCATATATTCCAGTAGTAAGAGTTGCTATTCCAAAAAATGATACTGCTCCAAAATCTGATAATGTTTCCATAGCAACTAATGCTAAACCCGCAACTATCGCTGGTCTTGCAGATGGTAAAATGATTTTAAAGAAAGATTTATATTTTGAAAAACCTAGATTTTGTCCTAATTCTATTAAATTTTGAGACTGATAATGAAAAGATGCTCTAGTTAAAACGTAAACATATCCAAATAGTGAAAAAGAAATAGATAAAATAGCACCAAGCATACCATCAAATTTTGGAATGGATTGATTATATTCACCAGGTCCAAATAAAGATTTCAATATTGAGTATAGTGTTCCAAAGTTTTCAAAAAAAGCAGTTAATGAATAAGCATAAATGTAAGCAGGTACTGCAAAAGATAATATTAAAGCCCATTTAAAAAATTTAACACCTGGAAAATCATAAAATGAAACTACATATGCACTGCCAACACCTAAGAATAATGTAAGAACTAAAACTCCTAAAAGTAATATTAAGGAATTATAAATATATTCAATTAAAAATGTATTTTTTAAAATATCAAAGTAATTAGTTGTTTCTTGGAAGAAACTTGCAAACACAGTTAAAATTGGAATTGCAACAACAAATGAAACTAAAAATGAAGAAAGGTACCAGGAATTAAATTTCATATATTATAATCCGCCTTATAATCATGAAAATCAAAAGTGCCCATGGCTTAGGAGACCAAACCATAGGCACAAACTTTAGAAAATCAAAAATTAAATACTTTTAGGATATGCGGAACCTCCTTGGTTTTAATTTCAGACAATTTTCTATTATTTACACGTTTATTGATTTTTTCACACTCCGAAGCACATGCAGGACATGCTTTGGAAGATTTATTATAATCAACTTCCGTAGTAAATTTTTTTTTAACAGCTATCATTTACTTCCAACCTGCAGCCAACATTACTTCTAATGCATCTGCTTGTTTTGCACCGTATGACTTAACACTTGTTTTAGTATCCATTACAAAGTTCATCTCTTTGCCTGGAACTAAATCATTAGGTGTTACACCACTGATCATTGGATACTCAAAAGTATTATTTACAATGTGATTTTGAGCCTCTGTTGATAATAAAAACTCAACTAATTTTACAGCATTAGCTTTGTTTGGTGCATATTTAAGCATTCCAGCTCCACTAATATTAATGTGCGTTCCTCTATCTTGTTGATTAGGGAAAAAAGGCATTACTTTTTTTGCTGCTTCTTGTTGTTCAGCACCTTTTTTTCCAGATAACATCAATGCATGATAGTATGTATTTGCAACAGCAATATCAGCTTCTCCAGCTGCAACAGCCATGATTTGAGCACGGTCGTTACCTTTTGGAGTTCTTGCCATGTTTGCCACAACAGCTTTAGACCATTCTGCAGTTTTTGCTTTACCATTATTCTTAACAAGTGAAGCAACTAAAGATTGGTTATAAATGTTGTTAGATTTTCTAATTACTAATCTACCTTTCCATTTTGGATCAGCTAGACCTTCGTAAGTCATGCCATTTAGTTCATTTGCATTTACTCTTTCAGGTGAATAATAAATTATTCTTGCTCTCTTGGCTATTCCAGTCCATTTAGCAGATCTAAATTGTGCAGGTACAGCATCCTTAATAGCTTTTGACCAACCAGCGTTTTGCATCATGCCTTTAGCTGCAAATGCACCTAATCTTCCAGCATCAGCTGTGATGTATAAATCTCCAACACAGTCTGCTCCCTCTTCTGTAATTCTTTTTTGCAGGGCTTTATCTTTACCTGATACTACGTTTACTTTAATTCCTGTTGTTGCTGTGAACTTTTCATATAATTGAATGTCAGAATCATAGTGTCTTGCACTAAAAATATTGACCTCAGCTGCAATCGTAAAACTTGAAATTAAAGTGAAAAACAATGAAATTATTGTCAATTTTCTCATTCTACTCCTTAAATTTATATTTATATTAAACGTAATTAGTCCTGCAATGCGGATGATAACTATTCTCAATGAAAATGATTATCAATTGCAATATTGTCGCAATTGATAATCAATCGCAATTAGTACTGTTTTTTGGATAAATTATTTAAAATTCCCACTCAGAAATTTTACTGTAAAGGAAGTTTCTAAAAGCTTGAACTCTAGCAACATTTTTAAGTGATTGAGGATATACAAAGTGTGCCTCGGTAGTTGGACCTTGAACGCTTGGTAAAACTTTAACAATATTTGGTTGTTTCACAGTTAAGTAATCTGGAATTGCAGCTAGTCCTACACCGCTTTGAACAGCTAATAGTAAACCATAAACACTATTCACTCTCATTACAGTTTTTCTTTTTTTATTATCTTTCATTCCAAGTTTTAATGCCCAATCTGGATTATAAACTGGTGATGGAGCTCCTCTACCAAATGAAATAAAGTTGTGCTTATTTAGGTCATTAACTGTCTTGGGATATCCATGTTTTTCTAAGTATTTTGGTGATCCGTAGATGTGATAATTGATATCTATAAGCTTTTTTTGAATGTAATTAAGTTGTTTTGGTCTTCTCATAAATATACCAATATCCGCTTGTCTTGTACTTAAATCTAGTTCTCTATCATCAAATATCAGTTCAACCTCAATTTCAGGATTAAGTTGCATAAATTCCTGTATTCTTGGTGTTAACCAGGTTGTTCCAAAACTAACTACTGTTGTTACTGACAGTTTTCCAGAAGGTTTGTGTTTTTTATCTCCTAAAGTTGTTTCTACCTCTTTTAATTTAGAGATAACTTCATGTGCCGTTTTAAATACATATTCGCCATTTTCAGTTAGTGTTAAACCTCTAGCATGACGCTCAAATAATTTAACTTTTAAATCTTCTTCTAAAGATTGAATTTGTCTACTAATTGCAGATTGGCTAAGGTTTAGAATAACAGTTGCGCTTGTAAAACTACCTGCCTCAGCAACTGCATGAAATATTTTTAATTTATCCCAATCCATTATTTATTTACATCCACTACTATTTTATGTTTTAAATTTCCTTTTAATATATCGGGATAGACATTTAATAATTCATCTAATCCAATAGTATTTACAGATTTTTCTAAAATATTAAAATCTAGCAAAGCAGGAAATTCTCCCCAGACAAACTCTTTTCTTTTTTTACTGATATTAACCGAGTCTACTCCCCATAATTTAACTGCTCTTAATATAAATGGAATTACTGATGTATTTAATTTATTGCCACTAGCATTTCCACATATGGCAACAATTCCTTTTGGTTTAGTTTGAGCTATTGCATTAGATAAAATGTTACCACCCACGGTATCTACAACTCCATCCCATGTTCCTTTATCTATTAATCTTGCTTCGCCCTCAAATTCTTTACGATCTATAACGTTTTTTGCACCAAGTTCTTTTAAGTAATCTGCTTTATCTGGTTTACCAGTTAAAGCTGTTACATTAATTCCCATCTTAGCAAGAACCATTACTGCAACCATTCCAACACCACCCGTAGAACCTGTTACCAATACATCGTTTACTTTTGATTGCATCAATAGTTCCTCTCTTGCTTTAACTGCAAAGGCACATAACAAACCTGTAAGACCAGCAGTTCCCAGAATCATAGCTTGTTTATTTGTCATTCTCTCAGGTGTTTTTGTAATATGATCCTTTTTAACTTTTGCGTATTGAGAATATCCACCATCAAAAAGTTCTCCTGCTCTACAACCTGTTAATATAACTCTGTCTCCTTCTTTAAATTCTTCACCATCTCCTTGTGCAACAGTTCCAGAAAAATCAATACCAGGTATTCTTGGATACTCTTTAACTAATTTACCACCATCTTTTAGTATCATTGCATCTTTCCAATTAAGATCAGAATAATCTATCTTAACTAGCACCTCACCATCTTTAAAATGATCTAAACTTAGTTCTTTGACTTCTCTTGTAAAATTTTCGTTCTGATTGTTTATTACAACTGCTTTAAATGAGTCCACCATGTTTATCAGTAAATATTATTTTGCAATAAATCGCAAATATCTATTTTGATAACTTAAATCGTCTTTAAACTGTCCAAGATAAAAATTTGTAACTGTGGTAGCTTGCTCTTTTTTTATGCCTCTCATAGTCATACACTGATGAGTTGAATCTATTGTTACCGCAACTCCTTTTGCATCCAACGACTCCATTAAAGTATTAGCGATCTGAACAGTTAATCTTTCTTGTGTTTGTAATCTTTTAGAAAATACTTCTACTACTCTTGCTATTTTACTTAATCCTACAACTCTTTGATTTGGAATATACGCTACATGAGCAATTCCTATAATTGGTGCCATGTGATGTTCGCAATGACTTTGAACTGAAATATTTTTTTGAACAACCATATCGCTATAGCCTTCAACATCACCAAATGTTTTATCTAAAACTGCTTTAGGATCTTCTTTGTATCCCTTGAAATATTCTTTAAATGCTTTTGTTACTCTTTTTGGAGTTTCCAATAAACCTTCTCTGGTAGGATCTTCACCTAACCACTTAAGAATTTTAACGAAAGCTTCTTCAGCTTCCTTGTCTGTTACTTCGTTAATTTTTTTTTCGTTTTCGTTTTTTACTAATTTCATGACGTGCTTTTATATATATAAAACCTTAATTTTAAAATATTTATTATATTTATTATTATGTTAGATAATTCCACATATATGTTTAAAAAAAGAGAAAATGTAGCAGAAATAGAAGAAGGCAAGCTTTTATCTCCTAAATTCGACAATGATGGATTGATTCCAGTCATTACAACATGCTCAAAAACAAAAGAAATATTAATGCATGGGTATATGAATGTCGAAGCCTTCAAGTTAACTATTGAAACCAAAGAAGCACATTACTGGAGCAGATCAAGGCAATCAATTTGGCATAAAGGAAAAACAAGTGGGTTTGTTCAAAAAGTAAAAGAGATTCGAATTGATGATGATCAAGATGCAGTGTGGATGACTGTAGATATTGGCGAAGGTTCTAGTTGCCACGTTGGGTACAGATCCTGTTTTTACAGATCTGTTCCTTTGGGTAAAATTGATAATGCAAGACAAATTGAAATGAAATTTGAAGAAGAAGAAAAAAAATTTGATCCAGAGGTTGTTTATAAAGGACAACCTAATCCAACAAAAATATAAAAAATTAATGAAAGTTTTAAGTCCGTTTGGACCAAAAATTGCTGTTGTTAAAATTCCATTAAATTTGGTAAAAAAAATTAATGATGAAGTTGAAAGTATTATCAAAGATAAAAAAAAATTGAAATCAAATGACTACTCAAAAAAGTTAGTAGGTCAAGTTGAGCAAGAAATTGAATTAAAAAATAAATTTATTAAAAAAAATTTAAAAAGTTTTATTTTTAAAAGTGTAAATCAATATTTAAAAAAAAATCTTAATAAGAAGTCAAAAAATATTAAAATTAAGAATTTATGGGTCGTAAGACAATTTAAAAATGATTATAACCCTGTACATTTTCATGATGGCAATGTTTCTGGAGTTGGTTATTTAAAAATTCCAAACAATTTAACAAAGGGACATAAAAAAATTAAAACTAACGGAACAATTGATTTTATTTATGGTTCTAAATCTTTTTTAAATAATTCTATATTTAATCATAAACCAAGAGTTGGTGATCTTATCTTATTCCCAAATAATTTAATGCATACTGCATATCCATTTAAATCTGATGGTGAAAGAAGATCATTTTCTTTTAACATAGATATTGATAAAAAATTAACAAGATTGTTTCATGGCTGATAAACAAAAAAACGTTTTAGACGAAGACTTAGAGTTATGTTCAAATGATCCTTTAACAGGATGGTATAGAGACGGATGTTGCAATACAGATGAAAATGATCATGGTGTGCACACTGTTTGTGCAAAAGTAAATACTGAATTTTTAGAATGGTGTAAAGAAGCAGGCAATGATTTAATTACACCTCATCCTGAGTTTGGTTTTCCGGGTTTAAAAGATGGAGATAGTTGGTGCGTGTGTGCAGGCTGGTATGCTCGAGCTTTAGAAGCTGGAAAAGGATGTCCGATTTATTTAAAAAAAACTCATAAAAACACTTTAAAGCTTATTCCAATTGAAACCTTAAAAAAGTTTGCAATCGATTTATCTTAATTACATATTTCCGTATTTAGGTCCACCTCCGCCTTCTGGTGTAACCCAAGTAATGTTTTGAGATGGCTCTTTAATATCACAAGTTTTACAATGTATGCAATTTTGTGCATTTATTACAAATTTTTGAACAGAATTTACTTCTTGAACTTCATAAACTCCTGCTGGACAATATCTTTGTGCAGGCTCATCAAATTTTTCTAAAGTATATTTTATTGGCAAATCTGGATCTTTAAGTTTTAAGTGGACTGGCTGATTATCATCATGAATTGTACCTGTTAAATAAACCGAACTAGTTTTATCAAAAGTAATAACGTTATCAGGCTTAGGATAATCAATTTTTGGCATTTTATCTGCTGGTTTTAAAGCTTCATGATCAGCGTGTTTATGCTTTAATGTGAAAGGAAGCTTTCCTCTAAATAAAATCTGGTCAATTCCAGTAAATAATATACCCAGAATTAAACCCCAAGAGAAACTTGGTTTTACATTTCTCGCCTCATATAATTCTTTGTAAACCCAACTTTCTTTAAATTTTTGTTCATATGTAGATAAATTTATATTTTTTGTAAGATGCTCATAAATTGTTTCTGCAGCGATCATTCCACTTTTCATTGCAGTATGAGACCCTTTTATTTTAGGCATATTTAACGTTCCCGCGTCACATCCAACTAACAAAGCACCTGGCATAAACATCTGAGGTAAACTCTGTATACCTCCCTCAATTAAAGCTCGTGCGCCATAAGAAATTCTTTTTCCACCTTCAATTATTTTTTTTATATCTGGATGAGTTTTAAATCTTTGGAATTCATCGAAAGGTGAGAGATGAGGATTTTGGTAATCTAATCCAATTACGTAACCAAGAAAAACTTGTTTATTTTCTGCATGATACATAAAACTTCCACCATAGGTGTTATTGTCTAAAGGCCATCCAGCAGTATGCATTACTAAACCTTCTGTATGATTTTTTTCATCTATCTCCCAAATTTCTTTAAAACCAATTCCATATTGTTGAGGATTTTTACCTTTATCCAACTCAAACTTCTTAATTAATTCTTTTCCTAAGTGACCTCTGCATCCTTCTGCAAAGACTGTAACTTTTGCATGTAATTCCATTCCTGGTTCATAAGTATCTTTTTTATTTCCCTCTTTGTCGATACCCATATCTTGAGTTGCAATACCTTTAACTGATCCATCATCATTATATAAAACTTCACTTGCTGGAAATCCTGGGAATATTTCAACTCCTAATCCTTCAGCCTTCTCTGCTAACCATCTACAAAGATTTGCAAGACTTATAATATAATTATTATGATTTTGTTGAACCTTAGGAAGCAACCATGTTGGCCAACTTAATGATTTTTGTTTTCCTAAAAATAAAAATTTTTCTTTTGTAACTTTTGTTTTAATGGGAGTATCTAATTCTTTCCAATTAGGTATTAGTTCGTCTAAAGCACGTGTTTCAAACACGTTCCCTGATAAAATGTGTGCACCAATTTCAGATGCTTTCTCTAAAAGGCAGACATTAATATCTGGATTTAACTGCTTTAATTTAATTGCAGTTGAAAGTCCTGATGGTCCGCCACCTACGATGACAACATCGTATTCCATCACTTCTCTGGACATAATGATAATTTCTTACAGTATTTGCTATTTTTGTATAGTGTTTAATTTGTTCAATTCTGACAAAAACTGAGGAAGAGCCTCAAAAAGATCTGCTTCTAATCCGTAATCTGCGACACTAAAAATTGGAGCTTCACCGTCTTTATTTATAGCCACAATAACTTTGCTTTCTTTCATTCCTGCTAAGTGCTGTATCGCACCTGAAATTCCAACTGCAATATATAAATCTGGGACTACCACTTTACCCGTTTGTCCCACTTGATGATCATTCGTAATATAACCTGCATCAACTGCTGCTCTAGATGCACCAATTGCTGCATTAAGTTTATCCGCAATATCACTTATTAATTTGAAATTTTCGCCATTTTGCATTCCTCTGCCACCAGAAATAACTATTCTAGCTGTTCCAAGCTCTGGTCTGTCTGACTTAACTTCTTCTTTCTTTAGAAATTTAGTTGATGAACTAGCTTCTGCTGGATCAGATTTTGTAATTTCAGCAGATCCACCACTCTTATCAGCAGGGTCAAACGACGTCGGTCTAATAGTAACACATTTTTTTTTGTCATTACTTTTAACCGTAGCAAAAGCATTTCCTGCATAAATTGGTCTTAAAAAAGTATCCTCAGAAATAACTTTAATTATATCGCTCACTTGCGAAGTATCTAGTAATGCTGCAATTCTTGGCATTAAATTTTTGCCAAATGTATTTGCTGAGCTTACAATATGTGAATAACTTTCTGCATGCTTAATTATTGCTGCTGTATAATTTTCAGCAATGTAGTTTTCATAAATTTTATTATCAACGTGAATAACTTTTTTTACATTTGGAACTTCAGATAAAGATTTTGCAACATCATCAGCTTGATGACCTAAAACCAAAACATGAAGATCCTCATTTATTTGAGAAGCTGCAGTTATAGCATTATAGGTAAATGGTCTAACCTCTTTATTATTATGTTCTGCAATTAATAATACTGACATTTAAATTACCTTAGCCTCATTTTTTAATTTTTGCACTAATTCTTCTACACTAGCGACTTTTATTCCAGCTTTTCTTTTTGGTGGTTCCTCAACTTTAATTTGTTCGATTCTAGGATTAATATCAACTCCTAAATCTGAAGCATTTAACTGTTCTATTGGTTTTTTCTTCGCTTTCATAATATTTGGAAGCGAAGCATATCTTGGTTCATTTAGTCTTAAATCACATGTAACAATAGCTGGAACATTTACTTCAATAGTTTCTAAACCTTCATCAATTTCACGAGTTACTTCTAATGCATTATCTTTAACTTCAATTTTCGATGCAAAAGTTGCTTGAGGCCAATTTAATAAAGCTGCAAGCATCTGACCAGTTTGATTACAATCATCGTCAATTGCTTGTTTTCCCATAAACACCAAATCAGGATTTTCTTTTTCTACAATTTTTTTCAAAATTTTTGAAACTGCTAATGGCTCAATCACATTATCAACTTTGACATGTATTCCCCTATCCGCTCCAACAGCTAATGCTTTTCTAACAGTTTCTTGAGCTTTTTCTTCACCGATTGTAATTGCAACTATTTCTTTAGCTTTGCCAGCCTCTTTAATTTTTACTGCTTCTTCTATTGCATTATCATCTGGTGGATTTGTTGACATTTTAACGTTGTCAGTAACAACACCAGAACCATCTTCTTTAACTCTTATTTGAACGTTGTAATCAATAACTCTTTTAACTGCGACTAATATTTTCATTAAGCTCTTAATAAATTGTTTTCTGGATCGTAAGGACTTTCATCTAAAATTGTAGCATCATATTTCTCACCTAATATTTCAATTTTAAGTTTTTGTCCAACATTTGCTAATTCTGGTTTAACCATTCCTAATGCTAATGATTTTCCAATTCTAAAACCAAAATCTCCTCCTGTAGCTCTTCCTATAACACTTCCATTTTCATAAATTGGATTGTTGCCTAATACATCTGCATCTTTTGGATTATGAACCTCCAAAGTAACAAGTTTGTTATCAAAACCTTTTTCTCTCCACTTGTTCAATGCTTCAAGTCCAATAAAACTTCCTTTATTAGGATGTATAAATCTATCAAGACCACTTTCATAAGGTGAGTATTCTATTGATAGTTCTGTTCCAACCAATTTATACGATTTTTCTACTCTCAAACTATTCATTGCTCTAATACCATATGGCTTTAGTCCAAGATCTTGTCCTGCTTCCATAAGTTTATCAAAAATGTGATTTTGATATTCAATTGGATGATGAAGTTCCCATCCTAATTCACCAACAAAATTAACTCTCATAGCATTTACTGGTGCGTACCCTACATCAACCATTTTTGCACTTAGCCATTTAAAGTTTTCATTTGAAAAATCATCTTTTGAAACTCTTTGCATTAACTCTCTTGCTTTTGGACCTGAAACAACCAAAACTCCATTACTATTAGTTAAATTTTCAAACTGCACTGAACCGTCTGAAGGCATCCATTTTAAAATCCAATCATGATCTAATCTTTGGAAAGCTCCTGCTGATACTAAATAAAAGCTATCATGTGACTCTCTCATAATAGTAAATTCAGAATGAACTCCGCCTTTAGTATTTAAAGCATGACATAAATTAATTCTTCCAACTTTTTTTGGTAATTTGTTTGCAACTAAATTATCTAAAAATTCCTCAGCACCAGGTCCTTTAATTCTACATTTTGCAAATGCAGTCATATCCAAAAGACCAACATTTTCTTTTACATTTTTGCATTCTTTTTCCATTGCATTGAACCATTTTGATCTTCTAAATGACCAATCATCTTTTTGCTCCATTCCATCAGTTGCAAAAAAGTTAGGTCGTTCCCATCCAAATTTTTGACCAAACACTGCTCCTAAATTTTTCATTCTGTCATAACATGGCGCTGTTCTTAATGGTCTTGCTGCTGGTCTTTCTTCATCAGGAAAGTGAGTTATGAAAACGTGACTGTAGGCTTCTTCATTTTTAGCTTTTAAATATGATTTAGAGCAATAATCTCCATACCTTCTTGGTTCAACACCAAGCATATCAATTGTGGGTTCACCATCTACAATCCATTCAGCAAGTTGCCATCCTGCTCCACCTGCTGCAGTGATACCAAAACTATGACCTTCATTTATCCAAAAATTTTTCAATCCCCAAGCAGGACCAACAATTGGGTTACCATCAGGTGTATAGCAAATTGCACCGTTATAAACTTTCTTAACTCCTACCTCTCCAAACGCAGGGACTCTATGTATTGCACCTTCAATGTGTGGAGCCAATCTATCCAAATCTTCCTGAAATAATTCATATTCAGAATCTTTTGATGGTCCATCTACATAACAAGCTGGTGCTCCATCTTCATATGGTCCTAAAATTAATCCACCTGCTTCTTCTCTCATGTACCATCTGCTATCACTATCTCTTAAAACTCCCATCTCTGGTAGTCCATCTTTTTTTCTTTTTTGAATTTCTGGATGAGGTTCAGTAACAATGTATTGATGTTCTACTGGGATTACTGGAATATCTAAACCAACCATCTTTCCAGTTTGTCTTGCAAAATTTCCTGAACAAGAAATAATATGTTCACACTCTATAGATCCTTTATCTGTTTCAACAACCCAACCATCTTTGGTTTGTTTCATTCCAACAACATTTGTATTTCTATAAATTTCTGCTCCTCTATTTCTTGCGCCTGTAGCAAGAGCTTGTGTTAAATCTGCTGGTTGAATATATCCATCTTCAGGGTGTTGTATTGCACCTACTAAATCTGATGTATTACATAATGGCCAGATTTCCTTAACTTGGTCTGGAGTTAAAAATTTTACATCAACACCTATTGTTTGAGCAACACCTGCGTATTGAAAGTATTCATCCATTCTATCTTTAGTGCTTGCTAATCTAATATTTGATACAACGCTGAAACCTACATTCTTACCTGTCTCTTCCTCTAAAGTTTTATATAAATTGACAGCATACTTATGAAGTTGTCCTACAGAATAACTCATATTAAATAGTGGTAATAAGCCCGCTGCATGCCAAGTTGAACCTGATGTTAGTTCTTTTCTTTCAATTAAAGCAACATCTGACCAACCTTTTTTTGCTAAGTGATAGAGTGCGCTAACCCCTACTACTCCACCACCAACTACAACAACTTTTGCTTTGGATTTCATTCTCAGATTCCTACTAAATTTTAATTACTAACGAAACAAAATTCTATTATTCATCATCTGCGTCACGCCAGCCCATTCTGAACATTAAATAAGCGGCAACTATAACGGAAATTGTACCTACTACCATGCCAATATTAATCCCAACTTCACTTCCCCAAAAATACCACCCAAGTTGAGTAGATGAAATTGTTGGAAAGCATAATATAAACATTAGAATTGCGTACCTAATATACATTGGAGGCTTTTTCATTATATTGATGATCCCATTGGTATTGGTTGTGAAACCGCTGTTGTTAGCCAGCAATCTAAAAGATTGCCTTCTTTATTATTCTTTTCAACTTTCCATTTAAATTTAAAATATTGTTTGTCCTTATCCAAGACAACAACTTCATAAGTTGCCATTGCACTTGATTTGTAAATTTCAGTTACTGTATTTTCTTTGTGATCAATCAGCATCGAGTATGAAGCCCCTTTTAACATTCTTTTAAATCTATCTAATGGACCTGTCATCCTTTGATTATTTGGATGTGCAAATTCCCATGTTTGCTCAATCCCTCTATCTTTATATGGACTGTCATTTTTCATTAATGCCTTTAATTGAATTAAAACAACTTGTTTTGGATCTATATTCACACTTGGTTTTAAAACATCGGCAAATGAAGAATTAAAATAAAAAAATGTAATTAAAAAAAATAAAATTTTGAATTTCATATTTTAAATTTATCTTAAATTTAAAATGAAATAAAAGGTCTTAATATCACACTTAATAATTTGATATTATATAGTTTTGAATAATCTATCGTATTCGTTTTTAATACATTTATTAGAGATATAATAAATTTTATTTTGAGAGACTAATTTAGCTGCATTTTCGTTGTGAATTCCTAATTGCAACCATAATACATTTGCACCAATTTCTATTGTTTGTTTTGCTATTTCCTCAGCCTCCTCACTAGGTCTAAAAACATTAACAATTCCAACATGATCTTTAATATCCGTTAGTTTTTTATAAACTGGTTCACCATGTATAATTTTATTATCTGTTACTGGATTAACAGGAAAAACTTTGTAACCTGTATTTCTTAAATATTTCATTATTATATTGGAAGTTTTTTTTGAGTCTGGGCTTGCTCCGACAA
>CACMFU010000008.1 GCA_902613065.1 uncultured Pelagibacteraceae bacterium | reverse complement strand
GTAACAATCTTAAGGCATATCATTCTGCAACCCATTTATTACATGAGTCTTTGAGAAGAACATTGGGAAAACACGTTATGCAAAAAGGATCTTTAGTTGCGCCTGATAGACTAAGATTTGATTTTAGTCATATGAAACCAATTACTGAGGATGAGCTAACAATTATTGATAAATTAGTTAATGAATATGTGCAAAACAAAACTGATGTAACCACAAGAATTATGACACCAAAAGCTGCCATTGAAAAAGGTGCTTTAGCTTTTTTTGGTGAAAAATATGGTGAAGAAGTGAGAGTAGTTTCTATGGGAGCAGAGAATAACTCATATTTTTCAACAGAATTATGTGGTGGAACACATGTAAAAAATACAGGAGATATTGGAAAATTTAAAACTGTTAGCCAATCCTCAATAGCTGCTGGAGTGAGAAGGGTTGAAGCTTTAAGAGACAAACAACTCGAAATATTCTTAAAAAACAAGGAAAAAATGTCAAACCTTTCTGCACAAAAGGATGAAGACAGTATTAAAGAAGTGTCTGCACAAATTATTAAATTAGGTGGAAAACCAAATCTAGAAAATAAAGATACGAAAGGATTAATTAAAGACCTAAATAAACAACTAGAGCAATTAAATGTTCAATCAGTTTTAGCTGATAAAACAAAAAACATAATTAAAGATGAAAATATAAATGGCACTCAAGTTAGATTACAAAAAGTTCAAGATTTGTCTCCAAAAGACCTAAGAAAACTCGTTGATGCAGGTAAAAAAGAGTTGGGTGAGGGAATAGTAGTAGTATTTGCAAATAAGGATGAGAAAGTTGGTCTTGCTGTAGGTGTGACAGAAAATTTAACAAATAAATACGATGCAGTTAAATTTGCAAAACTAGGATCTGAAATTATTGGTGGAAAGGGTGGTGGAGGCCGTAAAGATTTTGCACAGGCTGGAGGCCAAGACTCTAATAAAATCGACGAAGCTTTAGAAAAACTAAAAACCTTAATTTAATTTTTGTTTTAAACTTCCATCAATTACATCTAAAAACTGGTTAGTTGTTAAATAATTTGTAGAAGGACCAATAAGTATTGCCAAATCTTTGGTCATTGAACCTGATTCAACTGACTCAACACATACTTCCTCAAGTGTTTTAGCAAATTTAATTAATTCATCATTATTATCTAACTTTCCTCTGTGTGCTAAACCTCTTGTCCAAGCAAATATAGATGCAATTGGATTGGTTGATGTTTCTTTACCTTGCTGATGCATTCTAAAATGTCGAGTTACAGTTCCATGAGCCGCTTCTGCTTCCATTGTTCTGCCATCAGGTGCCAATAAAACACTAGTCATTAAACCTAATGAACCATAACCTTGAGCAACAGTATCTGATTGAACATCGCCATCGTAGTTTTTACAAGCCCATATATATTTACCGTGCCACTTCATAGCACAAGCAACCATATCATCTATTAACCTATGTTCATAAGTTATGTTATTTTTTTCAAATTCTGATTTAAAATCTTTTTCAAAAACATTTTGAAATATATCTTTAAATCTACCGTCATATTTTTTTAGTATGGTATTCTTAGTTGATAAATATACAGGCCATTTTTTAATTAGACCGTAATTGAAACATGATCTTGCAAAGTCCTCAATTGATTTATCTAAATTATACATTGAAAGAGCAATACCAGGTCCTGGAAAGTCAAATACTTCATATTTTTTTTCATCACTTCCATCTTCCGATGTCCACTTTACTTCTAATTTACCTTTTCCTGGAACTAAAAAATCTGTAGCTCTATATTGATCACCGAAAGCATGCCTTCCAATAATTAATGGATCCGTCCAAGATGGGACAAGTTTTGGAATATTCTTACAAATTATCGGCTCTCTAAATACTGTTCCTCCAATAATATTTCTTATTGTTCCATTCGGAGATCTCCACATTTTCTTTAATTTAAATTCTTCAACTCTTGCCTCGTCAGGAGTAATAGTTGCGCATTTGATACCTACTCCATTTTTCTTGATTGCATTAGCACAGTCGATAGTAATTTTGTCATCTGTATCATCCCTGCTTTTCATTCCTAGATCGTAATACTCAATGCCTAAATCTAAATAAGGTAGAATTAATTTGTTTTTGATGAATTCCCAAATTACTCTTGTCATTTCATCGCCGTCTAGCTCAACAATGGGATTTTTTACCTTAATTTTGCTCATTTTTTGATGTATCTTAATAATTGAATTTATACTTTTTATATACATATTAATCCAGAATTATCAATTGAACGATTATGATAGACAAAATTTTTCCAAAGATTCATAACGAAGGCTATAAATTTATAGTAATTTTCGTAGTAGCAACGATCATTTTATATTTCATTCATGGTTTTTTAGGTTTCATAGGTTTGGTCTTAAGTATTTGGTGTTATTATTTCTTTAGAGATCCAGAAAGAATTCCAATAAATGACGAGAACTATTTAACAAGTCCTGCTGACGGATTGGTTTTACAGGTTTTAGATACAAACGGACCAAAAGAATTGGGACTTGAAAATAAAAAATTTAAGAAAGTAAGTATATTTATGAATGTATTTGACTGTCACGTGAATAGATCTCCATGTTCAGGAAAAATTGAAGAAATTTTATACAAACCTGGAAAATTTATTAATGCATCTCTTGATAAAGCAAGTGAGGATAATGAAAGAAATTATTATAAAATTAAAAATTCTCACGGAGAAGATATAATTGTAGTTCAAATAGCAGGACTGGTTGCACGGAGAATAGTAACAGATACTTCAGTTGAAGAAAATGTCGATCAAGGATCTAGAATAGGGATGATTAGATTCGGAAGTAGAGCAGATTTATATTTTGAAAACTATGAACCATTAGTAAAAGTTAATCAAAGAGCAGTTGCTGGAGAAACATTGATAGCCAAAAGATAAATGGAAAATCCAAAAAAGAATATAAGATTAGTATCAAATAAAAATTCAAGAGTTATTTTGCCAAATATTATGACTTTGGTTGGAGTGTGTATTGGCTTAACTTCAATTAAGTTTGCATTTGATGGAAGATTTGAATTATCAGTTATTGCAGTTTTAATTGCTGCAATTATAGATGGTTTAGATGGAAGAATTGCCAGATTAATTAAAGCCACATCAAAAGTTGGAAAAGAATTAGACTCATTAACGGATGTAATTAGTTTTGGAGTTGCGCCAGCATTCATAATGTATTTCTGGGCGCTAGATAATATCGGCAGATTTGGTTGGTTAATATCTTTAATATATGTGGTTTGTGTTGCTTTGAGACTTGCAAGATTTAATGTTTCAACAGGAGGGGAACCTTCATGGAGGGATAATTTTTTTGAGGGTATTCCATCACCAGCAGGTGGAGTATTGGTATTAATGCCATTAATTTATAGTTTTAGCGAAGTTCAGTTTGTAACTATTAATAAAAATATTATTGTTCCATCTTTATTCATTGTTATTTCTGTACTTTTGATAAGTAAAATTCCCACATATTCTTTTAAAAGAATTGTTGTCCCAAGAAGTACTTCAATATTTCTTTTATTTGGAATAATTTTATATTTTGGTTTGTTGCTAATATATACCTTTAATACAATTATAATTTCAGGGATTATTTATTTATTAATGATTCCAGCAAGTTCAATTCATTACTTATTTTTAAAAAAACAAAATAAAGAAAAAGATGATGGCGTTGATCATCACGAAGATATTTTGTAATGAAAGAGAATGTAATTATTTCTCTAGCAGATTCTAATTACTTTGAATTGCTAAATGAATTAATAGACTCTATTAAACAATTCAATTACAGTGAAAAGGTTGCTATTTGTATACTTGATGCGGGTTTAACAGAGGAGCAAACCGCTCTTATAAAAGATAAAGTAGACGAGATAAAAAAAGCTGAATGGGATATTGAGGTTCCACAATCTAAAGTTAAAGGTAAAGAATGGCTAAAAAGTCAGGTATCAAGAGCGTTTCTTCCAAAATATTTTCCAAACTATAAAAAATACCTGTGGATTGATTGTGATGCTTGGGTTCAAGATTGGAGTTCAATAGACTTATATTTTAAGGCTTGTGATAATGGCAAACTAGGCATTACCCAGACAATGACACCTGGATATAGAATATTAAGTAACGTTAATTGGTTGTTTGGAAAATTAGCCATTATAAAATCTCAAAATTTTAAACATGCTATTAAATCTAAAATTGATATTAATAAAGCAAGAAAGTTAGCATTTGCTCCGCATATTAATATTGGTGTTTTCTCATTAGAAAAAGACTCTAATTGTTGGAATGTTTGGCAAAAAAATTTAAAAACTACTCTTAGTCATGGACAAATATTTGGTTCAGAGCAACTAGCAATAAATATATGCGTATATATTGATAATGTAGATGTTGAATTTCTTCCTCATAATTGCAATTGGTTAGCTAGCAACTTACTTCCAAAGTTTGATGAAAAGAATAAAATTTTCGTGGAACCTTTTTTACCAAATCATAAAATTGGAATTATACATTTAGCTAGTGGTATTAAAGTAAATGATAAAGATATGAGAAACGAGAAAAATCTAGAGATAGAATTAAATACTTTGGATAATAATAAAATCTCAAAATCTTTAAGGTTCAAAACTAATTGAAAAAAAATAAAATCTCAAAAAATTGGATTAATAAGCAGAGAAGAGATATTTATGTTAGACAATCAAAAGTTGAAGGATATAGATCAAGAGCCGTTTATAAATTAAAGGAAATTAACGAAAAATTTAAATTTTTAAAAAATAATATATCAGTAATAGATCTTGGAGCTGCTCCTGGAAGTTGGTCTCAATATATATCAAATAATTTAAAATGTAATAAGCATTTAGCAATAGATTTAAAAGAAATAGAAGAAATAAAGAATGTAAAAATTTTAAAAGGAGATTTTACGGATACTGAGCAACAAAATAAAATTAATAATTATTTTGGTGGAAAAATTGACCTAATTATTTCAGATATGGCAGTCAATACTACGGGAAACAAAAATCTAGACTCTATGATAACTGGAGAATTAGTTTTAGAAGCTTTGGATTTCGCTACAAAAATGATGAAGCCAAATGGCTATTTTGTCACAAAATTATTTATGGGAACTTCATTTAATGAGATAATTGCATTTTCAAAAAAAAATTTTGTAAAATTTAATGTCTATAAGCCTCCAGCAAGTAGAAAAGATTCTAAAGAAAGTTTCTTAATCTGCAAAAATTTAAGATAGATACTTTTATTTTTTTAAGAATCGTTTATATAAGGACATGGATCCTATCAAAGAAGCGCTCACTTTCGATGATGTAACTTTAGCACCAAATTATTCTGAAATTTTACCTTCAGAAGTAAAGACAGAAATTAAATTATCAAAACACTTAAATATTTCTATACCCCTTCTAACTTCAGCAATGGATACTGTAACAGAGTCTAACATGGCTATTTCAATCGGTAAAAAGGGTGGAATAGGTGTTATACATAGAAATTTATCAATAAATGATCAGATAAAAGAAATAAGAAAAGTAAAAGCAAAAAAAATGTTAGTTGGTGCAGCTGTTGGTGCAAGTTTAAACGAACACATAAGAGCTCAAAAAATTTTAAAAGAAAATATCGATTTAATTGTTGTTGATACAGCTCATGGCCACACAAAAAAAGTAGCTGAAATAATAAAAAAAATTAAAAAAATTAAACCAACTAAAACAGCTTTATGTGCAGGTAATATTGCTACAGCAGAAGCAGCTAAATTTCTGATTAAGCAAGGAGTAGATATTATAAAAGTTGGAATTGGACCAGGATCTATATGCACTACAAGATTAGTTGCGGGGATAGGAGTTCCACAGTTAAGTGCAATTTTAGATGTAAAAAAAGGTATGGGCAAAAGTAAAACAACATTAATAGCTGATGGAGGTATCAAATTCTCTGGGGATATTGCAAAAGCACTTGCAGCAGGAGCAGATGCGGTAATGATTGGATCATTATTTGCAGGAACAGATCAGGCTCCAGGTAGAATTATTAAAAGAGGTGGTAAATTATTTAAAAGTTTTAGAGGCATGGGATCTATTGGAGCTATGAATAAAGGATCAGCAGATAGATATTTTCAATCAAAACAAAAAGATACTTCAAAATATGTAGCAGAAGGTGTTGAAGGTTTTGTTAAATACAAAGGCACAGTTGAAAAAATAATCTACCAACTAGTAGGGGGTTTAAAATCATCAATGGGATACTTAGGTGCAAAAAAAATTAAAGATCTCAGAAAAAAACCAAAATTTGTCAAAATTACTAAAGCAGGTTTTTATGAAAGTATGGTACATAACATAGACGAAATAAAAAGATGATAAAAAAAATTACTTTAGCAATAATTTTACTTTTTACTTTAATTTTTAATGTTAACGCGGAGAAAGTTAATTTTTTTGATGAAGCAAAAAGTCTTTATGAAAATGAAAAATATGAAGATTCAAAATTTTTATTTCAAAGAAATATTGTATACAATCCCAAAGACTCAAAGTCATATCTATATTTAGCAAAAATATTTAAAAATGAAGAAAACAAAACAGAACTGGAAAAAAATATAAATACAGTCTTACTACTCGAGCCAAACAACGAAGAGGCAATGTATCTATTAATAGATATTGAGTTAGAAAGATCTAATTTTTCTAAAGCAGAGGAACTTAGAGATGATTTTAAGAAAATATGCTCGAACCTTTGTGATAAAATCGCATCTATTAACAAACGCCTAAAAGAGTTTGAAAAAAAAGATGCGTCTTGAAAATAATCTAGATAAAATTTTAATAATCGATTTTGGGTCTCAGTTTACACAATTAATTGCAAGAAAAGTAAGAGAATTAAATGTTTTTTGCGAAATTATAAGTCACAACAAACTTAAAAACTACAAAAATAAAAAAAATGTGAAAGGCATCATTTTATCAGGTGGTCCCTTAAATGTTTATCAAAATAAAAAAGTTAAATTCAATAGAAGTATATTAAGCTTAAATATTCCAATTTTAGGTATTTGTTTTGGCCACCAGATAATCTCTAAAGAATTAGGAGGTAAAGTAAAACGAGCAAAATCAAGAGAATTCGGGTTAGCAAAAGTTACAAAATTAAAAAAAAGCGCTTTAACCGAAAATTTCTTTTCAAAAAAATCCACCAATGTATGGATGAGCCATGGAGATGAGGTAATTAAATTACCTAAACGTTTTAAAGTTATAGCAAAATCCTCGAATTCGAAATTATGTATGATAGAAAATGTAAAAAAAAAAATATATGGCATACAGTTTCATCCAGAAGTTTCCCATACAGTTAAAGGCAAAGTAATATTAAAAAACTTTGTAATTAAAATTTGTAAAATTAAAAAAAATTGGACATCAAAAAATCAAAAATCTAAACTTATGCAACAAATTAAAGAACAAGTTGGAAATTCTAAAGTAATTTGTGCATTATCTGGTGGTGTAGATAGCAGTGTAGTAGCAAAATTAATTAGTAATGCGATTGGAAAAAACCTAACTTGTATATTCGTTAATACTGGCCTGCTCAGAAAAGACGAAGAAAAACAAGTAGTAAATACTTTTAGAAAAAAATTTAAATTGAATTTAATTTATGTAAATGCTGAACAATTATTTATAAGCAAATTAAAAAACGTAACAGATCCAGAAAAAAAAAGAAAAATTATTGGAAATTTATTTATCAAACTTTTTGAAAAATACGCAAAAAAAATAAAAAATGTAAAATTTTTAGCTCAAGGAACTCTATACCCTGATTTAATTGAAAGTAAATCTGTAACAGGAAGTCAAACGTCAAAAATTAAGTCTCATCATAATGTAGGCGGTCTACCGAAAAGGATGAAATTAAAATTGGTTGAGCCATTGAAGTATTTATTTAAAGATGAAGTTAGAATGTTAGGTCTAGAATTAAATTTAAGTAAAGAAATTATTTTTAGACATCCTTTTCCTGGTCCTGGTTTAGCAATTAGAATGCCAGGCATAATTACTAAAGAAAAAATAAAAATTTTAAAAGAAGCAGATAATTATTTTGTAAATGCATTAAGAGAACACAATCTATATCATAAGATATGGCAGGCATATGCTGCATTACTGCCTGTTAAAACTGTTGGTGTCATGGGAGACAATAGAACCTATGAATATTTATGTTTGCTTAGAGCAATAACATCTGAAGATGGGATGACAGCGGATTATTTTCAATTTAATAAATCATTTATGCAAATGGTATCAAATAAAATAGTTAATAATATTCGAGGTATAAATAGAGTAGTTTATGATGTGACTTCTAAACCACCAAGTACTATTGAACTAGAATAGAAATAAATTATAATTTTACTATGAAATATTTACACACAATGATCAGAATTTCTAATATTCAGGAGTCGTTAAAATTTTTTTGTGATGGACTTGGTTTAAAAGAGACAAAAAGAATGGAAAATGAAAAAGGCAGATATACATTAATTTTTTTAGCTGCACCAAACGACAATAATGCAGAAATTGAACTAACTTATAATTGGGACGGTGACAATTTAGGAGAGGGATCTAGAAATTTTGGTCACTTAGCTTATAGAGTTAAAAATATATACGAAATATGTCAAAGACTAATGGATATGGGTTATACAATTAATAGACCACCTAGAGACGGTCATATGGCATTTGTGAAATCACCAGATAAAATATCAATAGAAATACTTCAGGAAGGAAATCTTCCTCCTAAAGAGCCCTGGTCATCAATGGAAAATACTGGAACTTGGTAATATTAGAAATACTTTATATATTTTTCATTAATATTTAAAATTTCTAAATCGACTAGCCCACCTATTACTAATTGAATAGCAACCAATAATATAAAGCCTAAACCTATATAAGCTATCCATAAATGTTTTTGTATATAATTTGCTAAATAAGTAGCTAAGGCTCCAGTAAGAACTACTGATAATACCAAGCCAAAAATCATAAAACCAAAATTACCTTTGGCTGCTCCCACAACCCCAATAACGTTATCAAAACTAATTGTAATATCTGCAAATAAAACCTTGTAAATACTTTTGATAAATGAAGGCTCCATAGATTTCTTTTTAGGAGACTTTATTTTTTGAATTTCAAATAAATCTTTTCTTAAGTCGTTAACAATCCAAATTAAAAGTAGTCCTCCAAGAATTTTAATGAAGTAAAACTTAAATAAATATGTTGCAAATATTGCAAATATAACTTTGAAAACTAACGCACCAACTACGCCCCAAAATATTATCTTTTTTCTATTTTTTGGAACAAAATTAGCAGCAATCAATCCTATTATTATTGCATTATCCGCAGCTAGAATAATGTCTATAAATATAATTTGCAGTAAAATGAGTGATTGTTCTATCAAGATGCTATTATAATAGTAATTATTTATTATATTTCAATAAAACATCAAAAATTTTTATTGATTTAAGTTTTAATACATAATGAGATATATTTTTTAGAAATATGGAGGATTTATGAAACTTTTCAAAATTTTGTTCTCTGTTTTATTTTCTGTTCTTTTAACTGCTAATGCTTTTGCTACAGAAAAATGGGATATGGCACTAGCTTATGGTGCAAGCAACTTCCATTCTGCTAATGCAGCTGAATTTGCTAAAAATGTTTCAGAAAAAAGTGGAGGAAAATTAACAATAGTAACTCACCCAGGTGGATCTCTTTTTAAAGGTGGAGAGATATTTAGGGCTGTTAGAACTGGACAAGCTCAAATTGGTGAAAGATTTATGTCGGCTCTAGGTAAAGAGGATCCGTTATTAGAGATTGACTCGCAACCATTTCTTGCGACATCTTATGATGATGCTATGAAACTGTATCAAGCATCAAAGCCTGCAATAATCAAAGGTTTAGATCAAAAAGGTCTTGTATTTTTATACGCTGTACCATGGCCTGCGCAAGGTCTTTATAGTAAAAAAGAGATTAACAGTGTTGCTGATTTAAAAGGTTTAAAATTTAGAGCGTATAATTCTGCAACTATTAGAATGGCTGAATTGACAGGTATGGCGCCTACAAAAATAGAAGCAGCTGAAATAAGCCAAGCATTCTCAACTGGTGCGGTTGAAAGTATGATTACTTCACCAACTACTGGTAAGAACAGTAAAATTTGGGAAAATGGAGTAAAGTATTTTTATGATATTGCAGCTTGGTTTCCAAAAAATATGATTGTAGCTCACAGAGGTTCTTGGAATAAATTAGATAAAGCTACACAAAAAATGATTATGGAAGAGGCAGCAGTTGCTGAAAAAAAAGGTTGGGCACTTTCAAAAAAAGGAAATGTTGCTGATAAAAAAGCTTTAGCTGATGCTGGAATGAAAGTAGGCAAAGTAAATGCAGCCCTTGAAAGTCATTTCAAAAAAGTTGGTGCTATAATGGCAGAAGAATGGAAGAAAAAAGCTGGCGATAGAGGTGCTAGTGTTCTTGCTGCTTATAATTAAATCATTATAATTAAAAAGGCCGTATTAAACGGCCTTTTTATATGTTTGCTAAAGTCAATAAATTTTTAAATAATCTTTATATTTACTCAGGCTATATCGCTGCATTCTTTCTTATTTTGGTTGCTGTTTTTATTTTAATTGGAATATCATCAAGAATATTTGGTTTTTATATAAGAGGATTAGCAGAATACTCTGGGTACTGTATGGCTGCCTCATCTTTTTTTGCTTTATCTTATACTTTTGTAGAAGGTGGTCACATTAGAATTACTTTATTTTTAGAAAAAGCTACTGGGATTAAAAAGAGATTTTTGGAATTATGGAGTTTGATAGTTGCAACTATTTTTTCTGGTTATCTAGCTTTTTATTTTTTAAAAATGCTAAAAATATCTTATGAATTTCAAGAGAGAAGCGAAGGAGCTGACGAAATTTTAATTTGGATACCACAAACTAGTGTTGCTTTAGGATCACTAATATTTTTCATATGTGTATCTCATCAATTAGTTTTGAAAATACAAACAAAAAAAAATGACTGAAATTTTACTTACTATATTTTTTATAAGTGTTCTCTTGATATTTTTAGGCTCGGGAATTTGGGTTGCTATAAGTATGGTTGGAGTTTCATCAATAGGAATGATGCTGTTCACCACAAGGCCAGTTGGTGATGCGATGGCAACAACAATTTGGGGAGCTTCATCTTCATGGACTTTAACTGCACTTCCTTTATTTGTTTGGATGGGTGAAATTTTATTTCGGACGAAGTTATCTGAAAATTTATTTGAAGGATTATCCCCATGGATGCAGAAACTACCCGGTGGCTTAGTGCATGTTAATATAGTTGGATGTGCTTTATTTGCAGCTATTTCAGGATCTTCTGCAGCAACTGTAGCCACAGTAGGAAAAATGTCTATTCCAGAACTAAGAAAAAGAAAATATCCAGAAAGTATTCTGCTTGGAAGTTTAGCTGGTTCAGGAACGCTGGGTCTTCTAATTCCACCTTCAATTATTTTAATTATTTATGGTGTGACTGTCCAAGAGTCGATAGCAAAACTATTTATTGCTGGAATTGTACCAGGAATAATGATTGCGTTGATCTTTATGACATATGTAATGATTTGGTCTTTAATAAATAAAAAATCCATGCCTACTTTTAAACAAGACTTCTCACTTATGGAAAAGATAAGGAAATCAGGAAAACTGATACCTGTAATATTATTAATAGTTTCAGTTATTGGCTCAATTTATACTGGTATAGCAACCGCAACCGAAGCAGCTTCTTTGGGTGTAGTAGGTGCATTAATTTTATCATACTTTCAAAAGAGTTTGTCTTTAAGAACATTTAAAGAGTCTCTCTTGGGTGCTACTAAAACTTCTTGCATGATAGCTTTTATATTAGCTGGAGCCACTTTTTTATCTCTGGCAATGGGTTTTACAGGATTGCCAAGAAATCTTGCTCTATGGATTGAAGGAATGGAACTTTCTCCATATGTTTTAATTTTTGTTTTAATGATCTTTTATATAATTCTTGGAATGTTTCTTGATGGTATCTCTGCTGTAGTTTTAACAATGGCTATAATTGAACCAATGATTAGACAAGCAGGTTTTGATATGATTTGGTTTGGTGTTTTTCTAGTTATTGTTGTCGAAATGGCTCAGATCACGCCGCCGGTTGGTTTTAATCTTTTTGTTCTTCAGGGTATGGCTAATAAAGATATGGGTTATATAGCAAGAAGCGCGTTTCCACTCTTCTTGCTAATGATTTTTGCTGTTATCTTGGTTGTGATATTTCCAGAAATTGCTCTTTGGATGCCTGAGCAAATGATAAAAAATATAAACTAGTATTTTGATTTTTTAGATCCGTCTATAACACCTTTTAGCTGATTGTATTCTTCACAATTACATCCCTCTAGAACACTCAATCTTTCATTTGCTAAATTCATCCTATTGGTTGCAACATATAATTCACCAAGATATTCGTTAATTCCTATGTGATTTGGCTCAATAGCTAAACCTTGAAGATAATATTTTTCACCATTTTCAAAATCACCAGTTTTTCTAGTTGCAAATCCAAGATAATTTAATGTGTCTGCTTTATTTGGCTTCATCTTATTTGACTTAACTAAAAATTTAATTGCTCTTTCGTATCTTTTAATTGCTTTCTCTGTTTTACCTTTTTTTTCTAATTTTTTTGCAGCTTTAATCAATTTCACTGCCTTATCATAATGGCTTTCTGTTGATCCAGAATCACTACTAGATCCAGCAGCAAAAGATGTTCCTGCTAAAAAAATTAAAAAGAACATTGAAAAAAATATTTTCTTTATCATTATTTAAATTTCCTTAAGTTAGTTAGTGTTTTTAGTTCTAAGCCATTATCTATTAAATTATTTTTTAATGATATAGCTGTAGCTAGAGAACTTTCGTTATCACCATGTATGCACACAGAGTCTATTTCACAAGGTATTTGCTTTCCGCTGTGACAATTAATGGCTTGGTTCTGAACCATGCTTAAAACGTGACTTTTTGCTTTATCTGGATCTGTAATAAGTGCATGAGGCTCTTTTCTAGATACTAAGTTTCCATTATCTTCATAATTTCTGTCTGCAAAAATCTCACATGCTATCCTCATATCAAATTTCTTTGCTGCTTCTTCCATCTTTGAACCTGTAGGCACTAAATAAATTAAATCTTTGTTAAAATTGCAGATTGATTTTGCAATGATTGTTGCAAGCTCAATATCTTCGCAAGCCATATTATTTAATGCACCATGTGGTTTAATATGTGTAACGATCTCACCATGTTTTTCAGCTATATTTTGTAAAATTTCATACTGATCAATTAATAATTTATTTATTTCATCTGACGATAAATTTAGTCTTTTGCGTCCAAAGTTTTCTGGATCATTAAATGATGGATGCGCACCTATGCTCACACCGTTTTTCTTACAAATTTTTACAACTTGGTTCATGCTATCTTCATCACCAGCATGATAACCACAAGCAACATTAGCTGAATTGACAATTTCCAGTAATTTTGGATCATTTTCATCTGAATGATGCTTTGATTTTTCACCCAAATCACAATTGATATTAATTTCCATACTAATAAATCATAAGTATAACATGGTATGATAAAAAATATATTAAATCTTGGTGACGCAGCTTTGTATTGCGATTTTGGAAGTGATGTAAATCAAGAAATTAATTCAAATGTTATCAAATATTTTTACCATATAAAAAAATTAAATTTAAAAGGTATTACAAACTTAACTCCATCTTATAATAAATTAATAATTTCATATGATTTAAATATACATTCTTTTTTATCTTTAAAAAAAAAAATTGAAAATATAGAGATTAAAGAAAACAATAAATTAGAAAAAAACTTAATCGAAATTCCTGTGTGTTGTGATAATAATTTTGCATTAGATATTAAAAGAGTTGAAAATAAATTAAAATTAAAATCAGAAATAATCCTAGAAAAATTTTTTAGCAAAAATTACTTTTGTTATATGACAGGTTTTGTGGCTGGCATGCCTTTTCTCGGTGATCTTGAAAAGGATATGAGATTAAAAAGATTAGAAACACCAAGAGTTAAAGTTCCAAAAGGTTCAGTTGGAATAACGGAACAATTTTGCAACATATATACTTTTGAAACACCTGGGGGATGGAATATTTTGGGAAATACACCACAAAATATTTTCGACACATCTAATCAATCAAACCCTAATCTTGTTAATCCAGGAGATACAATAAAATTTTATAGAATAACTTTAGATCAATATAATGAAATCAAAAGATAGAAACTACTTTAAAATTTTAAGAGCTGGTATCAACACCACATATCAAGACTTAGGAAGAAATAATTTATACCATATTGGTATTCCTTTTAGTGGAGCGATGGATAAAAGAAATTTTCAATTGTTAAACTCACTTCTACAAAATGATTACAATTCACCGGTAATAGAATTTGCTTATCAAGGCCCGCATTTGAAGTATTTCGGAAAAGATATTTTTTTTTGTATTTCTGGAAATGTATCATTTAAAATTATAACAAAAGAAGGTGTTATTGATGGTAATTCCTACCAATGTTATTTGTTAAAAAATGGTGATGAAGTCGATATTCATTCAACCAACAAGTCTGTTTATGGATATTTTTCGATTAATGGAACTTTTGGTGTTGATTATTATTGGGGAAGCTGTTCAATAAATACACAAGCTCAAATTGGACCAAATAACGGGAATAAATTTTCTAAAGATTTAGAAATTGAAATAATTGATATTAATAATTCTTTTAACAAAAGAAAACTTGATTACTTAGGTAGCACTATTGAAAATATAAGGGTCATTAAAGGCACAAACTATGATTATTTTTCTGAGTCTTCACAAAATAAATTCTTTAAAGAAAGTTTTAAAATTACAAAACTTTCAGACAGGATGGGTATGAGATTAGAAGGTCCAAAAATTGAAAATATCGTTGATCCCAATATAAAATCTGAAGGTTTGGTAAAAGGTGTAATTCAAATAACATCTGCTGGAGATCCAATAATTATGTTATCAGATCATGGGACTATTGGTGGATATCCGAAGATTGCAACCGTCATATCTGCTGACTATGATCGACTGGTACAATTAACACCAGGATCTAATATTAAATTTAAAGATGTAAGTTTAGAGGATGCTGAAACATTATATAAACTTTATCAGATGGAGACTAATAATATTATTTCTCAAATTAAATGAATTTAATTACAAAATTACCAGGACCGCTTTTGATTTTTTTTGGTGCTTTCAGTTTAAGTTTTGGAGGGTTGATAGTCAAATCTTTTGAAGGCTCCACTCTATGGCAGATTCTATTTTGGAGATCAGTTTTTTTTATAATTGTAGTTCTGATCTTTCTAATTATTAGTTATAAGCAAAATTTTATTTCGGCATTTTATAAATCTGGAATCCCTGGTCTTATTGGAGGCATTATACTTGCCTGTGGCTTTAGTGGTTATGTTTTTGCGATGTATAATACTACTGTAGCAAATACTAATTTTATAATTCAAACCCAAACATTATTTTTAGCAATCTTTGGATATATATTTTTAAAAGAAAAAATAAACTTAATAACATTAACTTCTATAGTTTTAGCAATTTCAGGAATAATTTTGATGGTTGGAAGCTCATTAACAATTGGACAAATGAGTGGAAATATTGCTGCTTTTATTATGCCAATATCATTCGCAACATTAATTTTAATAGTTAGAAAATTTCCAAGTGTAGATATGGTTCCATTACAATTTATTGCAGGTGTTATTGCTTTGATCATTGGATATTTTATGTCTAAAACGATCTTTATATCTTTAAATGACATTTTTTTGGGATTTTTAGCTGGTTTTTTCCAACTTGGTTTTGGTTTTATTTTTATTACAATCGGTGCAAGATCTACACCTTCAGCCTTAGTTGGAGTCATAATGTTATCAGAGGCAGTTTTAGGACCTTTTTGGGCGTGGATGTTTATAAATGAAAATCCTCCAACCAGCGTTTTAATTGGTGGTTTAATAGTAATATTTGCAGTTTTAATACAATTTCTTTCACTTATGAAAAAAAAAAGTGCAACAAATTAGAGCTATAAATTTATATTAGTTATGTTATAAGAATTTATACGGGAGAGACTACTTTTGTAGCGCCGAAGGAGCAACCACCCCGGAAACTCTCAGGCAAATGGACCGTACATATTAACTCTGGAAAGAGAATAATTCTCGCCGAAGGAGCAAATCTCTCAGGCAAAAAGACAGAGGGGGCATATAGAGTTAATATGAATATAAAAAAAACATCGTTAAATAATCTCCACATTAAGTACGGCGCAAAGCTTGTAGAGTTTGCTGGATATCAAATGCCCATCCAATATAAAGATGGAATTATACAAGAGCATAAATACACACGTTCACACTCTGGTATTTTTGATGTTTCTCATATGGGTCAATTATTTATATCGGGTGGTGATGATCTTACAAATGATCTTGAAAAGATTTTTCCTGCGGATTTGAAAAAATTGAAAACTAATCAAAGTAAGTATTCATTTTTAATGAATAACAAAGGAGGCATTCAGGACGATCTGATAATTACCAAAACATCCGATGGATTTTTAATTATCTTGAATGCTGCATGCAAGTATAATGATTATGAAGTAATAAAATCTAAACTTGATAATCAATATAAATTAAATCTTGACGAGTCATTGTCATTAATTGCATTGCAGGGCCCCGAAGCAAAAAATGTTTTAAATAAAGTTATACCTGGTTGTGACAATCTAAAATTTATGTACGGAAACAACCATGTCTATAAAAATGAAAAAGTATACATAACTAGATCAGGATATACTGGTGAGGATGGATTTGAAATTTCTATAAAAAATAGTGATGCTGAAACTTTTGTAGAAAGTTTGATAGAAAATGGATCTAAATTGATTGGTTTAGGAGCAAGAGACACATTAAGAATGGAAGCTGGACTCTGCTTGTATGGAAATGATTTAGACAATGATACAAGTCCTATCGAAGCTAATCTAAAATGGGCAATACCTAAGAGCAGAATTGAGACTGAATTTGTTGGATCAGAAGTTTTAAAAAACCAATTTCAAAGCGGAGTAAAAAAATTGAGAGTTGGCATAAAACCAGACAGCAAAGTAATTGCTAGAGGAAATACCAAAATTTACAATGATAAAAATCAAGAAATTGGGAAAGTAACAAGTGGCACATTTGGACCAAGCGTTGAACATCCAATAGCAATGGGATATGTCGATAATAGTTATTCAACTGTAAATACAAAAATATTTCTTGAAGTTAGAGGAAAAAAAATTCCCGCAAATATTTGTAACTTACCGTTTTATAAAAAAAATTACGTAAAAGGGGAAATTAATGTCTGAAGTTAAATATTCAAAAGAACATGAGTGGATTAAACTAGATGGAGAAGAAGCTACAATTGGAATAACCAAGCATGCAACAGAAATGCTTGGGGATATAGTATTTGCTGAACTCCCAGAGAAAGGTTCAAATGTCGATAAAGATGGAACTGCTGGAGTGGTTGAGTCAACGAAAGCTGCTAGTGATGTTTACACTCCTGTTAGTGGAGAAGTTATAGATACAAATCAAATGATAGTTGATGATCCATCAAAAATAAATGAAGACCCAGAAGAGTCTGCATGGTTTTTTAAACTTAAAATAAAAGACAAATCTGAAATGGATAGTCTTATGAGTAAAGAAGAATATGAAAAATTTGCAAAGGAGACATCAGCATAATGTTACCAAATTCAGAAAAAGATTTTATAAAAAGACACATTGGACCTTCTAAAGAAGACCAATCAAAAATGTTAAAAGAATTAAATTATCAATCAATAGATGATTTAATGAATAACACTGTTCCAGAAAAAATAATGTTTAAAGGTGAGCTTAATATAGGAGAATCTAATTCGGAATATGAGGCGTTAAGAAAATTAAGAGCAATTTCAAAAAAAAATCATGTTTACTCAAATTTTATTGGAATGGGTTATTATGGAACTTATACGCCATATGTAATTTTAAGAAATATTTTAGAAAATCCAGGTTGGTATACATCATATACACCTTATCAGCCCGAAGTAGCTCAAGGAAGACTTGAGATGTTATTAAACTTTCAACAAATGATTGTTGATTTTACTGGAATGGATATCGCTAATGCTTCTTTATTGGATGAAGGTACAGCAGCAGCAGAAGCCATGGGTCTTAGTCATAGATTAAATAAAAAAGATAGTAATTTAGTTTTTGTGTCTGAGGATTGCCATCCTCAAACAATAAATGTAATTCAAACTAGAGCCGAACCAATGGGTTTAAAAGTTTTAGTTGGAAAAGAAGATGAAGTTTTAGATCAATTAAAAGAGGATTTAGTTTGTGGAATTTTACAATATCCTGGAACTTTAGGAGATATTAAAGATCCTAGTGAAGCAATTAGCAAAATTCATAAAAAAAACGGTAAGGCTGTATTAGCTTGTGATTTATTAGCATTAGCAAAATTAAAAACACCAAGAGAACTTGGTGCTGATATAGCTGTTGGGAGCTCTCAGCGATTTGGAATACCAATGGGGTATGGAGGTCCACATGCAGCATTTTTTGCAACTAAAGACGAGTATAAAAGATCGATGCCTGGTAGAATTGTTGGTGTGTCGGTTGATAGACATGGTAACAAGGCATATAGATTATCTTTACAGACTAGAGAGCAACACATCAGAAGAGATAAGGCGACAAGCAATATTTGTACTGCACAAGCTTTATTAGCAATTGTTTCAGCAGCATATGCTATTTATCATGGCCCAGATGGAATTAAAAATATTTCTGAAAGAGTTTCTCAATTAGCAAAAAGTTTTGCTGATAAAATAAAACAGTCAGGTTATGAAATTTATTCTGATTATTTTTTTGATACTGTTACAATTATTACCAAAGAAAAGACTGATCAAATTTATAAAAATGCTCTAAATCAGAAAGTTAATATAAGAAAAGTAAATTCTGAAATGCTTTCTGTCTCTTTCGATGAAAGAAAAAACGTTTATAGAGTAAATCAATTATTAAAAATTTTTAATGCTGCAGAATCAATAAAAAAAGAGGATCCTTCAGTTAAATTACCTAATTTACCAAAAAATTTATTAAGAACTTCAAAATATTTAGAGCATCCAATTTTTAACTTATATCATTCAGAAACTGAAATGCTTAGATATCTTAAAAAGCTAGAGGATAAGGATATAGCATTAAATAGAACTATGATAGCACTTGGTTCGTGCACAATGAAGTTAAATGCTGCCGCTGAAATGATCCCGATTTCTTGGAAAGAATTTGCAGAACCTCATCCTTTTGTTCCAGTTGAACAAATGGAAGGTTTTAGAGATTTGTTTACTGATTTAAAAAATTGGTTAAGATCTATAACAGGTTTTTCCGGTGTTTCTCTACAACCTAATGCAGGCGCTCAAGGAGAATATGCAGGTCTAATGGTTATAAGAAAGTACCACTTAGATAGAGATGATGCTCATCGTAATATATGTTTAATCCCAAGTTCGGCACATGGTACAAATCCAGCAAGCGCACAAATGGTTGGAATGAAAGTCGTTGTTGTTAATTGTGATAAAGAGGGAAATGTAGATTTCGAAGATTTAAAGAAAAAAGTAGAGCAACATTCAGAAAATCTTGCAGCTTTAATGGTAACTTACCCATCTACCCATGGAGTATTTGAGGAAAAAATAACTGATATTTGTGAGTTAGTTCATAAACATGGTGGACAGGTCTATATGGATGGAGCAAATTTAAATGCCCTTGTTGGAGTTGCAAAGCCTGGAAATTTTGGTCCAGATGTTTGTCATATTAATCTGCATAAAACATTTTGTATTCCTCACGGTGGTGGCGGACCTGGAATGGGACCTATAGCTTGTAAAAAACATTTACAAGTTTATCTGCCTAATCATCCAGTAATAAAAGATTGCGGACCAACAAGTGGAATTGGAGCAGTATCAGCAGCTCCTTGGGGTAGTTCAAGTATTCTATCAATCTCTTGGATGTATATTAAAATGATGGGATCAGAAGGATTAAAGCTTGCTACTCAAGTTGCAATTTTAAACGCAAATTATATTGCTCATAGACTTAAAGATCACTTTCCTATTTTGTACAAAGGTGCAAATGGCAATGTTGCACACGAGTGCATAATTGATATTAGAAATATTAAATCTGAAACAGGGGTAACTGAAGAAGATATTGCAAAAAGAATGATAGATTTTGGATTTCACGCACCAACTATGTCATGGCCTGTAGCTGGCACTATGATGATAGAGCCAACTGAAAGCGAAGGTTTATCAGAAATAGACAGATTTTGTGACACTTTAATTAAGATTAAACAAGAAATTGAAAAAATTAAATCAGGTGAATTTGATAAAATTGATAATCCAATTAAAAACGCTCCTCACACTGATACTGAATTATCATCAGATGTATGGGAACATAAATATTCAAGAGAAGAAGCAGCATATCCTGCAAGTTTTTTAAAACAAAACAAATTTTGGCCTCCAGTTGCTCGGGTAGACAATGTTTATGGAGATAAAAATATATTCTGCACATGTCCAAGTATGGATGAGTTTAAAGAAGACGCAGCATAGCCTTAATGCGAATTGCAGTAATCGGATCAGGAATCTCTGGTTTATCAGCAGCACAAAAGCTTTCCAAAAAACATCATGTTGATTTATTCGAAAGCGAAGATCATTTTGGTGGTCATTCATATACTTTAGATACTTTAATTAATGGTAAAAAAGTTCCTGTAGATATTGGCTTTATTGTTTTTAATCATGAAACTTATCCAAATCTCATAAATTTTTTTAACGAATTAAAAATTGAAATTGAAAAAAGCGATATGTCATTTTCTGTTTCTGTAAAAGATACAAATTATGAATATTGTGGTAGAGGTTTAAACGGAATTTTTGCAAATAAAGCTAATCTTTTTAATTTAAAATTTTTAAAAATGTTTTTTGATATTATAAATTTCTACAAAAAGTGTGATCAAATTAAAAGTTTAAATGAAGAGATTACTCTTGGTGAATTTCTTGAAAAAAATAAATGGTCAAAAAATTTTATTAATTTTCATCTAATCCCAATGGTTTCTGCTATCTGGTCAATGCCCCCAGTAGAAGCAAATCAAATGCCAATTAAATTTTTTTTAAAATTTTTTCAAAATCATGGACTTTTTAAATTAAAAAATAGACCACAATGGTACACAGTCACCAACAGAAGTAGAACTTATGTAGAGAAAGTATTAACTCAAATAAGTGGAGAATATTTTAAAAATTATAAGATTAGTTCGATAAAAAGAAATAAAATTGGTGTTCAAGTATATTACGGTGCTAGTAACGAATTTTTTGACTATGATAAAGTTGTCATCGCTACTCATGCAGACGATGCATTGAAAATTTTGAGTGAGCCGACTGAGGATGAAAAAAAAATACTTTCAAATTTTAAATATAAATCCAATCTAGCAGTAATACATACTGACGATGTATGTATGCCAAACAATAAAAAAGTTTGGTCTTCATGGAATTCCTCAGTTGATAAATCAGATATTAGTAAGACATCATTAACTTATTGGTTGAACTTATTACAAAATCTGAAGACAGAAAAAAATATTTTCTTAACCTTAAACCCTTTTTTTGAAATAGATCAAAAAAAAATCCTACAAAAAGTTACTTTTACCCATCCTTATTTTGATCAAGATGCTTTGAATAATCAAAAATTATTAAAAGAAATACAAAATAAAAGAAATGTATTGTTTTGTGGAAGTTATTTTGGTTACGGTTTTCATGAAGATGGAATAAAATCATCCATTAATATGATTGAAAACCTAAATGATTAAAAATTCCAATATTTACGAAGGTAAAGTAATTCATAAAAGATTTAAGCCAAAATATCACTTTTTTAAATACAACGTTTTCTCACTCTTTTTAGATCTTGATGAAATTAATTTGATACAAAAAAAAATTAAAATTTTTTCTAACAATAGTTTTAATATTTTAAGTTTTTATGATAAAGATCACGGACCTAGAGATGGTAGTGATTTAAAAGCCTGGGTAATAGAAAATTTAAAATCAAACAACATTCAATTTGAAAACATAAAGGTAAAATTGCTTTGTTATCCTAGAATATTTGGTTACGTATTTAATC
The DNA here is from genome assembly GCA_902613065.1 of uncultured Pelagibacteraceae bacterium. GTDB lineage: Bacteria > Pseudomonadota > Alphaproteobacteria > Pelagibacterales > Pelagibacteraceae > Pelagibacter. The sequence goes on along the minus strand of CACMFU010000008.1, from coordinate 42,257 downwards.
CATTAAGTATTTTTTTCGTTTATGATAATCATTCAAAAATTATAGCTATATTGTATGAAGTTAAAAATACATTTGGTGAGCAACATACTTATATATTTAAAGTCAACGACGAAAAAATAATTACAAATAGCTGTGAGAAGAAGTTTTTCGTTTCACCATTTATTGAAATGAAAAGTAAATACAATTTTAGAATCCTCAAACCTGAAAAAATGTTATCCGTAATAATTAATCAAAGTGATAAGGAAGGAAAATTGTTATATGCTTCACAAGATGGGGTTGCAAAAGAAATTAACAATAAAAATATGCTTATATCTTATATTTCTCACCCTTTAATGACCTTTAAAGTTATTGCCGCAATTCATTTTGAAGCATTAAAATTATGGTTAAAGGGAGTTAAGTTAGTTAAAAAAAACATAAAAATAAAAAATAATATTACGTTTGAAAAAAAATGAATTTTAATCTTTTGTCAGATAAAATCGTATTTAATTCTCTAAAACTAATAAAGCATGGATTTCTTGAAATTCAAAATCATGACAGCAAAATATATAAGTTTGGTAATGAGAGTGAACAATTAAGAGCAAAGATTAAAATTAACAAACCTGGTTTAACACTTCAAATAATAAAATCGGGAAGTGTAGGACTTGCAGAAGCATACATGCGAAATGAATTTGAAACAGATAATCTAACTAATCTAATAGAAATAACAGCTAAAAATATAAAAATTGTCTATAAATTTTCAGGTATTTTTGATTTATCAATGATTAATAAATTAAAGAGTATTTTCATAAAAAATAATAAGAGTAGAAGTAAGAAAAATATTTCAAAACATTATGATTTAGGAAATGATTTCTTTTCATTATGGTTGGATCCTTCACTTACTTATTCAAGTGCAATTTTTGAAAAACAAAAAGACGATTTATTTTCTGCTCAACTAAATAAATATAAAAAGCTTACAGAATTAATAAAGCCAAACGTAGGAAATAAAATTTTAGAAATTGGCTGTGGCTGGGGTGGCTTTGCTGAATATGTGGGTAAAAATTACGATGTAAAATTAGATTGTATAACAATTTCTAAAGAGCAATTTGAATTTTCAAAAAAAAGAATATTTGAAAAAGGATTGAATGAAAAAGTGAATATATTTTTGAAAGATTATAGAGATGTAAAAGACAAATATGACTCTATCGCATCTATAGAAATGATAGAAGCGGTTGGGCAAAATTATTTAGTCAATTATTTTAAAAGTATTAAAAAAAATCTATCTGAGAATGGGAGGGCCGCGATACAAGCGATAACAATCGATGATAGTTTATTTGACAGATATAAAACCAAAGAAGACTTTATACAAAAATACATATTTCCTGGAGGTTTTTTGCCATCAAAAAGAAAATTATATGATTTATCTAGTAGCAACGGTTTAGAAATTAAAAAATATGAGTCATATGGCTCTCACTATTCCAATACTTTAAAAATATGGAGAGATGAATTCCTAAAAAAATGGGAAGAGATTTCAAAACATGGATTTGATAATAAATTTAAACGTATGTGGCATTTTTATTTGTCATATTGTGAAGCTGGGTTTAAATCAAAGAATATAGATTTAATTCAATTTTCCATGCAAAATAAAATTTAATATGATTAACAAAAAATTTTTTAAAGTATTTTTATTGATAATTTTCACAGGATTAATTACAAGTTGTATAAATAATCAGTCTATGAAACCAGAAGATTTTAAAGATCAAAAACCAAGACTAATAATTGAAGAATATTTAAGCGGAAACGTCAAAGCTTGGGGTATTCTACAAAATAGATCAGGTAAAGTTACAAGACAATTTTCAGCAGACCTAGACGGTAAGTGGGATGGCAAACAACTTATATTAGACGAAAAATTTATTTGGAATGATGGTGAAATACAAAATAGGCAATGGGTAATAGATAAAATTGATGAACATAATTACGAGGGAACTGCAGGCGATGTAGTTGGTAAGGCTAGGGGGTATTCATATGGCCCAGCATTTAAATTTGAGTATGTTTTGTTAGTTCCTGTGAAAGGAAAAAATATCAAAATTACTTTTGATGATTGGATATTTATGCAAGACGAAAGAGTAGCTATCAACAGAGCTAAGATGACAAAATTTGGAATTAAAGTTGCAGAGTTGACTGTGATGTTTGTTAAAGATTAATTTTATTTTTTTTGTAATTTAGTTAATTTCCGTATTAAATAAAAATATAATCGATCAGGTATTATTTTTAAAAATTTAAGGATCAAAGTTAATTCTTTTGGGTAGTGTATTTCAAAATTAGAACCATTAATAAGCCCATCATAAATTTTGTCTGCCGAGAATTCTGGAGTTTTTAGAAAAGGCATCTTAAAATCATTCTTATCAGTCATTGGTGTTTTGATAAAACCTGGAGAAACTAAACAAACCCTCACGCCATATCTTCCAAAATCAAAATGTAAACTTTCAGCAAGATTACTTAAAGCAGCTTTGGATGGTCCATAGCCACTTGAGTTAGGTAAGCCTTTGTATCCTGCAATCGAAGATACAATGGTAATAATACCTTTTCCTCTTTCTCGAAAATGAGTTTCAACAGCTTTTATACAATTTAATGTTCCAAAAAAATTTACTTTAAATACATTTTCAATTTGCTCTACATCAATTTCTTTTTCTTTTTTTGGATCCCAAGTTCCCGTAGAAAAAAAACAAATTTCGATGTCACCAAGTTCCTTTTTTATATTTTCAAAAACAGACTTACACTTTTCCTTATCATTTACATCAAGTGGAAAAGATTTAATATTTTGATGCTTATCTTCGATTTCTTTTAATAAATTTTCTCTTCTTGCAGAAATAGCAACTGTCCATCCATTATTAGCAAATTTTAACGCAAGTGCTTTGCCAATTCCTGTACTTCCACCGGTGATCCAAATTACTTTTTTATTCATATTTAACTGCTGTATAGTACTTAAATGCTAAAAAATAAAATTTTATCTTTTATTCTCTTTGCAATTACTACGTTTTCAGCTTCATTTATTGGAGGTTTGGTTACTATAAATTTTAAAGAACCTTGGTATTCAAATTTATCTAAACCTCAATACAATCCACCAGATTGGATATTTGGGCCAGTATGGACATTACTTTATTTATTTATGACAATAGCCATATGGAATGCGTGGCATAAAAACACAAAAAATTTAAATATTGTATTTTTATATTTCATTCATCTTTTTTTTAATACAACTTGGAGTGTTGTTTTCTTTGGTTTCCATAATATTTCTTTAGCAATTTTAAATCTTGTTGTGTTAATTATATTTATTGTTTTATTGGTATTTAAATATAAGAATATAAGTCAATTAAGCATGTTCTTAATGATTCCATATTTGTTATGGTGTTGTTTTGCATTGCTTTTAAATATAAACATTTTTTTGATAAACTAATATGGATGATGTTGTAATAGTAGGTGGTGGTATAATTGGAGCTGCAACTGCATACTTTATGTCCAAAGAAGGCAGAAAAGTAAAAGTCATTGAAAGGGATCCAACTTATAAAACTGCATCATTCCCATTATCACTTGGTGGATTTAGACGACAGTTTTTTCAAAAAGAAAATATTCTTTTAGGAAAATTTGCAAGGGAATTTATATTTCAAATACCAGAATTATTGAAAACTGAAAAAAATCCAAATCCAACAGCTAGCATGGTGCCCAATGGATACCTTCTAATGTTTGGACCAGATCATGCAGAAGAGCAATACAGAGCTTTAGAAAATCATAAAGAATGTGAAGCGGGTACAAAAAATATTAAAGGTGCTGAATTGAAAAACTATTTTCCTTACATTAATGAGGAAGGAATCGAAACTGCAACATTTACTGATAACAAGAGTGAGGGATGGATTGATCCATTTTTATTTCATAGCGCTTTAAAGCATAAAGCAATTGATCTTGGGGCAGAATTCATTAAGGGAGAAGTTAAGAGCCTATCTGAAATTAATGCAAAGACAATTATTTCTGCAGCTGGGTGTTGGACTAAAGAACTACTTGAAGATATTCCTGTAGTACCTCAAAAACATACAGTCTTTAGAGTTAAATGTCCTAAACATATTCCAGAGATGCCATTATCCGGAGATCTAACAACAGGAGTATATTGGCGACCAGAAGGAAAAGAATATTTAGCAGGTTCTCCAATTTCAGTATTTGATGCAGAAGATCTTGAACCTGCATGGAATGATTTTGAAGAATTAGTTTGGCCTGCTCTTGCAAAAAGAATACCAGCATTTGAAGAACTAAAGTTAACAGGTGGATGGGCTGGATATTATGATTGTAACAAATTAGATAATAATGCTGTAGTTGGAAAACATCCAAAATATGAAAATGTTTACATGGCCTCAGGATTTACCGGCAGAGGTTTAATGCAAGCACCAGGAATTGGTAGAGCTCTAACTGAATTAATAACTACAGGCAGTTATCAAACTATAGATATTAGTGTTTTTGCAGTCGAAAGAGTATTAAATAGCTCAGCAAGACCCGAGCCCTACGTCTTATAATTTTTTTACGTAAACTCCCATCATCCCATTAAAAAAAGATACAGCAATTATAAGAATTTGACCTTTTAGTGAGTAAAAATCAAATGATGGATAAAAACTGATAGCTATACTCAAAAAAATATAGGTTAATAAAAAGGGTCTATAAAACTTCTTTAAAAATTTCATAAAAATTCTAATTAAATTTTTACAAGCATTTTTCCTATGTTTTTACCTTCTAATAAATCAATGAATGATTTTGGCGTATTTTCTATACCTTCGTAAACAGTTTCTTTAAATTTAATTTTATCTTCTAATAACCATTTAGTCATATCGGTTTCAAACTGTTCTCTATCATTTTCATGATCAAAAATTATAAAACCTTTAATAGTTAGTCTTTTTACAAGAACATGAGCCATATTTTTTAAACCAGAGCCAGGATTAGTTGCATTCATTTGGGATATCCTTCCACAAATTACAATCCTTCCAAAGTTCTTCATTTGAAAAATAGCTGACTCTAAGAAATCACCACCTACATTATCAAAATATAAATCAAATCCTTCAGGACAAACTTCTTTAAGATGCAAAACAAGATTTTCAATTTTTTTATAGTTAAACGCATGATCAATTTTTAAATCATTTTTTAACCATTTAACTTTTTCATCAGATCCTGTACTTGCAATTACTTTACAACCCATATTTTTTGCAATTTGACAAACAGTAGATCCAACACTACCTCCAGCTGAAGAAACAAGGATTGTTTGACCTGGTTTTAATTCACCATGTTTAAAAAGTCCTATATAAGCTGTATGACCTGTCATTCCAAGTGGACCTAGATATGTTTGTATAGGAATATTCATTGGCTCAATTTTTTTTAGATCATTGGAATTACAAACAAAGTAATCTCTCATTCCAAAATTACTAAAAACAATATCTCCTTCTTTAAAATTTTTGTCTTTAGATTCTTTAACTATTCCTAACGCATAACCTTCCATCTCTTCACCAATATTAAAAGGTGGTTTATAGTTTTTTCTTTCAGTCATCCTTGCCCTCATATAAGGATCAACTGAAATCCATAAATTTAAAACCAATATATTGTTCTTGGCATCTAAAGATATCTCTTTTGTTTTTATTTCAAAGTCAGTTTCTTTTGGCAAACCTGTAGGGATATAGTTTTTTAAAGCTACGAATTTGCTTGTTACAGGCATTAATTATGATCCCCAAATAATGTCAAGTATTCTCTCTCTTTTGCATGCTTTCTTATATTTTAAATAATTTTCTAAATATACTTGATAGTAATCTTGATGTTTATCCTCTGCTTTGTAAAAAATCTCAAATTCTTTAACATATGTGACTACCTTCTTTTTAAATTTCTTTTCTAATCTTTTTATATCTTTCTCAATTAAATCTTTCTGATAATCGTTTTCATAAAATGCTACAGATCTGTAGCTGTATCCTTTATCGCAAAACTGGCCATAAGCATCAAATGGATCAATATTAAGCCAGAAGTTTTTTAAGAGTTCTTTATAAGATATTTTCTCTTTGTCATAAATTATTTCAACAACCTCAAAATGACCAGTATCTCCATAGGTGACTTCTCTATATGTTGGATTTGCAGTGATCCCTCCTGAGTAACCTGATATAACTTCTTCTACACCTTCCAACATTTCAAAAGATTCTTCCATGCACCAGAAGCAACCTCCTGCAAAATACGCTTTATCTTTTGAATGAGAGAATGATGTCGATACAAGAAAAAATAGTAAAAAGTAGTAAAATAACCTCATATCTAAAATATATAATAATGAGGGTTTAAATCTATGGTATTAAAGGTAGCTACTTATTTAAGTAGCATACCTTTAATAAATCTATTTTATTTTTTTTGATATTTAGCAGCTTCTTCTGATCCACTAGTTGCAGACCCTTTACTGTAAGAATGCGCACCCATTCCTGCTAATTGGCCATCTTTTACGATCAAATATTGATTTCTAATTTCTTTTCCTTCAAAGAAACATTCCAATATTTCTCTAACACCATCTGCATATCTTGCTTGAGCAGATAAAGATGTACCAGAAGTGTGAGGTGTCATTCCATGATTTGGCATTGTTCTCCATACATGGTCGTTTGGAGCAGGCTGTGGAAACCATACATCACCTGCGTAACCACTTAGCTGTCCACTTTTTAGGGCTTTAGCTATTGCATCTCGATTACAAATTTTACCTCTTGCAGTGTTAACTATGTATGCTCCTTTTTTCATTTTACTTATCATTTCATCATCAAACAAATTTTCAGTTTCAGGATGAAGTGGGCAATTAATTGTAACAACGTCGCAAACTTTTACCATAGACTCCACTGATTGATGAAAAGTTAAGTTTAGTTCTTTTTCAACACTGTCAGGTAATTTATGTCTGTCAAAATAGTGCAAATGAACATCAAATGGTTTCATTTTTCTAAGTGCATCTAATCCGATCCTTCCAGCAGCAACGGTTCCTATATGCATTCCTTCAACGTCATAACTTCTTTGAACAGCATCTGCAATATTCCATCCACCTTCATTAACTATTCTATGTTGATTGTGATAATCTCTAACCATTGAAACAATCATCATTACTATGTGTTCAGCAACTGATCTAGAATTACAGAAAGTTACTTCAACAACATCAATTTTATTATCCATTGCTGCTTGTAAATCAACGTGATCAGAACCTATTCCTGCTGTTATTGCCATCTTAAGGTTTTTAGCTTTAGCGATTCTTTCTTTAGTTAAATAATAAGGGAAAAATGGTTGAGAGATAACAATGTCAGCATCAACAATATGTTTATCCGCTTCGCATCCATCTCCATCTTTACTGTTAGTAACAACCAATTCGTGTCCATTACTCTCTAAAAACTTTCTCAAACCAAGTTCACCTGAAACACAACCAAGTAATTGGCCTGGTGTAAAATCTCTTCCTTTAGGCGATGGCAATGTCATTCCATCTGGATATTTCTCTAATTTTGGTAAATCCGACAGAGGATAAGATTTAGGCATTCCTCCTTTTGGATCATCATACAATACACAAAGTACTTTCATTTTTACTCCTATTACTAGCTTCTCTAAGCTGAATTATTAATTATTATTTGAAAAGACTAGCACAAGTTAAATAGGACTAGCAAACAAATTGTGTTTATTTTGGGTAATTCCTTTTAGCAATAAATTTGTTCAAGATTATGCCAAAAACTATCACAATAATTGATCCGCTTATAACTGGGGAAATTAAATATTCAAATGAAACTGACCCCATGATCACAATTATAGGATTTCCTCCTGCAGGAGGGTGGGTTACATTAAGAATAATCATTAATCCGACACCTATTCCAACAGCAACAGGTATAATAATATATATCGGAAGTGGAACGAAATTCACAAATATCACACCAACAAGTGAAGTTAAAAAATGACCAAAAAATATATTTTTAGGTTTTGCAAAAGGACTTTCTGGATACCCATAAAGCAAAACCATTGTAGAACCAAAGGAAGCAATCAAAAATAATCCATAAGGTGTTTTATAAGTAAGCAATGACAAAACCCCAATTGTCAAAGTAGAAAATATTGCAGCGATAACAGGTTTTTTAATATCCAAATTATTCATCAATGTTGAGTTTCTTAAGTGCAATTAATGGCATTAATACACAGTTTTTTCTAGATATATTTTTTTTATTAAACAATTTATTAAATTTATTTAGATTTTTTGGCAAAGGTTTAATTTCATTTTCAAAATAATCGATAAGATTTTTTAATAAATAATTAATTTTATTTTTACTTTTTTTGATAAGTTTATGAGATATTAAGCTTGCAGAAGCTTGACAGTAAACACAGGATTTTGTCTGATACCCAATATCTTGTATTATATTTTTCTTAATATTAACTCTCATTTCAATTATATCGCCACAAGTTTTATTTTTATATTTCGATCTATGAGTGTAATCTTTCAATATTTTATTATTAGTCGTGTCGGATGCAATTTTTATTATATCTAAATCCATATTTATTTAATAATATCACTAAAAATTTATAAAAAATAAATTAATTTATGCCTGATTTAAAAAATCCTAAAGTAGCTATTCCAATTGTTTTATTTGCAGGCATACTTTGGTCATTTGGACCATATGTTGTAAGACATATAGACCAACCCGAAACTGTCCCTTGGCAATACTTGTTTGCAAGAGGCATTGTTATTTTTTTATTGCTGAATGTTTACTTATTTCTGGAAGAAGGAATTTCATTTTATAAAAATTATTTTAAAATTGGGATATCTGGAATTATAGGTGGTGTCGGTTTAGGAACAGCAATGATAACTTTTATTTGGTCAATTACTAATACGACAGCAGCAGTAACTCTATTATGTTTAGCTGCTATGCCTTTTATAACCGCGCTACTTGGTTTTCTATTTTTGAAAGAAAAAATATCAATTACAGTATGGATATCAATTTTAGTTGCTGCATTTGGTATAATAGTAATGGCCTACGGTAATACTGAAGAAAATTCTTTAATGGGTCTAATATTTGGATTAGTATCTGCACTAGGTTTTTCAATTTTTTCAGTAAGTCTGAGATGGAGAAAACAAACTCCTAAGTTTACAACTGTTGCTGTAGCAGGCTTATTTTGTTTTTTATTTTCAACAGTTATGCTTTTAAATAACGATGCAAATTTCTTATCTTCAAATAAAAATGAAGCATTATTTGCCACTCATGGAACACTTGTGTGCATGGGCTTAATTCTTTATTCAATTGGGTCTAAACATATTCCTGCAGCTGATTTAACGCTATTGTCTTTGACTGAAGTAATAGGAGGAATATTTTGGGTTTGGCTGCCATGGCTTGGAATAAATGAAATTCCTTCAACTAATACAATTATTGGTGGCTTCTTTATTTTTTTAGCTATTTTTTATTATAGTATGATAATGCAATCTAATAGGAGATTTATTGGATTAAATTAATTTTACATGGTTCAAAATAATAAGATTGTTAATAGTTGGAATGAATGGGATCCATTAAAACATGTAATTGTTGGAAGAGCAGATGGTACTTGTATTCCAGCACCTGAACCTGCTCTAGATGCTAAAGTTCCAGAAGACTCTGATATGCGAGGAACTTATGGTCCAAGAACTAAGGACACTGTCGATAAAGCTAATGAACTATTAGATAATTTTTCAAATTTACTTGAAAAAAGGGGTATAAAAGTTGATAGACCAACGCCTTTAGATTTTAATCAACCAACATCAACTCCTGACTGGAAAGCCGAAACTATGTTTGGATGCATGCCACCTAGAGATGTTTTGTTAACTGTGGGAAATGAAATATTAGAAGCTACAATGAGCTACAGGTGCAGATGGTTTGAGTACCTATGTTACAGACCATTATTAAAAGACTATTATAATAAAGATCCAAATATGAGACATGAGTCAGCGCCAAAACCCAGATTAACAGATGCCGATTATAGAAAAGATTATTTATCAGATAAAATTGGTGTAACTAAAAGACTTGAATGGACAGAAAATAAATACTTTGTCACAACCGAGGAAGAGCCATTATTTGATGCCGCAGATATTCTAAGATTTGGAAAGGATTTAGTTGTACAACACGGATTTACAACTAACTTAAAAGGAATTGATTGGATAAAAAGACATTTTAAGGATCATAGAGTTCATGCTGTAAATTTCCCAGGCGATCCTTATCCAATTCATATTGATGCAACCTTTACTCCAATTAAAGAAGGGTTAATTATTAATAATCCACAACGAAGACTTCCAAAAGAACAAAGAAAATTATTTGAAGATAATGGATGGGAAATTATTGATGCTGCACAACCTGCTCATAATACCCCACCACCACTTTGTTACTCTTCAGTATGGCTATCAATGAATGTTTTAGTTCTTGACCCTAAAACTGTATGCGTTGAAAAAAGTGAAAAATATCAAGCTGAACAGTTAGATAAATTAGGTATGGAAGTTATCCCTGTAGAATTGAGAGATGCATATGCTTTTGGTGGAGGCCTTCATTGTTGTACAGCCGATGTTTATAGAGAAGGTACTTTAAAAGATTATTTTCCAAAACAATAAAATGAACGCAAAAATTAATACAAAACGTAAAAGAGTAAAATTTGCTTCAGACAATGTGACAGGAGCTTGTCCAGAAGTTTTGGATGCAATTATCAAAGCAAATGATGGTATTGCTCCTCCGTATGGTAACGATGAAATTTCAGGTGTGTTACAAGAAAAATTTTCTAAAATTTTCGAAAAGGATGTAATTGTTTACCCCACAGCATCAGGAACTGCATCAAATGCTTTAGCACTTTCTGCTATTTCTCCATCATTTGGAAATATTTATTGCCATAAATTTTCTCATATCAATGTTGATGAGTGTGGAGCCCCTGAATTTTATACAGGTGGAGCAAAACTTGTTCCATTAAACGGTAAAGACGGCAAAATAACAGTTGATGAGCTAAATGATAATATTGGAGGGTTTGGAATTGTGCATCATACTCAACCATCTATTGTTAGCATAACTCAAGCAACAGAAACTGGTGAAGTTTATACTTTAGATCAAATTAGAAATATCTCTGAAATTGCACATAAAAAAAAATTAAAAGTACATATGGATGGTGCTAGGTTCGCTAATGCGCTTGTTTCACTTGATGTTACACCTGCAGAAATGACATGGAAATCAGGAATTGACATATTATCTTTTGGGGCAACGAAGAACGGATGTATAGCAGCTGAAGCAATTATTATATTTAATAAAGAATTAGTTGGCAATTTACCTTTTTTGTTAAAAAGATCCGGTCATCTATTGTCTAAAATGCGTTTTGTTTCTGCACAATTAGATGGATATATCTCAAATGATGTTTGGTTAAAAAATGCAAGACATGCAAATCTGATGGCAAAAAAATTAAGCGATGGTTTAGTTTCTAGTAATCAAGTTAAACTTGAATATCCAACTGAGGCAAATGAAGTTTTTGTTAAACTGCCAAAAAAGATGGTTGAGCATTTAAATTCAGAAGAATATATGATGAGCAATGAGGAATTAGGCGGTAAGACGGTTAGACTTGTTACAGCTTGGAATACCAAAAGTAGTGAAGTAGAAGAGTTTCTAAAAACTATATCTAATTAACTAGGATTTTCTTTTAAAAATTTAATATAGTTGATTACTTCATCAAATTTGTCATCAGGAATATCTTTATAAGTAGAATTAAATTTGTTTTTTACACATATTGCTACATGAGCATATGGATTTCTTCCTTTTGGATGATTTGGGTGATCAGGAAGTTGACCATCCAAATAATCGCCAGCTTCCTGAATAAATTTCCAGAGTTTACTTGTATTTTCCTTGTTCATACTGCTTCAAACTTTGTTTTATCTCAAAAAGTTCTAGGATTAATTAGATTAATAGAGATTCAACAAATTCCCAATCTATAAGATTATCAACAAATTTATCTAAATATTCAGGTCTTCTATTTTTATAATCAATGTAATATGAATGTTCCCAGACATCACAACCAAGTATTGGTTTTAAGTTATCAATTAAAGGATTAGCAGCATTAGCTGTTTTTGTAACGACCAATTTATCATTATTTAAAGATAACCAACACCAACCTGATCCAAATTGAGTTATACCTGCTTGTTTAAATTGATCTTTAAATTTTTCAACGCTTCCAAAATCTTCTACAATTTTTTTCTCAAGTTTTGACGGAATATTCCCACCACCTTTTGGCTTCATGCACTTCCAAAAAAGATTATGGTTCCAATGCTGGCTTGCATTATTAAATATTCCAGCTTTTGAGTTATCTTTTGAGCTTTTAAGAATTATATCTTCCAATGACATTTCAGCCATGTCCGTATCTTTTATAAAATTGTTAAGATTTGTTATGTAGGTTTGATGATGTTTTCCATGATGTAATTCTAATGTTTCTTGTGACATTATTGGAGACAAAGCCTCATTAGAATAATCTAGTTTTGGTAATTCAAATGTCATAGTTATTTTTTATAATATTTTCTTGTAAATAAACTTAATTAAGTTGACGCAATTAAATACAAAATTAGTTTTCTAAAGCGTTTTCTTCTCTCATAAGAATAGGTCGACCATCTTGAGCAGTGTTTAAAGGTATAATCTTACCATTGTATTTTGCGCATAACGTAGGTGCACTTCTCACTTGTTCTCCCAAATTTACTTCTAAATCTGCTATAACTAATTCAACCCCTTTCAATATACTCAATATCTTCATTATTCCTCCGTTTTATGATGATGGCTTAAATATTAAACACAAGCCGTTATTACAATATCTCTTTCCTGTCGATCCAGGACCGTCTTCAAAGACATGTCCGTGATGAGCACCACATTTTGCACAATGGTATTCAATTCTTTTCATGCCAAAGCTGTAATCAACCTTAGTTTTAAAAGCTCCAGGAAGCGCCTCTGTAAATGATGGCCAACCAGTTCCACTATCAAATTTCGAGCTAGACTTAAATAGTTTAGCTCCACAATTTGCACAGTGATAAAAACCTTCTCTTTTCTCATAATTAAGAGGGCTTGAGAATGGTCGTTCGGTTGCTTCCTCAAACATTATTTTTTTTTGGGCTTCTGTTAAATTTTGATTAATTATTTTTTTGTTTTCAGCTAATGAAATTTTGTATGGAAAAATACTGTATAATAATGATCCAAATATAGATAATTTTATAAATTTTCTTTTGTTCATAACTTTCTTAATAGATCAATATTACTTTATTTGAATGAGATATTTTGACAGTTTCGATTTTAAATTGGTAGCTCCATAATTAATGAAGCTACCAGTTATATTATTGTCCAGGAGCTTTATAGCCACTTGATACTTTTGTTGCATGATTTGCAATTTCATTCATTGGTGTTTCCTCACAAATGGCGATATTTTTAAGTGCACCACTTCCCTCAGTAGCCATTTTTATAGCAGCCATTTGCTCAAATGTGCCATGAGTTTCAACTATAAAGTCATAGGGTCCTCTTAAATATGTGTAAGATTTCATTTCAGCACCAACACTTTCAGAACACTTTCTAGCAACCTCAGATCTATCTGATCCTGGATCTTTTAAAAAGCCTGCGAATGCTTTCTCTGTAAAATTTCCCATTAAAAAAAATTTAGCCATAGATACCTCCTTGAAATGTATTATAGCACTTAAATAATTTTTTTTAATATTTTATTACTTTATAAAAAATTTATTCTCGTCCAATTTGTAATAATTGAGGTGGTTCAAATACTCCACTTTGTATTTCGCTGTTTGATATATTTATCATGGATTTGGCAACTATTTCTGCATTTATCGATTTATATTTTTTTAAATCTCCAACTAAAATTGGCGATATACATTTCATGGCGAAAATACCTATTTTTTCTCCCAATCTTTCCTCCATTCTTTTTCCAATTAAAAATGAAGGTCTAATTACAATAAATTTTTTAAAGTTTAGTTTTCTTAATTCTTCTTCAGCCATACCTTTATTTTTTAAATACAAATTTGTTTTTTTTGAACTGGCACCCAATGAAGAAATATAAGTAAAATTTTGTACACTATTATCGCTACAAATTTTTCCAATTGTTACAGGTAAATTGTATTCGGTGTTTATATAATCTTGTTTGTTAGGTGTTTTTTTTCTTGTAGTTCCAATGCAAAAAAAACAATCATCGCCTTTTATTTCTGATTTAATATTTTCTAATTTTGTAAAATCTGTTTGAATAACTTCTATTTTGGGATCAATTTTTGAAGTAGAAGATCTTACAAAAACCTTAATTTTTTTATATTTTTGATCATTAGTTAACAGTTTAAGTAATATTCCACCAATTAATCCAGTTGATCCGAATATTAATGCTGTTTTCATAATTTTGAACTTACACTAAATTTTCTTAAATTCGTTCAAATTATTTGGTTCATCTATTGGTTCAGTTGAAGGATTAAGTTCTATACCGGCTGGAGTAATCGTTTGAGGCATAGGTGCAAATTGTGAATCTGGGTTATCTCCAGACTCTCTAATTTGCATTCTATATATTCCAAATAAACCAATAAATGAATGAAATATAATTAAAAAAATAAAAAATCCATTTTCTCCTAAAAATTCCATAAATAATGAGCACATAAAAGGACCGCAAATTGCACCAAGACCAAAAACAAATTGTAATCCTGCTCCTGCTGCTACAAATTTTTCTTTTGGTATAAAATCATTTGTATGTGCAAAAATTAAAGCAAACATTGGTAGACTACAAAAAGAAAAACACATTATACAGATATAAAAAAATATTTTTGATGTAGCTAAACCTGCGGGCATATACATTTGACCCGAAGAAATAATCGCCAAAAAACAAAATAAAGCTGCTCCAAATGTTGTATAAATAATTACAATTCTTCTATCTAAAACATCTGATAATTTTCCTATTGGCCATTGAGATATAGCTCCGGATATAGCAAATAAAAAGGTTACTATTGATACTTCTAATATACTAAAATTCATCGATGTAGCATAAACTGCAATCAATGAGAAAACAGCTGAATGTGATATTCCAATTAAAAAAGAGCTTACAACACCAAATGGTGATGATTTATAAACTTCCTTTAGCTTCATACCTGATATTTTTTTAAAGTTTGGAGCCTTTCTTTTCGTTAATAATATTGGAACTAGAGACAATGACATAAATAAAGATATCAGTATAAAAGGTTGAAAGTTTTCTGGTTTACTAAAGTTTATGAAAAACATTCCAATCGCCATAGAGGCATACATAACAATCATGTAGATTGATAAAACACTACCTCTATTCTTATTTGTAGATCTATCGTTTAACCAGCTTTCAGCAATTGTATAAAGACAAACCATGCTAAATCCAGAAATCATTCTAAGTACAAACCATGAAATAGGATTTACAAAAATTGAGTGTAATAAGACCACAATTGAAGTGACAGAAGCAAAAGCTGCGAATACTCTAATATGCCCAACTCTATGAATTAATGATTGTATAATTTTTGCCCCAATAAAATATCCAACAAAATATCCAGAAAATAAAAAACCTGTCGATGATAGACCAAAATTTTCTTTAACTGCTCTAACACCTAAAAGAGTACCTTGAAAACCATGAGCGAGCATTATAAATGCCATACCCATAAAGAGAGCCCAAGAGTTTTTTATAATTTTGTTCATAAAATTAGCGGTGTTTATGGGCGATCTAATTTTAAATCAAGACAAATTTGTGACAAAAAGAAAAATAATTTACTTAGAAGAAGATTTTAATTTTAGATAAGAGTGAACAGCTATTGTGAATATAATTACAAGTCCACCAACTATTGTCTCTAGACTAGGCTGCTCTTTGATAACTAACCAAACCCAAATGGGTCCTAAAATGGTCTCAAGAAGAAAAAACAGATTCACTTCCTCGGCAGGTATAAATCTTGGAGCAATAGTCACCAAAACGAATGGTATTGCTACACACAAAATACACATTAAAGGTATATAAATCAGGTCTTTTTCAACTAACTCATAACTTTCAACGAAAAAGAGAGCAAATAGAGCTACTGTAAGCTTACCGACAACTGCTGAAGGTAGCAAATCTCTATCTTTTGCCGACCTGATTATTACCGCGTTGGTGGCGAGTCCAAAAGCTGTTGTTATACCCATAAGATCACCAAATAAGTTACCCATCTCTAGAGAGTCGTAGAATATATATATTACAGCTACTAAAGTAATAGCTATAGCTATCCAAGTCTTCTTATCGGGAACCTCTTTTAAAAATATTGCACCAAGGATTGCTGAAAGCATGGGTGCCATTGCAATCATTATTAATGTATTTGCTACATTTGTATTTTGTATTGAAATTATAAATGTGATGTTACAAATCGAAAAACTAATAATATAAAATATACCAGCATAACCAACATTCAAAAATGCTTTAATAAAGTTTTTTTTATAAAATATGAGAAGTCCAATTAATACAGCTACAAATGGTATCGCACCTCTATAAAACAATAATCCCCAAGTATCTATAGAAGATAATCTTATAAAAAGTGAATCTGGTGTGATAAACATCACAGCTATAAATGCAAGGGATGATCCTTTTTGCTGATTTGACAAATTTTTCAACTATAAACCTTTCCAAAAAGTCTTAGCCAAGTTTATCTGAGATAAATCAAAATATGTTTTTATACCCGTTGGTGATGTTACATTTATATCTCCATTTAACTTTCCATCAATGAAGTCTATTCCTGCAAAGTATATTCCGTCTTTCTTAATTTTTTTTGCAATAATATTTGAAACTTTTAGCTCTTTATTGCTTAAAAATGCGATTTTAGGTTTTGCACCTTTGCTCATATTGCTCAATATTGATCCTGATTTTGGAACTCTAGATATAGCTCCACAAACCTTACCATTTATAATAAAAACTCTTTTATCTCCAAACTTAATTTTATTTAAAAATTTTTGACACATAATGTGACCATGTTTTTTCAATATTTGTTTTATTTTAAGCAAATTAAGCTTTCCTGAAATAAGATTTATATCATTGCCACCATAGCTATGAATAGGTTTAATTATTATCTTTTTATGCTTTTTGAAAAATTTTTTAATTTCAATCAAATCTTTAGTAAATATTGTATCCGCCATATAATTTTTAAAATTTAAAGAATAAAATTTTTCTGAAATATTTCTTACTGAAGTAGGATCATTAATAATTTTTGTTTTATCTTTGATTCTATCTAACATTAAGGTTGTAGATATATATTCCAAGTTAAAAGGTGGATCCTGTCTGATTAAAATATATTTCGCAAAGGATAAGTCTAATTTTGATTTTTTTAAAATTTTATAAAATTTCTTTTTTGAATAATCAATTTTAATAAAATACCCTTCACTTACAGTTTTTCCTCTTATATTCGATAAATTTTCTGGATAATAATAAAATAATTTATAACCCTTGTTTTGAGCTTCGTGAGCTAAAAAAATAGTAGTATCTGTTTTGATATTTATTTTTTTTAAATTATCACCTTGTATAGCAACAATTTTATTGGTCATATAAATCATTCAAATTTTCGGAATTTGAATACTTACTTATTATATTATCAGCATTTGTTTTTTTATTTTTTACAATTTTTTCTAAGTGATCTAAAAACTTTGCTTCACTTAATTTTTTTCTATTTAAAAAGTCTCTCTTTTTTAATCCTGATTTTGATATGTCTAATAGTCTCTCTGCCCAATACGAAATATCCTTGCCCATCAAATTAGTTTTTAAGCCATTTTTAGGGGCATTTTTATAAGCTGAAAGCACTTCATTAGCTTCCCAATTTTTAATTAAATCTAAAGCTTCTTCCAGATTTCCATAAAGTAATCCAGTGAATAGGGAAGGACCAGCACATAAACACTCCCATCCGCACGCATCCATTGATCTTAATTCAATATATTGTTTCAATCTGTTCTCTGTAAATATTGTTCCTAAATGTGTATCAAGATCATTAGCACTAGGAATTTTATTTCCAATTTCTTTAATTTCTCCATTCATAAAGTTTTTAAATAAATATTTTTTTCCAGATATATAATTACCTTCACTTTGTAAAAATAAGATTGGATAATTCATAATATAATCTGCGTATTTTTCAAAATTTACATCTTTTAAAAAAAACTCAGGCAATCCACCTCTAGATGTTTCTTGCCAAACTTTAGATCTGTAAGATAAGTATCCACTATTACTTTTTTCAACTAATGAGGAATTTGCAAAAAGTCCGATAGATATTGGAACTAAATTATTCGCCAACTTAAATTTTTTTATAAAATCTTCTTCTGAGGTATAATCTAAATTTAATTGCGTACCTGCAGTTTTATACATCATATCCAAACTTAGTTTTCCTCCAACAGGCATATCTTTCGTCATAACCTCATACCTTTTTTTTGGATTATTAGGTATATCCTCAAGTTTAGATATAGGATCATATCCAGAGCTTACTATTTTAAAATCTAATTTTTCAATTACCTGATTTAACTCAAATAAATATTCATGAGATTCAGCACAAGCTTCATGAATATTATTTAATTTTGCTCCAGAAAGCTCTATTTGATTGCCAGGTTCTAAAGTAATACTTTTACCATTCTTAGTTAACGCTATTGGATTTTTTTCCTCAAAAATAGGTTTCCAGCCAAACTCATATAAATTTTCAAACATTTTCTTGATTTTGGGATAATCTATTCTCGTATTTGTTTTTTTATCAAAAATAAATTTTTCATGCTCAACTCCAATCTTCAAATTAGATTTATCCTTTGAGCCTGACTTAAAATGTTCTATTATTTGTTCCTTTGTTTCTATCATTAGCTTATATTGTTTCTTTTTAGATAATCTTCAATTTCCTTTATATTACTTAATTTGTTAGAGCAAGTTTGATTTTTACATATAACAATTTTTGCCTCTTTTACTTCATTATCTAGATATTTAAATGTAGCTCTAGTAAAAAATTTTTTTTGCAAGTACTTTTTTATATTAGGATCTAAATTTTGCTTTCCATGAATTGCAAAAGATATACTTTCATTACAAATATCCAATGATTTAACAAAACTAAACATTTGTGCAAAGTTTGAGTTTAAAACTTGGTGGAAACTTTTCTTTAAAATATCAATTTTTTCAAACCATATTTTATCACTAGTTATTATATATAGCTTGTTGCATAAGTTTAAATATACACTATTTCCATTCGGTATATTATTATCATTTAGATCTACTGGTTGCACAAATAGGTCATTGTCTAATATTTTATTTTTCTGCATTAAGCCTGATTTTTTATCAAAGAAGTATTCCCAGGTTTTTATTAAAATACCTTTTGCTTTTTCGATGTATTTAACGTCACCATCTAATTCATAAATAGTTATCAAAAGACTAGCATAGTATACGTAATCTTCCAAAAAAGCGTCAATCTCTGTGTCTTGATAGCAATGGAAAATTTTATCTGACAAATATTTTTCCAATATCTTAATATTATCAAGAGTATTTTGTTTTAGTTCTTCATTATCAGTTACTAGCGATGAAAGAAGAAGAGTTTCTAATAAAAAACAATTTTGATCAGTTTGAGATTTATCATCAAATAATGGTTTAGTACGTTTGTTTCTTTGATCTAATAATGTTTTTTCTGTGTTTGAGATTTCTTTAATCTCATCATCAGAAAGTTTATTATGAGTTTCTATTAAAATATTATTACCTTCAAAATTTCCCTCTTCAGTTAAATTATATTTTTTTGCAAATAAATTAAATTTAGGACCAAGAGTATTTTTTAGTTCTGCATAATTCCATACATAATATTTTCCTTCAACGCCATCGCTATCAGCATCATATGCAGACCCATAAAGATCAAAATCATTTTTAAATTCTGAATTAATAAAATCTATAGTTTGCTCTAACTTTTTCTTATAATAAAGATTATTAGTTTTTTGAAAAAACTTGTTTAGCAACCCAATATATTGAATATTATCATAAAGCATTTTTTCAAAGTGGGGGATAATCCAATTTTCATCAACTGTATATCTTGCTATACCACCAGCTAAATGATCATACATTCCTTTTGAAGAAATATTATAGAGTAAAGTCTCAACTGGTTTAAAGTATTCCTCTTTTCCCGTTTTTAAATAAAAATAAAACATTGCATCAAACAAATAAAATTGAGGAAACTTAGGAGCTCCCTTGAAACTTCCATTATCTTTATCAAGGTGTTGTATAATTTTTTCTAAAAATGGCTCTAATGATTGATTTAATACTGCCGATCTTTGATTAATTTTACCAAATATTTCTTGCATTTGGGGTGCTTGATCGAGAATTTTTTCTCTATTCTTATTATATACGTCAGAAACATTATTTAGAACTTTTTGAAAATCTGGTCTTCCATGCATTTCTTTTGGTGGGAAATAAGTTCCACCAGTAAAAGGAACTCCATTTTCATCAAGAAACATCGATAAAGGCCAACCTCCTTGTGCTCCTGTTAAAATAGATAAACTTCTTTGAAAAACATAATCTAAATCAGGTCTTTCTTCTCTATCAACTTTAATGTTTATAAATTTTTCATTCATTATTTTAGCTGTTTCATCATCTTCAAAACTTTCATGAGCCATAACATGACACCAATGACAACTCGCATATCCAACACTAAGAAATATTGGTTTTTTTTCTTTTTTTGCTTGTTCTAAACTTTCTTTATTCCAAGCAAACCAGTTAACTGGATTATCTTTATGTTGTTTTAAATACGGACTTTTCTCTTCCTTTAGTTTATTAGTCATGTTTTCTTTTAAAAATTAGTGATGATAAAAAGGTTTTCTATCAAATATCTTTTTCACCATTGGTTCAAACTCTTCTAAAGACATTGATTTGTAGTTAGGATCAAAAGAAGACTGGTCATATTTTTCACAAAAATCAACTGTATCTTGATAATATTTGTGGTCCTTGAATTTGTCCCTAGCGTTTCTGTCACCCCCTAAATGATGAGCACTGTAATAAGTTTGAAAAAGTCCATGATGAAGTATTATCCAATATGTTTTTTCTGAAACATAAGGTCTGATTATTGAAGCAGCATATTGAGAATGATTCATAGGCGCCAAGTCATCCCCTATGTCATGAAGTAAAGTTGCTACAACCATCTCCTCACTTTCTCCATTCTTGTAAGCTCTTGTTGCTGCTTGCAAGGAATGTTCTAATCTAGTTATTTGATAACCCTCAAGAGTTGTAGTTTGACTTGCAAGATATTTGAGCAATCTATTCGCTGTCTTACGTTCAAAATTTTTTTCATATTTTTCTAATAATTCATAATCTTCTTTTGAACCATTTTTCATTTCAGTAAAATTTACTTTTTTCATTAATTGCTCGATCCTGTACTTAATAATGATAATTGTGTAACTTTATCTTCTCCAAGTTCATCAATTATTTTTACCGGATAATCACCAGTAAAATGATGATCAGTTAATTGAGGATAAGCATCATTTCTCTTTTCAAAACCCATTCCTCGATATAAACCATTTAAGGTTAAAAATTTAAGTGATTTTGCTTTTATAAATTCTTTTATTTCATCTACTGATTTATTCGCTGCTAACAGCTCTTTTTTTGTTGGTGTATCAACACCATAAAAATCTGGATATTTTATTTCTGGACTTGCTATTCTCACATGTATTTCTTTAGCACCATTATCATATAACATTTTTACAATTTTTGATGAGGTTGTTCCTCTTACAAGAGAATCATCAACCAAAATAATTTTTTTATTTTTTATAACTGAAATATTCGCATTTAGCTTTAATTTAACTCCTAAACTTCTAATTTGCTGCGATGGTTCTATAAAAGTTCTACCAACATAATGATTTCTTATTAAACCTAAATCAAAGTTTATTTTTTTTTTCTCGGCATAACCCAACGCAGCTGCATTTCCAGAATCTGGTACAGGTACAACTAAGTCAGCATCTAAATTATCTTCTTTTGCTAATTCTGCTCCAAATCTTTTCCGATATTCATAAGCAGTTTTACCATTTAAAATACTATCTGGTCTTGAGAAATAAATATATTCAAATACACATGGTCTTACTTTTTTTTGAGGAAAAGGCTTAATACTTTTTAATTCATCATTTTCTACATAAACAATTTCACCATTATCAACTTCTCTAACAAATTTTGCACCAATAATATCAAAAGCACATGTCTCAGATGCAAAAACATAAGAGTTTTTTAATTTTCCAATAACTAGAGGTCTAATTCCATAAGGATCTCTTACTCCAATAAGAGTATTTTGTGTCATCATTGCTAATGCATATCCCCCTTGAATTTGAAACAGAGCATCAATAACTTTATCAATTGTCTTTGGTCTTTTTGATTTTGCTATTAGTTTTACGATGGTTTCAGTATCTGATGTTGTGTAAAAAATTGAGCCTTCTTCAACCATTTTATTTCTAAGTGTTATGGCATTTGTTAGGTTGCCATTATGTGCAACTCCAATTCCACCTGAATTAGTATCAGCAAAGAACGGTTGTACATTTCTTAAAGCAGTTCCGCCAGTTGTAGAATATCTATTGTGACCTATCGCATAATTTCCTGGTAAGTTTTTCAAAACTTTTTCATCATTAAAGTTGTCACCAACTAAACCAAATCTTTTTTCGGAGTGATATTTTTCGCCATCAAATGATACAATTCCACAACCCTCTTGACCTCTATGTTGTAACGCATGAAGTCCTAAAGCGGTTAAAGTAGATGCTTCTGGTGTATTACTTATACCAAAGACGGCACATTCCTCTTTTAATTTTGGGTTATACATCTTGAACTTTTTCTTTAGCGTCTTCATATTGTTTTTGATTTGGAAATACCTTTATAAGATAGATACTACCTTTTTCAACCCAAGGAAATGTTAACGAATCTTTTAAATTTAACGGCCATTTTTTGCTATCGTAGATGACGTCAATGGCTGTGAACAAACAAACAATTAGAACATAGCTCTTAGCGATTCCAAAGAAAAAACCAAAAACTTTATCGATTGAACCTAACCCAGTGTAAGTAACAACTTTACTTATTGCTTTATTTCCTAAAAGAATAAGAAATATTATTAAAATAAACAATATTATACCAACAGTTATATCAATAACATATTCACTATCTAAAATACCTTCAAAGTAAGGCTTTACTTTCGGAAATAAATAAATTGTTAAAATATATGCCAAAACCCATTTGGCAGCTGACAACAAACCTAAAACAAAACCTTTTCTGGATCCTTGAATTAAAAAATAAATGGTTGCTACAAAAAAAATATAATCAAATAATGTTACTTGTATTAAAAAATCCTGAAAAGCTTCAATCATTAATCGAATGGTTTAATTCTAAGCAATAATGAAGGTAAAAGTGTTAAAACTGAAACCATTGCAAGTAACATAGCAACCCCCGTGAATACACCAAAGTAAATTGTTGGTATAAAATTTGACATTACTAAAATTGAAAATCCAAAAACTATTGTAATTGAAGTATTTAAAATAGCTTTACCGACTGTTGAATGACACAATTTAAGTGTCTTATTATAACTTTTTAATTTTGTATACTCTTCTTTAAATCTATAAATATAATGAATGCTATTATCTACAGCTATACCTATAGTTATTGCTGCTATTGTAATTGTCATCATATCAAGAGGAATTCCTAATAATCCGATTAAACCTAATATAAAAAAAGCTGCTATAAAATTTGGCACAACACCTATTAAAGCTAATTTTAAATTTTTAAATAGAATGATAAACATTATCAGAATTCCAAGCATAACAAATCCCAGAGTTAAAATTTGAGATTTAAATAAACTTTGTAAAAGATTATTAAATAGAATTAATACTCCACCTAATTTATATTCATCTTTTTTTAAATTTAATTTATTTTCTAGATCTGAATTTATTTTAATAAGTAAATCATTTCTCCTTAGATTATCTAATGAGTCTTTTATCCTTAAGCTTATTCTAGCCTCTGAGTCTTTTATTGAAATATAAGGATCTACAATCTCCTTTTTTATGTTGTCAGGTATTTTAGTATATAAAACTCCCATTTCTAAGGATCCAAGCTCTTTATTATTATTTAATTGAGTAGCAACATCAATTATTGAGGAAAAAGAGAGAACTTTTCCAACTGGCTCCAAGGAATCTAAGTAATTATGAACTTTTCTTATTTTATTAATTTTATCTTTAGTAAACCAATATTTTTCATCATTTTCATCTTCATCACCCCAATCATCCTCTTCATCGTCTGATTTTTGTTCAATTTCATCTTTTTTTGGGAATTTTAAAATAACCTCAAGTGGAGTTGTACCTCCCAACTTTTCATCAATAAGTTTCATTCCTTTGTAAATTTCTGTTTTTTTATCAAAATAATTTATAAAACTATTTTCAACTTCGAGTTTTGAAATTCCCAATATACTTAGAAATATAATTATTAAAGTTGACCCAAATATAGTATTTTGCTTTGAAACTGAAATATTGCTAAAAAAATTAGTTATTTTGGTCCCTTTCTCTTCTTTTAAAGAAACTTTATTAAAATTTAATAAATTAATTAATGTTGGCAATAGACTAAAGGTAATAAGAAATGAAATTATTAAACCAAAAGTCATCATAAATCCAAAATCTATAATGGGTTTTATTTCGCTGAATACTAATGACAAAAATGCAAATATAGTTGTCAAGGCTGTATATAAAATAGGCCAGAACATTTTTGAAGTTGTTAAAGAAATAATTTTAAATTTATTTAGTTTTGGAAATTGTTTTGTAAGTTGGAGATACCTAGTACTGATGTGAATATTCATAGCCATCGTCAATATCAACATTAAAGCAATAAAGTTTGATGATATAACAGTAACTTTCCATCCCAAGAGGCCTAAAAGTCCAGTCATTATTAATACTGAAAAAAAACAACTACTAATTGGGACAATTACCCATATTAATTTTCTAAAAACATACCAAAGAGTGGCAATAATAAATACAAAAACGCCAAGTCCAAAAACTATTATATCTTTTTTTATAAAGGTCATCATATCATCGGCGATCATAGGAATACCTCCTAAATGAATTTTACTAGTTGAGTCGAAATTTTTAATTATTTGTCTTATTTCCAAAATATTTTGATGGTTTTGTTTTTTTAAATTATCTTTATATAATTCTTCCTCAAATTTACTTTTAAACTCAGTAACTTTATCTTTTGATTTTAAGTAAACTATAATCCCAGATGTTTTACCATCCTCGCTGATAACAAAATTTCTAAAAACAGGACTATTCAGTATTTCATTAAATCCTCTTTCTTTATCAATGTTTGGGGATTTTAGTGTTGAGTAGTTTTGTAGTCTTTCAATAAGAGGATCATCAGAGCTGCTTAATAATGGAATATCTAATAGTGTGATTACATTATGTACCCAGTCAAGTTGTTGAATTTGGTTTTTAAGTTTTAATAGATTTTTAATAGAAGATTCGTCTATCATTCTCTTTTTTGGTGTATATGTAAGAACTAAAAATTCTTTTGCACCATATCTATCGTTTATTTCATTAAGGTATTTTAAATCTGGATCACCTTCTATTAATAATGTTTCAGAGGATGCATCAAGTCTAAATTTTTTTGAGTTATATCCAAAAAAACATAAACAAATTAATAATAAAATTAAAATTAAGCTTGGTTTTTTTAAAATATTATTCTGATAAAATTTGGCTAACATTGAGTATTAGCTTTTATAATTTAATTTAATTATTTTGAATATCTTTAAATTTGGTAAACATTGCTTCAAATTCAAGCATTACATTGCCAGTTGGCCCATGTCTTTGTTTTTGAATAATTAATTCAGCCAAATGTGAAACCTCATTCATTTTCGCTTGCCATTCAGCATGTTCTACAGTGGCGGGCCTAGGCTCTTTTCCTTGTAAATAGTAAGCTTCTCTGAATACAAACATAACTACATCCGCATCTTGTTCAATCGATCCCGATTCTCTCAAATCTGATAATTGTGGTTTTTTATCATCTCTCTGTTCAACAGCTCTTGATAATTGGGAAAGCGCCAAAACAGGAACAGCTAATTCTTTAGCTAGAGCTTTTAATCCTTGAGTTATTTCTGAAATTTCCTGAACTCTTCCATTGTTAAAATTGGAGGCTCTCATTAATTGAATATAATCTATAACAACCATATCAAGCCCATACAATCGCTTGATTCTTCTTGCTCTGTTGCTTAATGCTGCAATTGTTATTGCTGGAGTTTCATCAATATACAAAGGAAGTTCAGAAATATCTTTAGATGTCTCTATGAATTTATCAAATTGTTCTTCAGAAATTTTACCTCTTCTAATATCATTTGACTTGATTCTTGATTGTTCTGATAAAATTCTCGTAGAAAGCTGTTCTGATGACATCTCAAGAGAAAAAAAAGCTATTGAACTTTTCTCACCACTTTCTTGAATTTTTTTAGCAGCGTTAAATGCTATATTTGTGGCTAGAGCAGTTTTACCCATGGAAGGTCTTCCAGCAATAATTATAAGGTCTGACTTGTGTAAACCACCGAGCCTATCATCTAAATCTCTTAATCCAGTAGGAACCCCAACAATTCCTTCTTCATTTTTATAAGCATTTGATGCCATCTCAATAGTTTGTCTCATAGCTTCATCGAATTTTATTAAAGACGAACTAAAAGATCCTTTTTCCGCGAGATCAAATAGTGATTTTTCGTAATTTTCGATTATTTTTTGACCGTCATTATCTAAATCATTAAGTTTAGCTTGATCAATAATATCATTTGAAATTTTAATTAGTTCTCTTTTGACATATAAATCAAAAATAAGTTTAGAATACTCAATAGCTTGTCGCGATGATGTAGAAAACTTGGTAATTTTTACTAAGTACTCGGGAATATTAAGTTCATCTTTTTCTTTTTCAAAATAGTTCTTTAATGTGATAGGATTTGCTAAAAGACCACCATAAATTAATTTTTCTAAAGCTTCAAATATTTTCTTATGTATAGGATCATAAAAGTTTCTGCTTGAAATTAACAAACTTATATCATCAAAAATTTCGTTTGATAAAAGTACAGATCCGATAACGGATTGTTCAGCTTCAATATTATTTGGTAATTCATCTAATTTATTTTTTACAATATTTAGAGATTGAGACATATCTTATAATAATTAATAAAAATCATTTTTACAAAGACTAATATTTAATGGGGAAAAAAATGTATAATTTTAATTATCTTCTTGCGAGATAACTTCAATATTAATAATTGAACTTACTTCTGTGTGAAGATTTAAATGAACTTTATAAGTTCCCAAAGATTTTATTTCTTTGATAGGTTGTATCATAGATGGATTAATCTCAACATCTTCTTTCTCTTTTAAAATTTTTGAAATTTCAGTAGGTTTTACAGATCCATACAACTCTTTATTTTCTGTACTGAGTTTTTTTATTGTGTATTTTTTATCTTTAATTTTTTCACTTATAGTTTTAGCATCATTTCTTCTATCTAAATCTTTTTTATTTAATTCATTCTTAATTTTTTCTACTTCTTTAATATTTTCTTTAGACGCAAATAATGCCTTTTTTTTTGCAATTAGAAAATTTCTAGCAAATCCTCTTTTGACATCAATGACATCTCCTATTGAGCCAATATTTCTAACATTCTCTAGTAAAATAACTCTCATAATTAAATTAATGCTAAATTTCTTGCTCTTTTAATTGAAAGAGATAAGTCACGTTGTTTTTTTTGGCTGACCGAAGTTATTCTAGAAGGAAGAATTTTGCCATTTTCTGAAACATATCTTTTTAATAATTTTATATTTTTATAGTCAATTATAGGGGCTCCCTTGCCGGATAAGGGGCACTTCTTTTTAAACTTATATTTATTATTCTGGAATACACTAAGTTTAGAGAAATTGTTTTGAGAATTCTTTTTTTTTAGATTTTTCTTTTTCATTTAAATTATTATTTTTGTTGCTCATCAGTTTTTTTGAAGTAATCTGTTTCTAAGTCAAGTTTTTTTACTTTTACTGTCAAATACCTCAACAAATTTTTATCAATTTTCTCGTTTTTTTCTAACTCTTTTATGGTCTTTCCTTTACCTTCTATTTTAAAATGAAGATAATTACCTTTCTTGTTCTTTTTAATTAAATATGAAAGATGCATTAGACCCCAACTCTCAAATTTTATTATATTTCCATCATTATTTTCAATAATTTTTTTATATTTTTCCTCAAGTTGCTTTATTTGACTTGGAGAAGTATCTTGTCTTGCTATTAATGTATGTTCGTAATAGTTCATATAAATAAGTAGAAAAAATGAGGATATACTATTATAAATTTTTAATTACAATATAAAAATTACACAATATTTATTAACTTTTTTATGTTCTCAGTATTATTTCCTGGTCAAGGCTCACAAATTGTAGGAATGGCAAGGGAATTTTATGAAAATTTTGCATATGTAAAAGAATATTTTGCCCAGGCTGATGAAATTTTAAAAAAAAAAATAAGTAAAATCATTTTAGAGGGGCCGAAGGATCAATTAGATCAGACTACAAACACACAACCATCAATATTTTTAGTAAGCTATTCCATATTTAATGTTATAAAAAACGAAACTAATTTTAATTTAAATAACGCTAAATTTTTTGCTGGACATTCGCTTGGAGAATATTCAGCTTTGTGTTGTGCAGATTCATTAAATTTCGAACAAACAATAGATTTGCTTAAACATAGAGGAAACGCAATGCAAAATGCTGTACCAAACGGAGAAGGAGGCATGTTGGCAGTTTTAGGTATAAATATTGATGAGATTAATAATATTTTTAAAAAATTTGATAATAAATTATATTGTTACGTTGCTAATGATAATTCAAATGGTCAAATTGTTATTAGCGGAAAAAAAGATTCTCTTTTATTGCTTTCTAATGAATTAAAAAACAACAAATATAAATATGTAAGTTTACCTGTTAGCTCACCATTTCACTGCCCTTTAATGAACAAAGCAACAGAAGAAATGAGTAATAAAATTAATAATACACAATTTAAAGATCCAATAGTTAATATTGTTTCAAATGTCACCGCAAATCCAACAAGTAACTCAAAAGAAATAAAAAAACTTTTAATTGATCAAATTGAAAAGCCTGTAAGATGGAGAGAAAGTGTTATTAATATGATAAATAAGGATGTTAAACGTTTTGTTGAAATTGGCCCTGGGAAAGTATTATCTGGATTAGTAAAAAGAATAAATAGAAATGTAAAATTATTTCAGGTAAATACCATAGATGATATTAAATTTTTAAAAAATGATTAATTTAAGTAATTTAAATATAATTTTGACTGGATCTACAGGAATAATCGGAAATTCAATATTAGAAAATATTCATAAAGCAAAAGCTAATATAATTGCCACAGGAACAAATCAAGATAAATTGAAAATTATAAAAGACAATTATCCAAGTGTAATTACAAAACAATTTGACATTTTAGAGCATTCATCAATAGAAAAGTTCATTGAGGTTTGTAATGATGAATTTAATAATAAGATTGATGTACTAATAAATAATGCAGGCATCACAAATGACAACCTGGCTATTCGTATGAAAGATGAAGAATGGAACAAGGTTATAAATTTGAACCTAACTTCATCATTTTTATTAAGCAAATATTCAATTAAGAAAATGATAAGAAATAAAAATGGTAAGATTATTAATATCACCTCCATAGTTGGCCATACAGGTAACATTGGTCAAACTAACTATGCAGCATCAAAAGCAGGATTGATTGGCATGTCAAAAAGTCTCGCACTTGAATATGGAAAGAAAAATATTAAAATTAATTGTGTTTCACCAGGTTTTATAAAATCCGAAATGACTGATAAAATAAGTGACAATTTTAAACAGTCTTTACAAGAAAAAATTTCACTAGACAGATTTGGATCTCCAGAGGACGTTGCAAATGCTGTTGTCTTTTTATCTTCTAGTTTATCTGATTATATTACAGGTGAAACAATACATGTTAATGGAGGTATGTATTTTAGTTGACATTATAATATAAATACTTATTAACAATTTTAACTAATAAGGAAAATATGTCAGAAGATATTTCAAGCAAAGTAAAAAAAATTGTTGCAGATCACCTTGGTATTGATGAAGCTAAAGTAAATGAAGAATCTAGTTTTATTGATGATTTAGGTGCAGATAGTTTAGATACTGTAGAATTAGTTATGGCTTTTGAAGAAGAATTTGGATCAGAAATTTCAGATAGCGATGCAGAAAAAATTCTTACAGTAGGCGATGCAGTAAAATTTATTGAAAATAAAGCAAATTAATTTTTAATTGAATGTCCAGCTTCAAAAAAGGTGGAATATATATTCTTTCATCACCTTCTGGTGCAGGAAAAACCACATTAGTAAAAAAAATTACTAAAAATAAAAATTTTTCAGTTTCTATATCACACACCACAAGACCACCAAGACAAAAAGAAAGAAACGGCAAAGACTATTATTTTACATCTAAAAATCATTTTAAAAAATTAATTAAAAAAAAAGAATTTCTGGAGCATGCCAAAGTTTTTGATCATTATTATGGATCTTCAAAAGATTTGGTTTTAGATAAACTTAATAAGGGAAAAAATGTTGTATTTGATATAGACTGGCAAGGCACGAGGCAAATTAGAAATAAAAAACTAGATTATAAACTTTTAACAATTTTCATTTTGCCACCATCAAAAACCGAATTATTTAAAAGATTAGTTAAAAGAGAGAGAAAAAATATGAAAACAGTAAAAAAAAGAATGAAAGGTTTTAAAAAAGATTTATCTAGGTGGAAAGAATATGATCAAGTTGTAATTAATGACAATTTAAAAAAATGTTATAATAAAATAATGACTTTAATTAAAAACAAAAATAAAACAGAGTTGAACAAATATGTTATCAATCAACATATTAAAAAGTTATTAATTTAAACTTTCATAAAGCTTACAAATTTCTAAATAATTTTCTACTGTCAAATTTTGGGGTCTCAAATTTAAATTAATTTTTAATTGCTTCGCAATAACCTCATAATCATTAAATAATTGCTTCATAGGTTTTTTTATCATTTTTCTTCTTTGACTAAAAAAAATATTCGTTACATATTCTAAATTTCTTGGTTTATTTAAATATTGAATTTTTTTTTTTGGTTTGAGAATGATTAGAGAACTCATAACTTTAGGTATTGGGTAAAATTCTTTTGGTGAGATATCGATAATTTTTGAGGTATTTAATTTCCATGATGATAATATTGATAATCTTCCATAATCTTTTGTATTGTAATTTGCGATAATTCTCTCAGCAACTTCTTTTTGAAAAATAAAAATAAAATATGAAAAAAATTTACTTAGATTATCAATTTTTATAAAGGATGCTAATATTTTAGTTGAGATATTATAAGGAAGATTTCCAAATACTTTTACGGGTCTATCAAATTTAAATTTATCAATACAATTTAATATATCCTCATTGATTATTTTTATATTTTTATTGAATTTTTTATATAGATTTTCAGATAAATTATTATCTTTCTCTATTACAATTAACTTATGAGGTTTTTTATTGATAATTTTTTTTGTAAGATTGCCAGTCCCTGGACCAATCTCTAGTATTATATCATCCTTATTTATATTTCCTTTTTCAATAATTAAATCTAAAATTTTTTCATTATTTAAAAAATTTTGACCTAAACTTTTCTTAGGCTTCATAACTAATTTAATTTTTCTATAAATTTCATTGCATAAAAAAATGAAGCTGGATCAGACTCATTCTTACCTAACATATTTGAGTTTGGACCATGATCAGGAGAAATTCTTATGAACGGAAGGCCTATTGTAATATTAATTGCGTCGAAATTAAACAGAGTTTTTATCGGAGTTAAAACTTGATCATGATACATGCCCACTACAACATCATACTTATTTATATTTTTTTTTAAAAAAAAAGTATCTGCTGAAAAAGGACCATTTATATTTATTTTTTTGTTTTTAAGAGATTTTATTGCAGGAATTATTATTTTATCTTCCTCACTTAATTTATCAATTGTTTCACAATGTGGATTTAATCCAAGTACTGCAAATTTTACTTTTTTCTTTAGTTTATTTTTATAAAATTTATCTATTTTTAAAACATTACTTATAATTTTTTTCTTTGATATATTTTTTGTAACATATTTTAATGGCAAATGAGTTGTTATTGGAGAAACTGACAATTTATTATTGTAAATTAGCATAACTTCATTTTTAGATTTAGTTTTTTTTGACAAATATTCCGTAATACCTAAATATTTTTTATTTAAAAAATTTTTTTTTGATATTGGTCCATTAATAAATATAGAATTATCTTTATTTTTTTTAATTATATCCAATGACTTTTCAAAGCTTTTTGCAATGTAATCTTTTGAATTATTTGTAACTTTTGAAAATATTTTTTTAAATTTAAAATCAATATTTATAATGTTTAAAACATTATCTTTTGCATCTAAAAAATTATCTATTTTATTAAATTTTATTTTGTAATTTAATTTATTTAATTGACTACTTATTAATTTTATATTGCCAACAATTATAATTTTTTTTTTTTTAAGAGTATTTCTGTGGAAATATTTGCCTATTATCTCTGAAAATGTACTATAAGGTTCTCCCAGAACAATTAAAATATACTTAATTTTCATTTATAACTGTGTTTTGTCTCAATTTTTTATAGTATAAAAGTGAAAATTGATTTAGTTGTCTATTTTTTTCAAACTTAATAAGTTCTTCTAATTCTTTGTTAATATCCTTAATTTGCTTCATTTCTTTTTTATCATTTAGTTTCAATATTAGATAACCATTAGGATATTCTATTGGGTCTGTAATTTGATTTATTTTCATTTTGCTTAAAATTTTACTTAAATTTACTGAAAGCAAAGTCTCTTTAACCCAACCAATCTCACCCCCTTTGTTGTTACTACCAGAAATACTATATTTCGATGCTGCAGTTTTAAAATCTGTAAGATTTATATATTTTTTTATTTTATTATATTTTTTATCCAAAGTTTCTTTTTTTCCAATTTCAAAAAGTAATTCTGATAAGTTATATTCATATTGTTTATTATTTGCTAATTTAGTTTTCAACTGATCTTTTAAAAGTCTCTTATCAATTTTAACCAAAGAATTAAATTTCCTGTAAACCAAATCATTCCATAATGCTTCATATTTTATTTTTTCAATAATTTTATCGTATTTAATATTATTTTCTTTTAACAAATTTATAAATTCACTTTCATTTTTCACTTTTTTATAATTATAAAGATTATTCTTTATTTCTTTAATAAAATTATCACTTGGTTGCTTTGTAAATACTTTATCAATTTCCTTTTTTTTAATAATATCTCTAATTAAGGTGTCAATTGAGATTTTCTCTATTTCATTTTCTGAAAGTTTATTCAAATTTGGTCTAAGAAATATTAAATATTTCCTCTCATTAATTATATCTATATTTGTAATAATATTGTCGTCTATTTTAAATTTAATTTCAATTTCAGCAATTGCCGGTAAGCATTTTAATAATAAAAAAAAAATTATAATACTAATTTTAATCATATGATTATTTACCTATTAAATTGCCAACGTTTGGAACTCCTAATTCGGTAAAAGGTATGATTTTTACAAGAAAAGATAAGCTTTTATTTGGTTCTAAATTACCATCTCTATAAAAAGATTTGTTATAATTTAGATTTATTGAAATACAATCTGTAACATATGTATAAATTAAATCATAATATTCTGTAAAGTCGTCTTTTAAATTTTTTGTTGATTCAAATGATAATTTATTCTCATTATTAAATTTATAACTACTTCTATTAATAATATTTTCTGTATCCCCAAAATCATGATTTTCTGTAAAATAATTAAAATTTGTATAAAAATTATTAACATTAAAATCTATATTTAATTGATCTAAATTTGAATATTTTAGATCTCGATCATATGAATATCCGTACCCTAGATTTAAATTTTCGTTAAATTTATAATTTATATTACCAAAAATATCAGATCTCGTTTTATTTAATTTAGATTTTGCTGGTAGTTTATAATTTTCCTGAGGTTTAATTATATTTGCAACTCTAAAGTCAAAAATATTTGAACCATTATTATCAATTCTACTAAACTCTAAACCTAATGTTAATGCCTCACCTCCCTCCACTTCAGACGAATTTTCAATCCTATTTAGATTAAAAGCATTATTGTAACCAAGTTTTAAATCTTTAGATGATAGATCACTATTTCCATTTGGACTATATCTTAAAGAGAATTTAGGGTTTAAATAATGACTATAATTTGCAAACCTTTTTTGTAATGGAAAACTAGTATCAACCTTTATGGTTCCAAACAAATTATAATTTATATCTTCATCAATACTTGTAGAATTATCAGTATAATCATTAGAATTTTTTAATAATAAATTATATTTAGTTGATAAACCTGATTTATTTATAAAATCATTAGAAGAAAATAAGAAATCATTAGTAATTACTGTTTCAGTTATATTCGTATTATAATTTTTATTATAACCATAAGAATTAAAATTAAAGTTTCCATAATAATCACTTGGTATATCGATATTTTTTGTAAAATTAAATTCTGGAAAAATATATTGGTATCTGTCATGGTAATTTTGTGAAAGATCTTCAAAAACTTTGAATGATGTACTTAGATTAGAATTCTCAAAATTCCAATTAATATCTAAATTTGATAATAGCAATCCGTCATCTTCAATTAAAGATGAAGTTTCACTTAATTTATGATTTTTTAAATAATTATCCCCCTCAACACCTTGCAAATTTAATTTAAAAGTTACATTATCTTTAATTTTACCAAACTGATTATAAAATAAATGCGATTTAGTTCCTTCATTACCTACTAAAAAACTAAAATCACTTTTTATGTTTGAATTTAAAAGAACTTGCCTATATTCATTTTGTAATAGAAAACTCTTATCAGCATAGTATCTTGGACTGATAGTTAAATCTCTATCAATTCCAATTACTTTATAATATGGAAAATTAATTGCTGTACCAAATCTATTTGAACTTGAATATGATGGCGTTAGAAATCCTGACTTTCTTTTAACACTTGGGTCAGGATGATTAAAGTAAGGTAGAAAAAAAACCTTATAATCAAATATTTTTAACCATGAGTTTTTATATTCAAATATTTTTTTTTCTTTGTCATGATTAAATTCATCAGAACTTAATTCCCAACCTCTACAATTTTTATTTTCTATATTGCAAGTGCTAAAAACTCCTTTATATACTTTTAGACTGTCATCATCTGAATGTCCACTTCTCCCTTTCAAAATTGGTCTATTATCTTCGTTTCCAAAATAAGATTTTTCAAATTCAACTTTAATTTCTTTGCCTGCAATTTCATTAGTTGATAAATTAACAATTAGATCCTCAAAAATATATTTATTGTTTTCTTTATCGGTTATTATAGATTTTTTTGCCGAAATTATTTCATTATTAATATCTAATAAAAATTTTTCATCTAATTGATAAAGATTTCTATCTTTATCTACTATTTCAGTCTTTTCTTCACTTGAAATTCTACTGTTATTTCTATCATAGTAGACATTTTTTGAAACTACATCATAATCACTTTCAATATTTATAAATGTCTTTCCCTCACTAAAAATAATATTTTTTTTTCTGTTATACGTAACTTTATTACTTTTAATAGTTATATTGTTTAAATTATCATTAAAAATAACATCATCTATAAATATTATAATTTCTGTCTTTTTATTATAATTAGATTTTTTAGCTTTAATGTTAACTTGTTCAGACGGAATGGTTGCATCAGTCTCAAATGCTATAATTGTATTACCTTTGTTTTTTATTTCCATATCGGAAGCTTCAAATTCAATTTCATTAGAAACACCCTTAGAACAAATAATAAAAAACGATAAAAAAATAAAATTTAATATTTTTTTAATTTTCATTAACTTTTACCAGACCAATATTACAAATTAAAAAAAGTATTAAAAGTGGAAGCCAAACAGATAAATATATTGGTAAAGCTCCTTTATTACCCAAAACACCAGAAAAATAGTTTAAATAATAAACTACGACAGAAACAAAAATACCAAAAATTACTACAAAAAATTTTGACTTAATTTTTTTTAATTTATTGATAATAATAAAACCCAAAATAGTCATCAAAATATAGAAGACAGGCATACTATAAAGTTTATTTAAATGTATCTTTATATCAGTATTAGAGTATCCTATTTTAAAATAACTACTTGAAAGTTTATGTAACTCATAAATATTCAATGCATTAAGGTTTGCAAATAAATTTGAAATTATCTCTCCATTAAATGATGAATTATAAACATAACTTTTAAATTTATTTTTAATTCCATCTTCATTAAGAATAGATACTTCACTTAATTGCCAGTTTTTTGATAAAATGTTAGCTTTTGAGGCAATTATTGTTTTTTTATTGTTATAATATTTATCAGCTTCTGTAATAGTAATTGATTTTAAACTGTCACTA
Organism: uncultured Pelagibacteraceae bacterium; assembly: GCA_902613065.1. Classification (GTDB taxonomy): domain Bacteria; phylum Pseudomonadota; class Alphaproteobacteria; order Pelagibacterales; family Pelagibacteraceae; genus Pelagibacter. The sequence goes on along the minus strand of CACMFU010000008.1, from coordinate 5,676 downwards.
TCAAATTTCTCAGCGTGTATTATATACAAATTTTGATCAATTTCTTCTTTAATCCATAAACCATCGTCATTTACAACAGCCAAATATTCGTTTGAATTTGAAAAGTTATTTTTAGTATCTAAATACTCTCCTTTTAAAGCCGAGGAAAAAGAGTAAAAAAAAAGTAAAAGAATTATTCCCAATATCCCAGAAATTATTGTTAAATGTGAAATAATTTGAAAATTACTTATGCCATTCGTATTTAATATCTCTAATTCATTTTTTTCGATCAAATTTATATAAAATAGTTTTACAGAAATTAAAAAAACAAACGGAAAAACTTCAAAAATCAATGAAGGAGCATTTAGCAATGATAAATAGATAATAAAATAATTTTCAGCACCATATTTTTCAGCAAATCTTATTTCATCAAAAAAATTTATGATAACTATGATGCAAAAAAAAATAAAATTAACAATTAAAAATCTTTTAAAAAATAAAGAGTAGATATATTTTTGGTATTTCTTTATCATTATAAATACTTCAAGTTAAATTTTGATTTAATTAAAATATAAAAATAAAACAAAATTATTGAAATTAATGGCAAAACCAAAAAAAATATTTCAATTTCTAAAGTAGATGAAATAAATTTATAGCTTAATTCAGAAAATAAAATTATTATGAAACCTAAAATAAATAAAAAACTTTTAAAATAATTTTGAAATAAATTCATTTTCGACTTTAAAATAATCAATGAGCTGACCAAAGATAAAATAATTATATAAATCGGATTAATTAATCTCTTGAAAGTTTCTTCATAAATATCCAACAATGCAAAAGAATTATCTTTTCCACATCTTGAATCTCCATGTTTTCTAGTATCAATAAATTTTTCCATGCAAAAAATTAAGAATGAAGTGTTCATCTCATTTAACTTACTTGTCTTTCTTGTTTTTGAATTAAATTTAGATAATTCGTAAGTTGTTTCTTGAAATCCAATATTAAAATTACCATTTTTATTAATGTTAGTTATTTTTCCGTCCAAAAGTTTGAAATTGAAGCCTTTTTCATCTTTAAATAGCATACCTTTATTTGCAATAATAATTTTTTTTTCATCATTTTTCATCTGCTCTTTAATGTATATCCCTTTCAATTTTCCATCTTTGTTACTTTCTTCAACAAAAATCGTCAAATTCTGCATAACATTAGAAAATTTTTTCTCCTGAATTAATTTGGGAAAAAATTCCATTGAGGAATTATTCAAATATTGCTGAGCTAAATTTTGTGTATATGGAACAATTAAAATATTCATAACCAATTGAATTAAAACAAATAAAAAAGAAAACTTTGCAATAAAATTAATAAATGATATTTTTTTTATACCATTTGTCCAAAAAACTAAAATTTCGTTATTTTCCTCATATCTATGTAAAACTACGAATAATGTTAAAAAATAAGTAAATATTAAAAGTTTGCTGAATATTTTAGGAATATTTAAAACTGAATAAAAAAAATAAACACTTATTGCATGACCTTTTTCTGTAACAATATCGAGCAAATTTACTCCTTGTATAACCCATATTATTGAAGTGATCGCAACCGAGGATAATAAAAAAAACGACAAAATATCAAAAGATAATTTACGAAATATTAATTTATTCATTGAAATTCTAAATTTAATAAATATACAACATTATCTATTAAATATTTCAAAAAAATGAAGCTAAAATTAGAATTTTTACTCAAAGTACCAAAAGTAGCCAAAGATAATGAGATTATTTTAATAAAAGATAAAAATATTAAAAACAAAATACTCAAATCTTTTAACAAATCATTATTCGCCAACAAAATATTCCAGGAGAAGAAATTTCTTACGAAAAACTTATACAATAAAACTTACATTTTTGTAAATTGCATGAAGTCAAAAACATCACTCGATTACGAAAAGCTTGGATCTGATTTATATGTATTTTTAAAAACTAATAAGATTGAGCAAACTTTTATTGAAGCAAATACATCTATTGTGACCAATGTACAGCTAGAAAAACTTTTACACGGTGCTCAACTCAAGTCATATGATTTTGATATTTATAAAACCGATAAATCTAAAAAAGTAATTACAAATTTATATGTTGTTGGAAATAAATATAAAAAAAATAATTTATTGAGAAACAAATTAAACTCACTTTTAGAAGGTATTTTTCTTACGAGAGATCTTGTGTCTGAGCCAGGAAATGTTCTTCATCCAGATGAATATGCAAAACGAATAACTAAACTAAGAAAATATGGTTTAAAAATTATAGTATATGATCAAAAAAAATTAAAAAAGATGGGTATGAATGCTTTATTAGGTGTAGGCCAAGGTAGTGTAAGAGGTTCATATTTAGTTACTATAGAGTGGAATGGCATAAAGAATAAATCTAAACCACTAGGGTTTGTTGGAAAAGGTGTATGCTTTGATACTGGTGGCTATTCTTTAAAACCAGCAAAATTTATGGAAGATATGACATATGATATGGCAGGTTCGGCCACTGTCGTCGGTTTAATGAAAACTCTTGCTTTGCGAAAAGCTAAAATAAATGCAGTCGGTGTGGTAGGGCTTGTAGAAAATATGGTTAGTGGAAATGCTCAAAGACCTGGTGATATTGTAAAATCTTACAGTGGAAAAACTATTGAAATTCTAAATACAGATGCAGAGGGCAGATTAGTTCTAGCTGATGCTTTAACATTTACAGAAGAAAGATTTAAACCTCAATTTATAGTTGACCTAGCAACATTAACTGGCGCTATCATTGTTTCTCTTGGCTCTGAGTACGCAGGTTTGTTTTCAAATAATGATAAATTATCTAAACAACTAATTGATGCAGGTGAAAGTGTTGAAGAAAAACTTTGGAGAATGCCATTAAACGAAAACTTTGACAAATTAATTAATTCTAAAAACGCAGATATGCAAAATATTAACTATGTAGGTGGAGCAGGATCAACTACAGCTGCACAATTTTTACAAAGATTTATAATTAATAAAACTCCATGGGCCCATTTAGATATTGCAGGTATGGCATTTTCAAAATATGGAGGAGCGCTTAATTCTGGTGGTGCAACTGGTTATGGCGTTAGATTGTTAAATAAATTAATTGAAGATAACTATGAGTAATATTGAGCAAACTTTATCGATAATTAAACCAGATGCAGTTGAAAGAAATCTTCAAAATCAAATTAAGCAGGATTTTATAAACAATGGATTTGAAATAATAAAAGAAAAAAAAATCCATATATCTAAAGAGGAAGCTGAAAAGTTTTATAAAGTTCATGAGTCCAAACCGTTTTATAACGATTTATGCAATTATTTATCTTCAGGCCCTATTGTTGTCATGACTTTACAACGAGAAAATGCTGTTATGGAAAATAGAAAGTTAATGGGAGCAACAAATCCAGTTGACGCAGATGAGGGTACTTTGAGGAAAAAATACGGTATATCAATTGATAAAAACTCTGTTCATGGTTCAGACAGTCTTGAAAATGCTAAGATTGAAATAGATTTTTTTTTTAATCACTAGCAAATAATTTTATAATTGCTTTTGGGTATATTTTATGCTCGATTTTTAAAACTTTTTTTTCTAAACTTTTTCCGCAGTCAGATTTAAGAATTTTTACTTTTTTTTGTAATATAATCTTACCTGAATCTAATTTATCATTAACAATATGAACTGTAGCTCCAGAGTATTTTTCTTTGTTTTGAATTGCTCTGTTGTGTGTATTTAGGCCTTTATACTTAGGAAGAAGAGAAGGGTGAATATTAAGTATAGGTTTATTAAATTTTCTTATAAAACTACCTGATAGTATTTTCATAAATCCAGCTAAACAAATCAATTCAACATTATTCTTTTTTAATAATTTTAACAAACGATCTTCAAAACTTTTTTTATTAGAATCTTTAATAAAGACATTATTGATCTTAGACTTATTTGCATAATCCAATCCTTTTGCACTAAAATTATTAGAGATAACTAGAACAATTCTAATTAAAGATTTTTTCATTTTTGAATATTTAACTAGTGATCTTAGATTACTACCTCTACCACTTATTAAAACTGCTGTATTTTTTTTACCAGATAACTTTTCCACTCAATTTTACTTTTTCCGAATTTTTTGTAATTTTTCCAATGACATATGGTTTATATTTTTTTGGAAATAATCTAATTACTTTTTTGTAGTTTGAACGTTTTACTATTAAACAAAAACCCACACCACAATTGAAAGTTTTTAACATTTCTTGATCGCTAACACCTTGACTTTTAAGCCATCTAAATATTTTTAATGTTTTAATTTTTTCTAAATTTATTTCAGCGCAGCAATTATCTGGTATTATTCTTTCAATATTGTCTTTTAATCCACCACCAGTGATATTTGCGCAAGCATTCAAATACTTTTTTTTAATTAATTCTAATACATGCATTACATATATTTTAGTTGGTACCAATAATTCTTTTTTTAAAAATGAATTTTTTTTTATATTAATTTTTTTTTTTTTTATAATATGTCTTACTAAGGAATATCCATTTGAGTGGAGACCACTGGAAGGTATTGCCAATACTAAATCTTTTTCTTTTATTTTATTTAATAATATTTTGTCTTTCTCTACTAAGCCTAAAGAAAATCCTGCAATATCAAATTTTCCCTTAGAATATGTTCCAGGCATTTCTGCAGTTTCTCCACCAACTAATTCACAGTCAGCTAATTTGCAGCCTTTAATAATTCCTCTAATTATATTTTTTAGCTTTTTCGTATCAATTTTTTCAACAGATATATAATCTAAAAAAAGTAAAGGTTTCGCTCCTTGAACTATAATGTCATTTACACACATTGCCACAAGATCCACTCCAATTGTATCAAATTTACCTAGCATATTTGCAACTTCAATTTTTGTACCAACTCCATCTGTGCTAGTTACAAGATATGGATTCTTCGAATTACTTGGCAGTTTTGTAAGCGCTCCAAAACCTCCAATATTCTTAAATTTACCACTTTTTTTTGATTTTTTTGTGCTTGAGGATATAAATTTAATAAATTTATCTGCTTTTTTTATGCTTACACCACTTTTCTCATATGTAAAATTCTTCGATCCCATGTTTAAGTTATGTTTTTAATCAAAAATAAAATTAATATTTACTTATACTTTTTTTTTTTACTTTTCATTTTAGTTTTTATCAAGTTTTCCACAACTATAGTATTTGCAGACAATTACACAGTTAAAAATATTAAAATTAAAGAACAATACGACATAAATTTTAACAAAGATGAAGTAATAAAAAAGGGTTTCAAAAAAGGATTTAAAACATTAATTTTTAGAATTGTAGAAAGTAAAGATAAAAATTTATTTAAAAATGTACCAAGCAATAAAATTAATTCATTGATAGATAATTTTTCCATAACAAATGAAAAATTTTTAGACAATAATTATGAGGTTGATTTTGAAGTTAAGTTTGACAAAGAAAAATTATTATCATTTATTAGAGGAAAAAATGTTATTTCCTCTGTCCCAAAAGATACAGACGTTCTTTTTATACCAATTTTAATTGATACACAAAGTAACGAAATTAAGTTTTTTGATCAAAATTATTTTTATAATAATTGGAATAATGTTAATAAAAATTATTTCTTATTAAATTATAATTTACCAGATGAAAATATTGAAAA
>CACMFU010000007.1 GCA_902613065.1 uncultured Pelagibacteraceae bacterium | reverse complement strand
AGACAAATTCTAATTTGCTACGTATTCCCAAAAATAGTGAACAAAAACCAGAAATAAAAAAAGTAAAAAAGCAAGATACCGAAAAGAAAGAATATAAAATGAAAGATTATGTAGTTTACCCAAAACATGGAGTTGGTCAGATAACTGAATTCAAAAAAATGAATATAGGCGGGATAGATATAGAGGCTTACATACTTAAATTTGAAAAAGATAAAGCAAATGGAATGGTTCCAGTAAATAAACAGTCACACCTAAGACCTTTAGCTACAATAAATCAAGTAAACAAGTGTATTAGTATATTGAAAAGTAAACCTAAAATAAAAAGAAGTATGTGGAGTAGAAGAGCTCAAGAATACGAAGCAAAGATATCTTCTGGAAAGATTTATGAACTAGCTGAAGTCGTTAGAGATCTCAATAAAGGAGATGATCTTATGGTTGATCAATCCTATAGTGAGAGACAACTTTTTGAAAAAGCTTACGATAGAATACTTACAGAATTTCAAATTGTTTTAAATTTAAGTTTAGAGGATACTCAGAAAAAATTAGATAAAGCTTTAAAAAGAAATTTAGAAAAACAAATATCAAAGATAGAAACTAAACTGCCTGAGGAAGAAATTTCAGAAGGAGTTAGTGAATAAAAAAAACGCTCCTCACGCAATCGCCATGAGAAGCGTTATTTAATAAAAAGAATACTAAACTATTTTCTTCTTTTCTTCTTAGCTTTCTTCTTAGCTTTTTTCTTAGTTTTCTTTTTAGCAGCTTTTTTTCTTCTTTTAGCCATCTTCAGCTCCCTTTTTTTAATTACGAATCTTTTTGATTCGTTTAATTACCTTTTTGTAATTTTTTTGAATAGTTATGTCAATTACATAATTATTTAGAAATTTTTTATTTTTTTTTAATAAAAAAATAATTATTAAAAAAAGTTAAGTAAAATAGCGATTAATAAACAATTTTTTTTATTAATTATAAAGATTTTCAAAATTATTTTTATATTTATTTATAATTTTATATCTTTTTAACTTTAATGTTGGTGTTAACATTCCATTTTCAATTGAAAATTTTTCTTTAATAACAAAAAATTTTTTAATATTTTCTATTTTTGAAAGATTACTATTCATATTATTTATTGCATTATGAATTTCTTCATTTGTAATATTAATATATTCGTCATTTAAAACTATTAGAGCTACTAAATATGGTTTATTATCTCCATACACTACTGCTTGATCTATAAATTCTAAATTTACTAGTTCATTTTCAATTTTTAATGGAGAAATATTATCTCCTCCAGGAGTAATGAGAATATCTTTTTTTCTATCAGTAATTTTTAAAAAATTATTTTCAAATACACCAATATCTCCTGTGTGAAGCCAGCCTTTTATAAGAACTTTATCAGTTTCTTCTTTATTATTCCAATAGCCCAACATAACATTTTCACCTTTGACTAGTATTTCGCCATCTTCAGCTATTTTGACCTCATTTCCCTTAAACGGTGGGCCAACAGTATCTATTCTAATATCATCTATTGGATTACAGCTAACGACTGGAGATGTCTCGGTAAGGCCGTAACCTTGAAGCGTTGGTAAACCAATCGCATTTAAAAAATATCCAACCTCTTTATCCAAAGCACCTCCACCAGAAACAAATGTTTTGAGAGAACCACCAAATTGTGATTTTATTTTTTTTCTTACTAATTTTTCTAGAATTTTATCTTGTAGTTTCTCAAGAAAAGTTAACTCTTCTTTTTTTATTTTTTTTAAACCAAACTCTAACATTTTATATATTAATTTTTTTTTTAATCCTGTCGCTTTTTTAAAACTCGCATTAATTTTTTGATAAAGGTTTTGGTAAAATCTCGGTACAGCAGTCATTATTTCTGGTGAGCAATCACCCATATTCTTAACTAATTTGTCGATGCTCTCAGCATAAAAAATTCTAGCTGCTACAGTGATTTGTACAAATTGGACGGTGTGCTCGTAAGAATGTGAAAGTGGAAGCCAAGTAAGAAACCTGGGTTGTTGTTTAATTAATAATGGTTTTAGAATATCTATTGCACCCTCACAATTATTTAAGATGCCTCCATGACTTAAAATCACTCCCTTGGGATTTCCTTGCGTACCTGAAGTATAAATTATGCAAGATGGATCTTTTCTTAAAGCTAAAGATTTATGAATTGGTAAATTTTTTTTGTTATTATTTTTTATTAAATCTTCTAAATTAATATATTCAAATTCAACATTTGGTAATTTTTCAAAGGAAAATATTTTTTTTATAAATTTTTTATCCTTAATAATGTTTTTTAATTTTTTGAATTGTCCAATGTTTGAAACAAAAATTATACTGGGAGTACAATCATTGATAATATAATTATAGTCATTTTCTGCATAAGTTGTGTAAGCTGGAACAGTTATCCCATCTGATAGCATAATAGACAAGTCTGCAATAAACCATTCTGGTCTATTTTCAGAAATTAATAAACATCTATCGCCTTTTGATATTACTTTTCTTAATTCATTGGATACTAAATTAATAAAATCATAGGTTTCTTGCCAAGAGTAATTTTTTCTTTTATCACCTAAAGTTGATAATAAAATTTTATTTTTATCAATTTGTTTATTAAATTGAAAAAAAAATAATTCATTTAAATTATTAATTTGTTTTAAGTTCATATATTTTTTGGTGGGCAAAGAGAGAATCGAACTCTCACAGTATTGCTACTATTGGATTTTGAGTCCAACGCGTCTACCAGTTCCGCCATTCGCCCATTTATTTTTAGTTTCATAGAATATAAATAATAGTATTAAAACACTATTTATATTAAAAGAAAATATGTTTAAGGAACTATTTAATAAAACAATTAAACTTGCAGGACATAAAAATTCAAAAAAAATTTTAGGGTTTATATCTTTTATTGAGAGTTTCATATTTCCTATTCCGCCAGATGTTCTTATTATTCCAATGACTATTGCCGACAGACAAAGGTGGATGAAGATAGCAATTATTGCTACGACAGGATCTGTCTTAGGTGCATGTTTGGGATATTTCATAGGATATGTTTTTTTCAATGAAATTGGAATTAAGATTTTTGAGCTTTACGGTGTAGATAATACTTCATTTTTAAAAGATAAAATTTCTTCAGATGGAGGAGTATTTGCCTGGGCAACGTTGCTGGCTATAGCAGGTTTTACGCCCATCCCATTTAAATTACTCACAATAACTAGTGGGTTTGTTCAATTTAATATTGTCTATTTTGTGATTGTCTCCTTACTAACAAGAGGATCAAGATTTTTTATAATAGCTTTCTTGATTGGAAATTTTGGTCCAGCTATGAAAACAATTATTGAAAAAAAGCTGCTTAAAGTTTCAATTATAATCTCAATTGTACTATTAGTTTTTGTTTTTTTAATTTATAAATTTTTTCAAAACTTTATGAACTAAAATGAATTTTATTTTAAAAAGAAAAAATATTTATTTGTTTATTTTTATATACTCAATTATTGCTATATTATCTGCGATTTATATTGAAAAAGTTCTTGGGTATTTACCGTGTAAATTATGTATTTATCAAAGAATTCCTTTTTTAGTAGCGATCTTTATTTGTTTTTTGGGATATAACTATATTAAATCTGATAGAATACTGATTGCTTTAATCATTACATTCACACTGAGCACTGCTCTTGCAGGATATCATTTTGGTATAGAAAATGGCATTTTTGATGAATATGCTGGTTGTACAAATACAAATATAGATATCACGAATAAAGAAAAAATAATTGAAAGTCTTGGGATGGTTAAAAATTGTAAAGATGTAGATTTTACTATTTTAGGCATATCTTTATCTGGATTGAATTTTTTAACATCTTTACTAATTGTATTATTTTCGCTAAGAGCTCTTGTTTATGAAAAAAACTAACAAGAAAAAATTAGAAGAATTTATTAGAGTTGATCACGCAGGTGAAAGAGGTGCAATTAAAATATATGAAGGTCAACTTTTAGCACTCAAAACATTTAAAAAAGATCCTGAACTATTAAAATTAGTAGAAGAAATGAGAGAACATGAGCAAGAACATAGCGATTTTTTTGAAAATGAAATCAGAGAAAGAAATATAAAACCAACTAAATTTTTACCACTATGGGATTTATTAGGAGTAGGTTTAGGTTTCAGCTCAACAATATTAGGAAAAAAGGCAGCAATGCTATGCACAGCCTCTGTTGAGGAAGTAATTGATAAGCATTACCAAAGTCAAATAGATCAATTACAAGATGATGAAAAAAAACTTAGAGAAAAAATTAAAAAATTTAGAGCTGATGAATTGGAACATAAAGATATTGCATATGAGCACGGCGCAACAAAAAAAGGATTATATTCAGTAATGGATAAAATTATTAAAACTGGCTCAAAAATCGCTATAAATATCTCTGAAAAAATTTAACTAGGATCTAATTCCACATCCCAATATAAATAATCCATCCAACTGCTGTGTAGAAAATTTGGAGGAAAATTCTTCCCATTTCTATGAAGATCCTCTGTTGTTGGTTGAAAAGGCCATTGATTTAACTTCATTCCAGAATTTTTTAACAATCTTCCACCTTTTTTTACATTACATGCTGAGCAAGCAGTAACAACGTTTTCCCAATCAGTTTTACCACCTTTTGATCTTGGAAGAAGATGGTCAAAAGTTAGTTCATTATTACTTCCACAATATTGGCAACTAAACTTATCTCTTAGAAAAACATTAAATCTTGTGAAATTTGGATTTGAACGAGGCTTTATAAAAGATTTTAATGCAATAACACTCGGTAACTGCATAGAGAATGATGGGCTTCTTATCATTCTATCATAATGACTTACAATTGAGACCCTATCTAAAAATACAGATTTAATAGCGTCTTGCCATGACCATAATGATAAAGGATAATAACTTAATGGTCTATAATCTGCGTTAAGAACTAGAGCCGGACATTTTTCGAGTGAAAGGTTTTCATTGATCATCAGAGTCATAATTATTTAATATATTATATATTATTATTAATCAATGTAACAAAAAAGTTAATTCTTTTTAAATATCAAAATTATTTTTGATAAATTTTAATGCATTACTTGAAGCTTCAACTGGTATATGATGGTCGCAGTCTTTGATCATTAAAGTTTCTATATTAATATTATTGCGTATAAAAAAATCTTTTGCATCCAATAAATTGTAGGGTGGAACTATTTCATCTTTTTCACCATGAATTAATAAAGTTTTTGTTTTAGAGATTAATCTTAAACTAAGGTCCTCTTTATCTATAATCTTTCCAGAAAATCCAACAATACAATTAAAAGGATCTTTAGAAGCTAAGCCCAAGTTTATTGACATCATGCAACCTTGACTAAATCCAGATAAACATATCTTAGAATTTTCCAAATTATATTCTACTTTAACTTCTTCAATGTATTTTCTTAATTTATCTTCAGCTTTTTTTACTTCATTTAAAATATAATTTTTATCATTTGTTTCTAAATCAAACCATTGATAACCAATTGGATTAATTTTACATGTTTCATGTCCATTCGGACATAAGAATACTGTATTGGTTAAAAACCTTTTCCAATTCAGAGTTAACATGCTTATATCTTTACCATCTCCACCATATCCATGAAGTAAAATTACTGCGTTTTTGATTTCAATCCCATTTTCAGGTTTTATAATTGTTGATTCAAGGCAAAATGTCATAGATAAGTAATTATGTTTTTTTATTTTAAAAAAAAACTAAAATCAAATTATGATTTCTGAAATATTTGTTAAAATTGCTGCAATTGTTTTACTTGCAGCTGTAGCTGTTGTCTTAATTCTTGGAATTAGAACACTTTTTAAAGGAGATGGAGATAAAAAAACTTCAAATAAGTTAATGCAGCTGAGAGTTTTATTACAATTTGTTGCTATAATTGTACTTGTAGCATTAGCTTACTTTTATAAGAATTAATTTAATTCATTTAACCAATTTAAAAATTCATCGCTGTTAAAATCTATTGAACCAACAATTCTTGCAAACTCATAACCATCTTTATCAATAAATAATGTTGTGGGTAGTCCTCTTAACTTTAAATTTTTTGCAATTCCAGGGCCATCTCCAACAAAAACTTGTAATTCTTCTATAAGCAAGTCGTCAAAAAACTTCTTAGATGTGCTAATATTTTCTCCACCTATATTTATTGGGATAATCTTTATTTTTTTTTCATCCTTAAGTATTTGAAGATTGTTTAAAGATGGCATTTCCTCTCTACAAGGAGCACACCATGTTGCCCAAAAATTCAAAATAATTAATTCGGATTTAAAATCTTTCAAATTAACTTTATTTCCAGCCTCATTTAAAAAGTCAAAAAACTTAATTTTTTGTTTTTCCTCGTAAATTATTAGATTTTTTATATTTGGTGCTTCTATTGAATATGAAGAGCTAAATGATATGAAGTAAAGAAATATTATTTTAATGGATATAAATATAAATTTCATAGATTTGTAATTGAATAACATGAGTAAAAATAAAAACAATAAACCAATTTGGGGTACAAGAATTAAGAAAAATGCCTCAACTTTATTTAAAAAAGTTGGTGGTTCGTTACCAGTTGACAAAAGACTATTTAAAGAAGATATCGAAGGGTCAATTGCTCATGTTGAAATGCTTCACAAACAGAAAATTATAAATTTCAGAATAAAGAATAAAATAATCTGGGGATTAAAAAGAATTAAAAATGAAATTGTAAAAAAAAAGTTCAATTTTGATTATGATTTAGAGGATATTCATATGAATATAGAAAACAGATTATTTGAGTTAATTGGTGATGATGCTGGATATGTTCATACTGCTAGATCTAGAAATGACCAGGTAATCACCGACCTTAAATTATGGTTAAAAGAAGCAACAAAAAAAATAATAATTTTATTAGATAATACAAATTCAAATATTCTAAATCTTGCACAAAAAAATATCAGAACAATTATGCCAGGATTTACACATTTAAAAAATGCACAACCATTATCTTTGGCACATTATCTACTAGCTTATGTTGAAATGTTTAAGAGAGATAAGAAAAAATTTCAGAATAATTTAGAGTTTTTAGATGAAAATCCTTTAGGTGTAGGGGCTTTATCTGGCACTTCTTTTAAAATTGACAGAAATTACACTACAAAAAAACTTAAATTTAAAAAACCAACAAACAATTCTGTAGATACTGTATCTGATAGAGATTTTGTATTAGACTTTTTGTATTCTTCTCTAGCTTGTTCTTTACATATTTCTAGAATTGCTGAAGAACTCATAATTTGGAATTCTGATGCTTTCAATATGATAACTTTGAATGATAAGTTGGTAACTGGTTCTTCTATAATGCCACAAAAAAAGAATCCTGACCCATTAGAATATTTGAGAGGTAAAACTGGAATATTTATAGGAAATATAAATTCTATGATTTCAATATTAAAAGGTTTACCTTTATCATATTTTAAAGATCTACAGGAAGACAAAGAAATTGTTTTTAAAACAAATGATCAATTAAAAATATCGCTATCATTGTTAAATGATGTAATAAAAAACTTAATAATAAATAAAAAAAGTATGCTATCCCTTGCAGGAGAAGGATTTACCACAGCTACAGATTTAACTGATTACATTGTAAGAGAGCTTGGATATCCATTTAGAAAGGCATATATACAAACAGCAAAAATAATTAATTTAGCAGAAAAAAAAAATAAAAAACTTCACGAATTAGAATTAAAAGAAATAAATCAAATTGAGCCAAAACTAAGTTTAAATGTTTATAAAATACTAGATCTAGAAAATTCGATTAAATCAAAAAAATCATATGGCGGAACTTCTTTTGAGAATGTTAAGAAAATGATAAAAAAGGAAAAAAATGAGTAAAAAAATTTTAATTATTATGCTTTGTTTATATTTTATAGCTGCTTGCGGACGAAAAGGTGATCCAGAATATAAATCTGAATTAAGTAAGAATATTCAAAAAGTATTATGAGATATATAAATAATAAATTTTTTATTGAAGGAAATAACATTAAGAGTCTAACAAAAAAATTTAATACACCTCTATACTGCTACTCTTATAAAAATTTAAGAGAAAATATAGAGAATTTTAAAAGAGCTTTTAAGGAAATTAGACCTTTAATTTGTTTTTCTGTAAAATCTAATTCTAATATTTCATTATTAAAAGAAATAAAAAAATTAGACCTTGGAGCAGATGTAGTTTCGAAGGGTGAATTGTATGCATCACTTAAAGCTGGTATTAATAAAAACAAGATAGTTTTCTCTGGAGTTGGTAAAACAAAAGATGAAATTGAGTACGCAATTAAACAAAAAATATTATTAATAAATTCTGAATCTTTGAGTGAAGTTTTGGCGATTGAAGCGGTTGCAAAAAAACTAAATAAAGTTGTTAATATTGGCTTAAGATTAAATCCAGATACAGATGCTGAGACACTAAAACAAATTTCTACTGGCAAAAGTGAAAATAAATTTGGCGTAGATAAAAAGACTTTTATAAAAATTATTAATTTGATGAAACAATCAAAATTTATAAATATTAAATGCTTAAGTGTTCATATCGGTAGTCAAATCTTAAATCACAAACCCTACGAAAAAATGCTAAATGTTCTTGATAAACTTTTAAGAAGTTTAGATTATAAATTTGAGTTTATTGATTTAGGTGGTGGGATGGGGATTAATTATGATAATAAAACGAAAAAACTTGATTATTTAAAATATAAAAAATCAATAATTAAATTTAAAAATAAACATAATTGTAAAATAATTTTTGAACCTGGAAGATCTATAATTGGAAATGTTGGTATACTTGCAACCAAAGTAATTTATTTAAAACATAATAAGACAAAAACATTTGTAATATTGGATGCGGCAATGAATGATTTGATAAGACCAGCTTTGTATAATGCAAAACATAGGATAGTTCCATCCCTAAGAAATAAGTCGCGATCAAAGAAAATATTAGAATTTGTAGGCCCAGTATGTGAAACAACTGATAAATTTTTAACAGAAAGGAAATTTCAAAATATAAAAGAAAATGATATTATGATTATTTGTGATACAGGTGCATATGGTTATTCATTATCATCTAATTATAATCTTAGATTAAGGCCTGCTGAAATTTTGATTAAAGGAAACAAAGTAAAGATTATTAGAAAAAGACAAAAAATAACGGATATAATCTAATTTAAAACTTATAATGAGAAATATCCTCTTTAAAAGTATATTTTTTTCTGGATTAATTTTAATATGTATTATTTTTCTTCCATCATTGTTACTACCAAAGAAAATCACTCTTTTTGGAGGTAAACTTTTTGGATACTGGTCCTCATTCTGTTTAAAAATTTTTTACTCAACCAGAATAGTAATTAAAGGTCAAGAAAACATAATAAATAATGAGAACTACTTTATTGCATGCTCTCATCAATCGATGTTTGAAACTTTTTTTTTACAAACAATATTCAATTCACCAATTTTTATTCTTAAAAGAGAACTATTAAATATTCCAATATTTGGTTGGTATTTAAGAAAGATAGATTCTATTTCTGTGAATAGAAATAAAGTTTCTAAAGAAAACCTTAATTTTACTGAAAAAATTAAAGAAGCTATGGAAAAAACAAAAAGACCTGTAATAATTTTTCCACAAGCTACTCGAGTTCTACCAAACGAAATTATTCCTTTTAAAAAAGGAGTTGGAAGAATTTACAAAGAGTTAAATGTAAAATGTCAACCTGTTGCTATCGACTCTGGAAGAGTATGGCCAAAATCTGGAAAGATGATACCCAATAAAACGATTACTATTTCTATTTTAAAACCAATTAATACAGGAATCGAGGAAACAGAATTTGTAAAATTATTGCAAAAAGAAATTTATTCCGAGCTTGGTCTTGGTAACTAACCTTTCATAGGCATTACAACATAAATACTATCAAAATCTGCAGGATCTTTTATCAAAGCTGGAGATCCGGTATCTTTCAAATATATTTCAATGTTATCACCATTTAATTGGGATGCTATATCTAACAAATATCTAGAATTAAAACTTATATCTAAATCTGTCTCAAATTTTACAGATAGGCTTTCTTTACCATCACCACTATTAGTGTTATTGACGGATAAATCTAAATTATCTTTAGTCAAATTAAATTTTACACCATCTTTTTTATCTAGGGAAACTGATGCTACCCTATCAACAGAGTTTAAAAAAGATTTTAAATCAATTTCTAATTTTTTTTGATTTTCTCTAGGGATAACTTGAATATAATTGGGGAATTTTCCATCGATTAATTTTGAGATCAAAATACTATTATTAAGTTCAAATTTAATTTTAGACTTAATATTTGAGACTTTAACCTCACCATCATAATCCTCTAAAAGGGAACATAATTGAAATATAGTTTTTTTTGGAAGTATTATTGGTTCAAACTCAATTTGATTTTTTAGTTTTACTTTTGAAATAGACATTCTATGGCTATCTGTTGCGGCTGCAGTTAAAAAATGCTTATCATCTTTTTGGGTCTGATGGAAAAAAATACCACTAAGATAATGCCGTGTTTCATCATTCGAAATCGAAAATTTACATTTGTTTAAAAGTTTTAATAAATCTTTTGAATTTATGGTAAATTCATTTTCATTGAAATTTTCATCTGTAATTGGAAATTCAGATGCATTAATTGAATTTAAATTGAACAGAGATTTATTTGACTCTAATTGTAATTTACTTTCTCCAGTGTTTTCAAAATTTATCTGACTACCAGAAGGTATTTTTCTTACAATATCAAACATAATTGATGATGAAGTGGTAGTTTTGCCTTCATCAAAAATTTTAATATTTGAAATTTCATTTAAAAATATTAAATCTAAATCTGTTGCTGTAATTTTTAATTTTGAATTTGCCGCCTCTATCAAAATATTTGAAAGAATAGGTAAAGTGCTTCTTTTTTCTATTACACCCTGACAGTAACCTAAAGATTTTTGCAAATCCTGTTGATTAACACTAAATTTCATTTTCTTGTTTGTATAATATTTTATTCTTTAGACTATCTATGCTTAAATTTAATTCATTATCGTCTTTTCTTAATTTTTCTATTGTTTTAACTGAATGAATAACAGTTGTGTGATCTCTATTAGCAAATGATCGACCTATCTCTGGTAAAGATTTAGATGTCAGCATTTTTGCTAAATAAATAGCAGTTTGTCTTGGTCTAACAAGGTATCTTGACCTTCTTGGTGACAACATTTCGTTTTTACTTATTTTAAAATATTTACAGACTATTGTTTGAATATTGTCTATATCAACTTTATTTTCTGTTAAATTTAATAGATCTTTTAATATTACTTTTACCTCTGACATTGAAGGTGTTTTTCCATAAATTCTTGAGAAAGATACTATTCTATTAAATGCACCTACAAGTTCTCTGATACTGGTGTTAACTTCAGTACTAATAAATTTTATGATCTCGTCACTGATTTTAATATTATTTGGATCGTGAATTCCAAGATCTTCATTTTTGGATTTTATTATATTGTATCTTAATTCAAAATCAGCATTTTGAATATCAACTACTAGTCCTCCTGAAAATCTAGATTTAATTCTCTCTTGTATTCTAGTTAATTTGTTTGGTGGTCTATCTGCTGAAACTATAATTTGTGATCCTTTCTCTAGCAAAACATTAAATGTGTGGAAAAACTCTTCTTGCATAGCTTCTTTTCCATTCATAAATTGAATATCATCAATCAAAAATATGTCAGTATTTCTAAAATACTCTTTAAACTTTACCATATCATTAGATTTTATTGATTTTACAAATTGATACATAAATCTTTCGGCTGAAATAAACATTACTTTATTTTTTTCTTTCAAACTTAATCCAATTGCATTTAGCAAATGTGTCTTACCCATTCCAACTCCACCATAAATATATAGAGGATTATAATGAGCTATTTGTTCTGAGACTTTTTTTGCAGCTTCAAAAGCTAGTTTATTACTTTTTCCTAGCAAGAAATTCTCAAAGTTTTTATTTGGATCAATTCTATTATATTGAAGATATGAATCTTTAATAAATGAAACCTTTTCATTATCAGATGAATTATCTGATTTTATTTCATCACTATTTTTATTCTTTATATTCTCGTTAATTACAAATTCTATTCTGGAAATATCTTTTTTATATGATTTAATTATTTGTAATATTTGATCTAAATATCTTGAGGTTATCCAGTCTCTGATAAATCTTGTCGAAACAGATAATAAAACATAATTTTTAAACTCATCAACTAAATCAATTTTTTTTAACCAACTATCATAAATCTCAGAACCAAACTTATTTTTCATTTCATTTTGTAATAATTTCCAATCAATCTTATTAATATTGTCTGATTTAATGTTAGTGAGATTATTTTTCATGAGAGTCTGTTAAACTCCTATTCATAATTCAATGCAATAAATTTATTTTTATTCTCAAAAAAAAATAAAATTTACAATTGTATAAATTAATAATTGAATCTCTTTTTAGGGACTTAAAATTAGTAATCTTAAATTTACTTTTTTTATTTTGTGACTAAAAGATTAAAAGATTCTTTTTTTAATTGAAAAAATAATCTCTAGGGTTGTAATTTCTCCAAGTAAACTAAAAGTTGTTATAAGGAATTTATTTTTTTTGTTATCCTAGAAATATTTCTTGACGCATTTTGCTTTTTTATCACGCCTGTCTTCGCTATTTTCATCAATTCGGAGTTTAATTTTGGCAAAAAAGCTAAAGCTTCTTTTTTGTCCTTTTTATCAAGAATTAAATTCATTTTTTTTATTGCAGATCTAAACCTGCTCTTTCTTGACTTATTTACAGTTGTTTGACGCGATATACGTCTTATTCGTTTAATAGCTGATTTAGTGTTTGCCATAAGCGCGATTGTATATAACGAGAAATTTATACGGTCAATATAATAATTTTTTATTTTTGACAAATATTACAAAAAAATGTTGATCTATTAGTGATAAATTTTTTTTTTATTGTCCCTTTACATCCTGGTGAAAGACAACTCTTATTTTCTCTGTTGTATACTTTAAAGTTATCTTGAAAAGATCCATTTTTGCCAACTATATTTTTAAAATCTCTAATACTAGATCCTCCTTTTTTTATCGCTAAATTTAAAATTTTTCTTGAATATTTAATAATATTAATACAATCGTTTTCACTTAAAGATTTTGCTTTTTTTTTTGGATTTATTTTAGAGCTGAATAAAATTTCACTTGCATAAATGTTCCCCAAACCTGAAACAAACTTTTGATCTAAGAGAAAATTTTTTATATTCTTTTTCTTTTTATAAAAATATTTTTTTAAATAGTTGAGATTAAATTTTGAAGAAAAAGGCTCGGGACCATAGTTATTTATAAAATTTTCTAAATTATTCTTATTTTCAAATAATTTGAAGTAACCAAATCTTCTGGGATCATTATATATAATTTTTATGTTATCAAATTCCAAAAACACATGGTTATGTTTTTTTGGCAAATATGGGCTATGATAAAAACTTGCATTTGTTTTTTGATTTAAAATATTTTTTCTTAAAAGATGTATAGTTCCAGACATTCCAAGATGAATTAAGCAAAATTTTTCATCATTTAGAACTAGTATGATATATTTTGAAAACCTCTTAACTTTTTTTATTGATTTTGATTGAAGTCTTGATTCAAAACCTTTTTTTATTTTGAACCTTAAATTCCTATTCTTTATACTTACTTTTTTTATTTTTTTTCCTGTTATTGATCTACTTAGTGACTCTTTAACAACTTCTACTTCTGGCAATTCTGGCATTTATTATTATATTAATTAATATTATTTATTTTATGCAACAATATCTTCAAAATAAAAAAGGTCTAGTCCAAGGTGTGTTTGATAAAGTTTATGACAAATACGACATCATGAATGATTTGATGTCACTTGGAGTTCATAGAATCTGGAAAAGAAATTTAATAAATTGGATGAACCCAGGTAAAAATAAAATTCTAGCAGATGTTGCATGTGGCACAGGTGATATAGCAAAACTTTTTATCGATAATAGTTCAAATAAAAATATAGAATTATTTTGTATTGATCCGAATGAAGGAATGATGAAAAAAGGAAAAAATAGACTATCAAATTACAAAAATATCAAGTGGATTAAGGGGTCGGCAGAGAAATTGCCTTTAAAATCTAATTCATGTGATTATTACACTATAAGTTTTGGTTTAAGAAATACAAAAAATATTAATAAATCCTTAAGTGAAGCGTATAGAGTTTTAAAGTCAGGAGGTAGATTTTTTTGTTTAGAATTTTCAAAAATTCAAAATTTAAACTTAGATTTAGTATATAAAAGATACTCTAAATTAATTCCAGAAATAGGAAAATTTGTGGTTGGTGAAAAAGAGCCTTATGAATATCTAATAAAAAGTATCCAAGAATTTGTTAATCAAGAGGAATTAAAGGGTTTAATGGAGAAAAATAATTTTATTAAATGTGAGTATAGAAACTTTTCTTGTGGAATAGTAGCTATTCATTCAGGTTGGAAAATATGATTAAAAAATTATACATACTTTTTAAGCTTGGAAGAAAATTAGCAAAATCTGACGCTTTAAGTATATTCACAAAGTTTCATAACCCGCCGATTGGAATAAAAATATTATTCTATTTGTTATCTTTATCATTTTTAAAAAAAGATATTTCTTTTGTAAATGAAACCGAAGGTGAAAGATTGTCAAACTCCTTGCAATCTATGGGCACAACATTCATTAAATTAGGTCAATTTCTAGCAACTAGACCAGATATAATTGGAGAAAAGTTATCAAAGCAACTAGAGAGTTTACAAGATCGTTTGCCTCCCTTTGAGTTATCTAAAGCTAAAGAAATAATCAAAAAAGATCTAGGAGAAGATAATTTTAATTCAATCATAAATCTATCTGAACCAGTGGCAGCGGCATCTATAGCTCAAGTACATAAAGCACAAATAAATGATAACGGCACAATTAAAGATGTGGCTATAAAAATTTTACGACCAAATATAAAAAAAATATTCAACGAAGAAATTGATGCTTTAATGCTTTTTGCTTTTTTAACTGAGTCAATTATCAAAAAGACAAAAAGACTTAAATTAGTTGAGGTTGTTTATTTGCTAAAAGAAATAACCAATTTAGAAATGGATTTAAGATTTGAAGCCGCTGCAGCTAATGAGTATTCTGAAAATACTAAGAATGACAGTGGATTTAAAGTTCCTAGAATTTATTGGAATTTTACAAGTGAAAACGTAATGACTTTAGACTGGGTTGAAGGTGTCTCCATAAGAGAAACGGAGGAGTTAAAAAAAAGAAATATAGATACCAAAAAGATTGCATCAGATATTATTCAACATTTTCTTAGACATGCTGTTAGAGATGGTTTTTTTCATGCAGATATGCATCAAGGCAACATTTTTATAAACAATAGTGGTCAAATAGTTCCTATCGATTTTGGTATAATGGGAAGGCTAGATGATTTGAGTAAAAAATTTCTTGCTGAGATTTTATATGGATTTATTAAACGAGATTATAAAAAAGTGGCTGAAGTTCATTTAGCTGCAGGGTTAGTTCCAAAAGAAGTGCCTGTTGATGATCTCGCGCAAGCACTAAGATCAATAGGAGAGCCAATATTTGGTCAGTCAATTAAAGATATATCTGGAGGTAAACTACTCAAACAACTTTTTGATGTGACAGAAAAATTTAATATGCAAACTCAACCACAGTTGCTCATGCTACAGAAAACCATGGTAGTAGTTGAAGGTGTTGCAAGAAGATTAAATCCAGAGACAAACATTTGGGAAACTTCAAGACCTGTTCTTGAAAAATGGCTTAAAGAAACAAAAGATCCTATAACAACATTAAATGAAACTCTAAAAAATTCTGCAGAAGTTATAAAAAGATTACCAGAAATGCCGCAAATAATGGATAAAGCAAACCAAGCATTAACATTTCTTGCAAGTGGACAAATTCCACAAAATACTAATACGTATAATGATCTAAATACAAAAAAAAATGAAATGGTAGCTTTCAGAAATCAATCAATCATTGGTTTATTATTACTTGTAATTTTAGGATTAGTAGTATTTTAATCTCGACGATGAATTATTTTGAGAATAAAAAAATACTCTTGATTATATGTGGTGGAATTTCTGCTTACAAAAGTCTTGAGTTAATAAGATTATTTAAGAAAAATGGTGCTCGTGTAAAAACTATATTAACAAAAAATGCAAAAGAATTTGTAACTCCACTATCTGTTTCGTCTCTTTCCCAAGAAAAAGTTTATGACGATATATTTAGTGCAGAAAACGAAGCTGAGATGGACCATATATCTTTATCAAGATGGGCTGATGCAGTATTAGTTGCACCAATTACAGCTAATACCATATCGAAAGTAGCCTCAGGAAATGCAGAAGATTTGGCGTCTACTGTTTTATTAGCTTCTAATAAACAAATATTTTTAGCACCGGCAATGAATGTAAGAATGTGGGAGCATCCTTCTACTAAAGAAAACATATTAAAATTAAAAAGTTTTGGGCACAAAATTATTGGGCCAGAGATAGGAGATATGGCATGTGGTGAATACGGTCAAGGAAAAATGACAGAACCAAATGAAATAGTCAATACGCTTAAAAACTATTTTTCTAATTTAGATAAAAATAAAAAATTAAAAGCTTTAGTTACTGCAGGACCAACTAATGAATATATTGATCCTGTAAGATTTATTACAAATAAATCCAGTGGCAAACAAGGATATGAAATAGCCAAATGTCTTAGAGACAATGGATTTGATACGACACTTATTTCTGGAAAGACAAGCATTAAACCTTTGGACGGTGTTAATTTTATAAGTATTGAAACGGCTGAAGAGATGTTCAAAGAAAGTTTAAATAATCTACCAACAGATGTAGCTATTTTTTCTGCAGCTGTTTCTGATTTTAAAGTGAAAAATTATAAAAGTACAAAGATTAAAAAGAATGAAGAATTTAACTTAGAGCTAGAAAAAAATATTGATATTTTAAATCATATATCTAATCACAATTCATTAAGACCAAAAATAACAATTGGTTTTGCGGCAGAAACAAACAATCTCTCGACAAATGCAAAAGAGAAGTTGAATGAAAAAAATTGTGACTGGGTAATTGCAAATGATGTCTCAGATCAAACTATAGGATTTGGATCAGATTTTAATAAAATTTCTATATTTTACAAAGATAAACCTGAAGAAAATTTTGAAAAGATGAGTAAATCATTGGTAGCTGAGGAAATAGTCAAAAGAATAATTCAACAGATTAATTAACTTAATGGTGAAAGTCTTAATTAAAAAATTAGACAAAAAAGCTAAACTGCCAGAATATAAAACAACAGGATCATCTGGACTAGATTTGACTGCATTCATTGAAAAGAAAATAATAATTAAACCAGGCGAAAACGCTTTAGTGCCAACAGGTATATCCATTGCAATTCCTGAGGATACCGAAGTTCAGATCAGGCCACGATCAGGTTTAGCAGCTAAAAATAAAATAAGTGTATTAAATACTCCTGGAACAATTGATAGTGACTATAGAGGAGAAATAAAAGTAATTTTATTTAATCATGGAGATAAAGACTTTACAGTAAATAACGATGATAGAATTGCTCAAATGATACTAATGCCAATTCTAAAAGTAGATTTTGAAACTGTAGAAACTTTGCCTGAAACAATTAGAGGTTCGGGTGGATTTGGATCAACGGGTAAGTGAAAAATTCATTATCTAAACGAAAGCTTAAGAGATACTCTAGACAAATAATACTTAAGGATATTGGTATATTAGGACAAAAGAAAATAATTAATTCAAAAGTTTTAATTGTAGGAATTGGTGGATTAGGTAGTCCAGTTGCAGATTTGTTGGCTAGATGCGGTGTAGGGTATATAGGTGCTATTGATCACGATAAAGTAGATATTTCAAATCTTCAAAGACAAATTTTGTATACTTCAAAAGATGTTGGAAAATTTAAGGTTGATATCTTTAAAAGAAGAATAAAATTAATTAACAGAGATGTAAAAGTCAAAATTTTAAAAGAAAAAGCATCAGAAAAAAATTTAAATAAAATTGTAAAAGATTTCGATATAATTGTAGATGGAACAGATAATTTTAAAACTAAATTTTTAATAAATAAATTTTCATTAAAATATAAAAGAAAATTAATAGTTGGTGCTATTAGCAAATTTGATGGACATATTTTTTCATTCGATTTTAATAATAAATCAAGCCCATGTTTAAAATGTTTTTACCAGTCAGAACCTTCTGATGAAGTTTTAAATTGTGAAAGTGAAGGAATATTAGGAACTACATCAAATATAATTGGGAGTATGCAAGCAAATGAAGTTTTAAAGAACATAATTTCTTCTGATAAAAGTCTTCACTCATCAATTCTGGTGGTTAATCTAAAAAAACTAGAATTTAGAAAAATAAAATTTACTAAAAAAAGAGGTTGCTTGTGCAATTAATCTTCAAGATTTTAATCATAATATTTATTACCTCGAATGCCATTTCGGAGGATAATGAAAAATTTTTAATGCTTAAAAATGATAAGGTAAACGTAAGATATGGACCAAGTTTTGATTATCCAATAAAGTATATTTACAGGAAAATAAACTTGCCAGTAAAAGTGATTGATAAAAAAGAAAATTTTAGAAGAATAATTGATAATAAAAAAAATGGTGGGTGGATACATATATCTCAATTGAAACAATCAAA
Source organism: uncultured Pelagibacteraceae bacterium (assembly GCA_902613065.1). Classification (GTDB taxonomy): domain Bacteria; phylum Pseudomonadota; class Alphaproteobacteria; order Pelagibacterales; family Pelagibacteraceae; genus Pelagibacter. The sequence continues at coordinate 48,603 of CACMFU010000007.1, read as the reverse complement.
ATCCTTTATAACTGCGTCAAATAAAATTCTTTTCAAAAAACCAACTAAATTTTCCAAACCATTGGCTAAAATAGAAACTGGAAGATTATTGTTAGTGAAAAAATGTGAGAGAAATTGGTGTTTAGTAGAAACAAAAGGTTTTAAAGGGTGGATTGATGAAGAAAATCTTTGGGGAAAAATCAACTAACCCTTTAAGTTATATATATTAACTAATTATTTTTGTTGGACACATACGTCTTTGATCACTGGAGCATTCGCACAATCAACACATTTAGTCTTTTGAACAATACATCCATCATCAAGGACTTCAACATCAACTATTTTATCACACTTAGAACAAGTTGAAGAAATTGTTAATCCACATTTTTTACAATTATAATTTTCTATTTGCATACTTTAAAATTAAATATGAAAAAATTATTTTCAACAAATATCCTTGCGAATAATTATTATTTACGCATTTTTTTTGCGAATAATTATTATTACTACAAATTATCCTTATAAAATTTTTTCTATTTATTTATTGATAATGATTATTATTAACTTTTTGATCTACTTGCCCACCACTTATCTAAAACGAAATACCAAATAGAATTAGCAATTGGTTCTACTATTGCATCAGTTAAGGCTATCATAAATGATACATCCGCAACCAACATCAAAACTGTTATGGCAATTGCAAAGTGACCAATCGTATAAACGATTGTTCTTAAAATTGAGCCTCTGTTATTAGTGTAAATCTGTTCAGCAGCTTTAAAAATACCGTTAGTAACTTCCATTATTCTTTAAACGGGCTCTCAAGAACACACGCAACTAAGTGAACTCTAGCCTGTTCTCCTCCATTAAAAAAGTTATGATATTTTGTATTATTGGTAATCCACACATGACCATCAGCAGGCAAGTGTTTTGCAACATTTTCTATGACCATTGAACAACCAGCATTGGTTACTATTGGAACATGTAATCTACATTCTGGGTCTTTATGCCAGCTTAGTGTAGATCTAGGTTCTTTTAACAGGAGTCTTACCCTTCCTAGTTTAAATTTTTTGCTCAGGATTTCATAAACTTCCTTGAAATAAGTATTCTCAAATTCAGGCACTAATTGAGTATATTTTGACTCGTCAATATCAATGTCTCTTGAAACTTCTTTTCCTGTCTCATCAGCAATAGTCCAATATCTTCCTCTAATGTTATTTCCCTTAATTGACTCTTCATCATTAGGGATTTGATTTAAAGGAATTGCACCAAAGTGAGTTACTCCTGGTGAATTAAATCTTTTTTTCTCTAATATTGCATCTAGATCTTTACGTAATTTTAAGATGTCAAATTTGATTTCAGGAACTTTATAAAAATCTTCAAAATTTAATGATGTCATTTTTTTTCCGCCTTTTTCTATACTAATTTAATCTTAAATCAAATCTATCTGCATTCATCACTTTGACCCATGCGGATGCAAAGTCTTTGATAAATTTGTCTGCTGAATCTTTGCAAGCATATACTTCGGCTAATGCTCTTAATTGAGAATTTGAACCAAAAATAAGGTCAACTCTTGAACCTTTCCACTTAGTTTTTTTAGACTTTCTATCTTTACCAATAAAATATTGTTCAGATTTGTCAGTTTCTTTCCAAGTGGTACTCATATCAAGAAGATTTACAAAATAATCTGTTGATAGAGTTCCAGGTTTTTTTGTGAAAACTCCATTTTTAGAACTATCATAGTTTGTATCTAAAACTCTCATTCCTCCTACAAGAACTGTCATCTCTGGTGCCGTTAATCCCATTAATTGTGCCTTATCAATTAATTTTTCCTCAGCTGAAACATTAGATTTACCTTTTTTCATGTAGTTTCTAAAACCATCCGCTTGCGGCTCAAGTAATCCAAATGAATTTACATCTGTTTGGTCTTGTCTTGCATCTCCTCTTCCAGGAGTAAATGGAACCTGAATTTTATGACCAGCTTTTTTTGCTGCCATCTCTATTCCTACATTTCCACCTAATACTATAAGATCCGCCATTGAGACTGATTTTTTATTTTTATCAAATTTTTTCTTAATTTTTTGTAAAGCTTTAATAACCTTTGAAAGTTTTTTAGGGTTATTGACTTTCCAACTTCTTTGAGGTTCAAGCATAATTCTTGCTCCGTTTGCTCCACCTCTTTTGTCAGAACCTCTGTATGTAGAAGCAGAAGCCCAAGCCGTAGAAACTAAATCAGAAACAGAGATTTTTGATTTTGAAAGCTCTGATTTCAAATCTCTTATATCTTTTGATTTAAGTTTATATTTTGGTTTATCTATAGGATCTTGCCAAATTAATTGTTCTTTTGGTACTTCGCTACCCAAATAACATGCTCTTGGTCCCATGTCTCTATGAGTAAGCTTAAACCAAGCTCTTGCGAATGCATCAGCAAATTCATCTGGATTTTGATAAAAATGTTTTGAAATTGGTCCATAACTTTTATCCATTCTCAAAGATAAATCAGTTGTTTGCATCATTGGAGGATGCATTTTATTTTTATCATGAGCATCAGGAACCATTTTAATTCTCTGACCATTCTTTTTTGGAGTCCATTGAAATGCTCCAGCAGGTCCTTTTGTCAATTCCCATTCATGGTTGAATAAACAATCAAAGTAACCCATATCCCATTGTGTTGGTGTTTGTGTCCATGCCCCTTCAATACCACTACTTATTGCGTGTACACCTTTTCCTGATTTGTAATTACTATTCCAACCAGTTGCTTGATCTTGAATTCTTGATGCTTCTGGATCAGGTCCTTTATGTGATTCAGGTGCAGCACCATGAGATTTTCCAAAAGTATGACCACCAGCAACTAGTGCAACTGTTTCATAATCATTCATTGCCATTCGTCCAAATGTTTCTCTAATATCATGAGCTGCTTTCAATGGGTCTGGATTAAAATCTGGACCTTGTGGATTTACATAAATTAATCCCATGTGAGAAGCCCCCAAAGGTTGTTCAAGATCTCTTTTGCCGCTGTATCTCTTAACACCTAACATTTCTTTTTCTGAACCCCAGTAAATATCATCTTCTGGTTCCCAGATATCAGTTCTTCCCGCTCCAAAACCGAACGTTTTAAAGCCCATAGACTCTAATGCTACATTTCCAACTAGTATAAATAAATCTGCCCAAGAAATTCTTTTTCCATATTTCTGTTTTATTGGCCACAAAAGTAATCTAGCTTTATCTAGATTAACATTATCAGGCCAAGCATTTAACGGTGCAAACCTTTGATTGCCTGTTCCAGCTCCCCCTCTGCCATCACCTGTTCTGTATGTACCTGCTGCGTGCCATGCTAATCTAATAAATAAAGGACCATAATGACCGTAATCTGCTGGCCACCAATCTTGTGAGTCTGTCATTAATTTGTTTAAATCTTTTTTGAGTGCTTTGTAATTCAGTTTCTTAAATTCTTTAGAATAATTAAATTTTTTCTCCATTGGATTTGATAAATTCGAGTGCTGACTTAAAATTTTCAAATTCAAACTATTTGGCCAAAAATCTCTGTTTGTTTGTCCTCTACCAGCGCTAAATTTTGCTGGTGTACCTACGCCCGTAAAAGGGCACTTACTTAATTCTGCTGATTTAAATATTTTACCTTTATGAAATTCCGCACTCATTATTATATATCTCCTTTAATATTATAATTATTCTAATTCGTTGTTTATAATTATTCTAAAGAAGATTGTCAATAAGTCAGAATATTTATGATTTAATTTTGAAACTTAGTCTTCTAATTTTACTAAAACTTCAACTGATTTAATTTTTTTTCCAGGTATTGATTTTTGTATCTCTATCGGTCCCACATCCTCATTTTTAAGATCAATAAGCTTTTCTTCTTTAACATCAAAGAAATGGTGGTGATCTGTGACATTTGTATCAAAGTAGGTTTGATTAGAATTTATTGGAATTTCTTTTAGATATCCTTTTTTATGAAATGCATGAACTGTATTGTAAACAGTTGCTAAAGAAACTTTCTCTCCAGTTTTATCTTTTATCAAATTGAATAAGTCGTTTATTGTGAAATGGAAAGTTTTATCTCTATTAAATAAAACCTCGCATATATTTATTCTTTGTTTAGTTGGTCTTAAGCTAGAGTTTCTTAGTTTTTCAATAAATTCTTGTTTACTAGTCATTAGCAATTTAAAACTATTCTAAACTATTTGTATATTATAATGTACCTAAATCAAGTAATAAGATTACAAAATTATGAAAAAAAGTTCCTTTAATTACAACGAACTAATTGATTGCGCTAATGGTAAGTTATTTGGTCCAGGTAATGCAAAATTACCTTCTCCACCAATGCTAATGTTTGATAGAATTACAGAAATAACTGAGAGTGAGGGTTTTTATAAAAAAGGATCTATGAAAGCCGAACTTGATATTAAGGATAATTTGTGGTTCTTTGATTGTCATTTTAGAGAAGATCCAGTTATGCCAGGTTGTCTTGGTTTAGATGCAATGTGGCAGCTGGTTGGCTTTTTTCTTGGTTGGCTTGGAAAACCAGGAAGAGGTAGAGCATTGGGTGTAAGCACTGTAAAATTTACTGGTGAAGTTCTTAAAAATGTCAAAATGGCAACATACGAAATAGATATGAAAAGAATTCTTGTTAAAGGAGAAACAACCGTGGGACTTGCAAATGGAATATTGCTCGCTGATGGAAAAAAGATTTATAGTGCAGAAAATCTTAAAGTAGGATTATTTAAATAATGAAAAGAGTAGTTGTAACAGGACTTGGTGTAGTTTCATGTTTGGGAAATAACCAAGATGAAGTTTATCAATCGTTAGTTAATACAAAATCAGGAATAACATTTTCTGAGGAATACAAAGAGCATAATTTAAAAAGCCATGTTCATGGTAAACCAAATATCAAATTGGAAGATTATATAGATAGAAAAGTTATTAGGTTTATGGGTGCTGGATCAGCATATAATTATGTTGCAATGAGTGAAGCAGTTAAAGACTCTGGATTAGAAGAAAATGAGGTTAGTAATATTTCAACAGGTATGGTCATGGGATCTGGAGGACCATCAATTGAAAATGTGATTTTAGCATCAGATAAGACTAGAGAAAAAAATCCAAAAAAAATGGGTCCATTTATTGTTCCAAGAACAATGGCAAGTACTGCTTCTGCCACTCTAGCAGTTCCATTTAAAATAAAAGGAACTAATTACACAATAAGTTCTGCATGCGCAACGAGTGGTCATTGTATTGGTAACGCAATGGAACTTATTCAATTAGGAAAACAAAATATTATTTTTGCAGGTGGTAGTGATGAGGTTCACTTTGCTATGACTGCAATGTTTGATGCAATGACTGCGCTATCATCAAAATATAACGATACCCCTGAAAAAGCTTCTAGACCATATGATAAAACAAGAGATGGTTTTGTGATTGCTGGTGGAGGTGGAGTTCTTGTTTTAGAAGAATACGAACATGCCAAAGCAAGAGGTGCTAAAATATACGCAGAATTAACTGGATATGGAGCAACATCAGATGGATATGATATGGTTGCACCATCTGGTGAGGGAGCGGTGAGATGTATGAAAATGGCTCTAGCAACTTCAAAAAATAAAATTGACTATATTAATACTCACGGAACATCTACACCCGTAGGAGATATTACAGAATTAAAAGCAGTTGGTGAAGCTTTTCCAGACTATAAACCTAAGATAAGTTCTACAAAATCTTTGTCAGGTCATTCTTTAGGCGCAACTTCAGTTCATGAAGCAATTTACAGTTTGATAATGATGAAAAATAATTTTATTTCAGCTTCAGCAAATATTTCCGAAATGGATGATGAAGCAAAAAATTATCCAATTGTTACAAAAGTCGAAAAAGATGTAAATTTAAACGCAATTATGTCTAACAGCTTTGGTTTTGGTGGAACCAACGCAACATTAGTGTTTGAGAAAGTTTAGATCTATGAGTTTAATGAAGGGAAAAAAAGGTCTTATCATGGGTGTTGCCAATGAAAGGTCAATTGCATGGGGTATATCGCAAAAATTAGCAGAAGCTGGAGCAGAGTTAGCTTTTACATATTTGGGTGATGCTTTAAAAAAAAGAGTTGTTCCACTTGCAGAAAAACTAAATTCAAATGTAACATTTAGCTGTGATGTAGAAAAAAAAGAAGAAGTTGTAAAACTTTTTGAAGATGTAAAAAATCAATGGGGAGAAATTGATTTTGTTGTGCATGCAATTGCATTTTCAGATAAGTCCGAGTTATCAGGAGAATATTTAAATACAACTAGAGAAAACTTTTTAAGAAGTATGTTGATATCTTGTTTTTCATTTACTGAAGTTGCTAGAGAGGCATCTAAAATAATGAAGCAAGGTGGTAGTATGATTACTTTGAGTTATGAAGCAAATAAAGCCATACCCAATTATAATGTAATGGGAGTGTGTAAAGCTGCACTAGAATCTAGTGTTAAATATCTTGCAAGAGACCTAGGAGCAAACAATATTAGAGTTAATGCAATTAGTGCGGGACCAATAAAAACTTTAGCAGCTTCTGCTATTGGGGATGCTAAATTTCTTTACAAGTGGAATGCCGATCATTCATTTTTGAAAAGAAATGTAGATAATCTTGACGTAGGAAATTCAGCATTATATCTTTTAAGTGATATGGCTGGTGGTGTTACTGGTGAAATTCACTATGTAGATGCCGGTTACAATAAAGTTGGAATGCCAGATCCTAAAAATATTACCTGAAATCTATTGTTATATGGTTATAATTATAGAATGCTAAGAAGCTTACTGTATCTATTTATATTTTTTTGTTTTTTTGGAAACGCTAATTCAAAAAGTTATAGAATTGGTGATAAATTGGATAGTCAAATTGAATTTTACAAAAAATATGTCTTTGAATTACCAGAAGGTGAGTGGGTCGTGGCAGATAGATTTGCTTATAGTTATTATGGTGTCACCACTAAAGGTTATAGATTATTAAAGATAAAAGAAAAAAAAGCTGTTGAAGGTATTTCTATTGCGGAACTTGATATTGGCCCGAGGTACCAGAGTATTTTTAATAGAATTTTATATGAGATAATGTTCAAAAATAAATACGATGGGTGTTATGATAGACCCGAATACTATGTTTTAGAATTTTTTGCGAAAGGATCATCTCATAATTGCTTTTGGGTTTTGCATGAAGATGTTTACAAAGAACTATTTGATCCTGAGGATCCAGAATTAAGAGGTGTAAATACACAATATAAAGCATGGTTAAGAGATAATAATATTGAGCTTCCAAAGGTGGCCATTGGAAGTTCACATAGTTATTTCTCTAGATTATCCGGTGGAAAGTGGTTTGTTATTTCTCATGGTTTTGATCCAGAGTTTTTAGGCGCACCAAAAAGTAAATTCGTAAAAGAAGACCAATCTGAATATCATAAATATAACATATCAAATTTTCCAAAACATAAAAAAATCATGGAAAAAGTTATTTCAATAGGTGCCAAAAGACACAAAAAATTTGAAATAGAAGTAAGAGCAAAAGAACATCACAAACTTAATTTAGATATTTACATTGCCAATTTAAGTGACAAAAAAGATAATGATGATGATGTAATATCTCAAATAAAAAAGCTTGATGAATTATTTAAATCTGGAGTTATAGACGAAAAAGAGTTTAAAAAAGCAAAAGAGAAAATATTAAAATAATTAATGATTGGTCAATTAAGTATTTATCTAACATGTATAATATTAGGAATTATGCTCTTCTTTTCTTTTGTTGTAGCACCTATTACTTTCACTGCATTAAATGAGGAAAATGCTAGAAAATTTATAAGAAAAATATTTCCTTATTACTACACTGTTAATCTAGCTATTAGTATTTTAGTTTTAATTTTATTTATAATTTTAAAAATTTTTTCCTTAGATTTTTATTTAATTTTAAGTGTTGCAGTGTTTTTTGCTATATCAAATTTTGTACTAATGCCACTGATTAATAAGTTCAGAGATGAAAAGCAGGATAAAAAGTTTAAACTGTCACACTTTATTTCTGTAGTGATAAATTTTGTGCAAATGATTTTTTTAGTAATTATTTTAATTTAAAAAGAATTAGTAATACCTAAGCCAACGGCAATAAAAATACCTAACCAAATTAAACCTTTAGTAAAAAAAAATGCAAAACTACCAAGTAATAAATATCTTCCATATTTATTTTTCTGTAATTCTAATTTAAAGTTTTTTAAAAGCTTCATTCTATTATAATTTATTACAATTATTTTTTACTTGACCTTTTCCCACTCTTTCATACCACCAGTGATATTTTTGACATTTTTAACCCCCATGTCCTTCATAGTTTTGGTTGCCAATGTTCCTTGTCCACCGACACCACAAAAAACTACATATTCTTTATCAGGATTATTTTTAAACATATCATTTTCTAGAGGACTGCCTTCTGCTAAATAAAATTCTAATAAACCTCTATCTAAGTGAATTGCATTACCGATCGTGCCTTTTGAAAAGCTTTCTTTGTCCCTAACATCGATAAATTGAACATTTGGGTCATTTAGTTTTTCTTTTGCATCACTAGCGCTGATATTTTCAATTTCATTGCTTACACTCATCAAATCATCAAATTTTTTCATATTTCTCCTATAAATTTATATTGTAGCTTGTTTAATTGATAACTTAACTTTTCCTCTATCAAAGCCGATTACTTTAACTTTAACTTCATCACCTTCTTTTACAACGTCGGTTACCTTACCGACTCTCTTATCAGCAAGCTCTGATATGTGAACAAGTCCATCTTGTTTTCCTAAGAAATTAACAAATGCACCAAACTCCATAATTTTCATTACTTTGCCGTTATAAATTTTATTAAGTTCAGCTTTAGCAGTTAAGTCTTTAATCATTTGCATAGCTTTATTCCTAGCTTCTTCATCTGGAGCAGCTACTGTGACTTCACCCTCGTCATTGATGTCAACTTTTGCGCCTGACACTTCAACTATTTCTCTTATAGTTGCACCACCTTTTCCAATGACTGTAGCAATATCTTTCTTATCTACAGTGATTTTTTCCATTTTAGGTGTATGTTTTCCAACATCTTCTCTCGATTTGGATAAAGCTTTATTCATTTCACCTAATATGTGAATTCTTCCATCTTTTGCCTGTTTTAAAGCTTGCTCCATAATTTCAAAAGTTATTCCTGTGATTTTAATGTCCATTTGAAGAGATGTTATTCCATCCTTAGTTCCAGCAACTTTAAAGTCCATATCACCCAAGTGATCTTCATCTCCTAAAATATCTGAAAGCACACTAAAATCTTCTCCTTCTTTGATTAATCCCATTGCAATACCAGCAACAGGTTCTTTAATTGGAACACCTGCATCCATCAATGCTAAAGACGAGCCACAAACAGTTGCCATAGATGAAGAACCATTTGACTCGGTTATCTCTGAAACAATTCTAAATGTATACGGAAAACTTTCCTTTGAAGGTAAGGAAGAGTTTATTGCTCTCCATGCTAGCTTTCCATGACCAATTTCTCTTCTACCTGTACCTATTCTTCCAGTTTCTCCCACTGAGAAAGGTGGAAAATTATAATGAAGCATAAATCTCTCTTTTTGTAATCCTTCAAGACTTTCTATTTTCTGCTCATCATCAGATGTACCAAGTGTAGTTGTAACTATTGCTTGAGTTTCTCCTCGAGTAAACAAAGCAGAGCCATGCACTCTTGGAAGAATTCCAACTTCACACATAATTGGTCTAACATCTGCAAGGCCTCTGCCATCAATTCTATTTTTATTTTTTAGAATATCTGTTCTTACAATTCTTTTTTCTAAATTTTTAAGTTCAGAATTTACATCAAGATCTGTATAATTCTCATCTTCTTCATATAACTTTTTTGCTTTATCAGTTATATCGGAAATTAAATTTGATCTTTCCTGTTTATCTTTTATTGAAAATGCTTTTTTAAGCTCTTCTGTAAATTCACTTTCCAATTTATTTTTTACTTCTGATAGATCTTTTTTCTCGAGCACCCAGTCAGGTTTTTTACATTCTTTAGCCAGTTCCTCTATCATCTCAATTATAGGAACAAACCCTTCGTGACCAAACTTAACTGCATTTAACATTTCCTCTTCAGTTAAACCACTCGCCTCTGATTCAACCATTAAAACAGCATCCTTTGTTCCTGCTACTACAAGATCAAGTTTTGAGTCTTTAAGCTCTGCTTTAGTAGGATTAAGTACATATTTTCCTTTAATATAGCCAACTCTAGAAGCTCCGACAGGACCCAAAAATGGCATTCCTGAAATTGCCAAAGCTGCTGATGAAGCAATAATCGATAAAATATCTGCTTCATTTTCTTTGTCATAAGATATTACAGTTGGTAATACCTGAACTTCGTTTTTAAATTCATCTGGAAAAAGTGGTCTGATAGGTCTATCAATTAATCTTGAAATTAATGTTTCACTATCTGTTGGTCTTGCCTCTCTCTTAAAATATCCACCTGGAATTTTACCAGCTGCGTAATATTTTTCTTGATAATTTACTGACAAGGGAAAGTAATCCATATCTGGATTAACTTTTTTAGCTCCGACTGCTGTTGCTAAAACAATTGTTTCTCCACACTGAGCAATAATTGCACCATCAGCTTGTCTTGCTATTTTACCTGTTTCTAAACTAAACTTTTTTCCTGCTACTTCTATTTCTTTCTTTATAACTTTAAACATTTACTTCCTTAAATTTAACTTTGATATTACTTCTTTATAAGACTCCATTTTATTTTTTCTTAAATAATCTAATAATTTTTTTCTTCTATTTACGGCTCTTAAAAGTCCAATAGATGAATGTTTATCTTTTTTGAACTGTTTAATATGTTTAGATAAGTTCTCAATTTTATCTGTTAATTGAGCAACTTGAACTTCTGAAGAACCTGTATCCTTATCATGAATTGAAAGTTCTTTTACTTTGTTTGCCATTTTTTTTCCTTATTTATTTGTTTGTTTTATTAAATTTTCAATTTTTTCTGCGTAATCGAAAGAATCATCTTTTACAAAAAATAGTTTTGGTAAAAATTTCATTACTATTTTTTTTGATAAGACTTTTCTTATTACAAATGAAAATTCTTTTAATTTAGCAACGACCTCTTCAGCGTCCTTTCCGCCTAAAGGCATTACAAAAATTTTTGCTGTCTTTAAATCTGGAGACATTCTTACTTCAGTTACTGTTATTTCTTTAGTTGATAAGTTTGGTAACTTTGCTTCATCTCTTATAAATAACATGCCAAGAGCTTGTTTAATCATTTCACCAACTCTTAATTGTCTTTGGGTAACTGTTTTTCCTAAGCTATTCATTAAATAGTTCTTTCTGTTATTGTAGAATTGTAAACTTCAATTACGTCATTTTTCTGAAAATCGACAAAATCTCTGAGTGTTATTCCACATTCTAAACCTGCAGATACCTGTTTAGTCTGATTTTTCTCTCTGAATATCGATCCTATTTTTCCATTGAAAATTATAGCTCCATCCCTGATAACCCTTGCATTAGAGTCTTGGGTAATTTCTCCATCTGTTACTTTTGAGCCTGCAACCTTCCCAACTTTTGAAACTTTAAATATTTCTAATATTTCAGCAGTACCAATAATTTTTTCGTCTACTTCTGGGGTTAACAGACCAGACATTTTATTTTTTATGAAATCTAAGACTTCATAAATAATATTAAAATTAGAAATTGAAATTTTTTCCTGTTCAGCTCTTTTTTTAGCTTCTTTGCTAGGTTTTACATTAAAGGCAATAATCACAGCATTAGATGCTTTTGCTAATGTAACATCAGTTTCTGTAACCATACCAATATCTGATAAAAGTATTTTTGGCTTGACCTCATCGTGTTTAATTTGATTTATTGCATTTTTTATTGCTTCAGAGGAACCATGGACATCTGATTTTATAATAATATTAAGTTCTTCTGATGAAGTATCTTTAAATGCTGAATCTTGTGTCACAAATGACAATAAATTTTTCCCATCTTTTGATTCCTGTATTCTTGCATCACAAAGAGATTTTGCCTCTTTTTCACTTTTCAATACAATAAAATCATCCCCTGATTTTGCTGCTCCATTAATACCTAATATTTCAATTGGTGTAGCAGGTTCAGCCCTTTCAATTTGTTTTCCCTGATCATTAATTATAGCTCTAACTTTACCCCATTTTAAACCACTCACAAAATAATCACCTTTTTTCAAAGTTCCTGCAGTAATAATTACATTTGCAATTGGTCCTCTGCCAATATCAATTTTAGACTCTAAGACAATACCTTTTGCATCAGTATCAAAATCAGTTTTTAAATCTAATATTTCTGCTTGCAAAATAACACTCTCAACCAATTTATCTAAATTTTGTTTTGTTTTAGTTGATATTTCTACCGTTAATGTATCTCCCGATAAATCTTCAGCTATGAGTTCATATTCTAATAGTTGGTTTTTAATTTTTTGAGGATCAGCTTCTGGAAGATCACACTTGTTAATTGCAACAATGATAGGTACTTTGGCGGCTTTTGCATGTTTAATTGACTCTATTGTCTGGGGTTTGACACCATCATCAGCTGCAACGACAAGAATTACTATATCGGTTAATTTAGAACCTCTTGCTCGCATTTCAGTAAATGCTGCGTGACCAGGAGTATCTATAAATGTTATTTTATTCTTTTCGTGTGTTATCTGATACGCTCCGATATGCTGTGTAATACCTCCAAATTCACCAGAAACTACATTCGCTTTTCTTAAAGTATCCAAAACAGATGTCTTGCCGTGATCCACATGTCCCATTACTGTTACTATTGGAGCTCTGCTCTTTAAATTTTGTGTTTTTATCTCTTTAATTTTCTCTAAAATTTCTTCTGCTTTTTCTTCTTTTACAGGATTATGTCCAAATTCTTTTACTAAATATTCTGCTGTATCTGCATCAATTGTATGATTGATTGTTACTGTCACACCCATTCCCATCAGATGTTTTATTATGCTACTTGACTGTTCAGCCATTCTATTAGCCAATTCTCTTATTGTAATTACTTCAGGTATATTAATTTCTCTTTTGACTGGTTTAAAATTCTCTTTTGACTCCTCTTTACTGAGCAATCTATTTTCTTTTTGTTTTGCTCTTTTTAAAGAAGCAAGACTTCTTGTTCTTGTACCAATATCATCTCCACTTAAGGCTCTAGATACTGTAAGTTTTAATTCTCTTCTTTTACCAACTAATTTTGCAGATTTATTCTCTTTTTGAGAATTGTCTCCTTTTAATCTTCTTGTGGCTCTTTGTTCTGCTAATTTCCTTTTTTCAAAATCAGATGTTATTGGAGATGGAGTTTTAGAAAAATTTGTTTTTTTTGGAATAAATGTGCTTTGTGGTTTATTCTCTATTGATTTAGCTCCCCTTGAAAAATTTGGTTTACCTCCAAATCTGGGAGATCTTTTTTCTATTACAACTGTATGCTTTGATTGAGATTTCGCTTGTTCAATACTATTAATTGTCTTCTTGGAAGTTCCAGAAATTGATAACTTTAATTTTTTCTTTTCCATTTTTCATCTCTCAATCTTGATATGCAATATCTCTTGCAGACATAATCAAATCATCAGCTTCTTTTTTTGAAAGAGCGAAATCCTCTAAATAACCTTTAATTCTCACTCTTTCTCCTTTGATAACATCGTATCCACCTGTCAATTCATCAGATGCCAAATCTGCAAAATCGTTTAGAGTTAATATTTTTTGTTCACCAAGTGTTACAAGCATTCCAGGTGTTAAACCTTTGTGGTTAATTAAATCATTCTCTAATCCCAAATCTTTAATTCTTTTTGCTATTTCCTCTTGGTCTTTTTGATGGAATTCTTTCGCTCTATCAATTAATTCTCTGGCAGTTTCTTCCTCTATACCCTCTATTTTCATCAAAGCTTCAGTATCACTATCTTTAATGTCATCTATTGATGAAAATCCTTCTGCTACAAGTAATTGACCTAAAGTTTCATCCAATTCTAAATTTTTCACAAAATTATCTGTTTTCTCTTTGAATTCAATTTGTCTTCTCTCTGAATCTTCTTGGTCAGTCATGATATTTATTTCGTAGTTCATTAATTTAGTTGCCAATCTAACATTTTGGCCCCTTCTACCGATTGCTTTACTCAAGTTTTCCTCTGTTAAAATAACATCTAGTTTTCTTCCTTCTTGATCGACATTAACTCTTTGTACCTCTGCTGGAGAGAGAGCGTTTGCAACTACAACTGCCGGATCTTCTGACCAATTGACTATGTCAATCTTTTCACCTTGAAGTTCGTTTACTACTGCTTGGACTCTACTACCCCTCATACCCACACATGCTCCTACAGGATCAAGTGAAGTGTCAATTGCTTTTACACATATTTTAGCTCTACTTCCTGGATCTCTTGAAGATGATTTAATCTCAATAAGTCCATCGTAAATTTCTGGAACTTCTTGAATGAAAAGTTTTTCCATAAATTTAGGATGTGCTCGCGAAAGAAATATTTGTTGCCCCCTTGGTTCCCTTCTTACATCTAGGCAATAAGCTTTAACTCTATCTCCTGCTTTTATATTTTCTCTTGGTATCATTTCATTTTTTTGAATTATTGCTTCTGTTCTTCCTAGGTCGACGATTACATTCCCAAACTCTAATCTTTTTACTATACCACTTAAAATAGTATCAATTTTATCTTTAAAATCATTATATTGCCTCTCTCTTTCTGCTTCTCTTACATTAAAACTAATTACTTGTTTTGCTGTTTGTGCCGCTATTCTTCCAAAATCAAATGAGGGCAAAGCTTGAAGCACTTCGTCTCCAATTTGTTTTCCTTGATTACTTTCGTTAAGCTTTATGGCATCATTGAGAGTTATTTCTAAATTTGAATTTTCAGGTTTTTCAACAATTACAAGTTTTCTATATATTCCAATTTCACCGTTTTGCCTATCAATTTCAACTTTGATTTCATTTTCAGATCCAAACTTAGATTTGGCTGCTTTTGCAATACCATTTTCCATCGATCCAATAATTAATTCTTTATCGATAGATTTTTCTAAGGCTACTGCCTCAGCTATTCTTATTAACTCTAATTTATCTGCTCTTCTATTTAACATTTAATTAGTCCTAAAAAAAAATGGGCCGTAGCCCATTTTGAAATTTCAATAATGTAAACGGAATATATTTATTTTTTTTTAATATTCAACTTTATTTACTTACTAAATATGTTTGATTTATCAATCTTTTCCCATGAAAATGAACCTTTATCATCTGGAATTCTTCCAAAGTGCCCATAAGAAGCTGTTTTTTCATATATAGGTTTATTTAAACCTAGCATCTCTCTAATGCCTCTAGGACTTAAATCGAAATTTTCATGAATAAGTTTTTCCACATGCTTACTTTTTTCTTCATCGTTATCAAATAGATCAACATAAATAGATAATGGTTTTGATACTCCAATAGCATAAGCAAGTTGAATTAAACACTTGTTGGCAATTTTCGACGCAACAACATTTTTTGCCAAATATCTAGATGCATAAGCAGCAGACCTATCAACTTTGGTAGGATCTTTTCCTGAAAATGCTCCTCCACCGTGTGGAGCAGCTCCACCATAAGTATCAACAATAATTTTTCTGCCTGTTAAACCACTATCACCATCGGGACCTCCAATAACAAAATTTCCTGTTGGGTTTACATATATTTCCTTTTCATCTAATGAACTTAACAATTCTTTTGGTATTGATCTTTCTATATAAGGTTTAACCAATTCTCTAACTTGAGCTTGATTTACATCAGCCGAGTGTTGTGTCGATATGACTACAGATTTGACTGTAGATGGTTTTCCATCTTTATATTCAATCGTAATTTGGCTTTTAGAATCTGGTTCTATATTTTTTAGTTTTCCAGACTTTCTATCTTCTGCCATAAGTCTTAATATTTTATGAGAATAATGTATTGGAGCTGGCATAAGTACATCGGTTTCGTCACAAGCATAACCGAACATAATTCCTTGGTCACCTGCTCCTTCATCTTTATTTCCAGAAGAATCTACTCCCATAGCAATATCGGCAGATTGAGCATGTAAATGACTTTCAACCGATGTTGCTTCTCTCCAAGTGAATCCATCTTGGTCGTATCCAATATCTTTAATACAATTTCTTACCTTTTGAATTAAATCCTCTTTTTTGATTTCTGGACCCCTTACCTCGCCAGCTAAGACAACTTTGTTTGTTGTTGTTAAAGTTTCACAAGCAACCCTTGATTGAGGTTCGTTTGCCAAATATGTATCCACAACCATATCTGAAATTCTATCACATACTTTATCTGGATGACCCTCGGATACTGACTCGCTGGTAAATAAGTAATCTTTTTTCATTTATTCTCCCTAATTTTTAAAATCACAATGAAAGTAGTATAAATTAGAACAAAATAAAAGAAGATCTTATTACCGTGTTCAGCAAAATAAGTTTTATTAACACGTTTGATCTTATTAACATCAAAGTACCCTTTCTCACTAATTTGTTTAATAATTTGGCCTTTGGGATTAACAAAAGCAGATACCCCATTGTTTGTTGACCTTATAATATTTTTACCTTCCTCAATTGATCTGAATATTGAATGAGATAAATGTTGAGCGGGTCCTATAGATTTCCCAAACCACCCATCTTCAGAAATATTTAATATAAAGTCATAATATTTTTTATTTGGATTAATTTTTCCTGAATAAATAATTTCATAACAAATAAGTGGGATAAACTTTAATTTATCAATGTTCAAAATTTCCCTTTTATTATCAGCTGAAAATGATTGATATCCTTGGGTTATTTTTTTTAAACCTACTGTTTTAAAGATATTTTCAAAAGGCAAAAATTCTCCAAATGGAACAAGTTTATTCTTATTATATTTATACAATAATTCAGTCTCATTATTTAATACTGCTAAAGAATTATAAATTTTGCTTTCTTTAACACTATTAATCCCCAATATAATTTTATGATTTGTATTAAATTTTTTTTTGAAGATATTTTTAAAGAATTTTAGATCTTTAAAATATATACTAGAAATTATTCCCTCTGGAAAAATAAATATTATTTTTTTATCGTTGTTTGGGTTACTTAAAATAATCAATTCATTTATATTTTTTTCTGTATCTTGGTTTGATAAGAATCTTTTGATTGGAATATTTGGAGAAACAACTCGAATAACGGAAAGTAAATTATCATATTTTTTTTTCTCAAACTTTTCAATATTAAAATTTCCATACAAAAAATTTGATACAACTAAAATTAAACCAAAACAAAAAATGATTAACTTTATTGATTTTTTATAGTTAAAAAAAAATATTATTGGTAATAAAAAAATAGTTATTGATAACAAGTTTAACGAATAGGTCCCTACGTAGGATAAAATTTGTAAAGATGGTAAGTTATTTGAAAGACTAAAAACAATTAAATTCCAAGGAAAACCACCAAAAATAAAACTTCTTAGAAATTCAAAGCTACCAAATAAAATTGAAAAAATTAAAATTGATGAGATTTTATTTTTTAAATTAAAAAAATTACATAGAAAAGTAACTAGACCATAGAATATTCCCAAAAATAGAGGAATTAATATTAATGCAAATGGAATGATAAATTTAAATTTTACATCGAATGTCAAAGAATTTGTAATCCAATAAAGGTTAGAAATAAAATAACCAAATCCAAAAGCCCAACCAATAAAAAATGAAATAGTTTTTTTATCAACATAATTAACTAATATATAAAGTAATACTGGAAGTGTTAAAAAATTAATAAAAACTAAATTATAAGGAGGTAGACTAAATGAGGTTAGTATACCTAAAAGCAAACATATTAAAAATAGGTACGCTTTATTTTCTAAAATAGAGTTCAATTTATTTTATTCAATTTTTTAAAAATTAAATTTTCTTTTTTCTTCATTAAATAATAATCTTTATTTTTTTTATGATCATGTCCTAAGAGATGTAAATAACCATGTATCCACATTTTATCTAACTCATGATCAAAACTAGATGATTTTGATCTTCTGTCAATTATTTCGAAAGAAATTGCTATATCTCCTAAATATAATTTATTTTTTAATTTAACTTTTAAAGGAAAAGAAAGTACGTCGGTTGATACATTTTTATTTCTAAATTTTGAATTTAAATATTTCATTTTTTTATTATTAGTAAGCATAACAGTAAATTCTTGGTTTTTATTTTTAAAGATACTGAATTTAGATAATTTATTTAATTTCTTTTTGAAGTAGATTTCTGGTTTTTTTAATTTTTTTTCCCAAATTTTTTTATCTAGAACTATGTTGGCTTTAATCATTAATCTGAATTTTTATCAGAATAAGCCTTGACTATCTTGGAAACTAACGGGTGTCTCACTACATCAGTATGATCAAAATCTACTGCAGATATCTCTTTTAAATGACTAAGTAATTTTTTTGATCTATTTAAACCTGACATTGTTTTATTAGGTAAGTCTATTTGGGATGGATCTCCATTAATAACTATTTTGGAGTTTTCGCCAATTCTTGTTAAGAACATTTTTATTTGAGTATCAGTAGCATTTTGTGCTTCATCAAGTATAGCAAAAGAATTTTTTAGGGTTCTTCCTCGCATAAAGGCTAAGGGCGCAATTTCAATATCTCCAATTTCTATTTTTTTTTGAATTTTTTCAAAATCTAATAGGTCATATAATGAATCGTAAAGAGGTCTTAAATAAGGATCAACTTTTTCTCTCATATCTCCAGGTAAAAAACCTAACCTCTCTCCTGCTTCTACTGCTGGTCTAGATAAAATGATACGCTCTATTTTTTTATCTAATAACATTGTTAAAGCAACTGCTACAGCTAAAAAAGTTTTACCAGTTCCCGCTGGTCCTGCGGAAATAACAATATCTGACTCTTTTAATGCCCTTATATAATTTTTTTGTTTTTCTGATCTAGGTATTACAGATTTTTTTGGAGTTTTTATTATGTATTCAATATTTCCACTTTTATTTGTAACTTTTTCATCAATCATAAATTTGTTTACTGATGACTCTATATCCTTTTTTTCTAATGTTCCATTATTTAAAAATTGATCTACAAGAAATTGAATTGCATTCTTTATTATTTCATTTTTTTCAGGAGTATTTTTTAATAAAATTGAGTTTCCTCTAGAGTAAATACTAGTATTTGTAATTTTTTCTAATTCTTTTAAGTTATTATTAAATTCTCCTAAAACACCTAGAAGTAATTCATTGCTTTGAAATACAATACTTAAGGCATTATTTTCCGAATATACATATTTTAAATCAGGATTAATTTTTGATTTTGCAAAATTATTCAAATTATGCTGCTTTCATTTTATCTATTACTTTACCAAATAAAGAATTTTGATTACTTCTTTCAATATTAACTTTTATTAATTTACCAATATAACTATCGTTGCCATCAAAAATTACTGAATTTAAAAATTTATTTCTTCCAAAAAATTTATTTTGATTTTTAAGTTTATTTTCTACAAGTACTTCTATAATTTTACCTTCCAATGACCTGTTCAATTCAATTTGATTTTTAAATAATTTTTCTTGAATAATTATCAGCCTATTTTTAAGTTTATCTTTGTCAGTAATCTCTAATTCTGCTGCCTTTGTTCCTGGTCTTGGACTAAAAATAAAAGAGAATGAATTGATAAATTTAATTTTATTAACTAAATTTATGGTTTCTTTAAAATCATTATCGGTTTCTCCGGGATATCCAATAATAAAGTCGCTTGAAAATTTTATATCAGGATTAATTTTGATTAGTTTTTCATAAATATTTAAATAATACTTTACAGTATGCTTTCTGTTCATCATTTTTAATATTCTGTCAGAGCCACTTTGAATTGGTAAATGAACAAATGGCATTAATTTTTTTGAATTTTTATAACATTCAATAAGATCATCTGTCATATCTTTTGGATGAGATGTGGTATACCTAATTCTATTTATTTCGGTATATTTACTGAGCGTGTTAATAAGATCTGACAATCGATACTCCTTTGACCCATCTATATAAGAGTATGCATTTACGTTTTGACCAAGAAAAGTTATTTCTCTAGATCCGTTCTTTATCAATCTCTCAGCTTCTTCAATTATACTTTTGAATGGTCTAGAATATTCTGGTCCCCTAGTATAAGGAACAACACAAAAGTTACAGAACTTATCACAACCCTCTTGAATAGTTAAAAAAGATGAAATATTAGTATTGTTATTTTTTATATTATCGAAGTACCTAAACTTTGAAACTGAGTCAAATTCGGTTTCTTCAACTTTATTTTTTTCTTCAAAACTTTTTAAAAGATTATTTATTTTTTGGTATGATTGAGGACCTATAACTAAATCTATATATTTCTCTCTATTAAGCATCTCAGTATTTTCAGCTTGCGCAACACAACCTGCAACAACCAAGATTGGTTTTTTTTTATCTTTATATAATTTTTTAACTCTTCCGATCTCATGATAAACTTTGTCCTTTGCCTTGTCTCGAATATGACAAGTATTCAAAATATAACAGTCAGCATCATCTTGATTTTCTGTTTTATTATATCCTATTGTTTTAACAGCATCGTATATTCTGTTAGAGTCATATTCGTTCATTTGACAACCAAATGTCTTTATAAAAACCTTTTTATGCATGAATTATTTTTTTTTGATTCCGTATAATTCTAATTTATGATCAACAAGCTTATAACCATATTTATCAGCAATTTTTTTTTGTAACTCCTCGATCTCTTCATCTACAAATTCTATAATTTCTCCTGTTTTTATATCAATTAGATGATTATGATCATCATTCAGTTCATATCTAGCTTTACCAGACTTAAAATCGTGTTTTGTTAATATACCAGCTTCTTCAAAAAGTTTCACCGTTCTATATACTGTAGCAATGCTAATTTTAGAGTCTATTTGAGAAACTCTATTATATAACTCATCAACGTCTGGATGGTCAGACTCTCCATATGTTTTTTTCGATTCGGAGATAACTCTTGCAATTATCCTTCTTTGATCGGTAAGTTTAACTCCGTTTTTTTGACATTTTTCTTCAATAGTTTCTAACATATTATATTTTAACTCGAGTAAAGGGGTTTAATCAAATTAATATTTGTAAAATTTTTCTTATCAATTTTTACTAATTGATCTAAGCTTTTATCTGTCAAATGTTCACTTAAAAATCCATATAAATCAATATTTTTTGCAAAAGCAATGCCTTTAGCAATTGCTATTGAATTTCTAATGCTTGAGATTTTGCCAGGGCCTTGATTGACAAATATTTCACTTATTTTATCTAAATTTGAATTATGTTCATTGAGAAAATCTAAAATTAATATCATTATTTTATCAAAATTTTCCCTACTGTTTATATGAGCGGTAGTATAAGATTCTATGTTAGTTATGAGAGAAAATAAAATTTTATCATCTGCAGCGTTAATAACTAAAGTATTCATTTTTTTTATTATTTTTTTAAACGTTAAAGCTGAAGTAGTAAATAAAAAATATTTTAAAGATGAAAAGGGTGTTTTAGCCGTTATGTATCATAGATTTGAAGAAAATAAGTATCCATCTACAAATATAAAATTAGATATATTTAAAAACCATATAAATTTAATAAAAGATAACAATTTAAATTTTTTTAACCCCAGTGAATTTTCAAAAAATTTTAAAGAGGTTAAGAAACAAAAAAAAATTTTATTAACTATTGATGATGCATTTATGTCGTTTTATGAAAATGCTTGGCCAATTTTAAAAAATAAAAGAATTCCTTTTATATTATTTGTCTCAACAGAAACAGTTGGAAATAAAGGATATATGAGTTGGGACCAAATAAAAGAGGTGGAAAAAGAGAATTTTGCTTTCATTGGTAATCATTCGCATTCACACGATTATTTAACTAAATTTACTTTTGAAAAGTTTGAAGAAGATATTGAAAAATCAATTAAAATTTTTAATGATAAATTAGGTTATAATCCAATTTTTTTTTCATATCCCTTTGGCGAGTATAATTTAAAGCAGAAAAATTATATCTCAAAAAATTTTGAATTTGCATTTGGCCAACATTCAGGTGTTATTGATTTAAACAAAGATAGATATGAATTGCCAAGATTCCCCATAAATGAAAAATATGGACAATTAAAAAGATTTAAAGAGGTAATATCTTATTTGCCACTTCAATATAAAAGTATTAAACCTGAAAACAAATTTATGAATGATGGAGAAAACCCGCCTAAAATGACGATAGAATTTTTTAAAGATCAAAAAAATTTAGAAAATATTAATTGCTTTTCAAATGAAGGTTCAAAATGGAGAAAAACAAAAATTGTCCTAGTTGAAAATATACTAAACATTAATTTTGCAGAAAAATTTATTGAAAGAAGAGGCAGAATTAACTGTTCTTTGAAAGATAAAGAGGGCTGGAGATTTGCAGGTTTCCAATTTATTAAAAATTAAATTAATTTTTTAGTCTTATTACTTGTAGGCATTACATTCACATCATCAAAATCTGTGAGTGAATTTTGTTTTATAATTTGTTTCAACACATCAATGTATTGTTGTCCTGTTTCTGCATATTTATCTAAATAATTTACCAGCTTTAAACTGTCTAATGTTTCATCATTGTCTCTTTGAATTGCTCTTTCTTTTCTAAATTCGATATAGCTACTATGAGTATTTAAATTTCGTTGATATGCTCTCACTGATGCTTTAAGAACTGCAAATTTTGCGACTTTATGTTTTGCATTTTTATCTACACCTGCTGGTCTGATTCCTTCTCCATTCCATGTCCATTGTCCAAATAATGCATTACCCTCTTGTGCAAATCTGGATGTTCCCCAACCGGTTTCCTTTGCTGCTTGGGCAAGCGCTAAAGATACAGGAATTTCATCCATTCTAATTTTTAAAGAATAAAAATCCCCATCTTTTAAACCATATTGTTTGAATTTTTCTTTTAACCATTTCTTTTCATTTTTAGTGTTAATATTTTTTTTTAATATTCGAAATAGTTCTTTTCTATCAAGTCGAATTTTAGCGTTCTCCTCAACAATTAAGGGTAAAACTATTTGAATAAATAATCTCTTTCTCTTCTTTGAACTTTCAATGCTTTTAATCTCTTTTGGAAGATGGTCAATTTTATTACCAATATTTACTAACTTAGTCTTTCTAACTTTTTCTAGGTTATAATTTGTATCTTTGAATAATTGCTCAATTGTTCTTGCATCAAATCTTATTGAATTTTGTCCCTCATCTTCAGTGCTGAAAAAATCAATATCAGCAAAAATATTTTTTAGATTTAAATTTTTTGTTTTAGTCTCTATTTCTCCCCCAAGTACTTTTTTCCTTTTTTCTAGCTCTTGGTCAAAATTTACTCCAGCGTTAGATATAATAGATTTTTTAAAATTTAAATTTTTAACTAAAAAATCATTAACTGTTGGTAAAGAAAAAAATGAGAAAATCATAAAAAGACTGATGCCTAAAAATCTAAATACGTTATATTTTTTTTTATTCTGTTTAAAATTTTTATTTTTTGCAGATCTAACCATTAATTCCAATATAGTTATTATTTTTTAATTATACAGCTAAAACTTCTTTAACTTCAGGAATATAATGACAAAGCAAATTTTCCACTCCCTTTTTTAAAGTAAGAGTTGAAGAAGGGCAGCCTGAACAACTTCCTTTTAATAGGACCTTAACTTTTCCATCCTTAAATTCTTGAAACTTTATATCTCCTCCGTCTCTCGCAACAGCGGGTCTGATTTTAGAATCTAGTATACTTATAATTTTTTTTTCAATCTCTGAATAATTTTTGTTTTGCTCTTCTTCATTTGTTTTATCGACTATGCAAGTATTTCCATTAGCATAATATTCATTTACATAAGATATAACAATATGTTGAATATCTTCCCATTTTATATTTTCTTCTTTATTTATTGAAAAGAAATCTTCCCCCAAAAAAACTCCCGTCACTCCATTTATTTGTAATAAATTCTTTATAAGTATATTATTTGTATCATCCTGATTTAAAACTTCTAGAGAGCCATTATTTGACACCTTTCTACCAGGTAAAAACTTTAATGAATTTGGATTTGGTGTTATCTCAGTTTGTATAAACATAAGCTTTATATAGTGTTTATTTTAAAATTTTAAATGATTAAAAACCAACAATTTCTTTTATCTTTTTAACTTTTTTAGATGAAATATCCTGTGCCTTTTCACCACCATCCTCTAAAATTTGATCTATATAATTTTTATCTGATAACAATTTTTGTATTTCTTTTGATATAGGTGACAGTTTAGTCACAATAATTTCAGATAGTTTATTTTTTAAATCAGAAAAATTTTTTCCCTCAAATTCATTTAATGTATCAGTAATATTTTGATTACTTAGGCTAGAATAAATACCCATTAAATTTTCTGCTTCAGGTCTACCTTGAAGTCCATCTTTACTTCCAGGCAGAGTGTCATTATCTGTTTTAGCTTTTTTTATTTTATTAATAATTTGATCCTCGGTATCTGTTAGATTGATCCTACTACCTCCAGCGATATCTGACTTGCTCATTTTTTTAGTTCCATCTTTCAAACTCATTATTCTTGAAAAATTTTTTTGTATAAGTGGCTCAGGAGGTCTTAAAAAATCTGGACATCTATATTCGTTATTAAATTTTTGAGCTATATCTCTACAGAGTTCTAGGTGCTGTTTTTGATCATCTCCAACTGGAACATGAGTAGCATCATATAAAAGAATATCAGAGGCCATTAGAACTGGATAAATATATAAACCAACACTAGCTTTTTCCTTGTCTTTTCCAGCTTTCTCTTTGAATTGTGTCATTCTATTGAGCCATCCCATTTTAGCAATACATCCTAAAATCCAAGAACCCTCAGAGTGTGCAGGTACCAAGGATTGATTAAATATTATACTATTTTTTGGATCAATGCCGCTTGCTATAAATGCTGCTGCCGTTTCTCTAATATTATTTTTTAACTCTATCGGATCTTGTATTACAGTAATGGCATGAAGATCAACAACACAAAAAATGCATCTGTTATCTTTATTGTTTTGCAAATCAACAAAGTTTTTTATAGCACCTATATAATTACCAAGATGTAGATTTCCTGTTGGTTGAACTCCAGAAAAAATTTTTTTAGACATAGTTTAATAGTTTAATTTAATATCAGATATTTTAAAGGCCTTAATGAGTATTGAAATCAACAAATAAAAAGCGAAAGTTAAAAGGACTAATAATATAATTGCTAAAAATTTATAACTATTTGAAAATATAAAATAATTACTAAAATAATTTATTAATATTTTAAATAATCCCAAACAAATTAAATTTGAAATAAGTATTTTAAAAAGCTGTGTAAAAAATGAATTATTAAAATTAAAATAATTTTTATTTAGGACAAATACCATAAGTAAGAATCCATTCAACCACGAAGAAATAGTTGTTGCTATAGGAATTATAATAAAACCTAGTTTACTAAATAAAGATACACTAATAACAATATTCAAAATTACAGAAATCAATGAAAAGTAAAAAGGTGTTTTAGTATCATTTCTGGCAAATATAAAACTTGAAAATATTTTTATCATTGAAAATGCAGGTAGACCCAATGCAAAATAAAATAATGCAAGAGCTGAATTTTTAACGCTTTCCTCATTAAAAGATCCATACCCAAAAAGTGAAGAAACAATTTCTTCAGAAGCAAAAATTAATGCAAGAGTTGCAGGAAGACTTAAAAATAAACTCAACTCCAAAGATTTATTTTGTAAAATTTCTAATTTTATTTTATTTTTACTCTTAACATGTCTACTAAGGTTGGGTAAAATGATTATTCCGATTGCAATCCCTGCTATTGCTAAATTTATCTGGTATATTCTATCTGCATAATACAAATAAGAAACCGCACTTGCTTGAAAAGAAGCAATTATTGTTCCAACTAATATATTAATTTGTGTAACACCTGATGAAAATATACTTGGTAAGAGCTTTTTAAAAAAGAATTTTATTTTATTATCTATTTGGAAATTGAATTTAAAACTTGGATTAAAATATTTTCTGGTAAAAATAATTAAAAATACAAACTGAACAATTCCCGCAAATGTTATTGCATAACTTATATAGTAAACTAAATCAGTGTCATTTTTTATAAAAAGGAAACATATTATTAATATTATATTTAAAAAGAGCGGAGCAGCTGCAGCAGCAGCAAATTTATTGTGAGAATTTAAAATTGCTGAAAAAAAAGAAGCTATGCTTATGAAAAATAAAAAAGGGAAAGTAATTCTTGTTAAATCAACTGCTAATTTAAACTTTTCATCTAAGTCTGAGAAGCCAGGGGCGATCAATTTTATAAAGCTTGGCATAAAAATCTCTACTAGTATTGTTAGACTTAAAAGTGCTAAGACTAATAAATTAAATACCGAGCTTGCAAATTTTTGTGCTTTTCTTTTACTAGACAGTAGTTGCGATGTATAAGATGGAACAAATGCTGCATTAAAAGTACCTTCTGCAAATAATCTTCTAAAGGTGTTTGGTATTCTAAATGCTACGAAGAATGCATCGGCAATTGGTCCCGAACCAAGATAAATAGCTATAAAAAAGTCTCTAATGTATCCTAAAATTCTGCTTAGTATAACAAACAGACTAAATGTGCCTGTTGACTTAATTAAATTCATAAATCATATTAGTAGCTTAATCCTTTTGTATATCTAACAAATAATGAAAAAAAACAAAATTGAACATTATTCTGATAAAGAAGCTTTAGATTTTCATACTAATGATAAATCTGGCAAAATAGAGATAGTTTCATCTAAGCCTGTAACTACAAAAAGAGACTTGGCCCTAGCTTATTCTCCTGGTGTTGCTGCTCCAGTAAAAGCGATAGCAGATAATCCTGAGTTAGCATATGAATACACTACGAAAGGAAACCTAGTCGCTGTAATTAGTAATGGATCAGCAATATTAGGGCTAGGAAATTTGGGTGCAATAGCATCAAAACCAGTGATGGAAGGAAAAGCAGTTTTATTTAAAAGATTTGCAGATATTGATTCTATAGATTTAGAAATAGACACAGAGAATACAAAAGAAATAATTAATTCAATAAAGCATATAGCAAAAAGTTTTGGTGGTATAAATCTTGAAGATATTGCAGCTCCAAACTGTTTTATAATCGAAGAAGAATTAAAAAAAATTCTAGATATTCCTGTCTTTCATGATGATCAACATGGGACGGCAATCATAACAACAGCTGCATTAATTAACGCGGTTGATATTGCTAAAAAAAACTTAAAAAAAATAAAAATAGTAATAAATGGTGCGGGTGCTGCGGCTATGGCGTGTGCAAAATTATTTAGAAGCACAGGTATTCCAAAAAATAATATTAAGATGTTGGATACAAAAGGAGTAATAAACAAAAATAGAAAAGATATTAATTCCTGGAAAAAAGAATTTGCAGTAGAAACAAAAGATAAAAGTTTAGATGATGCGATGAAAAATGCAGATGTATTTTTAGGCTTATCCGCTGCAGGTGTTGTAAAAAAGAATATGGTTAAAAAAATGGCTAAAAATCCAATTATATTTGCGTGCGCAAATCCGGATCCTGAAATTAAACCTGAAGATATTGAAGAAGTTAGAAATGATGCAATTATAGCAACAGGCAGATCCGATTATCCAAACCAAGTAAATAATTTAATTGGTTTTCCATACATATTTAGGGGAGCATTAGATGTTAGAGCAAAAACTATTAATGAAGAAATGAAAGTTGCAGCAGCTAATGCTATTGCTTCCCTTGCAAGGGAATTTGTTCCTGACGAGGTCGCAGCTGCAATGGGTGGAGAAAGACCTAATTATGGAAAAGAATATATTATTCCATCTACTTTTGACCCTCGGTTAATAAGTGTAATACCAGTAGCAGTCGCAAAAGCTGCTATAAAATCTGGTGTTGCTAGAAAAAAAATAGAAAATTTTGATCAATATTCTGAACAGCTAAAACAAAGGCTTGATCCATCTGTGACTATTATGCAGGGAATAAACAACCAAATAAAAAAAACAAACAAAAAAGTTGTGTTTGCTGATGGTGAAGATGAAAATACTTTGAAGGCTGCAATAGCATTTAAAAATAGTGGATTAGGTACACCTATTTTAGTTGCTAAAGAAAAAGTGGTTAAAGAAAAACTTAGAGAGATTGGTTACGGAGAAAACTTTGACATTATGATTGTGAACTCTACTTTGAATGACAAACGAAAAAAATATGTAAATTACCTATTTAAAAAACTTCAAAGAACAGAGGGATTGCTTGAAAGAGATTGTGATAAAATGGTTAGAAATGACAGAGTTATATGGGGTTCTTGCATGGTTGCTTGTGGTGATGCGGATGCAATGGTTACTGGAAATTCTAGAAGGTATGGACAATCTCTTGAGAAAGTAAAAAAGGTCATAGATGCAAGACCAGGGGAAATTATGTTTGGATTGAACATGATTGTAAATAAGGGAAAAACGGTATTTATTGCAGATACAAGTGTTCACGAATATCCAACTTCTGAACAACTTTCTGAAATAGCTATATCTGCATCTAGGGTTGCAAAATTATTTGGATTTGAACCAAAAGTTGCTTTTCTTTCACACTCAACCTTTGGCCAACCAATTACTGCTAGAACTAAACATATACGAGATGCCGTAGAAATTTTAAAAAGTAAAAAGGTTAACTTTAAGTTTGATGGGGATATGCAGCCTGATGTAGCTTTAAGCGATGAATATAAAGATCTTTATCCATTCTCTGATATTGTTGGTAACGCAAATATATTGATTATGCCTGGACAGCATAGTGCTGCTATAACTTATAAAATAATGAAAACTCTTGGTGGTGCAAAAGTTATAGGACCACTATTAATCGGCTTAGGTCAAGCAATTGAAATTGCTCCATTAAGATCATCGACCTCTGACATATTAAATTTAGCATCTGTGGCAGCTTATTCGGCGGGGGTGATTAATTACAAAAAACCAAATTAATTTTTTAATACTCTCAAGTCCTCAACCAAAAAAATGCTTGTGATAACATCTTCCACATCGAGAACTTGCTTTGCTTCATTTATAACTTCAGCTCTTTCATCTTCATTTTGTGAAATGCCATAAACATATATGATTTTTTTATATGTATCGATATCATAGTTAGCGGACTTGATTTTTTTATTTGTTATTAAAGCAGTCCTTAATTGGGAAGTTATCAATACATCTTTTGCAGTTTGTTTAAAGTTGAATTTTTCTTTTATTTTTAAATCATTTTTGACTGATCTTGCGCCTTTAATTTCCCATCCTAGTTTTGTAATTTTTAACTTTTCTTCAACCGAATCTACTTTACCTGTTATAAATATTCGACCATCTAAAACTTTAGACTTTACATTTAGTAAATAACTCTTGTCCATTAACAATAATTTTGCTCTTAAATTTTTTTGCATTAAAGAGTCATCAATCTGCGTTCCAATAGTTCTTGGATCCATTGCTATTGAGACTCCTGTTCCTAAAACTCCAGTTGATGAGTATCCAACACATCCTGAAATAAATACGAAAATCAAGATCAATATAATATTTTTAAGTTTCATTTTTTTTCTTTAAACAAAAATCATAAACAATTTTTTTTGATATATTATTTTCTTTGCTGATTTTTGATGTAATATCTTTAATCGACATTTTTTTTAAAAGTTTAATTATTTTTTTTTTAACTGATTCTTCAATTACTTGTAACCTATTTTGTAAATTTGGATTTTCTGATATAACTACGGTAATCTCACCTTTTTCTGTTAATTTAATTTTATTAAGGTTTTTAACCTTGTCTCTAATATATTCTTCATGCAATTTTGTCATTTCTCTAGTAATCAAAATATCTCTATTATCAAAATATTTTTGGATTTGATTTATGATTTTTTTTATTTTTTTTGGTGAAATAAAAAAAACAATTGAGTAATTTAAATTAGAGATCTTTTGAAAAAGTTGATCAATTTGTAACTTTTTATCAGGTAAAAAACCACAAAATAAGAAATTGTTTGAAAAGCCGCTTATTGAGACAGCCGCTGTAGCGGCAGAAGATCCTGGAACTGGAAATATGTTGATTTTATTCTTGATGCATTCATTTATCAAAATTCCACCTGGATCTGAAATTGTTGGAGTACCTGCATCTGAAATTATAGAGATTATTTTATTTTCTTTTAATAAATTTAATACATTTTGAATATTTTTTTTTTCATTGAATTTATGATTAGACAATAATTTTGTATTTATATTGAACCTAGATAACAGTTTACTTGAAACTCTTGTGTCTTCTGACAAAATCATGTCTGATTTATTAAGTATGTATATAGCTCTTAAAGTAATATCACCCAAGTTTCCTATTGGTGTTGAAACACAATATAGCCCAGGTTTTAAATTATCATTTAATTCAAAATTATACATTTAATGACGATGAGGAAATTATATATCATAATTTTAAAAGTTTTTCTTATAATCGTTTTATCTCAACTTAAAGCGGTATCGGAAGATAAAGTTAAGATAGGTTTAATAGTACCTCTATCAGGTGAATACTCTTATATTGGTAATTCAATTCTTAAATCTACAAGAATGGCGTTAAATAAAATTAATGATGACAGAATAACAATAATACCTAAAGATACCAAAGCAAACCCGATAGATGCACTGAAAGTATCAAATGAACTTTACAATAATGGTGTAAAAATAATTATTGGACCAGTATACAACGAGAGTAATAAGTACTTAGATGAATTAAATGAAGTAACATTTCTATCTTTTACAAACAAAATTAGAAATAATCCAAAAAATGTAATTTCTGCAGGAGTAAATGCAATATCACAAATAAATACAATTAAAAAATATTTAAGTGAAAATAATTTAAAAAATACAATATTTTTAATTCCTGAAACAGAGTATAAAAGAGAAATTGAAGAAGCTATTAAGAAATCGAATTTAATATTAAAAGAAAAATTTATATATAGCAAAGATCCAACATTGCTAACAAAGCAAATAGAAGATTTAACAAGATATCAACAAAGAAAACAAAATTTAGAAAACGAAATTAAAAGAATAGAAAATTCAAATACATTGAATAAGAAGAAAAAAATAGATAAATTAAAAAAAAAAGATACTTTAGGTTTTATTAATTTTGACTCAGTAATAATTGCTGATTTTGGTGAAAGTCTAAAAAGTGTCGCCACATCATTATTATATACCGATGTCTCTTCAGAAAGAATTAAATACTTAACATTGAATCAATGGTTTGATGCAAGTCTTTTAAAAGAAACATCATTGCATCCAATATATTTTCCATCAATAAATAAAGATAATTATGAAATATTTCAAAAAGAATACATTCAAAACTTTAAAAATACACCAAATCAAATTTCTTTTTTAAGTTATGACCTAATAGGTTTGGTTTACTATTTGCTAATTAATAACGATTTTAAAACTAATGAAAATTTATTTATTAAGCAAAATAAATTTAAAGGAAAAATTGGAATCTTCGAAATAAATAAAAAAACAATCACCCATCAATTAAACTTTTATGAAATACAAGATAAAAATTTTAAAGAAATTTTTTAATTTTTTTAAAAGCTTTTGCCCGGTGATCATTTTTAAATTTTAACTTTTGACTCATTTGACCAAATGTCAATCTTTTACTTTCGGGAATAAAAATTGGATCATAGCCAAAACCTTTATTTCCAATTTTCTTTTTTGATATTCTACCGTTAACAATCCCTAGAGATTGAATCGGATTTTTTTTTAAACCATAAATAGTTAATGCACAAATAAATCTTGCTTTAATCTTTTTTAACTTCCAGTTTGTGTCTACCTTCGATAGCTTTTGATATACTTTGGATATAGCCAAATTAAAATTACCTTTTTTTCCACCCCATCTTGCTGAATAAATACCTGGTTGATTATTTAGCAAGTCAATTTCAAGCCCAGAATCATCAGCAATACAAATTTTTTTTGTTTTTTTTGAAAAATACTTAGCTTTAATCAAAGAATTTTTAAGAAAAGTATCTCCATTTTCTTTAGGGCTTTTTAAACTATAGTCCTTTGGAGAGGTAATAATATAGTATTTTGGCAGTAAATCTTTTATTTCTTTTATTTTTCCTTCATTATTTGAGCCTACTACGATTTCTTTATTTTTTTTTTTTAACATCTAGAATTTCATGAATTTCTTACCATATAGACTTTAATGGAAAAAGAAGAATCGCAAAATAAAGAGAATCAAAATTTAAAAGATGAAAATTCAGAGCTAAGTGCAGATAAACAGGCTTCTGAGGAAACCGATAAAAAAGAAAAAGAGGAACAGCTTTCACCTGAAGATGAAATTGCAAATCTTAAAGATAAAGTTGCTAGAACATTTGCTGAAATGGAAAACCAGAGAAGACGATTTGAAAAAGAGAAAGATGAAGCTTTTGAATATGGAGGATTTTCATTTGCAAGAGAAGCTCTTAACATTCTAGATAATTTAGAGAGATCAAAACAAACACTGGAAAGTGATGAAAATATAAAAGATAAGAACACGCTAAAAAAATTAATAGATCATATAAATATTATTAATAAAGATATGATTTCAATTTTCAAAAAAAATAACATTGAGCCAATTAAAGCAATTAACGAAAAACTAGATCCAAATTTACATCAGGCTATGATGGAAGTAGAAGATGATGCCAAGGATCAAGGCACAATAGTTCAGGAAATTCAAAAAGGATTTATGATGAAGGATAGGTTGCTAAGACCTTCATTAGTGGCCGTATCAAAAAAAAAAGTTAAAGAGGAACAGAATAACGAAAAAAACCAAGAAAATCAGGAAAAAGAGGCAAAAAATTAATTATTTATAACGGTTGTAGTTGTAAAATTAACACTTATATGAGCACAGAATAGGATATTTTATGAGTAAAGTTATAGGAATTGATTTAGGAACAACAAATTCTTGTGTGGCAGTTATGGAAGGAACACAAGCAAAGGTTTTAGAAAATGCTGAAGGAGCAAGAACAACACCATCAGTTGTTGCATTTACAGATGAAGGTGAAAAATTAATAGGTCAACCTGCAAAAAGACAAGCTGTTACAAATCCAGAAAATACTATATTTGCAGTTAAAAGATTAATTGGAAGAAATTTTGATGATCCAACAGTTAAAAAAGATGTGGAGACTGCTCCGTTTAAAATAGTTAATTCTGATAAAGGGGATGCATGGATTGAGGCAAAAGGCCAAAAATATTCACCATCACAAATTTCAGCTTTCACACTTCAAAAGATGAAAGAGACTGCAGAAAAATACTTGGGTTCTGAGGTTAAGCAAGCGGTTATTACCGTCCCAGCTTATTTCAATGATGCTCAGAGACAAGCTACTAAAGACGCTGGTAAAATAGCTGGTCTCGAAGTTCTAAGAATTATAAATGAGCCAACAGCAGCATCTCTAGCTTATGGTTTAGATAAAAAAGCAAATAAAAAAATAGCTGTCTACGATTTAGGTGGAGGAACATTTGATGTTTCAATTCTAGAATTAGGAGATGGTGTGTTCGAGGTAAAATCGACGAATGGTGATACTTTTTTAGGTGGAGAGGATTTTGACAATGCAATAGTTGATTACCTTTTATTAGAGTTCAAAAAAGAAAATGGTATTGATTTAAAATCTGACAAATTAGCATTGCAAAGACTTAAAGAGGCTGCAGAAAAAGCAAAAATAGAATTATCATCGGCAACTCAAACTGAAATAAATCTACCATTCATAACAGCAGATAAAACTGGACCAAAACATATTAACTTGAAAATGACCAGAGCTAAACTAGAGGCATTAGTAGAGGATCTGATTTCAAGAACAATTCCACCCTGCAAAACTGCTCTCAAAGATGCGGGATTATCTGCAAGCGAAGTTGATGAAATAGTACTAGTTGGTGGTATGACTAGAATGCCAAAAGTTATAGAGGAAGTAAAAAATTTCTTTGGTAAAGATCCTAATAAATCAGTAAATCCTGATGAGGTTGTTGCTATGGGTGCAGCGATTCAAGCAGGAGTATTACAAGGTGATGTAAAAGATGTGTTACTTTTAGATGTAACTCCTTTATCTTTAGGAATAGAAACATTGGGTGGTGTATCAACAAAATTAATTGATAAAAATACAACAATTCCTACAAAAAAGAGCCAAGTATTTTCAACCGCTGAAGATAATCAACCCGCTGTATCAATCAGAGTTCTCCAGGGTGAAAGAGAAATGGCATCAGATAACAAAGTTTTAGGAAATTTTGAATTAGTTGGCATAGCTCCAGCACCAAGGGGTGTTCCACAAATTGAAGTGACATTTGATATAGATGCAAATGGTATTGTTAATGTCTCAGCCAAGGACAAAGGAACTGGTAAAGAACAAAAAATTCAAATTCAAGCATCTGGGGGATTAAGCGATGAAGAAATTAATCAAATGGTAAAAGATGCTGAGTCTAATAAAGAGGAAGATAAAAAGAAAAGAGAAGCTGTTGATGCAAGAAATCAAGCTGATACATTGATTCACTCAACTGAAAAAAATTTAAAAGAGCATGGAAGTAAAGTTTCAGATGCAGACAAAAAAGCTATTGAGGACGCATCAGCAAATTTAAGAAATGCTCTTAAAGGGACAAATGTTGAAGAAATTAAAAAGAAAACACAAGATTTAGTTCAAGCATCAATGAAACTAGGCGAAGCAATTTATAAATCACAACAAAGTGCAAAGCCTGAAGATGCTCCAAAAGACGCAAAGAAAGAAGAAACGAAAGACGATAACGTTGTTGATGCAGATTTTGAAGAAGTAAAAGACGAGAACAAAGAAAAAAGCGCCTAACAAAACAACTGTTTGTCTATAACATGTTATGGCAAAAAGAGATTATTACGAAGTTTTAGGTGTTAATAAAAGCGCATCAGCAGACCAAATAAAATCAGCTTACAGAAAACTCGCAGTTAGGTATCACCCCGATAAGAATAAAGGTGATAAAGGTGCTGAAGAAAAATTTAAAGAAGCATCTGAAGCTTACCACGTTCTATCTAATTCAGAGAGAAAACAAAATTATGATAATTTTGGTCACGCCGCTTTTGAAAATGGAGGAGGTGGAAGAGGGGGATTTGGAAATTTTGATTTTTCAAATCACTTTTCTGATATTTTTGAGGATTTTTTTGGAGAGGGTTTTGGTGGAAGCCGTAGATCAAGAAGGTCAAATAATAGAGGATCGGATTTAAGATATGATTTATCTATATCTTTGGAGGAGGCTTTCTCTGGAAAGAAACAAGATATAAAATTCTCTACATCTGAAAAATGTGACACTTGTAGTGGGTCAGGCTCAAAACCTGGTCATCAAGCTGGAGCATGCTCGGTGTGCGGTGGTCATGGGCAAGTAAGATCAAGCCAAGGTTTCTTTACAGTACAACAAACATGCCCCCAATGTGCTGGTTCAGGAGAAGAAATTACTCATCCTTGCTCTAGTTGTAGCGGACAAGGTAAAAAACAGGCCTCAAAAAGATTATCAGTTACTATTCCAAAAGGGGTAGATGATGGAACCAGAATAAGACTTTCAGGAAAAGGTGAAGCTGGGTCAAAAGGTGGTAGTAGTGGTGATTTATACTTATTTATTAATGTTCATTCTCACGACTTATTTAAAAGATCCGATGAAAACTTATTTTTTGAATGTCCTGTTTCTATTGCAGACGCTGCTCTTGGAACATCAATTGAAATTCCAACAATTGATGGTGGTAAAGCTAAAATTAAAATTCCAGCCGGAACACAAAGTGGTAAACAATTTAGACTGAGAGGTAAAGGCATGCCTTACATGAGAGGAGGTGATTTTGGAGATCTTTATGTGCAGGTTCAAACTGAAGTTCCAATATCACTAAATAAAGAACAAAAAGAACTATTAGAAAAATTTAGAGAAATTGAAAATGAAAAGTCTAATCCAAGTATTAAAAAATTCTTTCAAAAAGCTAAAAGTTTCTGGAAAAACTAATCAATAGTGCTAATCTAACCCATTATAATGGGTAAAATTAATCTAGCCATAACAGGATGTATGGGAAGAATGGGTCAACAGCTCATTAAATCTGCTAAAAAAGATAAGTCTACTAAGTTGGTTGCTCTTACAGAAAATAGATTCATTAATAAAAAAATTAATGGGATTAAACCAGAATTAAATACTGAAAAAGCTCTAGGTAAAGCTAACGTGATAATAGATTTCACTATACCAAAATGTACGTTTGAAGTTTTAAAAATAGCTACAAAACTTAAAAAAAAAGTAGTGATTGGTACAACAGGTTTTACAAAAAAAGAGGAGGATTTAATAAAAAAGTTTTCTAAAAAAATTCCAATTTTAAAAGCAGGAAATATGAGCCTTGGAATAAATCTGCTTATGTATCTTACCGAGATCACATCAGCATCACTTGGTAACAATTACCTTAGTAAAGTTTTTGAAGTACATCACAAGCACAAAAAAGATCATCCATCAGGTACAGCTTTGATGCTTGGAAAAGGAATTGCTGTTGGAAAAAATAAAGATTTTTATAAAATGATGGGAAAAAAATATTTAAATAAAAAAAAGTTTCCTTATGGAAATAAAATTAATTTTAATTCCATTAGAAGAGGTGAAATTATTGGAGAACATGAAGT
This sequence comes from uncultured Pelagibacteraceae bacterium, assembly GCA_902613065.1. Lineage (GTDB taxonomy): Bacteria > Pseudomonadota > Alphaproteobacteria > Pelagibacterales > Pelagibacteraceae > Pelagibacter. The sequence continues at coordinate 11,922 of CACMFU010000007.1, read as the reverse complement.
TACTTTTTCAAGTGGAAAAGAAATAATAACATTAAACCACGAAGCTTTTGACAGGACTTTATATTCTGAAGGAGCAATAACTGCTGCAAAATGGCTGATGAACAAAAAACCTGGACTTTATTCAATGAGAAATCTTTTGAATTTTAAATAATGAATGAAGAGCAAAGAGCCAAAATAGTTTTAAAAATACTCAACAAAACTTATCCAACAACACCAATACCATTAAAACATAGAAATATATTCACACTATTAATATCTGTTTTGCTTTCAGCTCAATGCACAGATGTAAATGTTAATAATGTTACCAAAAATATTTATCCAAAATTCAACAAACCTGAGCATTTTGTTAAGCTTGGAAGAAAAAAAATAGAAAAATTGATAAGAAGCATAGGCATTTTTAGAGTTAAAGCTAAAAGTGTTTACAATCTTTCAAAAACATTAGTTGAAAAATATAATGGCAAAGTTCCTAGAACTTTTGAAGAATTAGAGGAGTTGCCAGGGGTAGGTCATAAAACAGCAAGTGTTGTTATGTCTCAAGGTTTTGGATTCCCTGCATTTCCAATAGATACACACATTCATAGACTTGCTCAAAGATGGGGTTTAACTAATGGAAAAAATGTAGTCCAAACAGAGGAAGATTTAAAGAGATTATTTCCAAAAAAATATTGGAACAAGCTACATCTTCAAATAATTTATTATGGAAGAGAATATTGTAAAGCAAGAGAGTGTTACGGTATTTCTTGTAAAATTTGTACTTCTTGTTATCCTAAAAGAAAGAAACCGATTAAAACAAAGAAAGCTTAAGGTGAAAATTTTAGGAATAGGCAATGCAATTGTGGATGTAATTTGCAAAGTTGATGAAAACTTTATCATCAAAAATAAATTAACAAAAGGTACTATGAAACTTATTTTTGATGATAATGAATTTCAATCAATGCTATCAAATCTAAATATAGAAAAAACCATATCGGGTGGATCAGTAGCAAATTCCATTGTTGGATTATCTCAACTCGGAAATAAAGTAGGTTTTATAGGCAAAGTGAGTGATGATGATTTAGGAAATAAATATGAAGAGGGGTTAAAATCTGAGAAAGTTGAATATATTTACTCTAAGAAGAAAGAAAAGCTTCCGACAGGTACTTGCTTAATTTTAGTTACTCCAGATTCTGAAAGGACAATGTGTACATATCTAGGCACTGCGGGAAAAATTAATGAGAATGATGTTAATTCTGATGTTATAAAAAAATTTGAAATGATTTTTCTAGAAGGTTATTTATGGGACGAGGGTCAGCCAAAAAAAGCATTCGAAAAAGCCATTAATAACGCAAATAAAGTTGCTATGTCCTTATCAGATCAATTCTGTGTTGATAGACATAAACCTCATTTTTTAGATTTAGTAAAAAATAAATTAGATATCACTTTTGCGAACGAACAAGAAATGATGTCATTAATAAATACAAAAAATTTTAATGATGTAATTGAGTTTGGTAAGAGTTTAGAAAAGCTAATTGTTATTACTAGAGGCGAAAAAGGTGCTATTTCAATATCAGATAATGAGATAACAGAAAATGGTATTGAAAAAAATTTAAAAATAAAAGACCTCACGGGTGCAGGTGATTTATTTGCTGCAGGTTTTTTACATGGTTATTTAAATAATTTTAGTGCAATTGAATGTTTAGAAAAAGGTAAAGAAATGTCCTCTAAAGTGATTCAGCAAATTGGAGCAAGACTTTAGATGACCTTGTCAAAAAATATATTTAAATATTTTCCTCAACCTGTATTCCATTATCAGTTAAATAATTACCAAAAACATAACGAAGAATTGTCAAAATATATTTATAAACTTCATGAATTAGATCCAGAGGGTGTAGCTAGATCGAATCAGGGTGGATGGCACTCAAAACCATTCAATTTAAAAGATAAAGAGGCAGCACCTTTTAAATTTTTTATTTCTATACAGATGTATGTTGCTGATACATTTAAAGAATATGGATGGAAATATGTGCCTGGTAAAGTAAATTTAACTGAAATGTGGGCAATTATAAATAGAAAAAATAATTTTAACTTAGAGCATACACACCCAAATAATTATTTGAGCGCGGCATACTATGTACAAGCTCCAAAAAATTGTGGATCTTTTAAGGTGACAAATCCAAATTTAATATCTAGGGAAAGGATTACTGTAAGTGATAAAAAAACTGATTTGAACCAAAATATTGCTGAAATAAAACCGAATGAAGGAGACTTACTTTTATTTCCAGCTTATCTTCCACATTCTGTGGGTATGAATGAGTCAGATGAAGATAGAATAGTTATCAGTTTTAATATTGATATTTTAAAATAACTAACTTTTTTTTCTTTTAAAACTACCTTTGCCTTTTTTAGGCTTGACTATTTTACTCTTATATTTCTTTGAGAATAGGTCTTTTGCTATAAAATTTTTTTTTTTCAAAATATTCGATAACCTTCTTTTAAGCTTTTTATGAAACTGACATCTTTAAATACATTCTCAATTTTTTTTCTCAGTCGATAAATATGGGTTTCTACAGTATGTGTCTCTAGTTGAGATTTATATCCCCAGACATGTTTTTGTAATTTAGTTACAGGTACGGGAGAATCAGAATTTTTTAAAAATGCAATTATTTTTGACTCCTTTTCAGTCAATGTAAGATATTTACTATTTTTAAACATTTTTCTTGTATTAAAATTTACTAAATATGATCCAATTTTAATATCTTTCTGATATTTAATTTTTTTTTTAAGAAAATTTATATTTAGAAAGTCTATTAATTTATTAAGTTCTATGGGCAATTCATTTAAAATTATTTGATTTTCATTCTTAAGATTTTTTTTTGAAATTATTAATTCATTTGAATTAAGTTTATTAATTTGGAGTTCATTATTTTTAACAAACTTTATCTCAAAACCGAGTATATTCTTTAACTCATATAATATATCATATAAGGTTTGATAATTATGTATGATTAAATATTGCTTATCCATTTTTAAAAGATTATGACAATTATACTAAAAAATAAACAAACTCTTTCATATAAAGATTTTATATTTAAATGCAGCATTGGAAAGAATGGATTAACAAAAATTAAGAAAGAAGGCGATAAAAAAACCCCAAAAGGATTATTTAATTTGGGATGTCTTTACTATCGTAAAGACAAAGTAGCAAAACCTAAAACTCTACTTAATTGCAAAATAATTAAAAAAAATATGGGTTGGTGTAATGATACTAAAAATACTAGATTTTATAATAAAGAGATAATAATGAATAAAAAAGTACGATCAGAAAATTTATTTAGAAGAGATTATAAATATGATTTTTTTATCCCAATTAAGTATAATTGGGATAAACCAAAAATTCCGAATGGAAGTGCGATTTTTATACATTTAACAAAAAATTATCATCCAACTGCAGGATGTATAGCTTTATCAAAAAAGGATTTTTTAATTTTGGTAAAATTAATAAATAAAAAGACAAAGATTAAAATATTTTAATTTCTACTTCCAAAAATGGAAGAGCCTATTCTTAAATAATTAGCTTCATAACTTAATGCAATTAAATAATCTGAAGACATACCCATACTTAAATTGTTTAATGAAAGATCATTTTTCAATTTTTGCATTTTGTAAAAATATTTTTGGCTGTTCTCGTTAAAAGGTGGGATACACATTAAACCAATAATATTTAAATTTAATTTTTTACAATATTCATAAAAACTTTCTAAATTATTTTCACTTACTCCTGATTTTTGATGTTCGTTCCCTATATTAACCTGTATAAATATTTTTAATTGACGCTTTTCAATATCTTGGCACTCAGAAATTTTTCTTGCTAATTTTTCGTTATCCAGTGAATGTATATAATCAAAAATTTTGACAGCTAATTTTACTTTGTTTGATTGCAATTTACCAATTAAATGTAATTTTATATTCTTATTCTTCTTTTTAATATCAACCCATTTATCTAGTGCTTCTTGCACCTTGTTTTCTCCAAAATGAGTATGTCCGTACTCAATTAAAGGATTTATATGTTCAATAGAAAATGTTTTTGATACTGCAATTATCTTTGGTATTTGATTAAAATTATTTTCTTGAATTTTTTGCTTAACTTTTAATTCTATATTAAGTAAATTTTTAATTGTAGTATGCATAAAGCAGTCTTAAAAAAATATTATTTTATAAATAAATTTAAAAAAAGTAATATTGATAAACTTGATAATAATACAGTAATTATATATAGAAACTACGAAAAATTTGGATACATCAAAGATTTACTTACATTAAAAAATTATTGTAAAAAAAAAAGATTAAAGATCTATTTATCTAATAACTTTAAAGTTGCAATTAAATTAGGCCTTGATGGTGTATACCTACCTTCATTTAATATTGGGTTTAACCACTTATCTTACGTATATAAAAAAAACTTTCATATAATGGGATCTGCACATAATATTAAAGAAATAAGAATTAAAGAATTACAGAATGTTAAAGATATAGTTTTGTCATCTATATTTAAAAAAAATAAAAACTTTCTTGGATTAAATAAATTTAAGATCTTACAAAAAATGACAAAAAAAAATGTTATCCCTTTGGGTGGAATATCAAAATCAAATCAGAAAAAACTGAAATTAATTGGATGTAATGGATTTGCTGGAATAAGTTATTTCGAACAAAAAAAAGGCCCTATTTCTAGGGCCTTTTAAATAGTTTATAATTTCAAACTTAGAAGTTGAAACCTAACGCAATGTTGTAAGCACTTCTGTCATTTGTTTGCACGTTATTAATGTTATTAACATCGTGAACTGAAGCACCTATGCTCAATGATCCCATTGTGTAAGAAACAGATAAAGCTGACGCTTCTTGGTCAGTTCCACTTGTTACTTCTGAATCTTGAGCTCCGTAAGAAACTGCTAAATCATCATTGATTTGGTAAGAAATACCAAAACTAGTTGACTCATAGTCGTTTCCAGTTTCATTGTCTTTTTCTGATTGTTGTAAACCAACTGTGATTGAACCAATTGCATATGTAGCAAACATTGTGCTCTCATCACTTTTTGTGTTAAGAGTTTGTTCAACATCACCTTGACCATAACCGATAGTTAAACCTTCCATACCAGTATAAGTTACACCAAAATCAGTATATGATTTTGCTGATACTCCACCAGCTGATTGTAAATAACCAACTGTTAGGTTAATACCTGAGTCGTGGCTGTAATTGTAAGTAAACATGTTGTTTCCAGCATGACCACCGATTAACTGTGCTTCTGCACCAGTTACGATATCCCATGGCTCTTCGTGAGCTGTTGGCATAACGTCATCGTTAGCATCCAAGAAACCACTTCCACCATGACCAGCAAATACTAATGAACCAGCATCTCCTAAATCAAAAGTGATTGAATGGCTGTCTACAGGTGCAGTTGCGCCTTGAGCAGCGTCACCATCTAGCTCTACGCTATATGTAACACCAATATCATTTACATCTCCTGAAGCAGAGAAAGTAACAGAGTCACCCATTGTCCATCCTGCACCAGTTACTGCATGCTCATCACCACCTGAGTACGACATACCCGCACTACCAGATACTGACATTTCAGCTGCTGAAACTGATCCAGCAACTAGGGAACCAGCTAATGCTGTTAACCCAATTTTTCTTAGTTTGTCCATATTAAGAACTCCTTTTTTATAGTTTAATATTAAACATCGTTTTTTTATCAAAAAAGCAAAAAAACTCTTAAAATATTGGTGTTATTTGAAATTTTTAAAAAAAGTGTTGCATATTTACATCATTTAAAAATGTTGAATTTACTGCTTTTTTTAACATATTTATAAATTTATTGTTATAAAATTAATAAATATTCTAAAAAAGTCTAAAATTAATTATGAAAATACAAATCATAACCTTGATTACCATTTGCTTACTTTTAAGTAATTGTACCGGATCAGATGCTAGAAAAATTTCTCCTGATCCCAAAGAAAGAGTAAAAAAAAATATTGAAGAAGGAAGAGGTTTCAGGCTTATGGGTGCAAAAAAACAAAACTCTGGTGAATTTGATTTTGCAAGCTCAAATGAATTATGGAGAGCATCTTTAGACACATTAGAATTTATGCCACTTGCACTAGCTAATTATGGTGGAGGACTAATTGTAACTGATTGGTATAGTGACAACGAAAACAATGAGTCTGTTAAAATATCTATAAGATTTTTAAGTAATGATATCAGAGCTGATGCACTTAACATTAAGGTTTTTTACAAAAAATGTTCAATCCAACAAACTTGTAAAATTACAGATAGATCAGAAACTTTATCAGCAGAATTAACAAAAAAAATTTTAACAAAAGCTGCGGTTTACGAAAAAGAAAACAAGTCAAAAAATAAAAAAAAATATATTAATAAGAGTCTCGAAAACTAGTAATAAAATCTTAAATTGTGGATAGATATAATTTCAAAAATATTGAGGAGAAGTGGCAAAATAAATGGAGTGAAAATAAGGAATTTTCAACTCAGATAGATAAAAATAAAAAAAAATTTTACTGCCTAGAAATGTTTCCATATCCTTCTGGAAAAATACATATGGGACATGTCAGAAACTATACAATAGGAGATGTATTATCTCGATACAAATCTTTGAGAGGTTTCAACGTTTTACATCCCATGGGATGGGATGCATTTGGAATGCCTGCAGAAAATGCAGCAAGAGAAAATAAATTAGACCCAAAAGATTGGACAAATAAAAATATTAAAACTATGAAAAATCAATTAAAAAAATTAGGTTTGTCAATTGACTGGGATCGAGAAATCTCAACGTGTTCTGAAGAATATTATAAACATCAACAAATTTTTTTTTTAGAACTTCTTGAAAAAAAATTGGTTTACAGAAAAGAAAATTATGTAAATTGGGATCCTGTTGATGAGACAGTCCTGGCAAATGAACAAGTGATAGATGGAAAAGGTTGGAGATCTGGAGCTATAGTTGAAAGAAAAAAGCTTAATCAATGGTTTTTTAATATATCAAAGTTTTCAGAAGATTTACTAAATGATCTAACAACTTTAGATCGTTGGCCGAATAAGGTAAAAACGATGCAAAAAAATTGGATTGGAAAGTCCTTCGGTTGTGAGATTGAATTTCAAGTAAAAGGTGATTTACCAGTAAAAAAAATCAAATGTTTTACAACAAGACCAGATACACTTTACGGTTTTTCATTTTTGGCTTTATCAGTTGATCACGAAGTATCAAATTTTTATAAAGATGACATTAATTTCATCAAATTCAAAGATCAGTGTTCAAAGACGGGAACAACTGAGGAAGCTATAGCTGTAGGAGATAAAATTGGATTTAAAACAAACCTTAAAGCCGTTAATCCTCTTAATTCAGATCAAGAAGTACCAGTTTATTTTGCAAATTTCGTATTAATGGACTATGGATTTGGGGCTGTTTTTGGTTGTCCAGCACATGACCAGAGAGATTATGATTTTGCAAAAAAATATGGTCTAAATATCAAAACTGTTGTTAGACCTTACGATCAAAATGAAGATTATGAAGTAAGCGAAGAAGCTTATTCTGGACCTGGAATATTAATAAATTCAGATTTTTTAAATGGATTAGATGCTCCAAAAAATTCAGTACTTGAAACAATAAAATACTTAGAAAGTAAAAATTTAGGTAAAAAAAAAACAAATTATCGATTAAAAGATTGGGGTGTTTCACGTCAACGGTATTGGGGTTGTCCTATTCCAATTGCTTATGACAAAAATGGAAAAGCACATGCTATTCCAAAATCAATGTTGCCAGTAAAATTACCTGAAAATATTAATCTAAATGTAAAAGGTAATCCATTAAACAGTCAAGAAGAATGGAAGGAAATAGTTATTAATGGAGAAAAAATGACTAGAGAAACTGATACACTTGATACATTTGTTTGTTCGTCATGGTATTATTTGAGATTTTGCTCACCTGAATCAGAGAAATATGGATTCAATAAAGAAGATATAGACTATTGGATGCCAGTTGATCAATATATTGGAGGTGTTGAGCACGCAATATTGCATCTTCTATATTCAAGATTTTTTATGAGAGCTATAGAGTATAAAAATAAAAATTTTAATATAAAAGAACCTTTTAAAAGTCTGTTTACACAGGGAATGGTGTGCCACGAAACATATAAAGATGAAAATAATAATTGGTTAAGTCCAGATGAAGTAGAAAAAATTAATAATAGATTTGTTAAGAAAAATAATCCTGACAAAATTGTTAAAGTTGGACCGTCAGAGTCAATGTCAAAATCAAAAAAAAATGTTGTTGATCCTGAATTTATAATTAAAAACTATGGCGCGGACGCGGTAAGATTATTTATTTTGTCTGACAGCCCACCAGAAAAAGATGTACAATGGTCTGAACAAGGAATGGTTTCTTCGTATAAATTTTTACAAAAACTATGGGTTTTACACAACCTAATCAAAGATAAATCTAAAGGAAATGAAAATAATAACGTAGATAAAGAAATAGAAAAGTTTACTAACAAAACAATAGCAAAAATAACAGAGAATCTTGAGAAGTTTAATTACAATGTAATAATTGCAAATATGTATGAAACATATAATTTTTTGTATAATTATATAAAAAATAAAAGTTGTATAAAAAATTTGAATGAGAACTACAAAAAAATTTTAATTTGCTTTAGTCCGATCATTCCACATTTTGCAAATGAATGCCTTGAAGATTTAAAAAATAAAAATAAAATTGTATGGCCTAAATTTGATCAATTACTATTAGAAAATGAAAAAATAAAATTTGTAATACAAATTAATGGAAAAAAAAGAGCTATTTTAAATATAAAAAAGGGCTTACATGAAAAAGAGATCTTAGACATAGTAAAAAAGGACAAAATTATATACAAATATTTGGACAAACAGAATATTAAGAAAATTATATTTGTCGAAAATAGACTTATGAATATTTTAATAAATGTTTAAAGCAATAAAAATTTTTTTACTTTTTTTTTTACTAACTGGATGCTCTTATGATCCAATTTTAATAAACAAAAGTTTTAATTTTCAATTTAGCGAAATCAATACTACCGGAAATAAAGAAATTAACAAAATAATAAAAAAAAATCTCAAAGAAAAAAATAATAAAGGAAAAAAATACAGTATTAATTTAAAGACAAAAAAAGAAAAGGAAGTTATATCGTCTAATGCGAAAGGAGATCCTGAAGTATTTAAATTAAAAATAATATTAGAGTATCAAGTCACTTACGAAGGAAGAAATATACTTGTGAATAATATTTTAGAAGAATTCACTTATAATAATATGGGAGATAAATTTGAGCTACTAAAGATTGAAGAAAATATTATAAAAACAATAGCAAAAAAAATAGCCAATGAAATATCAATCACAGTATTGTCGAATAACCAATGATAATAAAACATTTTGAACTGAATAAAATACAAAATAAAGGATTTAATTATTTTCTTTTTTATGGAAAAAATGAAGGACTGCAAGACGAAATATTAATTCAAAATTTTACGGGTAAGTTTAAAGGTCATTTAATTAAATATGAGGAGAATGAATTTATAAGCAATTTTGATAGCTTGCTTGAAGAATTTCTTAACTTTTCACTTTTTGGTGAAAGTAAAATTTTTATAGTATCAAGGGCAAGTGAAAAGATATGTAAATATATTGAAGTTCTTTTAGAAAAAAAGATAAAGGATATTAAAATAATTTGCAAAAGTGGTCCTCTTGAAAAAAGATCTAAACTAAGGAATTTTTTTGAAAAAGACAAAAATTTAATAATTACTCCGTTCTATGAAGATGATGTAAAAAGTTTAACGCCTATAATCATGGATTTTTTAAGCAAAAATAATATTAAACTTTCAAGAGAATCTATTAATTTACTTATTAATAGATCCAGTGGAAGCAGGAATAGTCTAAAAATTGAGTTAGATAAAATATTAAATTACTCATTTACTAATAAAAATATTCATATTGATAATTTAAAAAAACTAACTAATTTAGCGGAAAATTATGCTGTTAATGAATTAGCAGATCATTATTTATCAAAAAATACCAAGGGTATTGCGAAAATCCTTAATGAAAATAATTATTCTGATGAAGACTGTATTTTGATTTTAAGAACAATTTTAAATAGATCAAAAAGATTGTTAGGAATAATTGAAAAGCTTAATCCTTCAGTAGATTTAGATGAGGTAATATCTAATACAAAACCACCGATATTTTGGAAAGACAAAGAAAATGTAAAAAAACAAGCGAAAGCTTGGAAAATAGAAGATTTAAAAAATAAAATAATTGAAATTAGTGAAACAGAAGTTCTGATCAAAAGCAATTTAAAAAATTCACTTAATATTGTTTCTGATTTTATAATAAATATTTAATAGTTGCTTTTAATTATTCTGATAAGTCTATCTAATTGATCTAACTCTTTGTACTCAAAAGTTATTTTTCCAGAATTACCTTTCTTACTATTTAAAACAACTCTCATACCTATTTTATCAGCAAGTTCATTTTCTGTTGCAATTTCATTTGGATCTTTTTGATTTGTATTTTTTCTGGGTTTTTTCTTTAGTAATCTAACTAAATTTTCAGTTTGTCTTACTGATAACTTTTTTTTAATAATTTTTTCTGCTAATAAAAGAGCATTCTCTAAACCTAGTAATATTTTAGCATGTCCTTGAGAAATTTTTCTAAATTTGATCATGTCAATTATTTTATCTGGTAATAAAAGAAGTCTAAGGGAATTTGAGATATGAGACCTACTCTTTCCTATAAATTGAGAGACTTTATCTTGATCATATTTAAAATTATCTATTAAATTTTTATAGCTTTCAGCTTCCTCTATTGGGTTCAGATCCTTCCTTTGTACATTTTCAATTATTGCTAACTCCAATGATTTAAGATTATCTGCATCAATAATAATTACAGGTACTTCGTGAAGACCTGCAGATTGTGCAGCTTGCCAACGTCTCTCTCCTGCAATTAATTCAAATTTATCATCTTGATCCTCTGATTTTCTAACTATCAAAGGTTGTATTATACCTCTTTCTTTTATTGAGTTTGTTAATTCTTCCAACGCATCTTTCTCAAAAAATTTTCTTGGTTGGTTTTTATTTGGAACAATAGAGCTTATGGAAATTTTATTATTTGAAGTTTTTATATGGCTATCACCAATCAATGATGACAACCCCCTTCCTAGACCCTTCTTGCTTTTAAATGGATTAATCATGCCGCACTCTCCACTTGTTTATCCTGATCTAAGAATTCGTCTGTAAATTTAAAGTAAGCTTTGCTACCTGGACATATCTTATCATATAATAAAACCGGGATCCCATGTGACGGGGCTTCTGACAATCTAACGTTTCTTGGTACAGCAGTTGAATAAACTTTATCTTTAAAATAGTTTCTTGCTTCCAATTCAACTTGTCCAGATAGCTTATTTCTTTTATCGAACATGGTAAGAAGGATACCTCTTATCTCTAAGGATGGGTTCAAATTAGATTTTATCCTATCAATTGTTTTCATAAGCTGTGTAAGTCCCTCAAGGGCAAAAAATTCTGTCTGAAGAGGCACAACTAATGCATCTGAGGCTACCAGTGCCATAATTGTGAGTAAACTTAGTGAGGGAGGGCAATCTATAAGAATATAATCGTATGACGTTCCAGAATCATTTAAAATAGCACCTAATTCGTCTTTTAACTTAAAGGCTCTACGACTATCCCCTGCTGTTTCAACCTCAAGACCGGATAAATCAACATTTGAGGTTATTAAATTAAGGTTTTTAAAATTAGTTGATTGTATAACTTCTGAAATTTTCTTATTTCCATTTAGAACACTATAAATTGTATTATCAGAATTTGTTATATTTGATAATCCAAGGCCTGTTGTTGCATTACCT
>CACMFU010000006.1 GCA_902613065.1 uncultured Pelagibacteraceae bacterium | reverse complement strand
AATGAAGAACAAGATATTTTTATTTGGGGAGTAGTCACCTATGTCATACATTCACTACACTAAAAAATTAGCACTGGTTGACTGCAATTCTTTCTATGTCTCTTGCGAAAGATTATTTAATCCAAAAATAAGAAAAAAACCTGTTGTAGTTTTATCTAATAATGATGGCTGTATAGTTTCAAGATCTACTGAAGCAAAAGCTCTGGGAATTAAAATGGGTGAGCCCTACTTTAAAGCAAAAGATATTATTGTCAAAAATGACGTACAAGTATTCTCATCAAATTATTCTTTGTACGGAGATTTGTCTAGAAGAGTAATGAGAACTTTAAAAAGATTTAACTCTGATATTGAAGTTTATTCAATTGATGAAGCATTTATGGATTTATCAAATTTTTCTGACAATGAAGTAGAGCAAGTTGGAAGAGAAATTAGAGAAACGGTTTTAAAGTGGACTGGTATTCCAACAAGTATAGGAATAGCTAAAACTAAAACTTTAAGCAAAGTTGCAAATCATATAGCTAAGAAAAAACAATCAGGTGTTACAAGTTTAATTGGAATAGAAAATCTTGATCCTATTCTTGAAAAAATTGATATTAATGATGTTTGGGGTGTTGGGAGACAAATGACAAAGTTTTATCAAAAAAATGGAATTTATAATGCTAAACAATTAAAAAATAAATCAAACACCTGGATTAAAAAATCCTCAAATGTTCTAAGTTCAAGAACAGCAATGGAGCTTAGAGGTGTGCCTTGTATTGATTTAGAAAAAACTGCATCAAAAAGAAAAAGCTGTGTAGTATCAAGATCATTTGGAACAAGAATAGAAAGATTTCAGGAACTTGAAGAAGCTGTTGCCAGTTACTGTTTAAATGCATCAGAGAAAATAAGATCTGAAAACCTCGTTGCAAAAGCAGTTATGGTATTTGTTAGAACCAGTCCATTTCAAAAACAATTTGGTTTTTATTCAAACTCCAGAACTGTTGATTTTCCCATAGCAACTAACAATAGTATAGAGATCGTAAAAAATGCTTTATCTGTCTTAAAAGTAATCTTTAGGAAGGGACATCGTTATCAAAAAGCAGGAGTGATGCTAACTGGATTAACAGATGCTGAAAACAATGAAAACCTATTTTCATCAGCGAAAGACGAGAGAATTAATAGATTAATGAGATCAATTGATAATACAAATTATAGATATGGCAGATCCACACTAAGCCTTGCAAGTGCTGGCGTTAGAAAGTCTTGGAGTATGAGAAGGGATTATAACTCAAAGATAGATACAGCTGATTTTTATAGTTTACCAACAATTAGAGCTTAATTAAAAAGGTCTAGGATTTTTAGGATAACCTAAGTTTCTACAAGAAGATGATTGTGGAGATGTTGAGCATAAAACAACAGCTCTGGCACCTATAACTTGGGATTTATCATTTAATTGACTTAAAATTTCAGAACAACCGCTCCATAATTCATCACATTTATCAGCTTTTCCAACGTTAGAGTATTTAATTTTTACGTCTGGTATCTGCAAACCTTCATTAGTTGCCTGATGCATATGATGCCTGTATGGTCCAAATTTAAATCTTACACTTGAGGCTCCAGCTAGCGTATCTCCAAAATAACTAGATCTTAATTTGCCATCAATCCATAAGTGCATGAAGCCTTTTTCAGCCCATTTAATATTTAGTAAAATGTTAACCCATTTTCCTTTTAAAGGAGAAAAGTTGGGATCTAAATTTACAACATAGTGTTCAGGATATAAATATTCAGCTCCCGTCTCATTTATATAGGAAGCATAATTTGGTGAGTTAAAGTTCCAAGTAAATCTATTATTTACAATAGCAAAAGATCCATCATGAGTCTTCTCACCTTTTCCATAAAGTTTTTTAAAATCAAATAAAGATATAGTGTGTTTATCAGTTCTAATATCACCTGGTACAAAATAAGCTACTCTATACCATTTAGTTTTATTTTTTTTAGTAGTTTCTTTATATGGTTCCATTATTTGAAATCTTTGAGCATGACCAAGAATATCAAATCTTTTCCAATCTTTTTCATGTCCTTCATAAGAATACTTTAAATCAAACTCTATTCCTTTTTCAGCAACACCTAAACGATCTTCAAACTTTTCAAAAAATTTATAAACATTTGGATTTTCAATATTTCTTGTATTGAATACCATTTTATTGTCTGATTGTGCTTTAAGAACATAATAAGCAAAATCTTTCTTTTCTTTTTTTTTCATATTTATATGCCATTTTTCTGCATATAAAATTGAAGGGAATGCAAACAATATTACAAATATGTATGCTAAGATTTTTTTCACTATTTTATTTTATCAATATTTTGAATATTTGTTAATGCATTATTTAACTCTTCTAAATTTTCTTTTCTTCCAATCATAACAACTGATACTCCAAAGGCTATAATTAGACCTAATGGGATAGCTGTAACAACACTTATGTAATCAGCCATTAAAATTAAATAAATAGCGTAAAATAAAATTGATCGAATAATAACTGTAGATTTAAAAACAGCTATGATTGCTAAAGAATGCTTAATTAAATTTTTAAAACTCATTTTAGATGGACCAAAATATCTTGTTCCTCTTATAGATGGAGACGATGATCTGTCTTTTTCTAATTTAGCTAACGCTCCGGAAAAGCTGCACCAAGTAGATTTATCGTTTATTAATTTCTCTACAGTTGACTTTGGAAGACAGGTATAATTTCCAAATTTTATCGAATGACCAGTAAATACGTAAGTGATTATTTTATGTAAATGATAACAAGTTTTAAAAATAATATTTTCAGATCTTTTTACTCTTTCCCCAACGATTGGTTTTCCTTCGTCATATTTGATGTATTCAAGAAAACTTTTGATTTCCTCAGGTCTATCTTCACCATCAGAATCCATAGGAATTACATAATCAAATTCTTTATTTTGAAATATATGTTTAAGACCAGTTGCAATACATCTTCCATGTCCTTGATTGTTTTTAATATTTAAAATTTCAAGCGATGATAAATTTTCTGTACTGGAGATAGTGGTTGGTTTTTCCTCAGTTGATGCATCGTTGACAATGACAAGAGAAAATTCTGCATCTAAGTCTTTTACAATTGTATTTATTTCTTCAATTAATTTTGAAGCTGATTTCCAGTCATTGTAAACTGGTGTTAAAATAGTAATTTTCATTTATTTAACTTGCAAGCAACCTCAGTAATGAGGCTACAATTCCATGTCCAGATAACTCTATTATTACAACAATAAAGACGATGAATAGTATGTTTTTATTGAATTTCATAACTATGACCCAACGCAAATCTTATCAATACACATATATTTTTCAAATGAATTCAATTTTTCATTTGTAACAAGGCCTTTCCAAATAGGCCTTGAATGAATGTGGTATGATAAATTTCCAGCTGCCCATTCATCACCGAGCACAAATTTAATAGGTTCATCATGTTGTTCATGCCATGCCATTTGAACTTTTATAGCTATGTCTCTCCCTGGATAATCAGTCCTTTTATCAGTCTGAGATATTGAGACATAACCATACAAAATTGGAGATAATAAAAATAAAAATATAAATCCAATTAAAAAAGAATTTAGTTTCTTAATGTTTATTTGAGTTTTCAAAAGGTAAATAAATAAAGTTCCAAAGAATAGGTAAAAAGGAGTCATCCACATAGTTCTAATTTTTGATCCGGTTATTAAAGCTGTCATAAAAACCAGAACAATTGGGACCACATTAATAAATATTAAAAATAAAAGTTTTTCATCTTTTAAATTAAATTTTGTTGGAATTTTTTTTATTAGTAGCCAGACTAGAACTAAAAATGGCACTAAAATACCAATTTGTTTTAATGTAAATATCAATGGATATTTAAGATGATTTATTATCTGTCCTTCATCCAAACCTGCACGAGTAAAACCATATTTGATAGTAATAAAGTCATTATTGAATAACCAAATTATATGTGGAATTAAAATTACAAAAAATACTTCTAAAGAAACTAAATATTTAAAATCAAACTTTTTTGATTTTTTAAAAAATATTAAATATGCAAACAATAAATCTATTACGACTAATAAATAAATAAATAGATACTTAGATAGAATTCCAAACGCTGCTACAGCTCCTAACAATATACAATCATAAAGCTCAATTTTTTTACTAATATATATTTTCCAAGTGTAATAAACAGTTAAACACCAAAAAGGTAATTGGCAAACATTTACATTAAATTCTGGAGTTGTGAAATTATAGAAGTATATCCCTTCAATAAGAAAAACTGATAACAAACTCAATGTGCCATCATTGAGAATTTCCTGTGATAATTTAAAAATAATGAAAAAAGATATCACTATAAAAATTTGACTTAAAAAATAGTAAGCCCAATCTTGTGGTCCAAATATTTGAAAAAAAACTTCTGGAAAAAACGCACTTAATGGAGGATGTTTGTTAAATCCCCAATCTAAATTACTACCCCAGGCCAAAGCTTCAATTGTATCCAAAGGTAAATTTGAGTTTGTGATAGTTGGAACAACTGTCCATAGAATTAAGTGAGTCGTTACAAAAATATAAAAAATATTATTTATATTTCTTTTGTTTAAGGCCATTTTCATCAATCTATATGAATAAACCGTTCTTGACACTCATTTATTCATGAATATATTCACCAACTCAAAATAGCTAAGTATGGTAAGAATTTCAAAAACTTATACTCCAAAAGAAAAAGAGAAATACATGTGTGCTAAACATTTAGCATATTTTAAGATGAAATTAATGGAGTGGAAAAAAGATTTAAAGAGATCTAATAATGAGGCGATTTTTCAGGCGTCAATGGATGATAATAGTGCATCAGCTGACATAGTTGATCAAGCAAGCTCATACACTGAGAAGAATGTAGAGATGAGAGCTATCAATAGGCAAATCAAATTAATTTCAAAAATAGATGGTGCATTGAAAAAAATACAGGATGGAACATACGGTTTTTGTGAAGAAACTGGTGAGCCTATTGGTTTAAAAAGATTAATGGCAAGACCAGTAGCAACTCTTTGCATTGCAGCTCAAGAAAAACACGAAAAAGATGAAAAAGTTTACGCTGACGATTAAGGGAAATCTATTTCAGCATCTTTGTTTAATGCTTTAAACCCTTTTACTACAGATGGACGTTCAGCAATTTCAACAAACCACCTAGACAAGTTTTTAAAATTATTTAATCCAATATCGTGTCTTTTATGTCTCGCAATCCACGACCATGTAGCAATATCAGCAATAGAATATTTATCATTTGCTAAAAATTTACTTTGGGCCAATCTAGCTTCAAGATCTTCATAAATCTTTCTTGTGATTTTGAAGTATCTTTCCTCACCCCACTCACTTTTTCCTTGATGATAATAATGAAACTGATGATGTTGGCCTATCATTGGACCTACAATAGCCATTTGAGCCATCAACCACTGATTTATCTCTAGCCTGTCTGCTTCAGGATAGAGTTTCTTGCTTTTCTCACCTAAATACATAAGTATAACTCCAGACTCGAATACGGTCTTATTGTTCTCGTGATCAATAATTACAGGAATTTTATTAAAGGGACTTATTTTTTTAAATTCTGGTTTAAATTGATCTCCACTCAAATTAACTTTTGTTAGTTTGTATTTAAAATCAATTTCCTCTAGCATTATGCTAATTTTCCAACCATTAGGAGTATCAGCAGTAAAGAGTTCAATCATTCTTTAACACCCAATCTATCTTTAATAGTGCTGGATGCAGTTGTAAATTCAAATCTATATTTTTCATCAGGTCTTGCATATTTAAAGCAGCCTCTTGCAGCTAAAGCTCCTTCATGAAAACCTGAAAGTATTAACTTTAATTTGCCAGGATAAGTACAGATATCCCCAATTGCAAATATTCCTTTTTTATTTGTTTCAAAATTCTCAGTATTTACGGGAATTGTTTTTTTATCTAAATTTAAACCCCACTCCGCGATTGGTCCTAGTTGCATTATTAATCCAAAAAAACCTAAAACATAATCAGCTTTTATAACTTTACTTTCACCTGATTCACTTTTGATTTCGACACTTTCTAATGAGCCATTTCCTTTAACATCTTTAATTGAATATTTAGTAATTAAATCAATAGTTTTATTATCACTTAATTCTTTTATTTTTTGAACACTTGCAGGAACTCCTCTAAACTCATCTCTTCTGTGAACAAGTGTTACTTTTGATGAATTAGATAATTCTATAGCCCAATCAAGAGCACTATCTCCACCTCCAAAAATAACTACTGATTTACCTTTAAAAATAGTTTTGTCTTTTATTGAATATAAAACTGATTTTCCGTCATACTTTTCAGCACTTTTAGTTGGGAATTTTCTTGGTTCAAAAGAACCTACGCCACCTGCTATAACAATATTAGGTGTTTCAAATTCTTTACCATTTAATGTTTTAACTAACCATTTATTGTTTTCATTTTTTAATTTTTGAACTCTGTCACTTAAATGAAAGTTAAAATTAAAAGGTTTTATTTGTTCAATTAAATTATTTGTAAGCTCTTCTCCTGTACATTTAGGAACTGCAGGAATATCATAAATTGGTTTGTCTGGATAAAGCTCAATACATTGTCCTCCAATTTTATCTAGATTGTCTACAATTTCACATTTTAATCCTATTATCCCTAATTGGTGTGCACAGAATAAACCTGTGGGTCCTGCTCCAATAATTACTACATCTGTTTTAATCATTAAACTTGTTTCTCCGGCATATGTACAGTTAAACCATCTAAATCATCTGAAACGATTAATTGACAACTTAATCTACTGTTAGATTTAGGTTCAAAGGCTTGATCTAACATATCATCTTCACCCATTTCTTTTTCTGGGAGTTTTTTGAACCATTCATCATCATTAATATATACATGACAAGTTGCACATGACATTCCACCTCCACAATCTGCATCTATGCCTGGAATATCATTTTGTATAGCACCTTCCATTACACTAAGACCGTTTGCAACATCCGCTTCATGTTCAGTACCATTGAATTCTATATATTTAATTTTTGCCATATTTAATAAATAATTCTTATAAACTAATTTGCGACTGCGGCAAATTTTTGAAATTAAGCATTTTCTATTTTTTGGACCAAAAAAAAAGGCAGGTATGTTTTAGCATACCCGCCTCTTTTTAATATTAAAAGCTAATTATCTAGCTCGTGCTCCACCTTGTGAAACTGCTGCTGACCAGATTACTAGACCAAAAGCAATTTTGTTGATGAAGTCTGCTAAGTTGTAAATCACGTTCAATGAGTTAGCGTCTACTCCACCTACTAGGTAACCAAAAATGTAACCTAATGGGTAAATAGCCCAACCGATTGTTACGATCATTCTCATAGCACCCCATGCAGTTGCTAATGGTTTGTTTCCAGTTTTAGCTGCAATTTTTCCAGCTTCACCAGAGAATACTTCATATAAGATGTAGATCCATCCAGCCATACCGACTATAAAACCAAGCATAGCATTGATGTAACCTGCTTCTCCTAAGTATCCACCAATTAACATCACAAGCGAACCAATTAATAATCTCCAGAAGATTGCTCCTGGGATTTTCTTAACTGCCGCTAGAATTAAGTAAAACTCGATCATCTGTAATGGTACAGTGATTAACCAATCAATATATCTATATACTGTTGGAGAATCTCCAGTCATTACCCATACATCTCTCATGTACATGTAGTGAATGAATGCAACACCAGTTACAAGACCAGCTACTGTTACTGAAGTTTTCCAGCCTGCTGCAACAGTATTTCTTTCCATGAAGAAGAATACTGTAGCTGCTGCCATACCCATTGCGATTACCCAAAAGGAAATCCCAACGAAGTCGTCAGAAGCTAACATAGCAGTTGCTGCGTTTGCTACACCAGTAAGACCAAATAGAGCCACTGCTGCTAATGCAAACATTTTAAGTTTTTTCATAAAAAACTCCCTCTCGTTAGTTTTTTTAGTTTAAATTTAAACTACGGACAAACCACAAAGGTTTCTCCAAAGTTAGGGGCTTAATATCAAATTAAATTAGTTTGTTGAAGACTTTTTGCCGCGTTATAAGTGTTGATTTTACTGACTTTTTAAAATTAAATACAACCTGTTGCATAAATTCAATAGAAAAATGACACCAAATAGCAAATCAAAATGAATAGAAATTACAAAGAAATTTACGACGAATCTCTAAAAAATCCTGAGGAATTTTGGCAGAAAGTTTCTGAAGATGTGTTTTGGTTCAAAAAACCAACTAAGATTTTAAAAAAAGACACCCCTCCTTTCTATAAATGGTTTGAAGATGGTGTAACAAATACATGCTACAACGCCTTAGACCTTCACATTGATGAAGGAAGAAGTGATAAAACTGCTTTAATCTATGACAGTCCTATAACAGAAAGTAAAGCAAAGTTCACTTTCAAAGAATTAAAAGAAAAAGTTTCAAAATTTGCAGGCGCTTTAGATAAGCAAGGAGTTAAAAAAGGAGATCGAGTAATAATTTATATGCCGATGATACCAGAAGCGGTAGTTGCGATGCTTGCATGTGGGAGAATTGGAGCAATTCACTCTGTTGTATTCGGTGGTTTTGCCTCAAATGAATTAGCCAGCAGAATTGATGATAGTAAAGCTAAAATTTTAATTACAGCATCATGTGGATTTGAGCCTGGAAGAACAGTTGAATATAGACCACTTGTAGATGGGGCTTTAAAATTAACAAAACACCAAGTTGAAAAAGTAATATTATTTCAAAGAAAAGGACACGAGGTAAAATTAAATAAACCATTAGAAATAAGTTGGGATGAAGCACTATCTGGAGCAAATGATAAAGATTGCGTTGAGATGGGTGCCAATGATTACGCTTACATCCTTTATACTTCAGGAACCACTGGTATTCCAAAGGGGATTGTTCGAGATATTGGTGGTCACATAGTTGCTCTTAAATGGACAATGAAAAATATTTATAACATTAATCAAGATGATGTATGGTGGTCAGCAAGTGATATTGGTTGGATAGTAGGACATTCCTATATTGTCTATGCTCCATTATTCAAAGGTTGTGCAACTCTTTTATTTGAGGGCAAACCTGTTGGTACTCCTGATGCTGGAGTATTTTGGAGAATAATCTCAGAATATAAAATTAAATCTTTATTCACAGCGCCAACTGCATTTAGAGCAATAAAAAAAGAAGATCCAGAAGGTAAGTTTTTTTCTAAATATGATTTAAGTTCATTTGAGTCATTATTTTTAGCAGGTGAAAGAGCAGACCCTGATACTATTAAATGGGCTGAGAATTTACTTAATGTTCCCGTAATTGACCATTGGTGGCAAACTGAAACGAGTTGGGCGATAAGTTCAAATTGTACTGGAATAGAAATGCAAGAAACAAAATATGGATCCGCTTGCAAGGCAGTCCCGGGTTATGATGTAAAAATAATTAAACCTGATCAAACAATAGCTAAACCAAATGAGATGGGAGATATTGTGGTTAAACTTCCATTACCGCCAGGTACGTTCCCAACTTTGTGGAATGCAGATGAGAGATATAAAGAAAATTATATGTCAAATTATAATGGCTACTACCAAACTTACGATGCAGGGCATATTGATAATGACGGATATATTTGGATTATGTCGAGAACAGATGACATAATAAATGTTGCAGGCCATAGACTTTCAACTGGCGCAATAGAGGAAGTTTTGTCTGAACATCAGTCTGTTGCTGAATGTGCAGTGATTGGAATAAAAGATCAGCTGAAAGGACAATTACCAATTGGTTTAATTGCTCTAAAAGCAGGAGTTTCTAAGGATAATGAGACTATTTCAAAAGAGTGTGTACAAATGGTTAGAGATAAAGTTGGACCTGTTGCAGCTTTTAAAATAGCAATTGTTGTTAAAAGATTACCCAAAACCAGATCTGGAAAAATTTTAAGAGGAACAATTAGAAAAATTGCTGACAAAGAAGAATATAAAATGCCTGCAACAATTGATGATCCTGTAATTCTTGATGAGATAAAAGAAAACTTAATAAATAGCAATATTTTAAAATAATGCTTAAGACATATCTTTTTTTAGTAGGAGCAATTATCTGTGAAGTTTGTGGAACAATGCTTCTTCCTGTCACACAAAACTTCACAAAAGTAACACCAACAGTATTTTTGGCTGGATTTTATTTATCTGCTTTTTATTTACTTACGTTTGTTGTTGATAAATTACCAATTGCAATTGTTTATGGAACATGGAGTGGACTTGGTATTTTTACTATTGCAATATTGGGCTATATATTTTTTAAACAATCTTTAAGTTGGCAAGCTATATTAGGTATGTTTCTAATTGTTGTTGGAGTAACACTTGTAAACATGTATTCAACTAAAACTATATAACTCAATCAAAAAGAATTGGTTTCCCAGATGGATCTCCTAAAATTTCATCTTCTTTCATTTTAATATCCCCATTAATAATTGTATAAACAGGTGAACCTTTAAATTTATAACCATCAAACGGGCTCCATCCGCATTTACTGTGAATATTTTCGTTTTTTATTTCAATTGTTCTATTCATATCTATAATTGTAAAGTCTGCATCATAATCTTTTTTGATAAATCCCTTATTTTTAATACCAAATACTGAAACTGGATTTTCACAAAGAAGTTTGATTAGCTGATCTAAAGTAAGTTTTTTGTCATTCACATGATTTAGCATTACGGGTAATAATGTTTGCACACCTGGCATACCAGATGGTGATTGAGGATATTCTTTTAATTTGTTTTCTTTTAAGTGCGGTGCATGGTCTGAACCGATAGTATCATTATAGTTATTTCGAATAGCGTACCACAATCTATCATAATGAGACTTGTCTCTCAAAGGAGGATTCATCTGTGCAAAGGTCCCAAGCTTGTCATAACAATCTGGTGCATATATTGTTAGATGTTGTGGAGTAATTTCAAAAGTTATGTTTCCTTTATTTTGAGAAAGGAAATCTACCTCTTCTTTTGTTGTAACATGCAATATATGTGCTTTTTTATTAAGTCTTTTTGCAATCCTGACAATCCTTCTTGTGGATGACATTGCACATTCTTCATTCCTCCATACAGGGTGAGTATGAACATTGCCTTTTTCAATTAATTTTTTTCTTAAATTAATTATTTCTTCATCTTCAGAATGCACCGCAACTATTTTTGAAGTATTCTGAAAAACTTTTTCAATATCTTCTTCTTTATCGACTAATAAATTTCCAGTCGAAGAACCTGCAAAAAGTTTTACACCACAACAACCATCTAAACCCTTAAGCTTTGCCAAATCTGAGGAATTGTCTGGAGTTGCTCCAAAGTAAAATGCGTAGTTTGAATACATCCTATTTTTAGCAAGATTTAACTTGTTATTAAATTCTTTCATATTTGCAGTGGGCGGATTTGTATTTGGCATCTCAAATACACTTGTTATACCACCAGCAATTGCTGCTTTACTTCCTGTATTTAGGTCCTCTGCATTAGTTGATCCGGGTTCACGGAAATGAACTTGAGTATCCATGCAACCAGGTAATACTAGTAAATTACTTGCATCAATAATTTCTTTGCTTTGTTCGTCGCTTAAATCACCAATTGTTGAAATTTTTCCATTCTGAATACCAATGTTAGTTTTATTAAGTTTTCCATCAATGTAACACTCACCATTTTTTATAATAAGATCTAACATTTTATGAAATCGTTACTATATTATTCTCTGATATCTATCAATCATGAAAAGAAATAATGTTTATATTTTAGAGGACAGAGGACTTTTGTATGTTTCAGGAGAAGACTGTAAAGAATTTCTACAGAATATAATTACAAATAATATCAATAAAGTAGATGAAAAAAATTCATGTTACTCTGCTTTACTTACTCCACAGGGAAAATATTTGTATGACTTCAATATATTAAAACATAAGTCTGGGTATTTTTTAGATTGTGAGAAAAAAAATATCGATAATTTATTTAATCAACTAAATTTATACAAACTTAGATCAAAAGTAGAAATCTTGAATTTAAGCAATGAATTTGTAATTGCAGTTATTAGTAAAGAAAGATTTTTAGACATGGAAAATTCTAATTCTAATGCTGGTTGTACGATTAAATTTAGGAAGGATAGTGTTTTTTTAGATCCTAGAAATATAGAGCTCGGAGCAAGAATAGTAACTAATTTAGAAAAATTATATTTATCATTAAAAAAACTTGGACTGCAAAGTGCAGATAAGAATGAATATTACAAATTGAGTCATGAAATTGGTATTCCGCAAATCAATACTGAAAAACTTCAAAATAAACTTTTTGGCATTGAGTGTAACTTTGATGAATTAAATGCAATAGATTTTAAAAAAGGCTGTTACGTAGGACAAGAAAATACTGCAAGAATTAAGTTAAAAGATAAATTAAACAAACGTCTTCTACCAATTGAAGTAATAGAGGGCAATTTAGAAAGTGACATTCTTTCAGTCGAGAAAGATGAAATAGGAAAAGTATTAATAAATGATGATTATCCCTATGCTCTTATCAAAGTTAAGAGTGAAAAATTTGATTTTGACAAAACTTTTAATTGTGGTTCTGCTAAAGTTAAAATCAAGAAACCTTATTGGCTACAAATTACTTAATAAATTTAGATAAATCTGGTTTAAAATAGTTTGGACCTTTCATAACTTTGCCCTGATCATTGTAAATAGGTTTTCCATCACTTCCCAACTTACTCATATTAGAATTTTGGACCTCTTCAAAACAAGCATCTAAATTAATACCAAATGCATGCCCAGCACCGTAAGTAACATATAATATATCAGTTAACGCATCTGCAACCTCTAAGAGATCATTGTTATCTAAGGCTTGTTTAAATTCATCTAGTTCCTCTTTAATTAGATTATATCTTAGATTATTTATTTTAGGAGAGCTGAATGATGCTGATGATTTTACCTCTTGCCCAAAAGTCTCCATAAAATTTTTTACTTTTTGAAAATTTGTCATTTTACTCCTGTAAGATTAATAAAAACTAGTATATAAATTATTTGATTATTTATTCAAATAAATGAAAACAAGAAAAGAGTTTGATAGTATTGGTGGTATTAGTGTACCAAATGATAAATATTGGGGCGCATCTACTCAAAGATCAAAAAAATTTTTTAATATCGGCAAAATATATGTGCCAGAATCAATTATAAGATCTATTGCAATCATCAAGCGAAGTGCTGCCATAGTTCACCAAAAAGATAAATTAATCTCATCAAAAATTTCAAGAGCAATAATTAAAGCTTCAAATGAAGTTATAAGCGGTAAAATGAACGGAAATTTTCCACTAAAAGTTTGGCAGACAGGTTCTGGTACGCAAACAAATATGAATGTTAATGAAGTAATTGCAAATAGAGCTATAGAGATTATGAAGGGTAAAAAGGGATCAAAAAAACCTGTTCACCCCAATGATCATGTTAATAAATCACAATCAACTAATGATGTTTTTCCAACCGCAATGCATATATCAGTTGCAATTGAGACTACAAATAAACTTTTGCCAAGTTTAATATTATTAAAAAATTCATTAGCAAAAAAGAGTAAAGAATTTAAAAAAATTGTAAAAATTGGTAGGACACATCTACAAGATGCTACGCCTCTTTCACTGGGTCAAGAGTTTTCTGGGTATCACGAACAAATTAAAAAAAGCATAGAAAGAATAAATTACTGTCTAAATGATATTTATTATTTGGCACAGGGTGGAACTGCTGTTGGAACAGGCATAAATTCAAGTAGGAATTTTGATAAAAAGATAATCAAGGAAATTAAAAAATTTTGTAAAATAAATTTTAAACCTGCTCCAAATAAATTTTCTGAATTAGCAGCTCATGATGCAATAGTAAATTTTTCTGGATCTTTAAATTCATGTGCAGTAGCTCTAATGAAGATTTCAAACGATATAAGATTTTTAGGTTCAGGACCACGTGCAGGCTATGGAGAGCTTTTGCTTCCAGAAAATGAGCCTGGATCTTCAATTATGCCTGGAAAAGTTAATCCAACACAATGTGAGGCAGTTACAATGGTTTGTGCTAAAGTTATTGGAAACCACACAGGTATAACTGTTGCAGGTAGTCATGGACATTTTGAATTAAATGTATTTAAACCTTTGATTGCTTATAACATATTACAATCTATTGATATTTTAGGTGATAGCGTAAAAAACTTTAGCCTCTATTGTGTTAAAGGTATAAAAGCCAACAAAAAAAAAATTAAAGAACACTTGGAAAACTCTTTGATGCTGGTCACAGCCCTAGCTCCCAAAATTGGTTACGATAATGCTGCCAAAATTGCAAAAAATGCACTAAAAAATAATTCAAAACTTAAAGATGAAGCAATTAAATCAGGTTTAATTAAAGAAAAAGATTATGATTTACTTGTTGATCCATTAAAAATGATTAGTCCAAGCTAGTCGATAATTTGTCTTACATATGATCTTAGATTTTGAATATTTTTTACATAAAAAATTTGATTTTGTAATTCTTTTTTTTCAATATCATCGACTTTAATATTGGAAATTAAAAAATTATTATCACCAATATTTTTTTCTAAATCAAAATATAAATTTTTTACTTTTTTAATTTTTTTTGAACTAACTTGAAAAACTTTTGCAAATTCAATATGATTTTCAATATATAAATGATTTTTTGATAAAAATTTAGTATCGCCCTGATCAATTGTGTATTTAATTTCTGTACTCATTTTACCAATTTTATCTAAATTAAAGTATGCTTTTTGTGATTTTATTTTTTTTTCTTTAATTTTAAAATCTATTTCTCCACTTTTTATTAACTTGTTTTTAAGATCTTCAAATTTAATTTTTAAAACACCGTTAAAATTACCTAAGTAATTTTCATCATATAAGAATAGATTTAATAAAATGTTATCAATTATTTTTTCTATTTTTTTATTTTTGATAGTTATTTCACCATTTAAATAAAATGGACTAAGATTAATAATACTATTTATATTAAAATTTGTTTTATCAATTATTGGAGAAGTAATATTTATTGTGTTATTTTCAAAAATTATATTGTATTTAAGTTTATTTTGAGCATATTCTATTTCTGTTTGACCAAAAAAATTTTTTGAATTCCTAAAATTAAAGGTGTTTTTAATAAAAATATTTGGATTATATATATCAATAATATGAGTACTAATTTTTGGATTTTCATAACTTCTTTTCCAATGAGATTTTAAAGTTAATCCAAAAATCTCTCCGTCAACAGTAAAACTTTTAACTTTAGTTTTATTATTAATTTTATAATTAATTTTTTTAATAGGAGAAATTATAATTACTTCATCATTTTTATTTTTTATAAATATTTTACAATTATTAAATATAATTGGGTTATTAATACTTTTGTATAAGTGTTTCCTTATTTCTTTTAACTCAGATAATTTAAATTCTAAATTTGAATTTGAAATTTCTAAAGAAATGAAATTATTAAAAGATCTTAAAAAAACATCTCTAAGAGAGATAAATATTTTTAAATTAGATATACTTAATTGACTTTTACTCTCTTTATTATTTGAATTTGACAAATTAAGTGAGGCATTTTCTACCAACAAGTGTGGCTTTGGAAATGGCTTATATGAAACATTTCCTGTTGAATTTAGATATAACTTAAAATTTTTGTAAAAATTTTTTTCTATTATTGCAACTTTACTTTTATAATTAAATAAAACTGGTAAAGATAAAATTGTTAATGAAGAAAAAGTTATCAAAATAGCTATTAAGATTAGGGAAAAGGTTATTTTATTTTGCTTTATTTTATTCATTAGAATAACAAGGCTTATACAGTAAAAACAATGTTAAATAATGATTATTTGTTAAATTTAAATGAAAAGCAACAAGAAGCAGTGTTGTATTTAAATGGACCACTTCTTATTGTTGCGGGAGCTGGATCGGGTAAAACAAAAGTATTAACATCAAGAATCGCACATATAATCAAAAGTCACAAGGCCTTTTCTAGTCAAATTCTTGCAGTTACTTTCACAAATAAAGCTGCAAAAGAAATGCAGCTAAGAGTATCAAAACTTCTTAGAAAAGAAGCAACAGGATTACCGTGGTTAGGGACATTTCACTCTATAAGTGCAAAAATTTTAAGAAAACATGCTGATGCAGTTGGATTGAGATCGAACTTTACTATAATTGATCAGGATGACCAATCTAGATTGATTAAGAATATTTGCAAATCCGAAGATATTGACATTAAAAAAATATCACCAAAGTATATTTTGGCTGTAATTGATAAATGGAAAAATAAAGGTTTTTATCCAGATGATGTAATATTAAAAAAAAAAGAAATTTTAGAAAAAAATTTCTTAAATATTTACAGAATTTATCAACAAAAATTAATTGATTTAAATTCAGCTGATTTTAGTGATTTAATTTTACATACAGTTAAAATTTTTAAAAATTATAAAGATATTTCATCTATTTACTCTAGGAAGTTTAAATATATTTTAGTAGATGAATATCAAGATACTAATTATATTCAAAGTGAATGGTTAAAATATTTATCTTCAGCTAATTTAAATATTTGTTGTGTTGGTGACGATGATCAATCTATTTATAGTTGGAGAGGTGCAGAAATTAAGAATTTTTTAGAATTCGATAAGACTTACAAGAATACAAAAATTATAAGACTAGAGAAAAACTATAGATCAACACAAAATATTTTAAATGTTGCTTCAAAACTAATAGAAAATAACCAAAATAGAGTTGGAAAAAAATTATATACCACCCAAGAAGATGGAGAGCTTATTACATTAGACTGCTTTAGAAATGTAAAAGATGAAGCTATCGAAATAAGTTCAACTATTGAAGAATATAGAAAAAAAAATTCGCTAAATGAAATTGCAATTCTAGTAAGAGCTATTTTTCAAACAAGAGAATTTGAAGAAAGATTTTTAAAAGTTGGTATTCCATATAGGATCATAGGTGGAATTAAGTTTTATGAAAGATCTGAAATAAAAGATTGCATAGCATACTTAAGATGTATTCATCAACCAATGGATGACTTATCTTTCGAAAGAATAATTAATGTTCCAAAAAGATCTATAGGTGATACAACGATTAAAATCATAACTGAATTTTCAAAAAAAAATAAAATCTCTTTGGAAATAGCATCGAAAAAACTCATAGAAGATAATAAAATTAAGCCAAAGACAAAAATGGGTTTAAGTTCATTATTAAATTTATTAGAAAAATGGAGATACGATTTAAAGAATAAAATAAATCATAATAAATTATTTCAGACAGTTTTAGACGAGTCGGGATATAGTGAAATGTTAAAAAATAAAAAAGATTTGGAAAATGAAAATAAGTTGGAAAATATCAAGGAATTACTCAATGCAATGAAGGAATTTGATAATCTAGAAAGTTTTTTAGAGCATGTAGCTTTAGCAACATCAATGGACCAAGAATGGGATAATGAAAAAGTAAATTTAATGACTTTGCATGCTTCGAAAGGTCTTGAGTTTAATGTTGTTTATTTGCCGGGTTGGGAAGAAGGTTTATTTCCGCATCAAAAAAGTATTGAGGAGAAGGGTGAAAATGGATTAGAGGAAGAAAGAAGACTTGCATATGTGGGTATTACAAGAGCAAAAAAAATAGCAAAAATTTCTTTTTCAATGAATAGGTTTTATCAAGGCGACTGGATGGATAGTATGGCTTCAAGATTTGTAGATGAACTTCCAGACGAATTTATTAAAAAAAATAATAGTTTTGTTGAACAAGATGAAAATGATTTTGAATTTAACCAAGATATCGATTTAGAGAACGAAATAAGAAGTCCAGGATGGTTACGATATCAAAAAAAACTAAAATGATAACAAAGATAAAAAAATTTATTCTTAACAATAATTTAGATGGTTACATAATACCAAAGAATGACAAATACTTTACTGAATACTCTAATATAAATAATTTAAAAAAAGTAACAAATTTTACTGGATCTGCAGGATTTGCATTGATTCTAAAAAATAAAAACTATTTATTTGTTGATGGAAGATACATATTACAAGCAAAAAGACAATCAGGAAAAAGATTTGTTATCTTGGAAATACCATATAAGTGGCCTAAGGATCTACCTAATATTCAAAAATCTAAAATTGGTTTTAACCCAAAATTATTTACGGATCATACAATAATAAAATATTTTGATAAAAAAGTAGATCTAATACCAATCATATATCCTTTTGAAAAAAAAATAGAAACAAGGATAAATAAAATGTTTAACTTAAATAAGTCAATTACAGGTGAGACATCTTTAAATAAATTGAAAAAAATTAAAAAATTTTTGAGTGAAAAAAAAATTAATTATTTATATGTAAGTGCTAGCGAAAATGTTAATTGGCTTCTTAATATTAGAGGTAAAGATCTTCCTAACAGTCCTTTGATTAATTGCAAAGTAATAGTTTCAGACTCAAGAAAGGTATACTTATTTATTGATTTAAAAAAAATTCCACAAAATAAAGGGCAATATCTTAAAAATGTTAAAATTTTCGATGAAAATAGTTTTTTAGATGTGCTTAATAATCTAAGTAAAAAAAAATTTGCTATAGATAAAAATACATGCTCAATTTTTGAAAAACGAATAATAAAAAGTAAGTTTCAAATTATTTCAGAAATTGATCCAATTTATGATTTAAAATCTATCAAAAATAACACTGAATTAAGAAACACAATTAAGGCACACATTGAAGATGGTGTAGCTATTACAAAATTCCTTTGTTGGTTTAAAACTAAAAAAAATGAAATGACAGAAATCAAAATTGAAAAAAAGTTAGAAATATTAAGAAAAGAATCAAAAAACTATCTCTATCCAAGTTTTGATACTATTGCAGGATCTGGTCCCAATGGCTCTATTATACATTACAAATCTAATAAAATGACAAATAGAAAATTAAAGAAGAATGATATTTTACTAATTGACTCTGGTGGACAATATAAATGGGGCACAACTGATGTTACAAGAACCATATGCTCAGGCAAAGTTTCAAATAAAATAAAAAATAATTTTACACGAGTTCTGAAAGGACATATAGCAGTTGTAAATTGTAATCTTAAATTTAAAGCAAATGGCTATTTAATTGATAAATTGGCAAGAAAATATTTGAAAGAAGTTGGTCTAGATTATTCTCATGGGACTGGGCACGGAGTAGGATTTTTTTTAAATGTTCATGAAGGTCCTCAAGCAATATCTAAATACAACAAAGTTCCTATAAAAAAAGGTATGATTTTAAGTAATGAACCAGGATATTATTTAAACAACAGCTACGGTATAAGAATTGAAAATCTAATTTATGTTGATGAATTGAAAAAAAGATTAATATTTAAAAATTTAACATTAGCACCAATAGATATAGATATGATAAATTTCAAAATGTTAAATTTAAAGGAAAAGAAGTACTTATTTTATTACCATTTAGATGTTTACAATAAGATCTCAAAATATTTAAATAATAAAGAAAAAAAATGGTTAATTAAATTAATTAAGTAATTCTTTTAAATCATTTTGAGTCAAAATTTTTATACCTAATTTTTTTGCTTGATCTATTTTCTTTTTTGTAGGTTTATCTCCTATTATTAAATAATTTAAATTTTTACTAACACTACTTAACGTTATTCCTGAGTTTTTTTCAATCAAGGATTTTGCCTCTGCTCTACTAATTCCATCTAATTTGCCAGTAAACATAAAAGTTTTATTACTCAGCACACCATTTTTATTTGTATTTTGGCTCTCTACATTTAATACTTTTGTTAGATCAATTGTAATATCTATATTTCTCTTATTAGAAAAAAAACTCTTAAGAGAACTTACTTGAGTTTCACCAATACCATCTATACTCAAAAATTTATCAAAGTTATTTTGTTTTATTACTGCAATGAAATTGGAGATATTTTTTACATTATCACTAATAAGTTTTGCATTTTCAATTCCAATATGTCTGATGCCTATTGAATAGATCAGTCTTTGCAAAGTAACTTTTTTTGACTTTTCAATAGATGATTTTAAATTGTTGACTGATAATTCGCCCCATCCTTCTAATTGTTCAATATTTTTATAATTAAGTTTAAATATATCTTGTGGTTCTTTTATTAAATTTAAATCCCAAAATTTTTCGACTACTTTTTTTCCCAAACCATCAATATTAAGTGCATCCTTTGATATAAAATGTTTTATTTTTTCTACAGCAATCCTTTCACACTCAAATCCTTCATTTGTACATCTTCTAACTGCATCATATTTTTTTGTTGATTTATTATATTCCTTTGTAGTTTGTGATCCACATGATGGACACTTTATAGGGAAAGAAAACTTTTTTGATTTACTTGATCTAAGATTTTTATCGACTTCTACAACATGAGGTATTACATCGCCTGCTCTTTCAATTTTTACAATATCTCCAACTCTAATATCTTTTCTTTCAATCTCATCTTCATTATGAAGTGTAGCATTAGAAACTATTACTCCCCCAATATTAATTGGTTCTACCTTAGCTACTGGAGTTAATGCACCTGTTCTCCCAACTTGAATATCAATATTTATAATTTTTGTGCTAGCACTGTCAGCTGAAAATTTATGTGCTATTGCCCATCGTGGGGAATTGGATGTGAAACCAAGTCTACTTTGTAAATTTAAATCATTTACTTTATAAACCAAACCATCAACATCGTACTCTAAATCAAATCTTTTATCTTCAAATTTATTATGGAATTTTACTAATTCATTTATTGTTTTTAAAACTTTATTTTCTTTGTTTACTTGAAAGCCCCATGATTTTAGTGCTTTTAAGAAATCAGATTGGTACCTAAAGTTACTTTGTTTAACAAAACCAAATGTGTAAGCAATAAAGTTTAGTGGAATTTTTCTTGTTTCATTAGAATCTTTTTGCCTTAGTGATCCTGAAGCAGCATTTCTAGGATTTGCAAAGTTTTCTTTAATTTTAAAAAAATCTTTTTTTTTAATAAATACTTCACCTCTTATTTCTATTTCATCTGGAAAATCAGGTTTTTTTATTTCTAAAGGAATTCCTTTTACAGTTTTTAAGTTTTCTGTAATAATTTCACCTACTTCACCGTCACCTCTGGAAACTCCATAGGTTAATTTATTATTTTTATATGTTAATGATGCTGATATTCCGTCAATCTTGGGTTCAACACTGTATTCAAAATTAATATTTTTATTTAAATAATTATAAATTTTTTTTTCAAAATTTAATAAATCATCTTTATTAAAAGCATTTGATAAAGATAACATTGGAATTTTATGTTTATATTTCTCAAAAGATTTTGAAGGTTTATATCCAATACTTGTACTAGGAGAATTTTTACTTTTTAAAAATTTATATTTATTTTCTAAATCAATAATTTCCTTTTTTAATTCGTCAAATTCACTATCAGATATAACTGGTTTGCTATTGTTGTAATATAGTTTGTTATGTTTATTAAATTCTTTCAATTTAAGTGCATAATTTTTTTTGATATCATTTTTCAACATTAATTTATTGATTATTTAAAAAGTTTTTTAAATTTTTTGGTTAGAGTATCATTTTTATTTTTATCTTTTATCTTAGCTGACTCATAATTTTTATTTAAAATTTTATAACTAGCCTCATACCATTGACTCGAATTATAATTATAACCTAGCATAGAAGCATATTTTTGTGCCTCGTCTAATAAACCTATTTTGTAGTGTAATTCGACAAGCCTATGTAAAGCCTCCTCAACATAAATTGTAGTTTCATATTTATTTACTACATTTTTAAATCTATTAATTGCAGGTATCCACTTTTCCCTATCTGTATAATATCTTGCCAAATACATCTCTTTAGATGCAATAAGTTCAATGATTAATTCTAATTTAAATTTTGAGTCAAGTGCATAATCAGTTTCTGGATAGTTATTTATAACGAACTCAAAATATTTTTTTGATTTTAATATTTCATTAAAATCCTTTTTTTCATCTACTATTTGATTATAATGACATAATGCCAAGAGATAATATGCATAGTCTGTTTGTGGATGATTTTTATATTTAACAAAAAAACGTTCTAAATCATTTATTGCATAACCGTAGTAACTTTGAGAGAAGTGTCCATAAGCTGACATTAAAACAGCACGAGAAGCCCAAATAGATTGTGGATATAGAAGTTCAACTTCACTAAATTTTTTTGCTGCATATATAACATCTCCTTTTTCATATTCTTGCATAGCCTGATTATAAACTTCTATCATTTGTGTTTCTAAATTTTTTTCTTTAAGGATTGTAACTTTTTCATCTTTTTTAGAGCATGAAAGAAGTATTATAAATAATATTAAATAGAAAAATTTAAATTTTATCTGCATTAAAATATTTTATCAGATAAAATATAAATTTCTAACTTTTAAGCAATTGACTTTAGGTTGTGATAATTGGCAAAAGTGTGGGGTAATTGTTTTCCTTTAATTTCTATTAATGAATAATTATCATTTTGACTAAACACTTTTCTAAGTAATTTGTTAGTAAGATTATGACCTCCTTGAGAACACTTTAGAGATCCAATAATTTTATATCCTGACAAAAATAGATCTCCCATACAATCCAAAATCTTATGATTTACAAATTCTATTTTATTTCTTAAACCATCTTTGTTCAAAATCTTATTATCTTTGATGACAATTGCATTTTCTAAACTTCCACCTTTTCCAAGATTTAATTTTTTTAACTTTTGTATATCTTCAAATAAACAAAATGTTCTCGAATTAAAAATGTCATCTAGCTTATCTTCAAATATATTGATTTTATTTTTCTGATTTTTAATTAGTTTATTTTCATATTTAATCTCAAAATCAATATCACAACTGATATTTGATTTTGTTATAGATATAAACTTTTCTCCGTCATTTAATTTTATTTCTTTATTAATTTTTATGATTTTGATTGGACTATCACTAAACTTTAAACCTACTTTATTTATATGATCTACAAAAACTTTAGCAGATCCATCCATGATTGGTACCTCTTGGGAGTCCAGCTCAATTATCGCATTATCTACTCCGGTACCATAAAGCGCTCCCATTAAATGCTCTATTGTTGAAACTTTTATACCTTTGTCGTTTGATATAGTTGTACACAGAGTTGTATCTATGACATTGTTATATAATGGATAAACAAAATTATTTTTATTTAAGTCAATCCTCTTAAAAACTATACCGGTGTTTGGTAGACCAGGTAGAATTGTTAAATTAACTTTTTCTCCAGAATGTATTCCTATTCCAGATATAGAAATTTTTTTTGAGATTGTTTTTTGAGTAAGTATAGACACAATGAATTTATACCTAATCTCTAAGATCAAAAATACTCAACTAATATTACAAGAAAATACCACTATTTACTGAAAATATTAAAAAATTTCTCAAATAATCCCATTTTTTTAGATGGTAAATTTAAAATTTTATGATTGTTTAGATAGTATGTTAAACCAGATTTACAAATATCGCTGTCGGTTTCTCTATAATAATTTATAGAATTGAAACCAAATTTATCATCAATATAAAAAGAGTTGCTATCAAATAAAGATGATCCTTCACCAATTAAGAATAATTGACTTTCTTTTGAAAAATTATGTTTAAATTCTATTTTTGATTTCTCATATATCAAATCAATAATTTCTTGAATTCTATATAAGATTACTTTTTTTAATAAATCAATTGAAATATTTTTTTCTTTAAATTCTTTCATTCTTAAACTTCTATCTTTATCGTTATCTTTATAAGAGAATTCTGTTTCTGATCTATTAAAAAATTTTTTTATTTTTTCTGCATCCTCTAAACTTATCCTGAATATTTTAGAAATATCTTTAGTTATATGGAAACTACCAATTGGAATTGTGTGGATCGATATAATTTTACTATTTTTATAATTGATAAATGATGTTCTTTCCAAGCCAATGTCTAAAAAAGAAATACTTTTTAAGTTAAGTTTTTTTGTATAAGAAACAGTTTTTACAT
The DNA here is from genome assembly GCA_902613065.1 of uncultured Pelagibacteraceae bacterium. GTDB lineage: Bacteria > Pseudomonadota > Alphaproteobacteria > Pelagibacterales > Pelagibacteraceae > Pelagibacter. The sequence continues at coordinate 48,504 of CACMFU010000006.1, read as the reverse complement.
AACTTGTACAAAAAATTTTTAAAATATTAATATTTTTTTCTTTAAATTTATTTGTAAATTTATCTATTAATAATTTTGGATATAAAATAAATTTTAAATCTACTTTTAAATTACTTATTTTATTTTTTTCTTTGGGCAATTCAAAATATTCTTCATCATCTATAATATACTTATTAACAATTGAATGAATTATTGAATATTTAGAATAATTAGAATTTATTAAATGAAACAACTCTTTTAAAATTTTGTTATTTGCAATATCTAAATTCGTTTTTTTTCCTAAAGATTTAGAATATGATATATCTACACAATGTAACTTGCTTGTATCTTTAATTAAAATTATATTTTCAATATGAAAACCAATTTTCTTTTCAGCTCTTTTAATTATTTCATTTATTTTTTCAAAATTACTCTCAAAGTTTTTTTCGTAATCTACAATAAGATTTTCTGAAAAATATGCTTCTAATTTTTTATCAAACACTGTAAATCTGACTTTGGAATTTCCAAAATCAAGGATATTTAAAAATTCATCTTCATACATTTGTTAATATAACTCTATTATTTATTCTTAAATCAATAATTATATTATTTTTAATTAAGTTTTTTTTTAAAAATTTATTATATAATTTTAAAGCATCAATAACATTTGAATGAGGCAACATAATTAAAATGTTATCTTCTAGATATAAATCCCATCTTTTATTCTTATGGAAAAAATACTTATTAATTTTTTTAATATTTAAATTTTGCTGCATAAGTTGATCATTTAATTTTATTAATTTTAAAACCTCAAATTCCCCAAATACGATTGGTAATTTTTTAGTATTTTCAATTTTGTTTGCTAATATAAATTTAGTATTCTTGCCTACAAAATATTTTTTTTGTTTTATATAAGTTATGGCAATTAAGTCTGTTTTTTCAGCTTGAATATGTAATGTTGAAGGATAATTTTTTCTTATGTGTATATTTTCTAGAAAATTAAATTCTTCTAGATTCATTAAGATTTCATATTTGTTTATTAAGAACATATTTTTATTAATTAAATAATTTAATTTTGAACTAATTTTTTTATTAATTTCATATTCTCCAGTATTAATATTAATATTTTTTATAAAAAAAGTTTTTGAAAAATTTAAGTTAAAATTGTTATTCGTAATTGTTGTAAGCAATAAAAATGAAAATAAATAGAAAAAAATTTTTAATTTATTTATTTGTAGAAGCATCTTTCAAAATTTTTTCTATCAAATTTTTGAAAGTAATGTTATTAAATTTTGCAATTTCAGGAACTAAGGATAAAGAAGTCATGCCTGGTTGTGTATTTGTTTCTAATAAATAAAATTTATTGTCGAAAAACCTAAAGTCAGATCTAGAAACTCCTTTGCACTTAAGTATATTATGAGCTTTTAATGCAATTTTAGTTACTTTATCATAATTTTTACTACTTAAATCAACGGGTATTATATGCTCAGTTTTGGCTTCTGGGTTATATTTTGCTTCATAATCATAAAATTTTCTTTTAGGTTTCAATTCGATGGCTCCTAAAATTTTTTCTGATAAGATTGCTACCTGTATCTCTCTACCAGGTATAAATTTCTCAATTAAAACTTTGTCATAATCTTTTAATTTTGACAAATTTTTGTAAAAATTTGATTGATTACATATAAATACATTTACACTTGAACCTTCATTTAGAGGTTTTATAACTATTGGAAATCCAAGTTTTCTGGTTAATATTTTTATAAATTTACTTTTAATAATTTTATTTTTAAAAGAAAATATTAAGTAATTAGGTGTTAATATATTATTTTTTTTATAAATTACTTTTGATATTTCTTTATCAATTGCTAGCGAAGAAGACAAAACTCCTGAATGTGTATACTTTATTTTTTCTGATTCAAGAATTGCTTGAATATATCCATCTTCACCATATCTTCCATGCAATAAATTCAAAACAATATCCGGTTTAAATTTTCTTAAATTTTTTATTAATTTTCCGTCTGGCTCTTGTATTTCAATTTCAAATTTACTGTCTTTTTTTAACTCTTTATTTACACTTTTAGCAGTATTTAAACTTACAGCTCTTTCTTTTGAGTATCCTCCTGCTAAAATTAAAATTTTTTTCACTATTCTACAATTTTTATTTCTAAATTAATATCTATACCCGTATTTATTTTAACGTTTTTTTTTACATAATTGATTAGAGATAACATATCATTAAAAGTTGCATTTTTTTTATTAACAAAGAAGTTTGAATGCTTTTCTGAAATACAGGCATCTCCAAAACAAATTTCATTTGGTACTGACATTTTAATGAGTTCCCATGCTTTTTTTGAAGTTTGATCAATTGGATTCTTAAAAGTACTACCACCAGTTTTTATTTTTGATGGTTGTGAATTATTTTTTTTTTTTGATAATTCATACATTTGCGATTTAATAATGCTACTTTCTGACAAAATTCCTTTAAAAGTTGCGCTGAGAAATATTAAATTCTCCTCTAATTTGATATTTCTATAGTCAAAAATTAATTTATTTGACGGTATCAATTTTATATTACCACTAAAATCCATACATTGTATTGATACAAGATTATCTTTAAACTCAGTTCCAAAACAGCCGGAATTCATTTTCAGTCCTCCACCAACTGATCCTGGTATACAATACATAAACTCAAACCCACTTATCTGATTTTCCATCGCAAATTCTGATAGTTTCTTTTGTGAACAAGATGAGCCAGCTATAATTATATCTTCTTTTAATCTTGATAATTTTGAAAAACTTTTACTTAATTTTATTACAGCTCCATCATATGTATTATCTTTAAATAATACGTTAGAACCAGATCCTAAAACAAAAATCTTGCCTCTGTTTGAGTAAATTTTTAGAAATTTTTTTAATTCGATTAAATTTTTTGGTTTAAAAAAAATCTTAACTTTTCCTCCAATATTAAACCAATTCAACTTTTTTATATCAAAATCTAAAAATAGGTCTAAGTTATTTTTGTGTTGAAATTCTATAAGATCATTTACTCTCATATTAACTTAAACTTCTTACCCAGTTTGATATAGTACCAGCTCCCATACCAATAAAAATTTTATTCCCATAAGCAATATTTTTAATTATTTTTTTTAAATAATTTTCATTCTGAATTATTATCACATTAACATTAGAATTTTTTGATATAGACTTCGCAAAAGAAGTATAAGAGAAATTTAATTTAATATTTTCTCCTGCCTTGTATAATGGACAAAGTAGAACAGTATTAGACTTTTTAAAGCATTTTGAAAATTCTGCCTTTAAACTTTTTAATCTCGAAACTCTGTGAGGCTGAAAGATACAAACAATTTCCTCTTTTTTGTAAACATTTCTAACTCCATCTAATACAGCAGAAATTTCGGTTGGATGATGTGCATAATCATCGAAAAATTCACAGCCATTTTTACTAAATAAATAATTGAATCTCCTTTGAACACCTTTAAAATTTTTAAGACCTGATTTAATTACTTTTTCTGAAACACCAATAGAAAATGCAACTGCTAACGCAGATGTTGCGTTTTTTATGTTATGTAGACCTAGTAATGGTATTATAACATTTTTTATATTCTTTTTTTTTCCAGGAATCTGTATTTTGACATTAAACTTTGAATATTTTTTATTTTGAACAACATTATTTATAAAAAAATTTGATTTTTTATTAGTTCCATAAGTGTAAAAATTTTTATTCTTTGTTCTAGATAAAATTTTTTTTATATTTTTATCATCCAAACAAACAAAAGATTTACCCAAAGAAGGAGTTTTGTTCAAAAATTCAATAAATTTATTTTTTAAATTTTTTATATTTTTATAAAAATCTAAATGTTCATGGTCAATATTTGTGATTATTGAATAACTAAACGGAATTTTTAAGAAGCTTCCATCAGACTCATCAGATTCGATTAAACTCCAATCACTTTTTCCTAATTTAGCGGAACTGCCAATAGAATTTAAGACGCCACCATTTATTATAGTGGGATCTAATTTGGCATTATTAAATATATTTGATAAGATAGAGGTTGTTGTAGTTTTTCCATGGGAGCCTGTTACAACAATATTTTTCATTAAAGAAACAATGTGACCAAGTAATTCAGCTCGTTTATAAATTGGTAGATTTAGCTTTTTTGCTTGTTTTATTTCTGGGTTAGTTTTTTTTATAGCAGATGAAGTTACTAATACTGTGCAGTTTTTTATATTCGTTTTTTTATGTTTAAAAAAAATAGTAACTTTTCTTTTCTTTAAATTATTAAGATACTTGTTGTCTGAAATATCACTACCTTGGATTTTAAAACCCAGACTATGCATTACCAAAGCTAAACCACTCATCCCTATACCACCAATACCAACAAAATGAATTAATTCAGTCTTTCCAAGATTAATTTTCATTAATAATTTCTATAATACGATTGTTTATATTATTCCAAGTATTTTTTTCAGTTAATTTTTGTAAATTTTTAAATTTTTCCTCGTAGTCGTTATAATTATTAAATATTTCAGAAAATAAATTAATGCTTTTGTTAATATCGAAATGTTTTTGTTCAATTAGCCAGCAACAATTTTTTTTTAAATAATTTATTGAATTATAATACTGATGATTATCTCTGGCTGAGGGTAAAGGAATAGAAATGAATGGAATTCTTAAATAAGAAAGTTCACTTAATGTACCAGCTCCTCCTCTTGTTATAGCTAAATCAACATTCTCATAAATTTTTGCATTGTCATCAGTAAATTTAAAAAAATTAAAATCAATTTTTGCTTTCTCATATTTTTCTTTTATCATCGCAATCATATCTTTATTTGATATTTGTTGAATAATTTCTAGATTTTGTTTTTTTGAGATGTGTAAGATTATTTCGGTAATTTTATCATCAAAAAATGATGCTCCTTGGCTTCCTCCAATAACAAGTATTTTTTTTATTTTTTTATTATTATTAATTGAATTTTTTTTTAATTTATACAATTGATCTCTAAAAATTGGTTCTATCAATGCTTTTTTGGAATTAAATTTTTTTGGAAAGCTTATTATGTTATCTTCATAACATATAATTTTATCTGCATATTTTAAAAAAAATTTATTTGATCTTCCTAAAACACTATTTGGTTCAAATAAAAATAATTTTTTTTTTAAAACAAATGCTACAATACAAAAAGGTAATGTCATATATCCTCCTGAGCTAATTACAATATCTATTTTAAATTTTTTCAAATATTTATATGATTTAATTATGCTGAAAAAATATTTAAAAATATTAATAGGTAATAAATATAATTTTATAAATAAATTTGGTACATCTATAAGATCATATTCATGTTTATCTTTATCAATAAAATTTGTCCCTCTTAGATCTGTAACAATTTTTACATAAAATTTATTTTTTAAGTGATTAATTAAAGAAAATGACGGAACGACATGACCACCAGATCCACCAGTAACAATTAAAATATTTTTTCTCATATTAAATTAATTTTCTTTTAGTCAAATTTAAAATAATACCAGCCAATATTGAAGTTCCTACAATTGAGGAACCACCATAACTAATAAATGGCATAGTCATACCTGTGGTAGGTAACACTCTAATATTGACTCCAATATGAATAAAAGTTTGTAAAAGTATTATTGAAATACTACCAACTAATATAAGTTTGAAATTATTATTTTTTGTAAAATTTATTTTTTTTAAAACCCTGTAAGAAAAAATCAAATAAAGTAGTATTATGCCTATTAGAATTATTACTCCAAATTCTTCAGCAATTACAGAAATTATATAATCTGTGTGTGCTTCAGGTATTCTTGAATTTAAACTTCCTTCACCAATGCCTTTACCAAAAAGACCACCGCTAGAAATTGCATCGCTTGCTTTATCGGCCTGATAATTATTTCCACTCGATGTATCTAAAAATGACATTAGTCTTATTTTTATATATTCAAATTTAGGGACTAAAAAAATTAGGGCTAATGTAAGTGAACTTAATACCACTAAAGAAATTGCAAAAATAAATATATTTATTCCTGAAGCAAAAATGATAGCCAGCCAAACAGAAACTATTAGTAATGTCTGTCCCAAGTCAGGTTGAGATAAAAGTAAAATAATTATAGGTATCAATACTACTGTACTTAAAAGATATTTTAGATAAAGATTCTTATTATTTAATGAAATAATTAAAGAAATAACAATTACATAAAAAGGTTTCAAAGTCTCAATTGGTTGAAATCTAGGTAATGAACCAATATCTAACCATCTTTTTGATCCTTTGACCTCAACTCCAATTAATGGGACTAAGAATAAACTGATTAAAGTAATTAAAAATAATACGATTGATAAGTTAATTAAAATTTTTTGATCTAATAAAGATAGAACAAGTATTAGAAATATACCTATAAACACAAAAATTAAATGTTTCAAAAAAAAATAGTAAGAGTTTGTGTTTAGTTTGTCTGATGCAATTATTGAAGTTGAAACAAAAGAAAAAAATAGGCCTAAAAAAAATAAAAGACTTATTATCAAAAAAATTGTCTTATCAATATTTTTCCACCAATCATAAAATGTATCAAAATATTTATTCATTAAATTGGTAAATATTTTTTTATTAGCATATTGAATTGTTTGCCTCTATCTTCAAAATTTTTATATTGATCAAAAGATGCGGCAGATGGACTAAATAAAACAGTAACTTTTTTTTTTAAATTCTTAAAATTGGGAATTAATTTTAAAGCATCCTTTAAATCTTTTGATAAGTTCACTCTAAATTTATTTCTAAATAATTTATAGAAAATATGTCTATCTTTTCCATAAATATATGCTTCCAAATTTTTGTAATACTTTTTATTTAAATTAAATTTATCACCCTTTTTAAATAATCCTCCTAAAATCCAAAAAATTTTTTCATTAGTTTCTAAAAATGGAGTAGTTGAGGATAATGTTGTTGATTTAGAATCGTTTATAATTTTTAAATATTTTGAGTTATAGACTACTTCTTTTCTAAATTTTAAAGGTTTAAAATCATTTATGGTTTTTAATAAAATTTTTGAATCAAGTTTCATATATTTGGATAACTCAAATAAGAAATTTAAATTTTCGAAATTCGCTGAGTTTATAAAATTATTATTACTTATTTTTTTTTTTAAGTGAACATACTTATTTTTATTTAAAAATATAATTTTTGATTTTATATTTTTAGGTCTTAATAAATTTCTTAATAAATGATTATTTGGTATAATAGCTAAATCATCCTCATTTTGATTAATTACACACTTTAATTTTGATAATGTATAATTCTTCATTGTATTATGCCTTTCTAAGTGATCGCGAGAAATGTTAATAATTATTGAAAATTTCGATTTAAAATATCTGCTATAAGCTAATTGATATGAAGAGGCCTCAACAACAAAAATAGTATTCTTATTAACCTTTTTTTCCACTAAAATAGGGTTTCCAATATTTCCAGCTAATCGTACATCATAGTGATGATTTTTTAAAATATCATATAACAACTTACTTGTAGTTGATTTTCCGTTTGTACCAGTAATTGTAATTGTCAAAACGTTAGGGTTAAATTTATAAAAAATATCTAAATCAGTAATAACTTTTTTTTTGTTCTTTTTTAGATAATTCGACAACTGACATCTATTTATATTAATTCCAGGACTTATAACTATATGATCAAAATTATGATTTAATAATTTTGATTTAGAAATAAAAAATTTATTAAATTTATTATTTAATTTTTTCTTGTCGTCGTCAAAAATAAAACAGTTATTTGTTTGTTTTAAATATTTTAATGAAGAAATTCCTGATTTTCCTAAACCATAAATTAAAAATTTTTTACTAATATTTACATTACTTAATTTCATTATCTAAGTTTCAAAGTAGCTAATCCAATCATCGCTAAAATAATTGAAATTATCCAAAACCTAATTACAACCGTTGATTCTGGCCATCCTTTTTTTTCAAAATGATGGTGTATTGGAGCCATTCTGAATATTCTTTTACCCGTCAATTTATAAGAAATAACTTGAACTATTACAGAAACTGCTTCTAAAACAAATAATCCACCGGTTATTGCTAATACAATTTCGTGTTTAGTTATTATACCAACCGCTCCAAGTGAACCACCTAAAGATAAAGATCCTGTATCTCCCATAAAAATTTTTGCTGGTGGTGCATTAAACCATAGAAAACCTAAGCAAGCCCCAATTATTGATCCACAAAATATTGAAGCTTCACCAACACCTTCTATGTAGGTAATTTGTAGATAATCTGAAAAAATAATATTACCAGAAACATAACTAATAAATGCAAAACAAGCGGCAACTAACATAACAGGTACTGTCGCTAATCCATCTAAACCATCTGTTAAATTAACCGCATTTGAGGCTCCAACTAATATGAACATATAAAAAGGTATAAAGAACCATCCAAGGTTGATCACTAAATTTTTAAAAAAAGGAAAATATAAATTATTTATTTGTTCAGTATTGCTTGAATAGTAAAGTATAAATATACCAATCAAAGCTAATATAATTTGTAAAAAAAATTTAAGTTTGGAAGAAATTCCATGCGAACTTTTTAATTTTATTTTTTTGTAGTCATCGTAGGCACCTAATAGTCCAAAAGATGCAGCAATAAATATCAAAAACCAATTATAAGAATTTGTTAAGTCACCCCATAGTAATACTCCTGAAAAAACACCAAGTAGTATTATCAATCCTCCCATTGTTGGTGTTCCAATTTTTCTAATTATATGATCACTTGGGCCGTCTTCCCTAATTGGATTATGAATTTGTCTTGAAGAAAAAAAATTGATCAATGGGTTTCCAACTAAAAATACTACAAACATAGCTGTAAACATGGAAAGTCCTGTTCTTACTGTTAAATATTTAAAAACATTCAAAAAACTAAATTGATCTACCAAAATTGAAAAAAGTTGAAATAACATTAGAATTTTGATTCAATTTGTTTGGTTATTTTGTTAAGTCCTGTGGAATTTGATCCTTTTATCATAAGAAAATCACCATTATTTAATTCATTTTTTATTATTTCAAGAACATCACTTGTTGATTGAAGTATTTTTCCTCTTTTTTGTGTTCTAATTTTGTTAAAAGTTTCTATGATTTTATTCCCATAAACAAACAACTTTTTGAACTTTGCCTTATTAAGGTCTTTTGCAGCTTCAATATGAAGTTTTTTTGAAAATTTTCCTAGTTCTAACATATCACCTAACAACATAAATTTTTTATTTGGATTTATTTTTAAATTATCAAATTTCTTAATTGAAAAATTGAGTGATAATGGATTTGAGTTATAACTTTCATCAATTATTTTTATTTTTTTAGAACCTACAGTAATTTTTTTTATATTTCCTCTGCCGCTAGGTGTTTTATAATTAGAAAAAAAATTGCTTTTTAATTTGTTAATAATATCAAGACTTTTACAAACTGCTATGGTAGCCAATATATTATCAATGTATGGTAATAAATTACTATTAATTTTAAAATTATATAGTTTAGAGTCTACATTAATGTAAATTACGTAAGATTTTTTGAATTTTTTTAATTTAGATAATCTAATATTAGAATTTTTTTGTTTTCCGAAAGAAATTATGTCTAAATTATTTTTTTTTGCTAAAATTGAAAAGAAATCAAAAAATTTATCGTCTTTATTTAATACTATGGTACCTTTTTTTCTAATATTGAAAATAATCTCTGATTTTGCCTTAGCTATATCAAATAAAGATTTAAAGTTTTTAGCATGCGCATAACTAATATTTGTGATAACTCCAATGTCTGGTTTAATTATTTTTGATAAATAATCTATTTCACCTTTTCTATCCATACCAATTTCAAATATTCCATAAGATGTATCCTTTTTTAAATTTATTAAAGAAATCGGCAAACCAAATTTATTATTGAAAGAATTTTTTGAAAAAATTGTAGAATAATTTTTTTGAAGACATTGTCCTAATAATTCTTTAAGTGATGTTTTGCCTGAAGATCCTGTAATTGCAACTTGGGATGCATTGGAGGAAATTCTCAATTTTTGTGATAGTTTAATTAATAATTCTAGAGTATTTTTAACATTAATTTTATTTTCACTATTTTTTTTGTTATTTTGAATTATTGCTAATTTTGCACCATTCTCTAAAGCCTCATCTGCAAAATTATTTCCATTTAACTTTTCACCCTTAATCCCGAAGAAAATTTTACCCTTATTTTGTCCTTTTGAATTAGTACTAATTTTTAAGTTTTTTAATCTATCTAATTTTTTATTTTTTATAATTTCTTTAAAAATATTTAATTTCCAATCATTTGATAAAAATTTATTTTTTAAACGTATAGATTTTTTTATTATGTCTTCGTCAGAAAATTTTTTTTTCTTTCTATATTCTTGAGTTGTTTCGTGTCCCTTTCCAGCAATAATTAAAATCTCATCGGACTTACTATTTAGAATTGCGTTTTTTATAGCTAACTTTCTTGATGGTATTTCAATCATTTTGGTATGTAAAATTGACTTCTTAATACTATCTCTAATTTTTTTAGGATTTTCGTTTCTAGGATTGTCATCAGTAAGGTAAATATAATCACATAATTTATTTGCAATTTTACCCATTATTGGTCTTTTCTCTTTATCTCTCTCACCACCACATCCAAATACAATATTAATTTTTCTTAAACCAAATTGTGATTTAATATTTTCTATACAAATTTTGAGAGCCTCAGGGGTATGAGCATAATCTAAAATAATTATAGAATTATCTCTTGTTTTTCCAATTATTTCAAACCTTCCTTTTGCTGGTTTAATATGCTCTAGTTTTTTAACAATATTATCAATTTTTAAATTACTTTTAATTGCCGCTGCAATTGCCATCATTAAATTCTTAATTTGTATTTTTCCAATTAATCTAGTTTTAAATTGGTATTCTTTATTTTGATAAGAAAACTTTATATGTTGATAATTATTTAAAATTTTTATTGAAATAATTTGTAAATTACTATTTGTTTCTCCGATGTTTAGTATCTTTAATTTTTTTTTTTTGGCAATTTTTTTAAAAGTATTTGAGTGTTTTATATCGTTATGAAATATTAAATTTCCATTTTTCTTTGTTAATTCATTAAACAAAATCAATTTTGAGTTAAAATAATTTTTGTAATTTTTGTGATAGTCTAAATGATCTCTACTTAAATTAGTGAATATAGAAGTACTAAATTTAATTCCATGCAATCTTTTTTGATGTAGACCATGGCTTGAAGCCTCTAGAATAACATTCTCAATTTTTTTATTTTTTAAATTTGAGAGTATTTTATTAATCGTAATCGCATCGACAGTTGTATTATCAAGTTTTGAGCTAGCAATATTAGATTTTACGCCTAAAGTTCCAATTGAGGCTACCCTTTTTTTATTAAGTTTTAATATCTGATAATAAAAATTAACTATAGAAGATTTACCATTGGTTCCGGTTACAGCGATTATATTATTTGGTTTTTTGTTATAAAATTTATTCGCAAAATTAGATAAAGCTAATCTAGGATCACTTGCATTTATGTAAAGTATACCTTTATCAATACCAGTTTTAAACTTATTTGATACAATTATTCGAGCTCCTCTAATTATTGCATCTTTTATGAAGTTATTTCCATTAAATTTATTACCCTTTATAGCAAAAAAAATATAATCTTTTTTTATTTTTTTTGAATTAAATTCAAACCCTTTAAAACTTCTGTTATTGAAATCTTTATTAAGATTTTTAAAAAAGTTTTTTAATCGCATTATAAAATTTCTTAATATTTTATGGCTAAAATAGGCCCAATTTTTTCAATAATATTTTTGGCAACTTCAACCGATGTCCACCCAGCAGTATTAAAGGGAGTTCCAACTAACTTTCTTTCTTTACCATCATTATATTTATAAATATAAGATTCGCTTAATTTTGGTTCGTCTAACAGAACAATTAATACGTACTTGGGAGCAGATATTGGAAAAATAGAAGCAAAAGTATTTATTTTTTTTTTTGAATATTTACCCTTAATCGATTTTTGAGCTGTTCCCGTTTTTCCAGCAATTTGATAACCATCGATATTGACTAGATTAGCAGTTCCATTTTCTGTTGTTACAATTTTTCTTAGTATATTATTTATTTTATTTGAATTTTCTTTAGTTATAACTTGTTGACCTTTTTTTAAATTTTTATCTTTTTTAATTAAAGTTGGTTTTATTTTATATCCACCATTTGAAATTATAGCGTAAGCTTTTGCAAGCTGAAGTGGAGTAGTTGTTATTCCATGTCCATATGCTGATGTAGCTAATTTACATTTACCCCATTTAAATGGAATTGGACTTCCAACTTCCTCTATATCAAAATGTAATTTATTTAATAAATCTAAATCCTCTAAGAAATTTTTAAAATTTTCTAAACCAATTTTCTGTGCAATTCTTATTGAACCAATATTTCCTGATCTGATTAATATTTCTTCCGCAGTAAGAGTTGAGGGAATATCCATATCATATTCAGAGATAGAACTTCCCGCACATTTTATTTTTTTTGGTAAATTTTCAAAAAGTGTATCTTCTTTTATAACATTATGCTGAAGTCCAGCAGCCAAAGTAAATGTTTTAAATACTGAACCAAGTTCATAGACACCTTTAGTTGATCTGTTAATAAATTTTTTATCAGAAATATCTTCTCTTTTATTTAAATTAAAATCTGGGAGTGAAACCATTGAAAGAACCTCACCATTGTGAATGTTCATTAAAATTGCTGAACTTCCATAACTATTAAAAATATCTTGAAATTTTAATAACTCTTGTCTTGTCAAATATTGTATTTCGGTATCTAGAGTGAGCTTTAATGGTTTATTTGAAGTAGTTAATTCATAATCAAAAGATTTTTCTATACCAGATATGCCATTATTATCTGTATCAATCTGCCCCAATATATGGCTGAAAAGATTACCATTAGGGTATACACGGGCAATATTTTCTTCTTCTTTGAAAGATTTTTCACCCAATAATTTTATTTTTTCAAGTTTTTCCGGAGATATTTTCTTTTTAACATAAAAAAATTTTTTTCCATTTATTTCTTTTTCAAAATTCCTATCGGGAAAAATTAATCTTAAAGAAATTAACAATTTTTCTTTGTTAATTAATTGATTTGGATTTATGCCCAAATTGGTAATTCTTACCGTCTTAGCAATAATATTTCCATCTCTATCCATGATGGATGCTCTATATTTCTCTTTTTTTTTTATTGTTTGGATTTGGTTTGTTTTTTTTAAACCCAAATAGATAGTTTTAGATGCAAAAATTGCTGTAATTATAAAAAAGACAAAGAAAATAAACGAAATGCGTTCAAAAGATATTTTTAAATTTGTTTTATTTTCTTCAAATTTGAAATTTTCTTCAATATTATTCATTTTTTAATATAAAAGTTTTTAAATCTGTAATTTTTTTTTTTTTCAACTCTTTTTCAAAATACATACTAGAATAATCCATTAATTTATTTGGTGATGTAAGATAATTATAGTCTAGTAAAACCAACTCATAGTTATCATTTAAAGCTCTTATATCCTCTTGAATTTCAAAAATTTTTTTATCTAGTTGTTTTGTAGAATTTTTTGTGAATGTTGTTAAAATAATTAGAATAATAATTGGAATAAATGAGAGTATTTTTTTATACATTAAATTTCAAATTTTCTATATTTATTAAATAATTAAAATTATTAACAAAATTCTTAAAATCACATCCATTGTTTGATTTATAAGCAAATCTAAGTTTTGCCGATCTTGATGGAGGATTTATTTTAATTTCATTAGATGATGGAATTATTGGTTTTTTAATAATTAAATTAAAGTATTTTTTAGATAAGATGCTTTGAGGTAAATATCTAGATGAATTCTTTACTTCTGAATATTCTTTAAAAAAAAACTTTACTATTTTATCCTCAATTGAATGAAAAGTAACAACTGCTATTAATCCACCAACCGGTAAAATATTATAAGCGTTTATTAGCCCGTTTATTAACTCAGTGATTTCCTTATTTACAAATATTCTGAGTGCTTGAAAAACTTTAGTTGAATTATTTTTTCCACTTTTTTTTGTTTTTATATTCTCTATGATTTCTACAAGATTTTCAGTTTTGATTTTTTTATTTTTTCTTAATTTTATAATTTCTTTTGATATCGGTTTTGCATATTTCTCGTCACCAAAGTATTTGAAAATTTTAAAAAGATTTTGCTGGCTCATATTCGAAATAACTTCATCACATGAAAAATCGTTCAAGCCCATTCTCATATCTAATTTACCTTTACTTTTAAAAGATAGGCCTCTATTTAGATTAGAAATCTGATTTAATGAATATCCCAGATCAAATATAATTGCTTTTATATCTTTTTTTTTGATTTCACCAATTTCTGAAAATTTTCTGTTATAAAATTCAAATCTTTTTTTGTAATTTGACTTAAATTTAGCCGCGATATCATTAACAGAATTATCTCTATCTAGTGCTACTATCTTATTAGATTTATTTTCTAATATTCTTTTCGAATAACCTCCTGCACCAAAAGTGCAGTCGATAAATGTGCCACCATAAAGAGGGGAAATAATACTAACTAGTTCTTTTAGTAATACTGGAAAATGTTGTTCCAGATTTATGGTGGCATTCATTTATTTTTTTGAAGACCATTAATTCTTTTGTCTTCTCAAAAATGCAGGAATTTCTAAATCTTCTTCTTCGTCTGAATTTATTTCCTCTGATGAACTTGATAACTCATCATTAGTTTCAGAATTAAACAATTCAGGTGTATCGTCATCATTCAGCTCAAAATTCTCTAAACCATTATTTTCAGATGTGTGTTCTTCATATTTACTATGCAAATCAGTATTTATGTCAGCAGCTTCGTGAGCTTCAGGTTGTGCAAGAGCTTCATTTGTTAAAGTATTTGATACATCATTAACATTGTTGCTATCTATATTATTAGAACTCAATTCATCACTTTTAATATCTTCATCTATTTTGAGTGCATTTGCTCCATCAGTAATTATAGAATTATTATTATTTGTAAATTGGAATGAATGAGTTGATCCAGAATTCGAGAAATCAGAATAACCTGGGTTTCTATTTTGTATTCTATGCACCATATTTATTACCGATTTTGGCTCAGGTTGCTGACCATCTAGAGCAGTAGCAACAATAGAAACTCTCATTAATCCATCCAAAGACTCATCTGTTATTGCTCCTATAATTAATTCTGCCTCTGGATCGACTTCGGCTCTTACTTTATTCACAGCTTCATCTACTTCAAATAATTTTAAATCTTTACCTCCAGTAATATTAACTAAAAGTCCTTTTGCCCCTTTTAATGAATAGTCATCAATCAATGGATTATTAATTGCTGATTCAGCAGCTTTGACAGCTCTTCCTTCTCCTTCAGCTTGACCTGTGCCCATCATAGCTTTTCCCATTGAGCTCATTACTGTTTCAACATCGGCAAAATCTAAATTAATAAGCCCAGGTCTAACCATTAAATCAGTTATACTTTGAACACCATGAAGCAAAACATCATTTGATAAAGCAAAAGATTCTTCAAAAGTTGTTTGTTCACTTGCAATCTTAAATAAATTTTGATTTGGAACAACAATTATAGTATCTACATGCTTTCTAAGTTCTTCCAAGCCTTGTTGAGCTTTTCTCATTCTTGAAGGGCCCTCATATAAGAAAGGCAGAGTTATAACCCCGACAGTTAAGATATTAAGTTCTTTTGCAGCTCTAGCAATTACATGAGCAGATCCAGTTCCAGTTCCACCACCCATTCCGGCTGTAATGAAAACCATATTTGAACCTTGCAAAATATTAACGATTTCATTCAAAGACTCATCTGCAGCTGCTTGCCCAATATCTAATTTAGCGCCTGCCCCTAGTCCTTTAGTTAAATTTAATCCCATTTGAATTTTTGTTTGAGCTTTGCTCAATCGTAAATCTTGTGCATCTGTATTTACTGCAATAAACTCTACACCTTGTAAGCCAGCATCAATCATACCATTAATTGCATTCCCTCCAGCACCTCCTACTCCTAATACTAGAATTCTAGGTTTCAGCTCTTTTATATCTGGTGTTTTAAAGTTTATTGTCATGTTTCTCCCCTTTTAGTTATTAAATTGCTTTTCCCATTTAAGACTTGCTCGATTAATATTAGATTTTTTTCTTGCGTTTGCCCTAAATTTTTCAAAATGTGTTGGTTCCCAAATTTGAAACGTTTTGCCTTGACCAACAAATAGCATGCTATTTCGAATTTTTGCATGCTTTAGTAATTTTGGAGTTATTTGAACTCTACCTTCGCTATCAAATTGTAAATTTATACTTTCTGATAATATAGATGTTGCAAAATAATCTTTCTTTTCTTCAAATGGATTTAATGAATCTATTGCATTAGATAATTTTTCAATTCGATCTTGTGGCCATGCCTCAATACATAAATTGTTAAATGATGGATAACAAATTATTCCATTGTAGCCTATGTTTGATAAATATGATCTATATGATGCAGGCACTGAAACCCTTCCCTTTTTGTCCAATTTGTTTTCGTAGGTTGATAAAAACATAAACCATATTATCCTATATTTGGGTTTTTATGGGATATTATGGGTTTTATAGGTAAGCGTCAATAGTTAATATTTCAGCTCTTCTAATATAAGATTTAATAAATATTTTTGATAATTTTAGTTAAATGCCAGATAAATTATAAGCCGGGTTCTGTCGTTTAAACTTATCATTTATCTAGGCTTTAAATCACTTTAAAGCTCAAGCAACTAACCCTGATGACTAGCCAAAGACTGCTTTTAGTTATTACTAACAATGTCATCTCTACTCAGTCTTGCTCTCAGTGGGGTTTTCCATGCGCTAACTGTTACCAGTTTAGCCGGTGTGCTCTTACCACACCTTTTCACCCTTGCCTTGATAAGGCGGTTTATTTTCTGTGGCACTGTCCCTAGGGTTTCCCCCGCCAGCGGTTAGCTGGCACTGTGTCTTTGTAGAGCCCGGACTTTCCTCTTTAAAAAATTAAAGCGATAAGTCATTTATCTGGCAACTAATAATTATAATTTTTTTTTTAAATTTCAACTCTAAATAAACGAGCTAAATTAGGCATTTTATAATTTCATAACATTCCTTGTCTACGAAATTGTTAATTAATTGAGGTCTAAATCTTCTTTGAAAATTTTTTAGTATTTTTATTTTGTCTAATTTTTTTTTTGACGACATATATCCAAATTTAGATAAAAGTTTATAAAATTTTTTATTGTTTATTATTTTAACATTTCTTAATTTTATCAATTGTCTATCATCAAGTTTATGCCAAATAGATATTTTATTTTTAGCAAGCAACTTCCAAGGAAAATTTTCACCAGGATCTATTTTTCTCAGTGGAGCAATATCAGAATGACCTAAAACATTTTGTCTATTAATTTTATATTTTTTTAATAAATATTTTGAAATATAAATTAAAGATTTAATTTGTGTTCTTGTAAAATTTTGATAGCTATTTCGATGACCTGGGTTTGATATTTCTATACCAATAGATTTTGAATTTAATAATCTATCTTTTTTCCAAAAAGAAACTCCCGCATGCCAAGCTACATACAAATCAGGAACCATTCTTATAATCTCACCATTTCTCTTGATAAAATAATGACAACTAACCTTTGATCTGCTATTCAAAAGTCTTTTTATAGCATTTTTTTCACTCTTCATTCCTGTATAGTGAAATATCAAGTATTTTACTTTGGATTTTTCTCTTTTTCTCAAATTAAAATTAGGTGAATAATTTAAAGTCAATTTTTCAACATTTTCTGGCATAAATTTAGACAATTTATCTTTATAATAATATTTATTATAATATAAGCTATATATGAATAAACCTATTACAGTATTTATAATTCTATTATTTTCATTGATAAGCACAGTTTCACATGGTGGAGATGATGGAAACTTAAAACTCAAAGAAAATGATAAAAATGGTAAATACGAAGTAACTGATTGTTTTGAGAAAGTTAATAGGGGAATTTTTGGTTTCAACCAAGTATTAGACAAAATTATTTTTAAACCTTTAGCCAAAGGATATAGAATGTTTCCTCAACCTATTAGATCAGGCACAAGCAATGCTTTAAGTAATTTAAGTAATGTAGTTACAATTCCAAACAATATACTTCAAGGTCAATTTAAAGATGCAGGAGTGAATTCTGCTAGATTTTTGGTTAACTCCACTCTAGGGATAGTTGGAATCTTTGATGTTGCTTCGTACTATGGATTAAATAAGAGAGATAAAGAGGATTACGGACAAACCCTTGGTGTTTGGGGTGCTGGGGAGGGATGCTATTTTGTTTTACCAGTGCTAGGGCCGACCACAGTGAGAGACTCAATTGGTTCACTTGTAAATATTTTTGGAGGAGATGCTTGGTATAACGTCACAGTTGTTAATGATACTAAGCATTTTTCGGAAAGAGACTATTATGCATCTAGACTTATGTCGGGCATAGATTTTAGAGCAAAGAACATAGAGTCTTTTGACAACTTAGAAAAGAATTCTGTTGATCTATATGCATCAGTAAGAAGCTTATATATTCAAGACAGAAAAAGGAAAATTGGCAACATAGACAAGACGACCGAAACTCTCAGTGATGATGATTGGGAAGAGCTAGATAGTCAATAATTTTTTACCTGATGAAACTAATAAAATTTTTTTTATTTTTCTTTATCGTTTTAAATTTAAGTAACCAATCATTTTCTAAAGATCCTAGTGCTTTAATTAACGAAATAGTAGACGAGGCAGCTTTAATTTTATCAAGTGAAGATCCAGTAGAATCTAAAATAATTAAATTAAATGCTATTGCGGAAAGAAGTGTAGATATAAATGGAATAGGTATGTACACTTTAGGAAAATATAGAAAATCTATCGATGAAGAACAAAAATCCAAGTATCAGAAACTATTTAGGAGTTATTTTTTAAAAAGTTTTTCAAGTAGATTGGTTGATTACACAAATCCAAGAATTAATGTCGTATCACAAAAAAAAATTAATGACAAATATACTATAGTTAATAGTGTATTAGAGGCTACTTCAAAAAGACCTCAAGTAAAAATAGATTGGAGAATATATACGAAAAATCCAGATAGACCTTTAATAAGAGATCTAATTGTTGAAGGATTAAGTTTGGCCAGAACTCAGAAAGAAGAATTTAACTCAATTATACAAAACAACGACGGTAATATAAATGCATTATTCAAAACACTTGAGGAATTTTTAATTAAATAATTTAGTAAAATCCAATTTCACTTAAGCAAATGTCTGATTTGAAATCATCAAAACCCGCAACTAAACCAACTGATTTTATATTTTGTCCAAATATTTTTTTTGGTTGATAGAAGTTAGATTTTTTGAATTTGCTAAAAGGTACTCTAATTTCTGTCCAATTTTTTGTTGTAGGAAAAGTGAAACTATAGTACTGCCATGGTGCTAGAGTTAACCCTGTTCTTAAATGAAGATTATAATTTTTTTCATTACCATAAACTTTTAGGTATACTCCATCATACACCTCGGTATTAATTTGAGGACTTAATTTTGCTCTGATTTGTATAAATCCACCATTATTCTTAGTAGATACATCTCCTGTCATTCTATAACAAATGACTTCATCAATTTTCTCAACAGTGAATTTCCCTGTAGATACACCTCCCATTACTTGATCTGTTACAAAATTCCATTGTTGATATTGAGTTGTAAAATTTGGGTTTTTTAATTGATCTAAAATCATATCTTTTGCAAAGCAATTATTTTGAAATATTATAAAAATAATAAAAATTATAATTTTTCTAATTAATAAACTATTTTTTTTTTGCAAGTTGTTGAAGTAAGTAAATTTCTTTTTCTGTAAGTGTGTTTTTCTGCTCTTTTATCTGGTTCTCTAAACTTAATAAGGTTAATAATGTGAAACTAGATACTATAGCAGTTAATATCATGAAATATATAGAGCTTAAATTTACTACAACTAATATTATAAAAACACTCACCCATCCAATGAAAACTCCTCTTAAAATGCTACGATGACTTTTCAAGTCTGGTATTTTTATAAACTGAATAAATAATAAAATTAAAAGAAACATTATTCCTGAAATAGATGCTCTTAACAATACCAATGTGTCTATTCCTCCACCATATAATTCTCTATGAATTACATATGCAACAATTCCCTTATATGCAAAATAACTAAGAATTATAAATGAGACAAATATTGAAACGAAATAAGATAATTTAGGTTTAATTTTAATTTTAAGTTTCATATTTTGAGTTATGATATTTAAATAAATATCATGCTTTCTAACAAAATACCCTCAAATTTTATTTAATATGTGGTGGGCCCGCCAGGACTCGAACCTGGGACCAATACATTATGAGTGTACTGCTCTAACCAACTGAGCTACAGGCCCTTGATATTTTCGTTGGTTTTACTTTGTTTTTAATTATCGATCAAGACAAGAATAAGGATGATTATTATTAAATCTTTGTATAATTTTTTATTAAAGTAATATTTAGTAGTATTTTCTTTAATATTAAAATTTACTATAAAGTTTAGTATTATGTCACTAGACAATAAATTTGTAATTTATAACAATATTTTATCAATTATATTAATTATTTTGCTGTTATACTCTTTTGATTATAGCCTAGGTTGGGGTTTAAATTTAATATTTCCAAACATATATTTCGCTACATTTGGGACTGGAAATAATGGTTTTGATGAATTTATATGGAATGAAAATGGCG
The DNA here is from genome assembly GCA_902613065.1 of uncultured Pelagibacteraceae bacterium. Taxonomy (GTDB): domain Bacteria; phylum Pseudomonadota; class Alphaproteobacteria; order Pelagibacterales; family Pelagibacteraceae; genus Pelagibacter. Next base: position 27,665 of record CACMFU010000006.1, on the reverse strand, counting down.
TAATTGAATTTTTTCAGATATTAATAATTTTTGCTGCACTAGTTGTTTTAGTAAATGGATTTTTAAATCGAAAATATTTAAATTTAATTAAATTCTTACTAATTTTTCAGTTTTTTGGCTTGATTTATATTTTTTTAGAAGAAATAAGTTGGGGACAACATTTTTTTAAATTCGAAAGTCCAAATTTATTTTTAGATAAAGAAAATTTTTTGTATAATAAACAAGGTGAATTTAATTTTCATAACACTTCAAATTTATTTAATGAAATTCCCAGAGCTTTAATACTTTTATGGTGTGCATTTTCTATATTTGCTCTGAAATTTATAAATTTATCAAAAAATTCAGAATTAAAGATATTTATAAGACCTAATAAAAAATTATTTAATTTAAGCTTAATAATAATATTTTTATCTGTTCCAGATTTAATAATTAATAAGCTTAATTTAATTGATAATAATAAATTATTTATATTTGGTGACAATGGTTTTGAAAAATATGATCCTAAACAGTTTTTATATAATTTAATATCTCTCAATTTTATTAGATTTTCAGAGCTACAAGAGCTTTTGATCTACAATTATTTTTTGTGGCATTCAATTTTTTTAAGCGAAGCATTAATAAAAAAATCTAAAAAATATTAAATTATTCAGTGTATAATTTTATAATGGTGGGCCTTGTAGGTTACGCTCCTACTACCTTTCGCATGTCAAGCGAACACTCTACTATTGAGCTAAAGGCCCTATTAGTTAACTTTCTAAAAAACTCTTTAATTGTTTAGATCTGCTAGGATGTTTTAACTTTCGCAAAGCCTTAGCTTCAATCTGTCTAATTCTCTCTCTTGTTACCGAAAACTGAAGACCGACCTCTTCTAAAGTATGATCTGTGTTCATGCCAACTCCAAATCTCATTCTTAAAACTCTTTCTTCTCTTGGTGTTAATGTTGAGAGAATTTTTGTTGTTGCTTCGCTGAGATTGGATTTGATTGCTTGTTCCAATGGTGCTAATGCCTTAGTGTCTTCGATAAAATCTCCCAAACTACTGTCTTCTTCATCACCAACTGGTTTTTCGAGTGAAACAGGTTCTTTAGAAATTTTTAGAACTTTTCTTACTTTTTCTAATGGCATTCTAAGTTTTTGAGCAAGTTCCTCGGGTGTAGCTTCCCTTCCAAATTCACTAAGAATTAATCTTTGTGTTCTTACGATCTTATTTATTGTTTCAATCATATGTACTGGAATTCTAATTGTTCTGGCTTGATCAGCAATTGATCTAGTTATAGCTTGCCTAATCCACCATGTTGCATATGTAGAAAATTTATATCCTCTCCTATATTCAAATTTATCTACAGCTTTCATTAATCCAATATTTCCTTCTTGAATTAAGTCTAGAAATTGTAGGCCTCTATTAGTATATTTTTTAGCAATTGAGATAACTAATCTTAAATTTGCTTCTACCATTTCTTTTTTTGCAATCCTCGATTCTTTTTCACCTTTTTGAACTCTGCTAACAAGTTTTTTATAATCTGTTACTGAAATACCTAACTTATTACTTATTTCGATTAATCTATCTCTTATATTTTTAAATTCACTCTTGTGTTTTTGAAAAAATTTTTTCCAGACTTCATTTGTATCTAAAAATTCTTTTAGATTAGGGTTGATTTCATTTCCTACATAAAATTTTATAAATTCATCTCGAGAAATTTTTGAGTCTATTGCAAATCTTAATAAATTTCCTTCAAGTGAAATTATTTTTTTATTTTCTGAATAATGTTTTTGAACTAATTCCTCTAAAACTGATGGGGACAACTGGAGTGATTTTATATTTTCAAGAATATCATCAACTATCTTTTTATAATTATTTTCTTTAGAAGTTGAAAATTTTTTTGAATTTAAAACACAGTCTAATTTTTCTTTTTGGTACTTAATTAATTTATTATACTCTTTTGTTAGTGTATGAACAGTTTGCAAAACCTTTGGTTTTATCTCGGTTTCCATTGCAGCCAAAGTAGGATTAAATTCATCTTCATCGGTATTATTTTCTTCAGATGGCTGATCTTCTTCTTGCTTCTTTTTAGATCCTGAGCCGTTGTCATCATCATCCATATAATTGGTATCTATATCAATAATTTCTCTTACCAATATTTCATCAGATTGTAATTTTGAGTCCCATTCAAAAAATTGCTGAGCAGTTATAGGGCTTTGTGACAGGGCGTTTAGCATAACATCTTTTCCAGCTTCTATTCTCTTCGCTATTGCTATTTCTCCCTCTCTTGACAGCAATTCTACTCCACCCATTTCTCTTAGATACATTCTAATTGGATCATCGCTCTTTTCTAATGTTTTGCCTTCCTCCTTAGAGGATGCATCCTTTTTTCGTAATACTTTGTAATCAGATTTTTTTTCAACAAGAATTATTTTTTCGTCAAGTATGTGTATAAAAGCTTGCGATAGGTTTTCACTTGATAAGTTTCTTTTTCCCAGAGATTTATTTAATTCTTCATGAGTTATAAAACCTCTATGGATACCTCGACCCATTAATCTTGCAAATGATTTTGTAATTATTCGTTCCACAATTTAAAAGTTTGAAGGTCTTATATAATGTCTAATACAAAAAAATCTATGTGATTTTTTTTAAATTTAGTTGATTTTTTGTTGCTTTTTTAACTTTTTTATCTCATTAAATGTGCTTTCGCTCATATCTTTTGAAAACTTCGATTCTAATTCTGCTATCCTTTGCTCTAATTCATAATTTTTAAGATCTTGTATAATCTCATTAAAAATTTCTAAAATTTTTTCGTCATCATTTAAGTTTTTTGATATTATATGTTTAACTGAAGCATAATTCATTACCCTATTTATAAGATTTTTATCCACTTTTAATTTTTGTAAGTCTAAGTTTAATAAATTTTCCGATTGGTTTAAAATTTCTGCGAATAGTTGCTTGTTTTCATCGCTATATAATTTGATGTTATCTAATAAATGTAAGTTTTCACGAATTAAATTAGGTTTAGCAAGAATTATATATAAAAATGAAAATTCTTTAATTTCAAAAGATTTTAATGATTTCGTCTCATTATAATAACTTTTAGTCTTGGCAAGAGATTTTGGAAATATTTTATAATTTTTATTGATTTTAGAGTTAATGTTTGGTGTTAATTCTGAAACTTTTTCAAGAAAATACTCTAGGGTATATTTTTTTACAAAACTGTCTTTAATATTTGCTGCAATTTCTCTTAGTTTTTTTTCAAATATTGCTCGTGAACTAGGACTTTCTGTTGTTAGTCCCATATAATGTTCAAATATAAATTTATGTATAGGAATAATTTTCTGATTTGAAATTTCTAAAAACTTCTCTTTGCCAAATTTATTTACATAATTGTCTGGATCTAAATTATCTTCTAAAAGTAAAAATGAAATTTTTTTATCGGGACTTAATTCATCGATAATATTCTCTGCAGCTCTTAATGCAGCCTTATAGCCACTCTGATCACCATCAAAACATATTATAATATGATTAAAGAATCGATTTAAAATTTGTATCTGTTTACTTGTTAAAGCGGTTCCCAAGTTTGCAACGGTATTTTCTATTCCATTTTTTGATAAGCCAATAACATCCATATACCCTTCAACTAAATATACATCTTCTAATTTATTTGATAACTTTCTTGCTTTATCAAGATTGTATAAATTTGATCCTTTCCTAAAAAAGGGTGTCTCAGGGGAATTAATATATTTAGCTAAATTTTTATTATCGTCTACAATTCTTCCACCGAAACCTATTATATTTCCTGAAATATCATTTATTGGAAAAATTATTCTGTTTCTAAATCTTGATATATATTTATTTCTCTTCTCATCAAAATAAAATATGCCTGTCTCTTTAATATTTTCTTCATCATAACTCTTTTTTAATATTTCATAATAATCTAAATCTTCTGTTACAAAGCCAAGATTAAAATTTTTTACTTCAACGCCGGATAGTCCTCTTTCTTTAAGATATTTTTTTGCTTTAACTGATTTTTCACTTTTAAATAACTCATTTATATAAAATTCAGAAAAATTCCGATATATAGATTTATAAATTTTCCATTTATTCTCTCTTTCTTCATCTTGTTTTGAAAATGTATAAGGTTGCATGCCCGCAAGATTTGAAAGCATTTTAACTGCTTCACCAAATCTAAGATTTTGAGTTTTCATTACAAAGTCAAAAATATTTCCATGTTCACTTGTGCTAAAACAATGATAAAATTCTTTTTCATCATTTACTGTAAATGATGGGGTTTTCTCTGTTTTAAATGGAGATAAACCAACAAACTCCTTACCTCTCTTTTTAAGTTTAACTGTTTTAGAAACTACTGTTGAAACTTTTAGTCTGGTTTTAATTTCGTCTAAATATTCTTTTGGATATTTCATTAACTATTAAGCAAATTTTTAATAATCTGACCTGCCTTAGAGAAATCAACTGTATCAGGATGATTTTTTTTTAATTCACCCATTACTTTGCCCATATCCTTAATTGAAGAAGCTCCAGAACTTTTTATAATTTCTTCACAAATCATTTTTGTATCTGCTTCAGATAATTGTTTAGGCAAATATTCAGATAAAACATCAAGCTCTCCTTGCTCAATTTTTAGTAAATCTGATCTGTTATTTTTTTTATATATTTCAATTGATTCGGTTCTTTGTTTGATCATTTTTTTTAAGAGCTTTTTAATATCCTCATCGTCTGTCTCCTTTTTATTTGGGCCAGATCTATTGTTAATATCTAAGTCCTTAACTCCCGATAAAATTAACCTATAAGTTGATATCTTATTTTTATCTTTTGATTTTAAAGCATTTTTGTAATCGTTATCTATTTTATCTCTCAGGGACATACTAGAATGTACTTCATAGACAAAATTGTTCAAAAGAAAAAATTGTATTTTTAAAAAATTATTATAGATCTGTTGCGGATAAATACGTTTTATTGTATTAACCTTTAACTTATGAGTTGTAATTGACTTTAAAACGAAAAAACAAAACCTCACATCTCTCAAAATTTAAAAAAGCTATTTTAGTTCTTGAAAATAAATCAGTCTATAAGGGTATTGGGCTAGGATATGTAGGAGAGGCAACTGGAGAAGTATGCTTTAATACCTCATTAACTGGTTATCAAGAAATCATATCTGACCCATCTTATGCTGGACAAATAATAAATTTTACATTTCCTCATATTGGTAATGTAGGAGCTAATAATGAAGACATAGAGTCTGATAAAATATGGACGAGAGGAGTTATTTTTAATTCAGAAATAACAAATCCTTCTAATTACAGGTCTCTTCAAAATTTAGATAAATGGCTTAAAAAAAATAAAATAGTAGGCATAACTGGTCTGGATACCAGAAGTTTAACAAATTTTATAAGAGATAAGGGTGCTCCAAAAGGAACTATATCAAACAATAAAAATGGTAAATTTAATATCAATAAACTAATAAATAAATCAGTTAAATGGCCTGGTTTAAATGGAATGGATCTGGCTCAAGAGGTCACAACTAATAAAACGTATATTTGGAAAGGATATAAAACTTGGAAAAAAAATAAGGGTTATGAAAAAAATAAAAAGAAAAAATTTAGAGTTGTTGCAATAGATTATGGAATTAAAAAAAATATACTTAGATATTTCTCTGACTTTGACTGTGAAGTTAAAGTCGTTTCCTGCAAAGAAAATGCAAATAAAATACTTAATCTAAAACCTCATGGAATTTTTTTATCGAACGGTCCTGGAGATCCTGCTGCAACAGGAAAGTATGCGATTAAAGTAGTAAAAAATTTAATTAAAAAAAATATTCCTTTATTTGGAATATGTTTGGGTCATCAAATATTAGCTTTAGCATTAAATGCAAAAACAAAAAAAATGAAATTAGGGCATAGGGGCGCAAATCATCCAGTTAAAAATTTAATTACAAAGAAAGTTGAAATTACAAGTCAAAATCATGGATTTGAGGTTGTTAAAGAAAGCTTAAAAAAAAATACAGAAATAACGCATCTGTCATTATTTGATAATTCTATAGAAGGAATAAGATTAAAAAATAAACCAGTTTTCTCAGTCCAATATCATCCTGAAGCTAATCCTGGACCGCAAGATAGTAAATATTTATTTAGTAATTTTATTAAAGACATAAAAAAATATGCCAAAAAGAAGAGACATTAAAAAAATTTTAGTTATTGGAGCTGGTCCTATTATTATTGGTCAGGCCTGTGAATTTGATTATTCGGGAACACAGGCTTGCAAAGCGTTAAAGGATGAAGGTTATAAAGTAATATTAATTAACTCAAATCCTGCAACTATAATGACTGATCCTGGTGTTGCTGATAAAACTTATATCGAACCAATATCTTTGGAAGTACTAGAGGAAGTAATCAAAAAAGAAAGACCTGATGCCATTCTACCTACAATGGGGGGTCAGACAGCATTAAATCTAGCAATTAATGCAGAAAAAATTGGTTTGCTTAAAAAGTATAAAATTGAACTTATCGGAGCAAACTCTAAGGCAATAGCTAATGCTGAGGATAGAAAAAAATTTAGAAAGAATATGTCTGATATTGCTATTGATTTACCAAAGTCTGAGGTTTTGAATAAATTTTCAAACGCAAAAAAATGTTTAACCAAAATTGGTCTTCCTGCAATTATAAGACCTTCATTTACATTGGGTGGATTAGGTGGAGGAATTGCAAGAACAAAAAAAGATTTTTTTAAGATTGTTAAAGAAGGAATGAACGAGTCTCCTCAAAATCAGGTGCTAGTTGAAGAATGTTTAGATGGTTGGAAAGAATTTGAGATGGAGGTTGTCAGAGATAGAAATGATAATTGTATAATTATCTGTTCAATAGAAAATGTTGATCCAATGGGAACTCATACGGGTGACTCTGTTACTATAGCTCCAGCATTAACATTGACAGATAAAGAGTATCAAGTAATGAGAAATGCATCAATTGCTTGCTTAAGAAAAATTGGTGTTGAAACAGGAGGTTCAAATGTTCAATTTGCCATAAATCCAAAAAATGGAAGAATGGTAATTATTGAAATGAACCCCAGAGTATCAAGATCATCTGCATTAGCTTCTAAAGCAACAGGATTTCCCATTGCAAAAGTAGCCGCAAAATTAGCAGTTGGTTATACTCTAGATGAACTACAAAATGAGATAACAAAAGTAACACCAGCTTCTTTTGAACCAACAATTGATTATGTTGTTACAAAAATCCCTAGGTTCACGTTTGAAAAATTTTCTGACACTGAAGCAATTTTAGGAACTTCAATGAGATCTGTTGGTGAAGCAATGGCAATTGGGAGAAACTTTAAAGAATCTTTTCAAAAAGCTTTAGTTTCACTTGAAACCGGCTTATCAGGATTAGATAATATTTTTAAATATTCAAAAAAAGAAATCTTAAAAAATTTAAAAATCAATATTCCAAATAAATTATTATTAGTCGCTGAGGCTTTTAGAAAAAAAATATCTTTAAATGTCATATATAAATTATCAAAGGTAGATCCTTGGTTTTTAAATCAAATTAAGGAAATAGTTGATGAAGAAAAAATATTAAATTCAAAAGGACTGCCTAAATCTTTTGAGGAATTTAATAGAATAAAATCAATAGGCTTTTCTGACAAAAAGATCTCACAATTAACTGGTCAAAAAGAAACAATTGTCAAATCAAGAAGAAAAGGGCTAAAAGTTATGCCTGTTTTTAAGAAAGTTGATACCTGTGCTGCTGAATTCAAATCTTTCACACCTTATATGTATTCAACGTATCAAAGAAATTTCTCTATTAAAACTGAATGCGAAGCTGAGCCAAGTAATAAAAAGAAAATAATAATTTTAGGTGGTGGGCCAAATAGAATTGGTCAAGGTATTGAGTTTGATTACTGCTGTTGTCAGGCTAGCTTTTCTTTGAAAGAAGCAGGATTTGAAACAATAATGATAAATTGCAATCCTGAAACTGTTTCTACAGATTATGACACGAGCGATAGATTATACTTTGAACCTTTGATTGAAGAGTATATTGAGAATATAATTTTAAAAGAAAAATCAAAAGGAAATCTAATTGGTGTTATTGCACAATTTGGAGGCCAAACTCCTATCAAATTAGCTAAATTTTTAGATGAAAATAAATTACCTATTTTAGGGACACAATATAAATCGATTGATCTTGCAGAAGATAGAGACAGATTTAGAGAGTTACTTATAAAACTTAAATTAAAGCAAGCAGAAAGTGGAATAGCATACAAGTTCAATCAAGCTATAAATGTTGCTGAAAAAATTGGATTGCCAGTCGTTGTGAGACCTTCTTATGTCTTGGGCGGAAGAGCCATGGAAATTGTTCATGACAAAAGTCAATTGAAACAATTTATAAATGAAGCCTTCAATGCATCAGAACAAAATCCAATCTTAATTGATAAATTTATCGATAACGCGATGGAAGTAGATGTAGATGCGATTTGTGATGGAAAAGATGTTTATGTTGCTGGAATAATGCAACACATCGAAGAAGCAGGAATTCACTCAGGAGACTCTGCTTGCTGCTTGCCACCGGTATCAATAAAGGCAAATCTTTTAAGAGAATTAAAAATACAAACAAGAAAATTAGCTTTGGCTCTAAAAGTAAAAGGATTTTTAAATATTCAATTCGCAATTAAAAATGATGAAATTTTTGTAATTGAAGTCAATCCTAGAGCAAGCAGGACTGTGCCTTTTGTTTCAAAAGCAAATGGTATTCCACTTGCAAAAATTGCATCAAGAATAATGTCTGGGGAAAAGTTAAGTAAATATAAATTAAAATATAAAACTAATAAAAAATTTGCTGTTAAAGAAGCAGTATTTCCATTCAATAAATTTCCAGATAGTGATTTATTACTTGGACCTGAGATGAAGTCTACTGGTGAGGTAATGGGTTTTGATGATGATTTTGGAATGGCTGTCGCTAAAAGTCAAATTGCTGCTTCTAATTCATTACCAACTAAAGGAATGGCATTCTTATCAGTAAAAGACTCTCACAAGCAAGAAATAATAGGTGTTGCACAAAGATTAATAAAACTTGGCTTCAAACTTTCAGCAACCAAAGGAACTTCAGAGATTTTAAAACAAAATGGAATGAAATGTAAAAAAATTAATAAAGTGAGCAGTGGTAGACCACATATAGTAGATGTTTTAAATTCTAAAAAAATATCTTTGGTAATAAATACTGGAGGTGGAAATTCTGAACACAGGATTAGTGATGCAAGAGCATTAAGAAGAGGAACTCTCGCAAACAAAATTCCTTATTGTACGAATATGTCTACAGCCTATTCATTTTTAGAAGCAATAAAATCTTTAAAAACAACAAAGTTAAGAGTTAAATCTTTGCAAGATAATTAATTTTAATTAACTTTCCAATCTGTCTCAAATGTAACATAATTTACTTGAAGACATCTTCTTTCTTTTACTATTTCTTTTTTTTCCATACCGTGCCAAGTGTTAGGGCCACTTGAAAAGAAATAACCATAATTATCCTTATAAGGAACAGTTTTTGCTAATTTTAGATTTTCATCATAAAAATCTGTACCTAAATCTTCTTTTTCATTATGCTTATTTACGAATAATAAACATGACATCAGTTTCTCTTTAATATCGCAATGTGGTTTTAACCAAAATCCTTTTCTATCGCAGATAACTTCAACTCTTACATATGAATTTGAAAGATCTTTATTTATCATTTCAGAAATTTTTTTATAAGTTGATGGATTTTGAAGTTCTTTAATAAATTCGACAAGATTAGGAAATTGATATGAATTTTCTTTTGTAACAAAACATCTAAATTTTAATGCTTTGCCTCCGTCTGATATACCTTCTCTAAACTTACCTTCACCTCCATCAATTGCTCTTGTGCCATCATAGTTTAAATTATGTTCTATCGGATTAGCTATATCAGCGTTTACAATTTCCTGAACTTGGCCTTCTGTTAGTGGTTGATTTAATTCCCAATGTTCAAAAGGAGTTTTGTGATTTGAAGAATTTTTTAATATTGAATTTAAAAATGCCATTATAATAGAATTTTATCTTTAATGATATTTGCTACTCTATTCGTTTCATCTAATTTTTCATAGTTCCAATTTTCTAATTTTTCTCCTAATTCTCTAACAATTTTCATTTCTTGAAATAATTTTCTAAAATTTTTAAATCTTTCATCGCTTTTTTTAGGTGGAATAGTGGCAATATAAATTGGCTTACCTGTTAAAGCTGCCTCTGAAATCATGGAGCTTGAATCGCAAGTAATAACTAAATGTTTTGATTGTGAAAGTGCACTTAAATAGGCTTTTTTATCAACACCATCTAATACTAAATGATCATTTCCAAAATATATTTTTGCATGCTCTATAGTTCCTTTCGGCGTTCTCATAGAAGGAATGACTACTAAATTAAGATTATTTTCTTTAACTAAATAATTTACTTTTGAAAAAATTTCTTGGATATTTCTATCTGAATAATCATAATACTGAGTAGGACCACCAATTATTAAAGAAATTAAATTTTTATCCCTTAATTTACTTGAAATACTAAACAAATATTCTTTGTCTTTTTCAATTTCTTCACTTGTTAAATAATGAATAGCTCCTTTTGTTTTTAATACATTATGTCCATCAAGATTATCGTGCTCAGGCACTACAACTAGATCAAAATTATCTAGTTTTATCTTTGGGTTTTGAATATGAATGTTAAATACTTTTTTCTTTGAATTTTTTTTTAAGAATAAAGATGGAATAATACTTTTTCTTCCACATGAAATTATTAAATCAACATCTTCGCATTCAATTTTTTTAAATACTGAGTCGGATATTGGAGTGAATTTTGGCGGTATAACTTTCCAGAAACCTTTTGTTTCAACTGTATGGTGAGAATAATTTATATCTAAAGCTTTAGCCAAACCTTCTACTTGGCTAATCATCCCATGCATACCTTCTGTTAATAATATACCTTTCAATTTAGTCATTAATCATTATATAGCTTTCATATGAGTGAAAATCCAACTAAACACACAAAAGTGTTAATAATTGGGTCAGGTCCCGCTGGATATACAGCAGCAATTTATGCTGCAAGAGCAATGTTAAAACCAATATTAGTTCATGGTATGGAACCTGGTGGCCAATTAACAACAACAACTGATGTTGAAAATTTCCCTGGATTTAAAGATGTAATACAAGGTCCGTGGCTTATGGATCAAATGAAAGGTCAGGCAGAAGTAGTTGGAACTGAAATGATTCAAGATCATATTGCATCAGTGGACTTAAAATCTAAGCCGTTTAAAGCTGTTGGAGATAGTGGTCAAATTTATGAGGCAGACTCAATTATAATTTCAACTGGAGCTCAAGCAAGATGGTTAAATATTGATTCAGAACAAAGGTTTAGAGGTTTTGGTGTATCTGCATGTGCAACATGTGATGGATTTTTCTTTAAAGACAAAACTGTTGCTGTTGTTGGTGGAGGAAATGCGGCAGTTGAAGAAGCTATGTTTTTAACAAAATTTGCTTCAAAAGTTCAGCTTATTCACAGAAGAGATAGTTTGAGAGCAGAAAAATTACTTCAAAAGAAATTAATGGAAAATAAAAAAATTGAAATAATTTGGGACTCTGTTGTTGATGAAGTTATTGGGGATAATGATCCTAAAAATGTAACTGGATTAAAAATTAAAAATGTTAAAACAAATAAAATAGACGAACTAAAAATTGATGGATTGTTTATAGCTATAGGACATGATCCAGCAACCTCATTATTTAAAGACCAACTAAAAATGGATAATGAGGGTTATTTAATAACAAAACCAGAGTCTACGGAAACAAATATACCAGGAGTTTTTGCTGCTGGTGATGTGAAAGATAAAGTATTTAGACAGGCAGTTACAGCAGCTGGTATGGGATGTATGGCAGCATTAGAGGCAGAAAAACATTTATCCGAATAAATGAATGAAACAGTATTGTTAACAGGTATAAGTGGATGGATCGCTAAACACACTGCAATTGAATTATTAAAATCAGGATATAAAGTTTTAGGCACTGTTAGAGATTCTGGTTTAATAGAGCAAACAAAAAAAACAATAAATGAATATGCATCAATTGAAAAATTATCATTTGTCGAATTAGATCTTTTAAAAGACGAAGGTTGGGATGAGGCATTAAAAGGCTGTAAGTATGTAATGCATGTGGCTTCTCCTTTCCCTTTAAAGACCTCTAGAGATCGTGAAAGTCTTGTTCCAACAGCTAAAGATGGAACTATAAGAGTTTTAAAAGCTGCTGTTAATGCGGGAGTTGAACGCATTATTAAAACTTCCTCAATTGCAACAATGTTTAGAAAACCTAATAGGACAAATCCATATACATTTGGTGAAAATGATTGGAGTGATGCTAATTGGAAAGGTTGTAATGATTACTTTGTTTCAAAAATCAAGGCTGAAAAAGCAGCTTGGGAATTTATGGAGAATAAAGGTTTAAAGAATAAGTTGGTATGTATATGTCCTGGAGGTGTCTTTGGAGACGCTTTAGATACTAAAGAAAAAACTTCGATAAGTTATGTTAAATTATTTCTAGAAGGTAAGTATCCAGGTGCTCCAGATTTTAGTATTTTAGTCTCAGATATGAAAGATGTAGTGAAAGCTCACATCAATTCTTTAACAAGACCAGATGTTGGCGGAAGACGACTAATAATTGGCTCTGAGGTCAAAAGAATGATAGATTTTTCTAATATTATGGCTGAAGCATTACCTAAATATTCAAAAAAACTTCCAAAAAGAGTGTTGCCAAACTTTTTAGTGAGAATAATTAGTCATCTGGATACGAGTGCAAAAATGATGGTTCCAGATTTAGGGATACAAATGCAAACTGATGCTTCGTATGCTGAAGATTTATTAGGATTTAAATTTCAGCCGGCTAGAGGATGTATTGAGGATGCAGCAAAATCAGTAGTTAGACTTGGATTAGTATAATATGACAAAAGGAATAAAGTGGATTATGTTTGCAACTGGCTGGATGTCATTCAGGGCTATTGGTTCAAGTTTAATTTTATTTTGGACAATCACAGAAAATGAGAGAGCGGCACCGTACGAGTGGATTGTATCTTTGACTGGTGATTTTATAATTGGAATAACTGCTTTATTTTTAGTTTACTTTATTTATAAAAAACCATCTGCAGTACTTTGGGGTATTTTATTAGCTTGGAACTTTGTTGGTTTATTTGATTTATATGAGGCCATAACAACTAGTATTTTAGTTCCATATGAACCAATTCCAGAATTAGGATTAAATGATTTTGGTGTGAAATCTGTACTTACTCTTAACTCAATAATTCATATATCGGCGATTTATCTGTTATTTCAGTCTAGAATAAAAAGTTATTTTAATTTATAAGAGATTGTTAATGGAAAACATTGTAAAGCAAATCCAGCTTGTAGCATTAGTAATCATTTTAGTTAGTACAGTTATTGCTTTTGGGCAAGAAATGTACCAGATGATACTCGTGCAAAGAGTTACTTTAGCCGATCTGCTTTTACTTTTTTTATATCTTGAAGTACTTGCAATGGTTAGGGTATTTTGGGAAAGCCAATCAATTCAAATTACACTGCCGTTATTTATTGCTATAACTGCACTTGCTAGATTTATTATTTTACAAGGAAAATCTCTAAATCCAGAGATATTACTATATGAAGCAGGTGCGATTGTTTTAATTGCTTTAGCAATTGTAATTTTAAGATTTAGAAATTCTTCACTAATTGGACTAAATAAAAAAAAATAGGTTTATCCTAAATCCTCACAAAACTTTTTAATTCTAGACATTGCTAATTTAAGTTTTGCCATTGAAGTCGCATATGAAATTCTAAAATATCCATCTAAACCAAATGCTGAGCCCTGAACAGCTGCAACATTTTGTTTTTCTAAAAGCTTTTGGACAAAATCAGTATCTTTTTTAAGTTTAGTTCTTTTATTTAAAAGTTTTTTACAATTCGGAAATACGTAAAATGCACCATTAGGTTTCAAGCAGCTGATACCATCAATATTATTTAGACTTTTTACAACAAAATCTCTTCTTTCTTTAAATGATTTTGCTCTTTTCTTAATAAAGTCTTGTTTTCCATTTAAAGCTTCAACAGCTGCTGCTTGACTAATTGATGATGGATTCGAAGTAGACTGAGACTGAATTTTTCTAATTGCAGAAATTATTTCTTTTGGTCCAGCCGCATAACCAATCCTCCAACCAGTCATTGCATAAGATTTACTCACTCCATTCATTGTTAATGTTCGAGATTTTAATTTTGAAATTTGAGCAATAGTAAAAAATTTAAAATTATCATATTTAACATGCTCATAAATATCATCGCTCAAAATGTGAACTTTTTTGTTTTTTATTAAAACCTTTGCTAATTTTTGAATTTCTGATTTGCTGTATCCAGATCCAGTTGGATTAGATGGTGAGTTAAGGATTATCCACTTCGTTCTTTTTGTAATTGCAGCTTTTAATTTTGCAGGTGTAATTTTAAATCCATCTTTTTCATCACATTTTACTATTTTTGGTTTTCCTCCTGCTAAGAGAACCATATCCGGATATGAAACCCAGAATGGAGCAGGAATAATAACTTCATCTCCTTTATTTAAAGTTGCCATAAAAGTGTTATAGAGAACTTGCTTCCCTCCAGTTCCAACTGTGATTTCGTCTAGTTTATAGTTTAGTTTGTTTTCTCTTTTAAATTTTTTTAAAATTGCTTTTTTTAATGCTGGAGTTCCATCAACTGCTGTATACTTTGTATCTCCGTCTCTTATTGCTTTAATAGCTGCATTTTTAACATTTATAGGAGTATCAAAATCTGGTTCACCTGCCCCAAGTCCAACTACATCTTTTCCTGCAGCTCTTAATTCTCTTGCCTTTTGAGTAACTGCAATAGTTGGGGATGGTTTAATTCTTTTTAAATTATTAGATATTATGCTCATTGAATTATGAAATTATTCAATTACGTTGTTTAATATATGGAGAATACATATCAAGACCTAATTACAGACATTCAGAGTAAAAACCCAAAAATCGGTGGAAAACTCGAAGGTGGAAAAAAATTCAAAATAAAGTCAGATTTTACCCCAGCTGGTGACCAGCCAGATGCAATTAAAAAGCTTGTCCAAGGAGCTAATAAAAATGAGTTTAATCAAGTATTATTAGGAGTAACTGGATCTGGAAAAACTTTTACAATGGCAAAAGTTATAGAAGCCACGAATAGACCAGCGTTAATATTGGCACCAAATAAAACTTTGGCAGCTCAACTTTACGGTGAGATGAAAACTTTTTTTCCAGATAATGCTGTTGAGTATTTTGTATCTTACTATGATTATTACACTCCAGAAGCTTATGTTCCAAGATCAGATACGTACATAGAGAAAGAAGCATCTATAAACGAGCAGATTGATAGAATGAGACACTCGGCAACAAGATCTCTTCTTGAAAGAGACGATGTTTTAATTGTTGCAAGTGTTTCCTGTATTTATGGTTTGGGATCAGTTGAAGCTTACAGCAAAATGACTTTAACTCTACAGAAAAACTATGAATATAATAGAGAACAAATAATAAAATCTCTTGTTGCTCTTCAGTACAAGAGAAATGATCAAAATTTTTTTAGAGGAACATTTAGGGCAAGGGGAGAATATTTAGAAATATTTCCATCTCATTTAGAGGATAGAGCATGGAGACTAAGTTTATTTGGTGACAAACTAGAAAAGATTGAAGAATTTGACCCTTTGACTGGAGACCAGGTTAGAGACCTTAGCCTAGTAAAAGTTTATGCTAACTCTCATTACATCACTCCTAAACCGACTGTAGAACAAGCAATTATAAAAATAAGAAAAGAATTAGAGGAGACTTTAAAAAAACACAAATCAGAAAACAAATTATTAGAGGCTCAACGATTAGAGGAAAGAACTAAATTTGATTTAGAAATGATTGAGGCAACTGGATCTTGTGCGGGAATTGAAAATTATTCAAGATTTTTATCTGGTAGAAAACCAGGAGAGCCGCCACCTACTCTTTTTGAATATTTTCCTGATAACACATTAGTTTTTGTAGATGAATCTCACGTTACAGTTCCCCAACTTAATGGAATGTTTAAGGGAGATAGATCTCGAAAAAGCACTTTGGCTGAGTATGGTTTTAGATTGCCTTCTTGCATGGACAATAGACCTTTAAAATTTGAAGAGTGGGATTTGATGAGAACACAAACTGTATTTGTTTCAGCAACTCCTGGACCGTGGGAATTGGAACAGACTAAAGGTAAGTTTATTGATCAAGTCATAAGACCTACAGGCTTAATTGATCCACCAGTTGAGATTAGACCAGCTAAAAATCAAGTAGATGACCTTATGCATGAATGTAAAAGGGTAGTTGAAAATAATTATAGAGTTTTGGTTACAACACTTACAAAAAAAATGGCAGAGGATTTAACCGAGTATCTTCATGAAAATGGTATAAAAGTAAGATACCTTCATTCTGATATAGATACACTTGAGAGAATAGAGATTATGAGAGATCTTAGAATGGGTGTATTTGATGTTCTAGTTGGAATAAATTTATTAAGAGAAGGTTTAGACATTCCAGAATGTGCATTAGTTGGAATACTGGATGCTGACAAGGAAGGATTTTTGCGATCAGAAACTTCACTAATTCAAACAATAGGAAGAGCCGCAAGAAACGTAGATGGAAAAGTTATTCTTTATGCCGATAAGGAAACAAAAAGTATAAAGAAAGCAATTAAAGAAACTGAGAGAAGAAGAAAGATTCAATTAGAGTACAATAAGAAAAATAAAATCGACGCTAAATCTGTAAAAAAAGAAATAAGTGATATTTTAGAAAGTGTTTACGAGAAAGATTACGTCAAAATAAGTGAAGGTTCCAATATTGGTGGTAACCTTAAAAAACATTTAAAAGGATTAGACAAAAAGATGAAAGAAGCTGCATCTAATTTGGAATTTGAGGAAGCTGCTAAAATTAGAGATGAGATGAGAAAACTTCAAAGTACTGAATTAGAAATTACTTTAAACCCCAAAATTAGACAGTACGATGTTAAAAATAAAATTTATCCTAAAGGTAGATCAACACTAGGTATGCCTGGTACAAGAGTTACAAAAAAAAGAGATAAAAAATGGAAGCACGGAAGATAATAATTACTGGAGCAGCAACTCGAATGGGGGCTGCGATAGCTAAAAAATTATCTGGACCCAATATTGAAATTGTTATTCATTATAACAAATCTAGATACAAAGCAGAAAATCTTAAAAAAGATTTAATTAAAAGTGGTACAAAAATTTATTTGGTAAAAGCAGATTTGACTAAAGAAAAAGAGATTGAGAAAATGTTAAAGTTTTCAAAATCAAAGTTGAAGTATTTTGATTGTTTAATTAATAATGCTTCGTTATTTGAGAACGATAAACTTGAAAATTTCACAACAAAAAGTTGGGAAAGCCATTTAAAAGCTAATTTAAAAGCGCCAGCTTTATTATCAAAGGGTTTTGCGAAAAATGCTAGAGGCAAAAACAATAATATTATTAATATAATTGATCAAAGAATATTTAAATTAACACCATATTTTTTTTCATATACATTAAGTAAATCCGGTCTTTATACTTTAACCAAAACTAGCGCCATGAGTCTTGCTCCGAATATAAGAGTGAATGGAATTGCTCCGGGTCCAACTATTAAAAATAAAAGACAGTCTGACAAGCACTTTAAAAAACAATACATGGCAACACCTCTTAAAAGACAGACAAATGTAGAAGAAATCTGTAATGCTGTTGACTTTTTTATTAAAAATAGATCTATTACTGGTCAAGTTTTAGCAATTGATAGTGGCCAAAACTTAAACTGGCAAACTCCAGACATAATGGGTGGTAAGGAATGAAAAAGAATAACTTAAAGATTGTTAAAATAAATAAAACAAAGAGCTTATTTAATTACGAAAAAAAAGTTTTAATAAAAGAATTAATACTGGGATTAAAACTTGGTTATTTTGATTTTGAAAAAGAAAAGCCTCAAAAAGTAAAATTTAATTTAGAAGTAAATTATCAAGATAAACAGCCATCGAATGATAAAGATATTAAATCGATAGTGAATTATGCAAAAATAGTAAAATTAATAAAAAAACTAGTAAAAAACAAACATTACAATTTTCTTGAAACATTGGCGGAAGATGTTTTTGATGAGCTATTCAAAGATAAAAGAATAGATAAAATTACTCTTCAAATCGAAAAATTAGAAATAATGAAGGATTGCAGCTCAGTTGGTATCCAAATTTCTAAAAAAAGAAGCCATGATCAGCTCTGATATAGGTAAAGAAGTAATTAAAAAAGAATTGCCCTTGGTTCCTAAGTTGCCAGGTGTTTATAGGATGCTAAATTCAAAAGGAGAAATTCTTTATGTGGGTAAAGCAAAAAACCTTCCAAACAGACTTAAAAGTTATGTATCAGAGAAAAGTCATATCATTAGGACTGAGAGAATGCTCTCTCAAACAAAAAGACTCGAAATTACTACTACTTCAAATGAAAGCGAGGCTTTACTTTTAGAGGCAAATTTAATTAAAAAGTTTAAACCAAAATTTAATATTTTACTAAGAGATGACAAATCCTTTCCTTTTATTTTTATAGGCGACAAAGATAAATGGCCACAAATCAAAAGGCACAGAGGGAAAAAAGGCAAAGAAGGATTTTATTTTGGACCATTTGCATCAGCTGGATCTGCAAATTGGACTATAAAAATGATCCAAAAAATATTTCATCTCAGAATTTGCGATGATACAGTTTTTAAAAACAGAGAGAGACCATGCATACTTTA
This sequence comes from uncultured Pelagibacteraceae bacterium, assembly GCA_902613065.1. Taxonomy (GTDB): domain Bacteria; phylum Pseudomonadota; class Alphaproteobacteria; order Pelagibacterales; family Pelagibacteraceae; genus Pelagibacter. Next base: position 8,806 of record CACMFU010000006.1, on the reverse strand, counting down.
TCAAATTAAAAGATGCTCAGGGCCTTGCGTTGGTTATGTAACTGAAAGTGATTATAAACAAACTGTTGATGATGCAATTGAGTTTGTGTCAGGCAAATCTAGAAAAATTCAGAAAAGCTTATCTAACCAAATGGAAAAGGCTAGTGAGGATCTAGACTTTGAAAAAGCAGCAATATTAAGAGATAGAATTAAATCATTAAATATTATCCAATCTTCTCAAAGAATTAATGAAGCAAATTTAGTAGAAGCAGATGTTATCGCGGGATATAAAGAGTCTGGAAAAACTTGTATTCAAGTTTTTTTTTATAGGTCAAAACAAAATTGGGGTAATCAAGCTTTTTTTCCAAAGCATGATCCAGAAGAAAATCTAAGTGATATCATTAATTCTTTTGTCTCTCAATTTTATGAAAATAAAAGTGTGCCATCTTCAATAATTTTATCAAATGAAATTAAAGAGAAAGAATTAATTGAAAAAACACTTACACAAAAAGAAGGTAAACAAATCACAATTACTGTTGCAAAAAAAGGGACAAAACTAAAAGTTATAAATCAAGCAATAAATAATGCAAAAGATAGTTTGAATAGAAAACTTTACGAGAGTCAGAATAATAGAGATCTTTTCGATGCAGTATCAAAAAAATTTAATCTTGAAACTAATATTAATTTAGTCGAGGTTTATGATAATAGCCATATTCAAGGCACAAATAGTGTGGGGGCTTTAATTACTTATGGTGATGAAGGGTTCGTTAAAAAAAGATATAGAAAATTTAATATAAAAATTCAAAAAAATGCTCAAGATGATTATGGAATGATGAAAGAAGTTCTTAACAGAAGATTTAAAAGAGCAGTTCAAGAGAAAGATAATTATTTAACTTTCCCTGATTTAGTTTTAATTGATGGAGGGAAAGGTCAATATTCCGTTGCTAGAGAAGCGATGAATGAACTCGGTCTACATGAAATACCTATTGTAGCTATAGCAAAGGGCAAAATGAGAAATAGTGGAAATGAAACATTTTTTCATAATGGAAGAGAGTTTAAGTTTGAGAAAAACGATCCAACATTATTCTTTTTACAAAGACTAAGAGATGAATCTCATCGATTTGCAATAAGTGCTCATAGAGCAAAAAGAAAAAAGGGCATAAGCAAATCATTATTAGATCAAATTGATGGTATTGGATCTATCAGAAAAAGGGCATTATTAAATCATTTTGGTTCAGCCAGAGCTGTGGAATCAGCTAGTTTAGATGAAATAAAATCAGTTGATGGAGTTGAGGAAAAAGTTGCAAAAAAAATATATAACTTCTTTCACGAATGAAATTTAAAATACCTAATTATTTAACAATTGGACGAATAATAATTGTTCCAATATTTGTTTTTACATTCTACCTTCCTGGATTTTATGGAGACGTTATACCATTTGCTCTTTTTTTAATTGCCTCATTTACAGATTTTTTAGATGGTCTTTTGGCGAGGATGTTTAAAGAAGAGTCTAAACTTGGTGAACTTTTAGATCCTATTGCAGATAAAATTATTGTTGCAACTGCATTAATTTTATTAGTTATGGACCAAACAATAAAAAATTACGAAGTTATTGCAGCTATTATAATTCTTACAAGGGAAATACTAATTTCAGGTTTAAGAGAATTTCTAGCGAAAGGAAAAATAAAGCTTCCAGTTTCTAATTTAGCAAAACTTAAAACATTCTTGCAAATGTTTTCTATAGCAATACTTCTGACTGGGGAAACAGGAAATAAATTAATAAATTTTCAAGATTATAATGCTCAAACAATTGGCATTATTATTTTATGGCTATCTGCGTTTTTAACACTTTATACTGGATATGATTATCTTAGAAAAGGAATAGACCATGCAATATCTGAAGATAATAAGGATTAGGCAGCTTTTTTTTGTCTAACTAACTGATCAAAGCTTTTTGATAATCCTAATATAACATCACAAATTTTGTATTTATGATCTGCTATGCTTGCAACAGGTGTTATTTCAGCTGCAGTACCAGTTAAGAAACATCCATCAAAATTACCTAGTTCATCTGGAGAAATTTTTCTTTCATGAACTTTAATATTTTTTGATTTAGCTAATTCAATTACAGCTTGTCTTGTAATACCATTTAAAAAAGAATCTGGTGTTGGTGTATGTAATTCATTATTTTTATCTTTAAAAAAAATGTTCGCACTTGTTCCTTCTGCAACATTACCTTCAAAATCTAACATTAATGATTCAGAATACCCTTGTTGTTCAGCTTCGTGTTTTGAAAGAGTACAAATCATATATAATCCAGCTGCTTTTGCATCCCAAGGAATAGTATTTGGAGCCGGTCTTCGCCATTTAGAAATATTTAATCTTATTCCTTCAGCTTTTAATTTTGGATCAAAATATGCAGGCCATTCCCACGTAGCTATTGCTACATTAATTGTATTTTTCTGTGCAGACACACCCATCATCTCACTCCCTCTCCACGCAAATGGTCTTACATATCCATTTTGAATATTTTGAACCGCCACTATTTTTTTAGAAGCTTCATTTATTTCATCTTTTGTATAAGGAATATTAATGTCTAATCTTTTTGCAGAATAAAATAATCTATCTGTGTGCTCTTCTAGCTTAAATATTTCTCCGTCGTATACTCTTTCACCTTCAAAAACTAAACTTGCATAGTGAAGTCCATGACTGATTACATGGCATTTTGCATCTTGCCATTCAACAAGCTCATTATTGTACCAAATTTTTCCTGATCGTTTATCGAAAGGTATCATTATTTAATTTTATAAAAAAATATATTTGTATATATAATATGTCAATATAACTTACCAATATGAAAAAACTTTTATATTTAAAAGATGATGATCTCAAACAATATATTGAAAAAATATTTCTTGGCTACAGAGAGACGGTCTCAGATGCTAGAAATGTGTTGAATAAATACTCCATAGGTGTCGCACATAACAAGGTTATTCATCTAATTTCATTATATGAGGGTATCACAATATCAGAACTTTTAAGAAAATTGAAAGTTACAAAGCAAAGTTTGAATAGAGTTTTGAAAGATTTAATAAATTTAAAAGCTATAAAATATGAAAAAGATCAAGTAGATACCAGAATAAAACATGTCTTCTTAACAGAGGAAGGAGAAAAATTATTTAACGAAATTTTCTCAGCTCAAAAGAAAAGAATTTACCAAGCATTTTCCGCATCAAAGGCAAATGAGGTTATTAGTTTTGATAATGTTTTAAAAAAAATAATTAATGGAAAAATTTAAAGCACATATTTTGGTTGTAGATGATGATGATGGTATAAGAGAATTAGTTAAGGAATATCTTTCTCAAAATAATTATCTCGTAACTAGCTCAAATAGCGCCGAAGATGCTCTTGAAAAAGTTAAAGTTATAAAATTTGATTTAATAGTGCTTGATATAATGATGCCAGGCAAAAGTGGTTTAGAATTTACAAAAGAAAATAAAGACAAAATTTCAACCCCAATAATTCTTTTAACAGCGAAAGGTGAAGCCTCGGAAAGAATAGAGGGTTTAGATATTGGTGCAGACGATTACCTTCCAAAACCTTTTGAGCCAAAAGAGTTAATACTTAGAATTAATAATATCTTAAATAAAACAAAATATAGAAATACAAAAAGAAAATTTAAATTTGGTAAAATTGAAATTGATCTTAATAAGCAATTTATTTTGAAAAATGACAAATCTATAAAAATCAATAATACAGAAAAAATAATTTTAGATAAAATGGTTAATTCCCCTGGAAAAATATTTAAAAGAGAGGAAATTGGAAATCTTATAAAAATTGATAAAGAAAGATCAGTAGATGTAATAATTACAAGACTTAGGAAGAAAATTGAAGAAAACCCAAAAAGCCCAAATTATTTACAAACAATAAGAGGTGAAGGTTATGTTTTATGGATTGAGTAAATATATAAAAAACATCTTGCCTAAAAGACTTTTTTATAGAGGTCTACTCATAGTTGCTGTTCCAATAGTAGTTATGCAAATAACTATCTCTTTAGTTTTTTTTGACAGTCTATGGATCAAAACTAATTCCGGAATGACAAGAGCATTGGTTTCTGAAGTCAAAACTTTTGTTGACGCTTATGATAACGATGAAACAAATAAAGATTTTATAATAATTTTATTCAAAGAACATTTGGGTTTTAATATCAAATATGAAAAAGACAAAATCTTGCCAAATAAAGTTCCAGAAAGATGGTTCAGCCCAGTTGATCGATCACTTAGGAGAGAATTAAAGAATAAAAATTTAACTTATTGGTTTGATACAACTAACTTTAAAGAAGTTGTTGATTTAAAAATAGGGTATTCAAAAGGCTATTTTCAATTTTATATTCCAAGAGACAGACTTACTACAAGTTCAGCTAGATTATTTGGACTTTGGATAACATTACCAGCATTATTAATGATAGCAGTAGCAATAATTTTTCTAAAGAATCAAACTAGACCTATAACAAAACTTGCAGAAGCATCTGAAAGATTTGGTAGAGGAGAAGATATAGACGAATTTAGACCTTCTGGAGCACTTGAAATTCGAAAAGCTGGTTTAGAGTTTGATAAAATGAGAAAGAGAATACTCAGACATCTAAATCAAAGATCTGAAATGTTGTCAGGTATCAGTCATGATTTAAGAACACCTTTGACAAGGATAAAACTACAAATAGCAATGATTAAAGATAAGAGTGTTGTAGAGAAACTATCAAGAGATGTTGATGAAATGGAAAAAATGTTAAATGAATATCTTCAATTCGCAAGATCTGGGGCAAAAGATAAAACTGAAACGTTTGATATTTCTTTTCTTCTTGAAGATATTTGTAAAAAATATGAGAAACCAAATATAAAATATTTCTTAAAGGAGAGGATTTATTTTGATGGAAGAAAGAATTTAATTAGTAGGTGTATTAATAACCTTATAGATAATTCTCTAAAATTTGCTGACAATGTTGAATTGTATCTAAAAAAAGGAAGATCAACTATTAGTATCTCAATAGAGGATGATGGTCCAGGAATACCACAGAAAGAATATCAAAATGTTTTGAAGCCATTTTATAAAATTGACAAAAGTAGATCAGAAACAAAATCAAGTGTTGGTCTTGGCTTAGCTATATCATCAGATGTCGTAAAATCACATGGGGGAGATCTTAAATTTGATAAGTCTAGTTTAGGTGGATTAAAAGTTATTATTTCTTTGCCCGTTTAGTTTTTTTTTTTATTTTTTTTTCAGCAATTTTTTTTTCTAATTTTTCAATTCTTTTATTTAATATATCAATTTCATCTTTACTTACTAAATTCATTTTAAGGATAATTTCCTCTTTTTTTGATCGTAAAATATTTACAACCTCGTCACTAAAATCTTTATAATTTACGAGTCCTTCTTCCAGGAACTTTGCAAATTTATCAAATACGAATCTTGATTTTGACATAATAATTTCTTATCAAAGTTTAAGTAATATTTATAATATTACAATTAAATGTTTATTAATAATTTTGACCCAGTCGCTTTTGAGATCTTTTCATTAGAAATTAGATGGTATTCTTTGTCTTATATAGTTGGCTTAGTATTTGGTTGGTATTATGCAAAGAACAAACTAATTAAAGATAGCACTCAAAAAGAATATTTTGACGATTATATAACTTATTTGATCATAAGTATTATCATTGGTGGAAGACTTGGATATGTAATTATTTATGATCCAATTTATTTTATTAGTAATCCTGTTGAAATTATTAAAATTTGGCAAGGTGGTATGTCTTTTCACGGCGCACTATTTGGAATTATTATTGGAACTTATTTTTTCTGCAAAAATAAAAATCAAAATATTTTTAATTATTTAGATGTGGTTGCTGTTTGTTCACCTATAGGAATTTTTTTAGGAAGAATATCAAATTTTATAAACTCAGAACTTTATGGCATAGAAACAAATGTACCATGGTCAGTAAAGTTTATAAAAATTGATGATTTAAATCGACATCCATCGCAAATTTATGAAGCAATATTTGAGGGAGTTGTTCTATTTATTATTTTAAGTATGTTGTTTAATAAATTGAGGAACATGCCTGGGATTATTTCGGGGTATTTTTTAATTTTATACTCATTTTTTAGATTTGTAATCGAGTTTTTTAGAGAACCAGATCAACAGCTAGGTTATTTATTTTTCAACTTGAGTATGGGGCAAATAATAAGTTGTATAGCACTAACCTGCGGATTAATTATCATCTATTATAAAAATGCTAATAGGACACAATAAAAAAATTTCATTAGATAGATTTATTTACAAATCTTTGTATGACAAAGATAATGGTTATTATATTAAAAACAATCCTTTTGGAAATAAAGGTGACTTCATAACATCTCCCAATATTTCTGTTCTTTTTTCAGAGATGATATCTATTTGGTTAATTTCTTTTTGGGAAAATTTAAAAAAGCCAAAAAAAATAAACATTATAGAACTAGGTGCAGGCAATGGTGAGATGATGTCACAAATTATAAAAACTTTAAATAAGTTTGGTGAAATTAATTTATCTGCCAATTTCTTAATTTTAGAAAAAAGTCCATTACTAATAAAAATTCAGAAGACTAAAATAGATAAAAAAAAAGTAAGTTGGATTAAGAATTTAAAAGAAATCCCAAAGGCTCCAACTATATTCTTGGCTAATGAATTTTTTGATGCTTTTCCTATCAAACAGTTTTTAAAGAAAAGCAATAATTGGTATGAAAAATATGTAGCATATAAAAAAAATAAGTTTGAAGTTTGTGATCAAAAAGTGTCGTCAAAAATAATTGAGAAATATTTAGGTAAGGATATAAAAAAAGAGAAATTTGTTGAATATTCACCTTCAGCAATGAAATATGTTAACGAAATAGCGAATTTTATTTTTAAAAATAATGGAGGTTTATTAATGATAGACTATGGCTTTACCAGTGGAAAAATGAAAAATACTTTACAAAGTGTTGAGAAGCATAGAAAAATTAGTTTTTTAGAAAATCCCTATAATTCAGATATTACTCATTTAATAAATTTTAAAATGTACAAGAAAGAGTTTGCAAATTCTAATTTAAAATCTTTAATAACAACCCAAGGTAATTTCTTAATTAAATTAGGAATATTAAAAAGAGCTGAGATAATAAGTAAAAATTTACAATTTAGTAAAAAAGCTGACATATTTTATAGAATAAAAAGATTAATTGATGCAAAACATATGGGCTCTTTGTTTAAAGTATTATTTGTAAGCAAATCCAAAAATAATTTTAATTTGGGTTTTAAGTGATTAAGTCAAAAATTTTTAGAAATCAAAAATACGTTTCACATTATTTTTTTAATAGATTAGGCGGTACCTCAAAAGGAATCTACAAAAGTTTAAATTGTGGAAAGGGGTCAAAAGATAAAATTACTAATATAAATAAAAATTTAAGAATAGTTTCAAAGAAAATAGGCTGTAATAGTGAAAATCTAGTTTCTCTTAATCAAATTCACAGCAATAAAGTTTATAAAATCAGTAGAATTCCAAAAAAAAAAATGATTGGAGATGCGATGATTACAAATAAACAAAATATAGCTATTAGTATACTTACCGCAGACTGTGCACCAATTTTAATTATAGAAAAAAAACAAAAATTTGTTGGTGCAATTCACGCTGGATGGAGAGGTGCTTTTAAAGGAATAGTAAAGAAAACTATTCAACTTTTAAAAAAAAATGGATGCTCAGAGAAAGATATGATTGCTTGCATTGGGCCATGTATAAAAAAAAACAGCTACGAGGTAAAAAATGATTTTTTTAAATTGTTTAAGGACAAAAATAAAAAAAATGTGGATTTCTTCACATTTAAAAAGAAAAAAATTTTTTTTGATTTAAGCAAATATATAAAATCTCAATTTTATGAAAATGGAGTTAAAAAAATAGATATAATAAGAAAAGATACCTTCAGTCTAGAAAATAACTTTTTTAGTTCTAGGAGATCAAAAAAAAATAAGCATAACGATTATGGTAGAAATATTTCTGCAATTATGATTAAATAGGATATCACGGATGAAAATTCTCACAGGAAACAGTAATAAACATCTTAGTCAAAAAATATCTAAATTTTTAAAAAATAGACTAGTGAATTCAAACATAAGAAAATTTGCAGACGGAGAAATTTATATTGAAATTAACGAAAATATTAGAGGCAATAGTATTTTTTTAATTCAATCCGTTTCATCTCCTGCAAATGACAATTTAATGGAATTACTACTATCGATTGACGCTTTAAAAAGATCATCGGCCAAAAACATAACTGCTGTGATACCATATTTTGGATATGCAAGACAAGATAGAAAGGTGGTTCCTAGAACATCTATATCTGCAAAACTTGTATCTAATCTTATTGCAAAAGCAGGAGCAGATAGAGTCGTTACAGTTGATTTACACTCTGGACAAATTCAAGGATTTTTTGATATTCCAGTAGATAACTTATTTGCAACTCCAATATTTGCTAGACATATAAAAAAGAAATTAAAAAAGAATAATATAATCTGTGTTGCTCCGGATGTCGGTGGTACTGCAAGAGCAAGAGCTTTAGGAAAATTGTTAAATGTAGATTTAGCAATAGTAGATAAAAGAAGACCTGCTCCTGGAAAGTCAGAAGTAATGAATGTAATTGGAAATGTTAAAAATAAAACTTGTATATTAGTTGATGATATAATTGACTCTGGTGGAACAATTGTAAATGCAGCTTCTGAACTAAAAAAAAGAGGGGCTAAAGATGTTCATGTGTATGTAACACATGGCGT